>JBPYFL010000016.1:0-2281 GCA_051986485.1 Streptosporangiaceae bacterium | reverse complement strand
GTCTCCGGTCTCGGCCAGGACCCGACCCTCACGCTGCTCACCAGGACCATCGTCCAGGTCGGCCGCGAACTAGGGATGCGCGTGGTGGCCGAAGGGATCGAGGAGCCGCGCCAGCTGGCCGAGCTGCGGGAGATGGGCTGCGAGTACGGCCAGGGATTCCTGGTCGCCAGGCCGATGGCGGCGCCCGGCGTCGAGGCGCTGATCCGAACGGCGACCGGCGCGGCCGCGACGGACGCCGAGGCCGTCTCGCCGGATGTCAACGGCACGACAAAGCCAGGCGTCCCGGCCGCGTAAAGTGAAATGCCGGACAACTCGTCTCGGATAGTGAGACCGCACCGGTGATAATTTGACGCGAGGGTATGTCATAGGCGAGGGTTGTAGCCGTGAAGCGGAATCACATCCTCGTACTTGGCTGGCGCGCAGAAAGCTAACCAGCCAGCTTCTGCGCGCACCCCTCGACTGCCGACCGGCACGAGGGGTTTTTTAATGCCGCAAGCCGCACATCCTGACAAGGAAGCCACCCGATGACCGAGCAGACGAGCCCAGTCCATCCCAGTCCACAGGCCGCCTCCGGGCCAGCTGATCAGCCGCCAGGCAGGCCCCAGTCCCACCCCGGGCCCTCGCCACTGGACATTCCGGCGAGGCCAGGACCCCCGAAGGCAGCGCCGCCGCGGCCGGCGTCATCCGTGCAGCACACCGCTCCGGCGCAGCAGGCCCCGGCGCAGCAAGGCGCGTCGCACTCGCCGCGCCCGCCCGCGCAGGCGGCCAGTGCGCCCCAGACGGCCGGGGGCGGCGCAACGTCCCAGGCCGCCGGGGCGGCGGGCCAGCTTCCGGCGATCAAGGCGAAGGTCACAGGCGCCCAGGCGCTGGTCATGGCCATGGAGCAGATCGGCGTCGAGGTGGTGTTCGGGATTCCGGGCGGGGCGGTGCTTCCCGCCTACGACCCGCTGCTCGACTCCGACAAAATCCGGCACATCCTGGTCCGGCACGAGCAGGGCGCCGGCCACGCGGCCACCGGCTACGCCCAGGCGACGGGCCGGGTCGGGGTGTGCATGGCAACGAGCGGCCCCGGCGCCACCAACCTGGTCACGCCGCTGGCCGACGCGTACATGGACTCCGTGCCCGTGGTGGCGATCACCGGTCAGGTGCCGAGCAGCCTGATCGGCACCGATGGGTTCCAGGAGGCGGACATCTCCGGGATCACGCTGCCGATCACCAAGCACAACTTCCTCGTCACCAAGCCGGAGGACATCGCGCGCACGGTCGCCGAGGCCTTCCACCTGGCCGGCACGGGCCGCCCCGGCCCGGTCCTGGTGGACATCGCCAAGGACGCGATGCAGGCAACGACGGAGTTCACCTGGCCGGTCACCTACGACCTGCCCGGCTATCATCCGGTGACCAGGCCGCACTCCCGGCAGGTCCGCGAGGCGGCGCGGATGATCACCGACGCGAAGAAGCCCGTGCTTTACGTGGGCGGCGGCGTGGTCAAGGCCGACGCGGCCGCGGAACTGATGCAGCTGGCCGAGCTCACCGGCGCGCCGGTGGTGACGACGCTGATGGCACGGGGCGCGTTCCCCGACAGCCACCGGCAGCACCTGGGGATGCCGGGCATGCACGGCACCGTCGCCGCGGTCGGCGCGCTGCAGAAGGCGGACCTGATCGTCGCGCTCGGCGCGCGGTTCGACGACCGGGTGACCGGGAAGCTGGACACCTTCGCGCCGGAGGCGCTGATCGTGCACGCCGACATCGACCCCGCGGAGATCTCCAAGAACCGCCGGGCGGACGTGCCGATCGTGGGTGACTGCAAGGAGGTCATCGCCGACCTGATCGCGGCCGTCCAGGCCGAGCACGCCAGCGGTCACAAGGGTGACCACACCGAATGGTGGGCGCAGCTCGGACAGTGGCGGTCCAGGTACCCGGTCGGCTACACCGATCCGGACGACGGCAGCATGGCGCCGCAGTACGTGATCGAGCGGATCGGCAAGCTGGTCGGCCCGGACGCGATCTACCTGGCGGGCGTCGGCCAGCACCAGATGTGGGCGGCGCAGTTCATCGGCTATGAGCACCCGCGGACCTGGATCAACTCAGGTGGCGCCGGCACGATGGGGTTCGCGGTCCCCGCCGCGCTCGGCGCCAAGGTCGGCGTGCCGGACGTCCAGGTGTGGGCGATCGACGGTGATGGCTGCTTCCAGATGACCAACCAGGAGCTGGCCACGTGCGTGATCGAGGGCATCCCCGTCAAGATCGCGATCATCAACAACGGCAGCCTCGGCATGGTCCG
>JBPYFL010000015.1:0-26962 GCA_051986485.1 Streptosporangiaceae bacterium | reverse complement strand
GCCATCTCCACGGCGGGGCGCATCCAGTCCCAGCTGGCGCCGCCATTCACCGGGGCCGCCACGTAACGTCCTGGCGCCCGCGCCGACGATCCTGTCATCGCCGTAGTCGTCCGTCCTTCTCGCCTTTTTCGCCAGACTTTCGTTACCTGGAGCCCGGTTCAGGCCGACTCGCTGGCGCGAACGCGTGTAATAGCGAACGTTTGCGTACTGGCCGAGTCTGCCCGATGCACACCGTGATTGCAAGCGCTGATGCACGTGCATAATCCTGCTAGGGTGTGCCGTGCACGCTCAGATGCATGCACTGATGCACGTGCGCGCGGGGTGCGGCGATACGGCCGATGGACGGGAGGTATGGATGCAGCACATCGACAACGGTGTGCCCGCTGGCCAATTGGACGGAGTGCGCTGGCAGAAGAGTTCGGCCAGCAACCCCAGCGGGAACTGCGTGGAGCTTGCGAAACTGCCGGACGCGGCGGTGGCGGTCCGCAACTCCCGCGACCCCAATGGGCCGGCGCTTGTCTACACCCGCGCCGAAATGGCCGCGTTCCTGCGCGGCGCCAAGGACGGCGACTTCGACAACCTGGTTTAGTCCGTCCCGCGGATGTCGGTGCTGGCTGGCTCCGGGCGGTCGGAAGCCAGGCCGCCCGGGCCGGCCGGACCCGGTACCGGCCCGGGCAGAGACGCCAGCGCGCCGCCCGATGCCGCGATGCCGCATCAGGGACAAGAGGGGCAAAACGCCGCACAAGTGATAGCGTTCGGGGCGTCTCCCCTCCCGGCCCCTGCCTCGGCGCGGGTTCCGGGAGGTTCGCGAACGGGACTGCCCGCCGGCAGCGCAATTCCGGGCGGTTCCGGAGCGGCCACCACGGTGGCGCTCGCTGGCTGACTCGCGGCGAGGGCGATGGTGGCCCGGTGCTGGCGGATCGGCTTCAGGAGCCTGTGTGAAACAACAGGGGTCGCCCGGGGAAACGGGCGGCGAGCATGCCCCCGGCAGCTTCGTCGCGGGTTCGGGGGGCGGGCCGACGGCCCTGCGGATGCTGCTCGGCGCTCAGTTGCGCGCGCTGCGTGAGGCGGCCGCAATCACCCGGGAGGCCGCCGGGTACGAGATCCGCTCCTCACGCTCCAAGATCAGCCGGCTCGAGCTGGGGCGGGTTAGCTGCAAGGAACGCGATATCACCGACCTGCTGACGCTGTACGGGGTCGGCGAAGGGCGCCGGCGGGACGCCGTGCTGGCGCTCGCCACCAGGGCGAACGAGCGGGGATGGTGGGCGCCGTACGGGGATGTGCTGCCCGAGTGGTTCGAGGAGTACGTCGGGCTGGAAGGCGCGGCGTCGCTGATCCGGACCTACGAGCTTCAATTCGTGCCGGGACTCTTCCAGACCGAGGATTATGCCCGCGCCGTCGTCCGGCTCGGCTATCCGAACGCCTCCGCCGACGAGGTGGACCGGCGCGTCGCGCTCCGGGTGATGCGCCAACGCCATTTCATCGACAGCACGGCTGGAGCCGGCAGCCGGGGTGACGCTACCCGGCTGTGGGCTGTGGTGGACGAGACCGCGCTGCGCAGGCCGCTGGGCGGGGTCGCCGTCATGCGAGCGCAACTCGACCGCCTTATCGAGCTGACCGCCCGGCGCCCGGTCACGCTGCAGGTAATGCCATTCCGGCATGGCGGGCACGCGGCCGCGGGCGGGCCTTTCAGCATTCTCCGGTTCGCCGAGCCCGACTTGCCGGACGTCGTTTACCTGGAGCAGTTGACCAGCGCGCTGTACCTGGACAAGCGCGACGACGTGGATCATTACCTGGCCGTGATGGACAGGTTGTTCGCCGAGGCCGAACCGCCGGAAGCCAGCACCGCTTTCCTCAAGAAGCTCAGGAAAGAGCTCTAGCCGGGCGCTGGCGGCCGTCACCGCAGCGCTTCCCTGCCCTTCTCCGGTCCGCGGACGGCTCGTGACCCGCGGATGTTGCGATGACTTTCGCGGTCGTCGCGCGTCTCATCTACCAGACGCTGTTAACCGGGACGTTCCCTGGATGAGGAGGGGATACCTGATGGAGATCATCAATCTGGGTAAGGCGGAAGGCCTGCCGCCGGTGGATTGGGCCGCAGTTGCCGAGAAGCTCGACGCGGGGTCGTCGCCAGCTCCGGACGCGCATAACTCCCGCACGACCTGGCTGTCAACGGTCAACGAGGACGGCCGCCCGCATGTGACCGCGGTCGGTGCCATGTGGCTGGACGGCACGTTCTGGTTCCAGACCGGCGCAGGCACCCGGAAGGGGCGCAACGTCGCGCGCGATCCCCGGTGTTCGATCGCGGTGTCGATACGCGACGCGGACGTCGTCATCGAGGGCGATGCTGCACGAGTGACCGAGCCGGGCGCCCTGGCGCGCATTGCGAAGGCGTGGGCGGATAACGGCTGGCCGGCCGAACCCGACCCCAGCGGGCAGGGCATCACCGCTCCGTTCAACGCCCCGTCGCAGGGACCGCCGCCGTGGAACGTGTACCGCATTGAGCCACGCTCGGCGATCGTGACCGTGTCGGCGGAGCCGGGCGGCCTGTCCCGCTTCCGGTTTTGACGCTGACCGGTTTGAAGCTGACCGGTTTTGACGCAGGCCAGGAAGGGCGCCCTGGCTACAGGCTCCAGCGGGCGTTACGAAGCGTCCGCACCGCCGTTTCGTCTCCGTCGAGGCGGACCTGTGCGGCCGAGGTGCGGCCCAGTGCCCACAACACGAGTTCTCCCGGCGCACCGGTGACGGTGACCGAGGGCGTTCCCGACTTCGCCGTGATCTGCTGCGAACCGGACGCCGGAGTGCCGTCGGCTGTGCCGGCGGCTGGGTCTGAGGCGCCGTCGCGCCGCAGGACAACGCCGCCGGGAGCACCTCGCAGGACGAAACGGGCCATTCGCAGCCGGCCCCACAGCAAGTCCTCGGCTTCGGGACCGAGCTTGCGCGGCTGGGCGCCGGGTTCCGCCCGGCGCACGTCCTCGTGGTGGACGAAGTACTCGACGGCGTTCCCGTGCTCGTCCGCACCGGGAACCGCCCAGATCGACAGCCGGGGCGGACCAGAGCGGATCATCTCGACGACCTCGCGGTAGGGCCGCGCGGCGATCTGCCGCTGGACGCGCTCCGCGTAGCCGGCCAGCGGACGCACCATGATCCCCGCGGCCGCGTCCGGCCGGCGCTCCCGGAGAACGAGGTGGGCGGCCAGGTCCCGGGTCTCCCAGCCGTCGCAGAGGGTGGGGGCCTCCGGCCCGGACTCATCGAGCAGCGCGCACAGCGCAGTCCGCTCATCGCGTGCGAAACTCACGCTCGGATCATAGGCGTGCCCTCCTGTGGCGCCCTCGGCGGACCTGGTCCCGTAGCCTGGCGTGGAGAAAGACGAAGGAGTGCCGTGACAAGCAGGCTGGACCCGAGCATCGCCACCCGGCTCAAGCGCAACGCCGACGGGCTGGTCCCGGCGATCGCTCAGCAGTACGACACCGGCGAGGTGCTGATGCTCGGCTGGATGGACGACGAGGCGCTGCACCGGACGCTCACCACCGGCCGGTGCACCTACTGGTCGCGTAGCCGGCAGGAGTACTGGGTCAAGGGCGAGACGTCAGGCCATCAGCAGTGGGTGAAGTCGGTCGCACTCGACTGTGACGGCGACACCGTGCTGGTCCGGGTCGACCAGGTGGGCGCTGCCTGTCACACCGGGGACCGGACCTGCTTCGACGCGCTGCAGATCGACGCCGTTACCGGCGACCGTCCGGTGCCCGCGTAGCCGCGAAGCCTCCGTAGGGTCGTCCTGTGTCCCCGACTTCTCCGGCGCCGTCCCCGCCCCCGGAAACCGGCGAGACGAGCCCGCGTCCCGCCCGGCGGCCCGCGAGCCGGGAGTTCGGCGCAGCGCTGGCGGCCGGCGCGCTGGGCGCGGGAATCGCGCTGCTCGCGGCCAGGCAGCCGTGGGCGCACGCCCGTTTCCCGGCCGAGAATCCGCTGCCCGGCTCGACCGTCGCGCTGACCGGACAGGATCTCACCGCCGCCGTCTCCGCGCTGGCCATCGCGGGGCTGGCCTGCCTGGCGGCGGTCATCGCCACCCGCCGGGTGCTTCGCAGGATCTCCGGAATGCTGCTCGCCGTGTTCGGGGCGGGGATCGCCGTTGCCGCCGCCACGTCCACCGGTGCCGCCCACGTCGCCGCGGTTGCGGCGGATCACTCGGGTTCCGGGGTCTCCGCGCATCCGGCCACGGGTGGGCCGCGGCCGGACATCACGATGGTGGCCTTCCCCTGGTGGGTGGTTGCGCTGTTCGGCGGCGTGCTGCTGGTGGCGGCGGGAGCGCTCACGGTGTGGCGGGGAACGCGGTGGCCGGGGATGTCGAGCCGGTACGAACGGCCCGGCGGCGCACCGCCGGTCGTCAGCGGCGATCCCGCCACGGTGTGGGAAGCCCTGGACCGCGGCACCGACCCCACCGCCGAGGCGCCCGCGCCAGTTGCCGGCCCTGGACAGGGCAATCCGAACGGCGCGGACCGGGGTTAGGCTGAGCACAGGTGGTCCCGACCGGGACGGGAACGCGCACGGCGCCGGTCAGCGGGTATCTAGGCAGTGACGCGCCGAACCGCCGAGGGGCGCCTTCGCAGGAGGTGAGCGTGAGCGGAACCAGGCTCGGGCAGCGGCTGGCCCGGAGCGTGCCGGCCGGCCTGCGCGGTACCGCGCCGCCGGGGTCGCACGAACTGGTCCGCATGACCACCCGGCTGGTCGTCGCCCAGGCCGCGATCGCCGCCGCGGTCGGCCTGCCGTTCAGCCGCCGCCACGTATCGACGATCGCGATGACCCTCACCCTCGTCGCCGCGCTGTGCCTGCTCGCCGCCGTCGCGCGGGCCGGCACCCCGACGGCCCGGAACGTGGTGCTGTTCTTCGAGGTGTTCATCGTCGTGATCGGCCTGTACCGGTTCTTCTTCGCCCGTTACCTCGGCGGCACGCTGTTCGCGATCATCATCACGGCCGTGCTGCTGCACCCGGCCGTCGCCCGCGCGTACGGCGCGCTGCCCAGGCGGCGCGGGAGCGGCACCGAGACCATCCGCAGCGACGGCGCCGGCACCCTCACCTACGGCGATCACGGCGGAGAGCGGTAAGAGCGCCGCATGGCGCCGTCGGTCCTGCTGGTGGAGCACGATGACGCCGTGGCCGAGCTTGCCCGCCGGTACCTGGCGCGGGAAGGCTTCACGGTCCGGATCGCCGCGACGGCGGCCGAGGCGGCCGACGCGCTCGGGCAACTGACGTCCGGCCGGTACCGGCCGGACGTCGTGGTGCTCGACCTGACCATGCCCGGGCTGAGCGCGCGGGAGATCCGGCGTGGCTTGTGCCAGCCGGATGCCGCGCGCGGTGGCGCCACCGGCTCGCCCGCCACCGGTCTGCCCGCCACCGGCTCGCCCGTCACTGGCCGGCCCGCCACCGGCCGGCCCGGCTCCGGCCGCCGCGGCCGGCCCGGCGCGATCCGCCCGGTGGTCTGCCTCGCAGGACCGGGTGGTCTGCGGCCACCGCAGGCCGGGGTGCCTGACAGCGCCTGCCTGCCCCGCCCGTTCGGCCCGCGCAGCCTGGTCGCTCGTGTCCGCGCCGCGCTGGCCACCGGCGGCGTCTCCGCATCTGTGACCGGCGGTGATCACGCCCTGCAACCGTTTGCGGACGTTGCGCTCACAGCCACCGAACGGGAACTGCTCGCCGTTCTGCTCGCCAGCCCCGGCCGGGTGTTCACCCGGGAACGGCTCCTCGCCGCGATCGCCGTAACCGCGGACGGGCCCGCCCCGCGGGCGGTGGACGTCTACGTGTCCCAGCTCCGGGCCAAGCTCGGCGACAGGAGCCCGATCCGGACTGTCCGCGGAGTTGGTTACTCCGCGCAGCCGCAACGCCCGCAGCAGCGCCGGGATTAGCATCATGCCTGGTCGGATACATCGCAGCGGCAGCGCCCGGCGAACGGCGATCGGGGACGGGGGTCCACCACAGCGATTGCCCGGGCCGATAACATCGGGGACGCAAGGATACCGATCCGAGGGGACCGCGAACCGAGTGAGCGTGCTCGACGAGATCCTGGACGGTGTGCGTGCTGATCTCGCCCAACGGCAGGAGCATGTCGCACTGGACCGACTGAAGCAGATGGCCCGCGAGACGCCATCGCCGCGGGACGCGCTGACACCGCTAAAGGATGCTGACGTCGCTGTGATCGCCGAGGTGAAGCGGTCCAGCCCGTCCAAGGGCACCCTGGGCACCATCGCCGATCCGGCGGCGCTGGCCCGCGACTACGAGGCCGGCGGTGCGCGGGTGATCAGCGTGCTGACCGAACAGCGTTACTTCGGCGGCAGTCTCGACGACCTGACCGCCGTCCGTAACGCGGTCGACGTCCCGGTGCTGCGCAAGGACTTCATCGTCAGCTCGTACCAGCTGTGGGAGGCCCGCGCCTGCGGAGCGGACATGGTGCTGCTGATCGTGTCCGCGCTCGACCAGAACGCGCTCGTCTCACTGGTGGAACGGGCCGAGTCCATCGGCCTGCTGCCGCTGGTCGAGGTGCACACCGAGGACGAGGTGCTGCGCGCCGTGGAAGCCGGAGCGAAGCTGATCGGCGTGAACGCCCGGGACCTGGCGACGCTCGAGGTGGACCGGACAGTCTTCGGGCGGCTTGCCCCGCTGATCCCGGACGACGTCGTCAAGATCGCCGAGTCGGGCGTCCGCGGCCCGCGCGACCTGCTCGCCTACGCGGCGGCCGGTGCGGACGCGGTCCTGGTCGGAGAGAGCCTGGTGACCGAGAAGGACCCGCGGGCGATGGTCGCCGACCTGGTGACGGCGGGCTCGCACCCAGCGCTGCGAGGTGACCGGGAATGACGGAGACAGCAGCCCGGGTCGCATCCGCGGCCGGCCCGGAAGCCGGCGGCGCGATGCCCGACCCCAGCGGGCACTTCGGCCGTTACGGCGGCAGGTTCGCGCCGGAAGCGCTGATGGCCGCCCTAGACGAACTGACCAGCGAGTACCTGGCCGCAAAGGACGATCCGCGATTCCAGGCCGACCTCGGGCAGCTTCTCCACGGCTACGCGGGGCGCCCGACGCTGATCACCGAAGCGCCCAGGTTCGCCGCGGCGGCGCTGGAGGGGGCCGGGAAGTCCGGCGCGGGACCAGCGGCGCGGGTGCTGCTGAAGCGCGAGGACCTCGCCCACACCGGCTCTCACAAGATCAACAACGTGCTCGGCCAGGCGCTGCTCACCCGGCGGATGGGGAAGACCCGGGTGATCGCGGAAACCGGCGCCGGCCAGCACGGTGTCGCCACCGCGACCGCGTGCGCGCTGCTCGGCCTGGAATGCGTCGTGTACATGGGCGAGGAGGACACCCGGCGGCAAGCGCTCAACGTCGCCCGGATGCAGATGCTCGGCGCCGAGGTCCGGCCGGTCCGCATCGGCAGCCGCACCCTCAAGGACGCCATCAACGAGGCGTTCCGCGACTGGGTGACCAGCGTCGATGAGACGCACTACTGCATCGGCTCGGTGATGGGACCGCACCCGTTCCCGATGATGGTGCGCGACTTCCAGCGGGTGATCGGCGAGGAGGCGCGCGCCCAGGTGCAGGAACTGACCGGCCGGCTGCCGGACGCGGTCGTCGCCTGCGTCGGCGGCGGGTCCAACGCCATCGGCACGTTCCACGCGTTCATTCCCGACACCGGCGTGCGGCTGATCGGCTTCGAGGCCGCCGGGGACGGGCTGGGATCCGGCAGGCACGCCGCCACCTTGAACGGCGGCTCTCCCGGCGTCATCCACGGAATGCGGACCTACCTGCTGCAGGACGAGGAGGGTCAGACCCTCACCACGCACTCGGTGTCGGCCGGCCTCGATTACCCGGGCGTCGGCCCGGAGCACTCCTGGCTGCACGACACCGGCCGGGCGTCCTACCGCGCGGTGACCGACCAGCAGGCGATGGACGCGTTCTCGCTGCTCTGCCGGACCGAGGGCATCATCCCGGCGCTGGAATCCGCACACGCGCTGGCCGGGGCGGCGCAGGTGTGCCGTGAGCTCGCCGGCGGCGGCTCCGGGCCAGGCGGCGAGCCGCTGGTGCTGGTGTGCCTGTCCGGGCGGGGCGACAAGGATGTGGACACCGCTGCGCGCTGGCTCGGCCTGATGGCCGGCGACCAGGACGCCCAGCAGGACGCCGGGCAGAAATGACGGCGGTCACCCCGGCGTTCACGACGGCGGCCGCCGGGGGGCGGGCCGCGCTGGTCGGCTACCTCCCCGCCGGCTTCCCATCCGTCGACGGCGCGGTCGCGGCGGCGCAGGCGATGGCAAATGCCGGCGCGGACATCATCGAGGTCGGGCTGCCCTACTCCGACCCGCTGATGGACGGCCCGGTGATCCAGGAGGCGGTGCACCGGGCGCTCACCCGCGGAACCCGGATCGCCGACGTGCTGAGGACGGTAGAGGCCGTGGCCGCGACCGGAACTCCGGCACTGGTGATGACCTACTGGAACCCGATCGACCGGTACGGAGTGGAGGCCTTCGCCCGTGACCTGGCAGCCGCGGGCGGCGCGGGCCTGATCACCCCGGACCTGACGCCCGAAGAGGCGGGCCCCTGGCTGGAGGTGGCCGGGCGCTACCGGCTGGACCCGGTGTTCCTGGTCGCCCCGAGTTCCACCGACGACCGGATCGAGCGGGTGACCAGGGTCTGCGGTGGTTTCATCTACGCGGCCTCACTGATGGGCGTGACCGGCGCCCGCGAGTCCGTCAGCGACGCGGCGGCCGGCCTGGTCGAGCGGGTGCGGGCGCGGACCACGCTGCCGGTCGCCGTCGGGCTCGGGGTGCGGGACGGGGCCCAGGCGGCGCAGGTCGCGGCGTTCGCCGACGGGGTGATCGTCGGCTCGGCGTTCGTCCGGTGCCTGCTCGACGCGCCCGATGAGCAGGCGGGGGTGGATGCCGCGGCGCGGCTCGCCGCCGACCTGGCCAAAGGCGTCCGGGCGCGCGGCGGGGTGCCGTCCGGCTCCGGCGAGGCCCCATTCGCCGGCAAAGCCGGGTAACGTCCGGGGTCATGTCGTTCGCATACCTCCCCAGTCCTTCCCAGGGTGTGTGGCACCTGGGAGTGATCCCCATCCGCGCGTACGCGCTCTGCATCATCGCCGGGGTCATCGTCGCGGTATGGGTCGGTGAGCGCCGCTACAGCGCCATCGGCGGGCGGTCCGGCCTGATGCTGGACGTCGCCACCTGGGCGGTCCCGTTCGGTCTGGTCGGCGCGCGGATCTACCACGTGATCACCGATCCGGAGCTGTACTTCGGCGGGGGGCACGACTGGGCCGGGATCTTCAAGATCTGGGATGGCGGGCTGGGTATCCCCGGGGCGATCGCGCTCGGGGCGCTCGGCGCGTGGATCGCGTGCCGGCGCGCCGGTGTCCGGATGGCCCCGGTGGCCGGCGCGGCCGCGGCGGGCATCGTGCTGGCCCAGGCCATCGGCCGCTGGGGGAACTGGTTCAACCAGGAACTGTATGGCCGGCCATCGACGCTCCCGTGGGCGCTGCAGATCTCTCCGCAGCACCGGATGCCCGGGTTCGAGAACGTCGTCACCTACCAGCCGACGTTCCTGTACGAGTCGATCTGGGACGTCGGCGTCGCGCTGCTGATCATCTGGGCGATGCGGCGGTTCCGGATGACCGGCGACCGCGGTTTCGCCCTCTACGTGGCGGCCTACGGGGTGGGCCGTTTCATCACCGAATCGCTGCGGATCGACTACGCGCATCACATCCTGGGCCTGCGGGTGAACCAGTGGATGGCGATACTGATCTTCCTCGGCGGCGCGGCTTACCTGTACTGGACGCGGCGCAAGACCGGGCCGGACGTGATAGCGCTGCCGGCCAAGGCGACGGCACCAGCAGCGGAGACGGTGCCCGCCGCTGCGGGGGTGCCGGCCGCGGAGCCGGTGCCCGCCACCGCGGGAGCGCCGGCCACCGGAGCAGGGGCCACCGAAGCGGCGGCCACCGCGAAGGCACCGGCCACCGACGCGGGGGCCACCGGGGCGGCGCCGGCGACCGATGCAGCACCGGACAGCGAGCCGGCGCCGGCCAGCACCGAGGAGCCGGCCAGCACCGAGGCGTCGGCCAGCACCGAGGCGCCGGCCGCCGGGGCGGCGCCCGATGACGGGACGGCAGTTGAGCATGGCGAGGCAACCGACGCGGGAGCGCGGGGGGAGGGTTAGCCAGTGGCCGCAGAGCCGGGGTCCGCGGAGCCGGGTCCCGCGACCACCAGCGGCGCGGAGATCCACCACGAGCACCGCGACGTCACCGGCGGCTGGCTGCGGCCGACGGTGTTCGGCGCGATGGACGGGCTCGTGTCCAACTTCGCCCTGATCGCCGGGATAGCGGCCGGCAGCCATTCCAACCTCAACTCCGTGGTGCTGGCCGGGTTCGCCGGCCTCGGCGCCGGGGCGTTCTCGATGGCGGCGGGCGAGTACGTGTCGGTCAGATCACAGTCGGAGCTCGCGCTCGCCGAGGTCGAGATCGAGCGCACCGAGCTTGAGCGCAACCCGCTGGCCGAGCAGGAGGAACTGGCCCAGCTCTACGAGAGCCGCGGGCTGCAGCCCGAGCTCGCGGCGGAGGTCGCCCGTCAGCTGTCGAAGAACAAGGACGAGGCCCTCGGCGTACACGCACGGGAGGAACTCGGCATCGACCCCGGCGATCTGCCGTCGCCGTGGGTGGCATCCGCGTCGTCGCTGATGTCGTTCGCGGTCGGCGCATTCCTGCCGCTGCTGCCCTACATCCTCGGCGCCTCGACGCTCGTTCCGACGATCATCGTCGCGGCAGCGGGCCTGTTCCTGGCAGGCGCGCTGGTTTCCCGTGTCACGGCGCGCAGCTGGTGGTACAGCGGGCTGCGCCAGCTGGCCATCGGCGCGATCGCCGGCGCGCTGACGTTCGGCCTGGGCAGCCTCGTCGGTGCCGTCGGCGTCTAGGCCGGGCCGCGCGCCGAAATGTGACTATTTACCTTTGGCGAACGTTTCGCCGGTTCAAGACGTTTCGCGGGAGGTCGAACACGGGGATGCCAGTAACACTGAGGTAATCTGAAGAGGCAGCTAGATAATGCGTCGCTAGCTTTGCTGCTCCGCCGCCTCCGGGTCGAGGTTCCCTGCCGGACCGCCCGCTGGCGGCGTTTACTGCAGCGCAGGAGGGCCAACGTCGTCCCGAACTGCACGAGGAAGGTAAGTGGCAGACGAGACGATAGGAGGTTCGATGACGCCTGCAGTACGCGGGGGCTTGTATGACAGCCGTCATGAGCACGACTCCTGCGGCGTGGGTTTCGTCGCGGACCTATCCGGCCGCCGCAGTCACAGCACCGTGGCCAACGGCCTCACCGTGCTGCGGAACCTGGAGCACCGGGGCGCCAAGGGAAGTGAGCCGGAAACCGGCGACGGTGCGGGGATCCTCACCCAGATCCCGGACGCCCTCTACCGCGAGGATGCACCGTTCGCGCTCCCCGAGCCGGGCGCCTACGCCGCGGGGATCGCGTTCCTGCCCGGCGAGCGGGCAAGCGAGGACGCAGCGGCGGAGATCGCCGCCATCGACGCGATCGCGGCCGAGGAGGGACTGACCGTCCTCGGCTGGCGGGACGTCCCACACGACCCCGAGGTCCCTGGGCGTTCGGCGCGCGGTGTGATGCCCCGCCTGGCCCAGCTTTTCGTCTCCTCGCAAACCGGGGAGACCGGACTCGAGCTCGACCGGCGGGTGTTCTGCCTGCGCAAGCGCGCCGAGCACGAGGCCGGGGCCTATTTCGCCAGCCTGTCCGCGCGCACGGTGGTGTACAAGGGGATGCTCACCGCGCCACAGCTGGAGCGGTTCTACCCCGACCTGTCCGACCCGCGGTTCACCTCCGGCCTCGCCCTGGTGCACTCCCGGTTTTCCACCAACACGTTCCCGTCGTGGCCGCTCGCCCATCCGTACCGGTACATCGCGCACAACGGCGAGATCAACACGGTCCGGGGCAACCGCAACTGGATGCGGGCGCGGGAGGCGACGCTCGGCAGCAGCCTGATCCCGGACGGCCCCGGCGGCACCGAGCGGCTGTTCCCGATCATCGATCCGGACGCGAGCGACTCGGCGAGCTTCGACGACTGCCTGGAACTGCTGCACATCGGCGGCCGGTCGCTGCCGCACGCGGTGCTGATGATGATCCCCGAGCCGTGGCAGAACCACGCCGAGATGGACCCGGACCGCAGGGCCTTCTACGAGTTCCACTCGACGCTGATGGAGCCCTGGGACGGCCCGGCCTGCGTGGCATTCACCGACGGCACCGTGATCGGAGCCGCGCTCGACCGCAACGGGCTCCGGCCAGGCCGCTACTGGGTGACCGAGGACGGGCTGGTCATCCTGGCCAGCGAGGTCGGCGTCCTGGACATCGACCCGGCGACCGTCGTACGCAAGGGCCGCCTGCAGCCCGGCCGGATCTTCCTCGCCGACACCGCCCAGGGGCGGATCGTCGAGGACGAGGAGGTCAAGGCCGAACTTGCCGCGGCGCACCCCTACAGCGAGTGGCTCGAAGCGGGATTGCTGCAACTGAAGGACCTGCCCAGCCGCGGCAGCCGTTTCGCATCAGAAAACCTGGCTTCCGACGGTCTCGGTTCAACAGCGGACCGCGCCGCCGGGGGAGCGCCCGGCGTGTCGGCGAACGGCGACGACCCGAGGCGCGGCCTCACCATCCGGCAACAGCAGCACGGTTACACCGAGGAAGAACTGCGGATCATCATCGGCCCGATGGCCCGCACCGGCGCGGAGCCGATCGGCTCGATGGGCGACGACACGCCCGAGGCCGTTCTCTCCGAGCGGCCGCGCCTCGTGTTCGACTACTTCGCGCAGCTGTTCGCGCAGGTCACCAACCCGCCGCTGGACGCGATCCGGGAGGAGCTCGTCACCTCGCTGGCCAGCACCCTCGGCCCGGAGGGGAACCTGCTCGAGGCGGCGCCAGCCTCCTGCCGCCAGCTCGTGCTGCCGTACCCGGTGCTCGGCGACGCGGACCTGGCGAAGATCATCCACCTGAACGACGGCGGCGACCTGCCGGGCCTGGCCGCACACGTGGTGGACGGCCGCTACCCGGTGGCCGACGGCGGCACCGGACTCGAACGGCGGCTGGACGAGATCTGCGCTGAGGTGTCCGCGGCCATCGCGGGTGGCGCGCGGATCATCGTGCTGTCGGACAGGAGCGAAACGGTTGCCACCGCCCGCCCGCCGGCCGGCACCGCGACCGGCAACGGTGCGGCCCCGGGCATCGGCGACGGCCCGCGGGACGACGCCGGATGGGCGCCCATCCCGTCGCTGCTGCTCACCGGCGCCGTCCATCATCACCTGGTGCGGGAGAAGACCCGCACCCTCGTCGGCCTGATCATCGACGCCGGCGACGCGCGGGAATGCCACCACATCGCGCTGCTGATCGGTTACGGCGCGGCGGCGGTGTCCCCGCACCTGGCGATCCAGAGCGCGCGCGATCTGGCCTCCGGCGGTGTCCTGGAGGGCGTCAGCGAGGACAAGGCCGAGGCGAACCTGATCAAGGCGCTGGGCAAGGGCGTCCTCAAGATCATGTCCAAGATGGGCGTCTCCACGGTGGCCTCCTACTGCGGCGCGCAGATCTTCGAGGCGGTCGGGCTCGGCCCGGACGTGATCGACCGGTGTTTCGCTGGGACCAGCTCGCCGCTCGGCGGGGTCGGCTTCGGCGTGCTGGCCCGCGAAGCGGCGCAGCGGCACGCACGGGCCTACCCGGGGCCGGGCGGCGGCCCGGCGCACCGCCGGCTGGAGACCGGCGGGCAGTACCAGTGGCGACGCGAGGGCGAACAGCACCTGTTCGACCCGGAGACCGTTTTCAAGCTGCAGCACGCGACGCGTGCCCGGCGCTTCGAGATCTTCCGCGACTACACCGACCGGGTGAACGACTCGGCAGCGCGGCTGATGACGATGCGCGGCCTGCTCCGCATCCGTGGCGTCGACGCTCCCGCGGCCGATGGCGACGGCGTGTCCGAGGTGCGGCAGCCGGTTCCGATCGACGAGGTGGAGCCGGTCAGCGAGATCGTCAAGCGGTTCGCCACCGGGGCGATGTCCTACGGCTCGATCTCGGCCGAGGCGCACGAGACGCTGGCGATCGCGATGAACCGGCTCGGCGGCAAGTCGAACACCGGCGAGGGCGGCGAGGACGCGCGCCGGTTCGACCGGGACCCCAACGGCGACTGGCGCCGGTCCGCGATCAAGCAGGTGGCCAGCGGCCGGTTCGGTGTCACCAGCGAGTACCTGGTGAACGCCGACGACCTGCAGATCAAGATGGCGCAGGGAGCGAAGCCGGGGGAGGGCGGCCAGCTTCCCGGGCACAAGGTGTACCCGTGGATCGCCAAGACCCGGTTCTCCACCCCCGGCGTCGGGCTGATCTCCCCGCCGCCGCATCACGACATCTACTCGATCGAGGACCTCGCCCAGCTGATCCACGACCTGAAGAACTCCAACCCGGCGGCCCGGGTGCACGTCAAGCTGGTCGCCGAGGTCGGTGTGGGCACGGTCGCGGCCGGCGTGAGCAAGGCGCACGCGGACGTTGTGCTCATCTCGGGTCACGACGGCGGCACCGGCGCCGCGCCGCTGACCTCGATCAAGCACGCCGGCGTCCCATGGGAGCTCGGCCTGGCGGAGACACAGCAGACGCTGATCTCCAACCGGCTGCGTGACCGGATCACCGTCCAGGTGGACGGGCAGCTCAAGACCGGCCGGGACGTGGTGATCGCCGCGCTGCTGGGCGCCGAGGAATTCGGCTTCTCCAGCGCGCCGCTGGTGGTGTCCGGCTGCGTGATGATGCGCGTCTGCCACCTCGACACCTGCCCGGTCGGCGTGGCCACCCAGAACCCGGAACTGCGCAAGCGGTTCAACGGGAAGCCCGAGTTCGTCGTCACGTTCTTCGAGTTCATCGCCGAGCAGGTGCGCGAGCACCTCGCGGCGCTCGGGTTCCGGAGCCTCGACGAGGCGGTGGGCCGCACCGACCTGCTGGACAAGGTGGACGCGGTCCGGCACTGGAAGGCGGCCGGCCTGGACCTCGCGCCGGTACTGCAGCTTCCCGAGGCGGCGCTGGACGCCGTGACCGGGAAGGTGGCCCGGGTGCCCGCCAGCACCATCGGCGGCGCGGCTCAGGCCGGGACCCCGGCGGGGGTGGCGCACACCGCGGCCGACGGGCGGGCGCCGTCGCCGCTGCACCGGGTGTGCCCGCAGGACCATGGCCTGGACAAGGCGCTGGACAACACGCTCATCCAGCTAGCCGAGGGCGCGCTGAACGACGGGAAGGCGGTGCGCCTGGAACTGCCGGTCCGTAACGTCAACCGGACCGTCGGCACGATGCTCGGCTACGAGGTGAGCCGCCGCTGGGGCGGAGAAGGCCTTCCCGACGACACGATCGCGGTGACGCTCACCGGCAGCGCCGGGCAGTCGTTCGGCGCGTTCGTGCCGCGCGGCATCAGCCTGCGCCTGATCGGCGACGCCAACGACTACCTCGGCAAGGGCCTGTCCGGTGGCCGCATCGTGGTCCGCCCGGACGACTCCGCGCCGTTCGCCGCCGAGACCCAGATCATCGCCGGGAACGTGATCCTCTACGGCGCTACCTCCGGGGAGGTGTTCCTCCGCGGGGTGGTCGGCGAGCGGTTCTGCGTGCGGAACTCGGGCGCCACCGCGGTCGCCGAGGGCACCGGGGACCACGGCTGCGAGTACATGACCGGCGGCCGGGTGGTGGTCCTCGGCCGGGTCGGCCGGAACTTCGCGGCCGGCATGTCCGGCGGGATCGCCTACCTGCTCGACCTGGACCGGCGCCGGGTGAACCACGAGATGGTCGACCTGGACCCGCTGGACGAGGAGGACCGGTCCTTCCTGCGGTCCACCGTCCAGCGGCACTACGACGAAACCGGTTCGGCGGTCGCCCACGGGATGCTGGCCGACTGGGACGTCGCCGTCGAGCGGTTCGGCAAGGTGATGCCGAAGGACTACAAGCGAGTGCTGACCGCCGCCCAGCGGGCCGAGCGCGAGGGCCGGGACGTGAACGAGGCGGTCATGGCCGAGGCGATGTCCGCCGCGCACGGGTAGTGCGCGGCGGCCGCCGCGCCAGGAGATCGCGGCGGATCGACTGGCAGAGCTGGCTGGGGACGGCAACGGAGGAGATGGATGGCTGACCCGAAAGGGTTCATGACGACGCCGCGGGAGACGCCGAAGCGGCGCCCGGTTGACGTGCGGATCCAGGACTGGCGCGAGGTATATGCCGACTTCGACCGCGGCAAGCTGGAGAAGCAGGCCGGACGCTGCATGGACTGCGGCATCCCGTTCTGCCACCATGGCTGCCCACTCGGGAACCTGATCCCGGAATGGAACGACCTGGTCTGGCGGCACGACTGGTACGAGGCGGCGGAACGGCTGCACGCGACGAACAACTTCCCGGAGTTCACCGGGCGGCTGTGCCCCGCGCCGTGCGAGGAAGCCTGCGTCCTCGGGATCAACGCCCCTGCGGTGACGATCAAGCAGGTCGAGGTCGAGATCATCAACCGGGCGTGGGACGAGGGCTGGGTCCAGCCGTTGCCGCCGAGGACCACCACCGGCAAGAGGGTCGCCGTCATCGGCTCCGGCCCGGCCGGGCTCGCCGCCGCGCAGCAGCTGACCCGAGCCGGGCACGCTGTGACGGTGTATGAGCGGGCCGACCGGATCGGCGGCCTGCTGCGGTACGGCATCCCCGAGTTCAAGATGGAGAAGCAGCACCTGGACCGGCGGCTCGCCCAGATGGAGGCCGAGGGAACGGTGTTCCGCCCCGGGGTGGCCGCCGGAGAGGACATCACCGCCGCAGACCTCCGCGCCGGATCTGACGCGATCGTGCTCGCGGGCGGCTGCACGGTGGCGCGGGACCTGCCCGTTACCGGCCGCGACCTGGACGGCGTGCACCAGGCGATGGAGTACCTGCCGCTGTCCAACCAGGTCACCCAGGGCGACCTGGAAGACTCGCCGATCAGCGCCAAGGGCAAGCACGTGGTGATCATCGGCGGCGGCGACACCGGGGCCGACTGCCTCGGAACCGCGCACCGGCAGGGTGCGGCGTCGATCACCCAGCTGGAGATCCTGCCGCGCCCGCCCGAGTCCCGCCCGGACCACCAGCCGTGGCCGACCTACCCGATGATCTTCCGTGTCTCCAGCGCCCACGAGGAGGGCGGCGAGCGGGTCTTCTCGGTGTCCACGCAGGCGTTCCTTGCGGACTCCGAGGGCCGGGTGCAGGCTCTGCGGCTGGTGGAGGTCGAGATGGTGGACGGCCGGCCGCAGCCGGTCGAGGGGTCGGAGCGGGAGATCCCGTGTCAGCTGGCGCTGCTCGCGATGGGCTTCACCGGCGCGGAACGCGGCTCGCTGCTGTCCGGGCTCGGCGTGGAGCTCACCGAGCGCGGCAACGTCGCCCGCGACGCGGCCTACGCGACGTCGGCGCCCGGTGTGTTCGCCGCCGGTGACATCGGCCGGGGCCAGTCGCTGATCGTGTGGGCGATCGCCGAGGGCCGCAGCGCGGCCGCCGCGGTGGACCGGTATCTGAACCGGGGAGCCGCCGACCGGGATCGCGCACGGACCGCGAGCGCGGCCGATGGCGCCGCCCGCGAGCCTGCCCTGGCTGGCCAGCCTGAGGCGGCTGGTGCCGGGAACGTGGGCAGCGGGACCAGCGGGGACGTCGATGGTGTGGCCCCCGGCGAGGTTCCCGATGACGGGTTCGCCGGCGAGACCGTGTTGCCAACCGCGATCCCCGCGACCGCGCGCCCGCTCACCTAGCCACGCGCCGTGCAGCCGGCCCGAATCCGGGTCGGCCGACCCAACCCCGCACGGCGCGCACGTCATCACGCGTGGAGCCGGTAAATTAGCGCTGGCAACTGCTACGGACGGCTCTAGGCTGATGCCGGATTTGTCCGAAAGATGCCGGGATGTCGGAACTGGCAGACGAGGATGGCTCAAAACCATTTGCCCGATGGGGCGTGCGGGTTCGAGTCCCGCTCCCGGCACAAGATGAGACTCGCGGCTGCGTCGCGACGGGCGGATCTGTCAGCGGCGTCTGAGACGCTCCGTGAATGCATTCCGAGGCGCGCGTCGACCTTGCTGTCCTGTTGTCCAGGGCGGGGATCATCGACCGTGAGACGGCGCAGGTCTGTGGCGTCTCAATCAGCAGCGTCAAACGCTGGCGAAAGGGAGAGCGTCCAGGGCGCGGAGACCGGCGTGCGTCCTGCCCACGCTGCCATGGGCGCCCCCTTGATCGCCGTGCCTACGCGTATCTGTTAGGCCTCTACCTGGGCGATGGCCATATCGCTCGCGCACGCCAGTGTTTTGTGTTGGCGATCTTTTGTGCGGACGCGTGGCCCGGTCTGATCCAGGAGGCCAGAAGATCGATGCGCGACGTCATGCCGGTGTCCAGCGTCTGCAACGTCGCGAGGACCGGCTGCACCGAGGTCAAGAGCTACTCCAAGCACTGGCCTTGCCTGTTCCCGCAGCACGGGCCGGGGAGGAAGCACGAGCGGCGGATCGAGTTGCAGACATGGCAGGAGGAAATCGTTTGCGAGTTCCCGGGCGAACTCGCCCGCGGGCTCTTTCATTCGGACGGTTGTCGCATCATCAATCGCGTCTGCAAGGTCCTTCGCGGCCGGGAGCGGTGGTACGAATACAGCCGTTACTTCTTCCAGAACGAGTCCTCCGACATTCTCGGGTTGTGCGGGCAGGCGCTGGACCGGCTCGGGGTGGGGTGGCGCTATTCGAGGCCGAACACGATCTCGGTCGCGCGCCGGGACGCGGTGGCGCGGCTGGACGAGTTCGTCGGACCCAAATACTGAACCCGGACGAGCGCCGGGCCCGACGCGCGCACGGCCCGCGAAACTGAGCCAATTTGGGGTCATCCGGGCACATAGATGTCGGTGGCCGGCGGGTACGCTCATCCGCGTGAGCGAGACCCCGAAACGTGTTGTCATCGCCGAGGATGAGGCGCTGATCCGGCTCGACCTGAAGGAGATGCTCGAGGAGGAGGGCTACGAGGTCTCCGGGGAGGCAGGCGACGGCCGGACCGCCCTCGACCTGGCCGCCGAACTCCGGCCGGACCTTGTCATCCTCGACGTGAAAATGCCGGTACTCGACGGCATTTCAGCGGCCGAGCAGATCGCCGCCCAGCGGATCGCGCCGATCGTCATCCTTACCGCGTTCTCGCAACGGGATCTCGTCGAGCGGGCGCGCGACGCGGGTGCGATGGCATACCTGGTGAAGCCGTTCACCAAGGCGGACCTAGTGCCGTCGATCGAGATGGCGGTAAGCCGTTTCGCCGAAATCAGGGCGCTGGAGACGGAAATGGCGACCCTGCAGGAGCGGCTCGAGGCCCGTAAGCTGCTGGACCGCGCCAAGGGGCTGCTGCAGGCCGACTACGGGATGAACGAGCCCGATGCGTTCCGCTGGATCCAGAAGACGTCCATGGACCGGCGGCTGACCATGGGGAAGGTCGCCGAGTCGGTGCTGGACGGAACCATCACTCCGCAGCCGGGTGCCAGCCCGCAAAGCGGTGACAGCACGCCGCCGGATGACAGCCGGCCGCCGGATGGCGGCGACGAGCCGGAATCCGGTCAGCGGCCACCCGCGTCCGGGGCGGGAGAGCCAGCCGGCGACTGAGCGGCCACCGCGGGGATTGGCGGTACGTGCTGCCGGAGGGCGGCGAGTGCCGGATCGATTACGGTGGGCGATCATACGAATACGCACCGTTATATACAAGACGCCGCGTCATCAGGCTGAGTTAACGGTCCTGCCCCGAAAGCCCCCGCCCCCTGCCAAGGGCTGACAGGGCATCCCCCCAGACTGATGACAGCGGCGCCTGCGAGCCCAGGGGGACCTTTGGTGCCGTGTCGGCCTTCCCCGGACCGGCACGTTATCTACTCAGCCACCCCGGGCTCTCATCCCACGGTAGCGATGCGCTGCCGCCGCATGCAAAGGGCATAAGGCCCTCGATTTGCCGCGAGTACAGGCCATGGCAAGGGTCTGCTCACCCGCAGTTCGCCTACGTTGCCCACGTGTAGTCGGAAACGGGCGCTCGCCTACCGGGAGGCTACCTTTCCCTTACCGCGGCCACCAGAGCGGTTGCATGACCCAGGCGGTCCGCCGGTCATGAGTTGCGCAGGTCATCCGCTGACGCGGCGCGAAGCAGGCAGGTGACGCGCGCGGTGCACACCCGAACCCCGCGGCTGCCGGTGATCTCGACGTCATACCTGGCGAGAGTGCCGCCGCCATGCACCCGGGTGGCAACGCCGGTGAGATCTTCGTCTCCCGCGTCCCGGTGATGGGTCGCGCTGATCTCGATCCCGGTGGCGGAGCGCTCCGGACCACCGTGCGCGGAGGCGCCGAACCAGGCGAGCGTTTCGGCCAGCATGCACGAGGCGCCGGCCAGCGCCGGGCTGGGGTACCCGGGGCCGTCCGGCACCGGCATCGTCCCCACCACGCGTTCCGCTGAGAGTTCGAGGATCTTGATGCCCAGCCGCTCCGCAGCGGCTCCGCCGAGTGGGGGCGCATCCGTCCCGGCACCTCCGTCGTTCTTGGACCGCTGCGCGCCGGCCTGTTCCGCCCGGTCTTGCTTCACCCGCACCTCCGCATCGTCCGGCAGCTTCCAGGATCCTCCGCCGCACCGGCGGGGAAAGCGAGGGAACCGGCCTGCCTACCCGTCAGTAGCTTATTCGCGGCGCTTGGCGCCTCAGGGCTGCGGCCCGTGCGCTCCTGGCCGCTCCGGGCGGCAGGGCCGCGACCGCTCCGGGCGGCAGGGCCGCGGCCGCCGGCCGCTCCGGGCGTCAGGGCCGCGGGCCAGCAGGTCCCGGCTCCGGGCCGCCCGGAGCGCCCGGAGCGCCCGGACCGTGCGGGCCGTGCGGGCCACCGTGCGGCGGGCCCGGGTGCGGCGGAATCGTCGCGATGCCGGGTGGTTCGTCCGGCCAGACCAGCAGCACCCGGCATGGCGCGTGATCGAGGACGAACCGGCTGGCCGGGCCGAGGCTGCGCGGGCCCAGGCGGGTGTGGTCGCCGTCCCGGGCCATGATCAGCAGCGCCGCGCCATCGGAGGCGCTGACGACCTCCTGCTCGGCCCGGCCCTGGCGGGCATCGCGGGCGGCCGGCCGCCCCAGCCGTTCCTCCGCGGCGCTCAGCAGCGTTTCCTGCGCCGCTTCCGCCGCTTCCTCGAGCAACGCCGCCGGGTCCGGCCCGGTTCCGGTGCGGCCGAGGAGGCCCAGATGCGCTCCGCGCAGCGCCTCGCCCATCTCCGGGTCCTGCACGTGCAACAGCGTGATCTCGGCGTTCTCCCCGGCAAGCTCCCGTGCGGCGTCCACGCACGCTTCCCAGGTGCCCTCCGCCAGCCAGACAATGGTCTTCATCGCACGCCGCTTCCCGCGCCCTGTCCCGGCCGTGCTCCGAGCTCGCCGGGTGCCTCATTTAATCCCCGTGATCAGCAGCGTAAGCCACAGCGCCACGGCCGACACGGCGACGCACGCCGGAACGGTCAGCGCCCCGAGCCGCAGGAACTCGCCCACCGCGGGTGGGTTCCGGTGCCGTTCCATCACCTGCCGCCACAGCAAGGTCGCCAGCGAGCCGGTGTAGGTGAGGTTCGGGCCGATGTTCACCCCGATCAGGACCGCCAGCACCAGCCCCGGCGAATGCGTGACCAGCGGCACCAGCAGCAGCGTGGCGGGCAGGTTGTTGAGCAGGTTCGCCAGTACGGCCGCGAGCGCCGCCGCGGCGAGCAGGCCCGGCAGCGTCGGGTGCCCGGGGACGAGGCGGGCGACGAGCGAGCCGAGTCCGGTGTCGCGGATCCCGAGCACGACGACGCCCAGCGCGAAGACGAACGCGAGGAACAGCGGGTTGGCCTCGGCCGCGAGCCGCCCGCCGGCGGCCCAGCGGCGCCCGGGTTCCGCCCGGCGTACCGCTCGTGCCCCCAGCACCACCACGGCGGCCAGTGCGACCCACGCCGGGTAGACGCCGACCTCGCCGGCCACGGCGAAACCGGCGAGGGTCAGGCCCAGGATGGTGAGCGCGAACGCGGGCGCGGGAACGGCCTCCTCCCGCGGCGGCCGGGGCGGGGTCGCCAGCTCCGAGCGGAAGAACCAGCGGAACACCGCGTACTCGATGATCACCGTGAGCACCCAGGGCGGGGCCATCAGGCCGGCGAAGACGGCGAAGCTGAGGCCGCTGGCGGAAAACGCCAGCAGGTTGGTCAGGTTCGACACCGGCAGCAGCAGCGACGCCGAGTTGGCCAGGTGCGTGCACGCGTACACGTGCGGCCGGGCCCGGACCGCGACGGCGGCGGCGGTGACGAACACCACCGGGGTGAGCAGCACGACGGTGGCGTCCAGGCTGAGCACCGCGGTGACCACCGACACCACCACGAAGACCACGGTCAGCAGCCGCTTTGGCGAGCCGTGGCTCCACCGGGCCGCGACGGCCCCGGCGTAACGGAAGACTCCCTCGCCGTCCGCCAGGTGCGCCAGCACCAGGATCGCGGCCAGGAAGCCGACGGTCGGGCCGAGGGACTGCAGCTCGCTCGCCACACCGTGCCACGGCACGATGCCGACGGCGGCCACCAGCAGGGCGGCCGGGACTGCTGCCGCCGCCTCGGGCAGCCCCCGCGGCCGGACCACCGCGAACGCCAGCACGGCAAGCAGAACGATCACGGCGAACGCCGTGCTCACGTCGCTGCCCCCCTCACGGCAGCACGCTACGCGAGATGTCGGATGTGCGGGCCGGCGCGCGCCGCGGCGCGGCGCGGACCGGCCAACTTCGCACTAGGATTCCGGTGTGGCGACGGCGACCGGAGCAGGAGGCAAACCAGCAGGCGGCGGCGTGCGCAACGGATCCTCGTCAGCTGGCAGGGCGAAGCCGGCCGGCAAGGCGGCCGGGCCGGCCGGGGCCGGCGGGGGAGCGGCCGCCGGGCGGGACAAGGACCGGCTGCTGCTGCTCGACGGGCATTCCCTGGCGTACCGGGCGTTCTTCGCGCTGCCGCTGGAGAATTTCTCCACCACCACCGGCCAGCCGACGAACGCGGTCTACGGCTTCACCGCGATGCTGATCAACATCCTGCGCGACGAGCAGCCGACGCACGTCGCGGTGGCGTTCGACCGCGGTGAGCCCACCTTCCGCCACGAGCAGTACGTCGAGTACAAGGCGAACCGCCGCGAGACCCCGGCCGAT
Organism: Streptosporangiaceae bacterium; assembly: GCA_051986485.1. Classification (GTDB taxonomy): domain Bacteria; phylum Actinomycetota; class Actinomycetes; order Streptosporangiales; family Streptosporangiaceae; genus JBPYFL01. The sequence continues at coordinate 3,780 of JBPYFL010000015.1, read as the reverse complement.
TTCCGCAGCCAGCTCAGCCTGATCTACGAGGTGCTGAGCGCGCTCGGCATCCAGCAGCTGTCGGCACCGGGTTACGAGGCCGACGACATCATCGCGACGATCGCGGCCCTGGGCGCCGGGGAGGACATGGACGTCGTGATCGTCACCGGCGACCGCGACGTGCTCCAGCTGGTGAACGACGACGTGACGGTGCTGATGACCCGGCGGGGCATCAGCGAGATGACCCGGTTCACCCCGGCGGGGGTGCTGGAGAAGTACGGGCTGACCCCGGCGCAGTACCCGGATTTCGCCGCGGTGCGCGGCGATCCGAGCGACAACCTGCCGAGCATCCCCGGCGTGGGCGAGAAGACCGCGATCCGGTGGATCCAGGAGTTCGGCTCGCTCAGCGATCTCGTCGATCGCGTCGACCAGGTCAAGGGGAAGGCGGGGGAGCGGCTGCGCGAGCACCTCGGTGACGTGCTGCGGAACCGTCAGCTCACCGAGCTCGCCCGCGATGTTCCGCTAGATGTTGGCCCGCGCGACCTGAGGCAAGGCGTCTGGGACCGCGACGAGATCCACCAGCTGTTCGACACGCTGCAGTTCCGGGTGCTGCGGGACCGGCTGTACAGCACGCTGACCCCAGCCGAACCGGAGGCCGAGGAAGGGTTCGAGGTCGAACTGACGGTGCCGGGTCCCGGCGAGCTGGCCGCCTGGCTGGACGAGCACGCCGGTGCCGGCCAGGGGCCGCTCGGGCTCGCCGTGCACGGCGTCTGGGGCCGCGGCACCGGCAACTGCACCGGCCTGGCGATCGCGAACGCCGACGGCAGCGCCGTCTACGTGGAGCCGCCGCAGCTCGGCGAGGAAGACGAACGGCCGCTGGCGGTGTGGCTCGCCGACCCCGGCATCGGCAAGATCGTGCACGACGCCAAGGGCCCGATGCTGGCGCTCGCCGCGCATGGCCTGCCCCTGGACGGCCTGGTCAGTGACACGGCACTCGCCGCTTACCTGGCGCTTCCCGGCCAGCGCTCGTTCGACCTCGCCGACTTGGCGCTGCGGTATCTCCGCCGGACGCTGGACTCCGCGCCGGAGGCGAACGGCCAGCTCACCCTGGACGACAGCGGCGAGCGGGAGGCCGCGCTGGACCTGGCGCTGCGGGCTCGCGCCACGCTCGACCTGTCGGCCGCGCTCGACACCGACCTGGAGCGGCGGGGGGCGATGCGGCTGCTGCGCGAGGTGGAGCTGCCGCTGGTGCCGGTTCTCGCGGTGATGGAGCGCACCGGGATCGCCGCCGACACCGACCACTTCGCCGACATGTCGGCGCGGCTCGGCGGGCAGGTGAAGGAGGCCGAGCAGGCTGCGCACGCGGCCGTCGGCCACGAGTTCAACCTCGGTTCACCCAAGCAGCTGCAGCAGGTGCTTTTCACCGAGCTGGAGCTGCCCAAGACCAAGCGGATCAAGACCGGCTACACCACCGACAACGAGGCGCTCACCGGGCTGCTGGCCACCACTGGTCATCCGGTCCTGGAATACCTGCTGCGGCACCGGGACGTGGCGCGGCTGAAGAGCATCGTGGACTCGCTGATCCCGATGGCCGACGGCGCCGGACGGATCCACACCACGTTCAACCAGATGATCGCCTCGACCGGTCGGCTGTCGTCCACCGACCCGAACCTGCAGAACATCCCGATCCGGACCGACGAAGGCCGCCGCATCCGGCAGGGCTTCATCGTCGGCCGCGGCTTCGAGACCCTGCTCACCGCGGACTACAGCCAGATCGAGCTGCGGATCATGGCGCACCTGTCCGGCGACGAGGCACTGACCGAGGCGTTCTCCTCCGGTCACGATTTCCACGCGGCCACCGCGTCCCGGGTCTTCGGGGTACCGGCCGAAGAGGTCAGCGGCGAGCTTCGGGCGCGGATCAAGGCGATGAACTACGGGCTGGCGTACGGTCTTTCGGCCTACGGCCTGGGCCAGCAGCTGCGGATCGCGCCGGACGAGGCGCGGGTGCTGATGGAGGAGTACTTCCAGCAGTTCGGCGGGGTACGGGATTACCTCCGCGCGGTGGTGGACCAGGCCCGTAAGGACGGTTACACCGAGACCATCATGGGGCGCCGCCGCTACCTGCCCGACCTGCTGTCCGACAACCGGCAGCGCCGGGAGATGGCCGAGCGGATGGCGCTCAACGCGCCGATCCAGGGGTCCGCGGCGGACGTGATCAAAGTCGCAATGCTGGCCGTTGACCGGGCGCTGCGGGCCGGCGGGCTGCGGTCGCGAATGCTGCTGCAGGTGCACGACGAGCTGGTGTTCGAGGTGGCTGCTGGGGAAATTGACGATCTGCGTGAACTTGTGAGGTCCGCGATGAGCTCCGCCTGCGAGCTGCGAGTACCGCTGGACGTGTCCTTCGGCACGGGCCGGACCTGGGAAGACGCGGGCCACTGACGTCCAGGGGGGCGGTGGACGGTGATTTCGGCGCAAACGCGCCGATGCCCGGCCAGAGCGCGAAATGGAAATGCTTCCGTGACGTAGGCCCGATTGACCCACCCCCTGGCCTCTCATATCCTGATCGCTGCGCTGGTCTAGTGCAGGTCAGCCTGCAAGTCCATAAATCCAGCGCCCTAAGAAGATTCCTATGTCCGTATCCGGAGCCAATCCACACATGACGAGCAGCACCGAGGCCTCCACGCCCAAAGTAGCGGTCAACGACATCGGGTCCGAGGAGGCCTTCCTCGCCGCGATCGATGAGACCATCAAGTACTTCAACGACGGCGACATCGTCGAGGGGACCGTCGTCAAGGTCGACCGGGACGAGGTCTTGCTCGACATCGGGTACAAGACCGAGGGCGTCATCCCGTCGCGCGAACTGTCGATCAAGCACGACGTGGACCCGCACGACGTCGTTAAGCCCGGTGAGGTGATCGAGGCTCTCGTCCTGCAGAAGGAGGACAAGGAAGGCCGCCTCATCCTGTCCAAGAAGCGCGCCCAGTACGAGCGCGCCTGGGGCACGATCGAGAAGATCAAGGAAGAGGACGGCGTCGTCACCGGCACGGTGATCGAGGTGGTCAAGGGCGGCCTCATCCTCGACATCGGCCTGCGCGGCTTCCTTCCCGCCTCCCTGGTGGAGATGCGCCGGGTCCGGGACCTGCAGCCGTACGTCACCCGCGAGCTCGAGGCGAAGATCATCGAGCTGGACAAGAACCGCAACAACGTGGTGCTGTCGCGGCGCGCCTGGCTGGAGCAGACCCAGTCCGAGGTCCGCCAGACCTTCCTCAACACGCTGCAGAAGGGCCAGATCCGCAAGGGCGTCGTGTCCTCGATCGTCAACTTCGGCGCGTTCGTGGACCTCGGCGGCGTGGACGGCCTGGTGCACGTGTCCGAGCTGTCCTGGAAGCACATCGACCACCCCAGCGAGGTCGTCGAGGTCGGCCAGGAGGTCACGGTCGAGGTACTGGACGTGGACATGGACCGCGAGCGTGTCTCGCTGTCGCTCAAGTCCACCCAGGAAGACCCGTGGCAGATGTTCGCCCGCACCCACCAGATCGGCCAGGTCGTGCCGGGGAAGGTCACCAAGCTGGTGCCGTTCGGCGCGTTCGTCCGCGTCGAGGAGGGCATCGAGGGCCTGGTGCACATCTCGGAGCTCGCCGACCGGCACGTGGAGATTCCCGAGCAGGTCGTCCAGGTGGGCGAGGAGATCTTCGTCAAGATCATCGACATCGACCTGGACCGGCGGCGGATCTCGCTGTCGCTCAAGCAGGCCAACGAGGGCACGATCGGCGAGGCCGTCGGCGACGACTTCGACCCGAC
>JBPYFL010000014.1:0-2076 GCA_051986485.1 Streptosporangiaceae bacterium | reverse complement strand
CCGGCATCTCGATGGGCGGCGCCCTCGCGCAGCAGGTGGCGCTGGCTCATCCGGATCGGGTCGACTCGCTGGTGCTGATGTCGACCAGCCCCGCGGTCCCGGTCCGGTCAGAGCTTCCGCCGATGTCACAGGAGCTACGGGACTGGTTCGCCGCGCAGGTCCCGCTGCCGGATTGGACCGAACGGACGGCGGTGATCGATTACCTCACCGGCTACGAGCGGCGGCTGGAGGCCGCGGACTACTTCGACGAGGCGCACGTGCGCGCGCTGGTGGCGCGGATCGTCGATCGCACCCGCGACATGGCCGCCAGCGTCACGAACCACGCGCTGGCCGAGGAGGGTGAGCTGGCGGGCGGGCGGCTCGACGAGATCGCCGCGCCGGCCCTGGTCATCCACGGCACGGCGGATCCCATGTTTCCCTTTGGTCATGCCGAGGCACTGGCCCGCGGGATTCCCCGGGCCGAACTGCTGCCGCTGGAGGGCGTCGGCCATCAGCTGCCGCCGCGGCCGTACTGGACGTCCGTCATCACGGCGATGCTGCGGCGGCACTCGGGCGGAGCCGGAAGCCCCAGTTGAGCATCTTCGCCGCGTCCTGCGCAGCGGCCGCCACGCCGGAAGCCGGGCTGCTCAGGACCACCCCGATCAGCGCCCGGCCGTTCCTGACCGCCTCGAACAGCAGGCAGTGCCGGGCCACGTCGGTGTAGCCGGACTTGATCCCGACGGCGCCCGGAAACGAGCCGATCAGCGCGTCGGTGTTGTCCCACCAGTACTGGTGGTGCCCGTGCCCCTTCGGCAGGTTATAGAACCGGAGGTCCACGATCGACCGGAAGACCGGGTACCGCATCGCCGCCAGGCCGAGCGTGAGCAGGTCGGACGGCGTCGAGTAGGTCGCGGTCTCGGTGGGATAGGGCAGCCCGTCCGGCGAGGTGAAGTGGGTGTGCGTCATGCCCATCCGGACCGCGGTCGCGTTCATCCGGGCGACGAAGGCCGCCAGGCCGGGACCGTAGACGCCCGCGAGGGTATACGCCGCGTCCGCCCCCGACGGCAGCAGCAGCGCCGCCAGCAGCTGCTGCGTCGTGAGAATGTCCCCCGGGTGCAGCCCGGCGCTTTCACCCCCGTTTTTCCAGGCGTAGTCCCTCGCCGCCTTCGGTATCAGGATCTCGTGCCCGAGGTTGCCGCTTTCCAGCACCAGCAGGGCCGTCATCACTTTGGTGACACTCGCCATGGGCCGTTCAGTACCAGGATCACGCCCCCACAGCACCTGGCCGGTGACCGCGTCCGCGAGCACCGCCCCCTTGGCCTTCACCCCGGCGGGCGCGCCGGCCACCTGGATCGCCGGACGGGCGGACGGGCGGGCCGGCGGGCTGCGGCGCGCCGACGCCGATGGTGCCGCCGGGGGCGTGTGCGTCCCGGTGGCCGAGGCGTGCATGGCCGCGGGTTGGGCCCCGGTGCTCCCGGGTGCGCAGGCCGTTACGCCGCCGGCGATGACGGCAATCGCCGCCAGCGAGACGATCCGCATGCCCTTACCTTCGCATTAATCGGTGGCCAGGGGAACGACGATGTGTCACAGTCGCGTGACATGGAGGCGGACGACGCCGCCCTGCGCGCCTACTACGGGCAGGGCGTAGAGCGGGAGCGGCTGAGCGACGGGCGCGGGGATCTCGAGTTCACCCGGACCACCGAGATCGTGCTCCGCCAGCTGCCGGCGGCACCCGCCGTGGTCGCGGACATCGGCGGGGGCCCGGGACGGTACGCGCTGTGGCTGGCGTCGCTCGGGTACCAGGTCGAGCACCGGGACCTGATGCCGCTGCACGTCGAGCAGCTCACGGCGGACGCGGCCGGCGTGACGGCCATTCATACCGCGGTCGGCGACGTGCGGGACCTCGACCTGCCCGACGCCTCGGTAGACGCCGTCTTGCTGCTCGGGCCGCTCTACCATCTCACCGACCGGGCCGAACGGGTGCGTGCGCTGCGGGAGTGCGCGCGGATCGTCCGGCCGGGCGGGCCGGTGTTCGCGGCCGCGATCACCCGGTGGGCGGCCCGGATCGACGGCATGCTCCGGGAGCGGCTCTACCTC
>JBPYFL010000013.1:0-98355 GCA_051986485.1 Streptosporangiaceae bacterium | reverse complement strand
GGCGGTGGAGCCGTCGTCGTGCAGCTGGGTGTAGCCGTCGACCGGGCTGCGGTCGGCGACCCGGTAGCCGGAGATCTCCTTGAGGACCGCGTGCGCGTCGGGGTCGCCGTGCGGTCCCTCGGTCGGGTAGTCCCAGGTCAGGTCGAGGACCTGGCGGTCGCGGTCGAGGTCGGAGTCCGCGAGGCGGGCCCGGATGCGCCGGCCGAGCTCGTGGACGAACCACAGGTCGCTGCGGGCGTCGCCCGGCGGCTCGACCGCCTGGTGGCGCCACTACAGCAGCCGCTGGGTGTTGGTGAACGAGCCGGCCTTCTCGATGTGCGTGGCCGCGGGCAGCAGGAACACCTCGGTGTCGATGTCCTCGGTGCGCATCTCGCCGGTCTCGATCTCCGGGCCGTTCTTCCACCAGGTGGCGCTTTCGATCTGCACGAAGTCCCGGACCACCAGCCAGTCCAGGTTGGCCAGGCCGAGCCGCTGCATCCGCGAGTTGGCCGAGCCGACGGCCGGGTTCTGGCCGAACAGGAAATAGCCCTTGCAGTTGCCGGCCAGCTGCTCCAGGACCGTCTCGTAGGTGCTGTGGCTGCCGGTGAGCCGCGGCAGGTAGTCGAAGCAGAAGTCGTTGTCTGCCGTCGCCACGTCGCCCCACCACGCCTTGAGCAGGCTCACCGTGTAGGAGCGGATGTTCGCCCAGAAGCCCTTGTCGGCCCCCTCGGCCCGCGCGTACGTCTCGAGGTCATCGTTGCCGTGGGCGTGCGGCATCGGCAGGTAACCGGGCAGCAGGTCGAACAGCGTCGGGATGTCGGTGGACCCCTGGATCGAGGCGTGCCCGCGCAGCGCCATGATGCCGCCGCCGGGCCGGCCGATGTTGCCGAGCAGCGCCTGCAAGATAGCTGCGGTCCGGATGTACTGGACGCCGACGGTGTGCTGGGTCCATCCCACGCTGTAAACGAACGCGGTGGTCCGCTCCCGGCCGGAGTTCTCCGTCAGCAGCTCGCAGATCCGCCGGAACGATTCCTGGCCGATACCGGTGATCTCCTCGACCACGTCCGGCGTGTACCGGGAGAAGTGGCGCTTGAGCACCTGGAACACGCACCGCGGGTGCTGCAGCGTCTCGTCGGTGTCCGGATTGGGGTGGGCGCCCGCGCCATGGGAGCCGTGCGCCTCGCCCCTGCCTGACCGGCGCACGTCCCGCCGGCGACTGCGTGTCTGGCGATCCACCTCATCGGCCGACAGCGCATCAGCCGACACCGCATCGGCCGGCGCCGCGGTCCCGACCGCGCCGTCATGGTGGTCAGCGGCCGCCTCCTCGCCGGTGCTCGGGCGGCGGGCGCCGCTGGCCGCCTGCACCTCGCCGCCTTGGTAGCGCCAGGGCTCGAAGTGGTAGGTCCGGTGCTCCGGGTCGAACCCGGAGAAGACGCCGCCGAGGTCCTCGGTGTCAGTGAAATCGCTGGTCAGGATCGTGGTCGCGTTCGTGTAGCTGACCACGTAGTCGCGGAAGAACTTGTCGTTTTCCAGGACGTAGTTGATGATGCCGCCGAGGAAGGCGATATCGGCGCCCGCCCGGATCGGAACGTACGTGTCCGCCATCGCGCTGGTCCGGCTGAACCGCGGGTCGACGTGAATCACCGTGGCGCCGCGGGCCTTGGCCTCCATCACCCACTGGAATCCGACCGGATGGGCCTCGGCCATGTTCGAGCCCTCGATCAGGATGCAGTCGGCATTGGCCAGGTCCTGCTGGAAGGTGGTCGCGCCGCCGCGGCCGAAGCTGGTCCCCAGACCGGGGACGGTGGAGGAGTGTCAAATACGGGCCTGGTTCTCGATCTGGACCGCTCCGAGGGCGGTGAAGAGCTTCTTCATCAGATAGTTCTCTTCGTTGTCCAGCGTCGCCCCGCCCAGGCTGGCGAACCCCATGGTGCGCCGGGTGCGCACGCCCTCGACCTCGTCCTGCCATCCGGCCGCCCGGGCGGCGATCACCCGGTCGGCGATCATGTCCATCGCGGTGTCGAGGTCCAGTGACTCCCAGTCGGTGCCGAACGGCCGTCGGTACAGCACCTGGTACTGCCGGGACTCCCCGGTGGTCAACTGCAGGCTCGCGGACCCCTTCGGGCACAGGCGGCCGCGGCTGACCGGAGAGTCCGGGTCGCCCTCGATCTGGGTGACCTTCTCGTCCTGGACGTAGACGTTCTGGCCGCAGCCCACCGCGCAGTACGGGCACACCGACTTCACCGTTCGGTCGGCGGCGGCCACCCGCGGCCTGATCTGCTCGGTGCGGCGGGATCTGACCGCTGCCCCGCGGCCGGTCGGATCGGCGGCGGCCGCCTGCCGGTAGACGGGCCATGACTCAATCCACGTCCGGACGCCCATGGCACCAGACATTAACCATCGCTGTGCGATACAAACACGCCCGGCACACATAGTTCGGCGGCCGTTCAGCCGCGTCGGTGCCGCGCCGGCAACACCTGCGCCGCACCGGCGCCGCACCGGCACCGCGCCGGCAACACCTGCCACTGCTGCCACCGCTGCCCGCCTGCCCACCGGCAATGACCTGTGACGGCAGCGTTTTCCCAGCTTGCGGCGTTGCGGGTGCTTTTTTCGCGGCGGGTGTTTAGGCCGGCGCCCTCCAGGTATCCCGTCTAGGTTTGCGCGGGCACCATCCCCTCCGGGTGCGGTGGGACCGCGGTGCTGTCTGATAACGGAAGGGTGCAGAAGTGACGACGCAACTGGCCGACGCTCCGGTCCCTGGCGCCGGCCCGGCCGCGGTTCCCGCGGACGAGGCCAACCCGGCGACCGAGACCCCGGCGACCGAGACCGAGATGCTCCTTCACCGGCTTGGCCGGCTTGAGAGCGGGAGCGCGGAGCACGAGCGGGTGCGCGAGCGTCTCGTCGAGCTGAACCTGCCGCTGGTGCGCCAGCTCGCGCGCAGGTACCGGTCCCGCAGCGAACCGATGGAGGACATCCTGCAGGCGGGGGCGGTCGGCCTGGTCAAGGCCATCGACCGGTTCGAACCTGAGCGCGGTGCGTTCCTGCCGTTCGCGATCCCCACGATCCTCGGCGAGATGAAGCGGTTCTTCCGTGACACGTCCTGGTCGGTGCGGGTGCCGCGGCGGCTCCGGGACCGCCGGCTCGAACTGTTCCGCACGACCGACAACCTCACCCAGGGGCTCGGCCGGGCGCCCACCCTCGGCGAGCTCGCGAGCCACCTGAAGCTGACCGAAGATGAGGTGGTCGAGGGGCTGGATGCGTGCGCCGCCTACAGCACCTCGTCCCTCGACGCTCCGGCGCTGGCCGGCGACGACGCGATCACGCTCGCCGATCAGCTCGGCGAGGAGGACGAGGAGCTGGATCTCGTCGAGCAGCGGGAAGGTATCGAGCCGGCGCTGGAGGAGCTGCCGGCGCGGGAACGCGAGATCCTGCTGATGCGGTTCTACGGCAACATGACGCAGGCGCAGATCGGTGAACAGGTCGGCATCTCGCAGATGCACGTGTCCCGCCTGCTGAGCCGGTCGCTGGACCAGCTGCGCGACCGGCTGGGCGCGAACGTGTAATCCGCGGGGGGCCCGGGCGCTCAGGCCCGGGCCTCCAGCGCGGCGCGCAGCTGGCGGTGTCCCCGGCGCAGCCGGGAGGTCACCCGGGAGGCCGGCATCTGCAGGATGCGCCCGATGGTGCCCGCAGAGAATCCCTCGACGTCGGCGAGGTAGACGGCAAGCCTGCTGCGGGCGGGCACCCGCTGCAGCGCGTCCTTGACCTTTCCGCCCGGGACCTCGTCCAGGCGCGGCGGCTGCTCGCGCCGTTGCGGCACGCCTGCGGGATCGCTGGCCTGGGTAAGCGCCCTGTCGCGGGCCGAGCTCCCCCCAGTGGCGCCCTCCCCGGCGGCCCCGGCCCCGGCTGCGCTCTCCCCGGCGGCGCCCTCCCCGGCGGCGCCCTCTTCGGCGGCGCGCGCCATGTTCCGGTACAGCCAGGTGGTGATGCTGGCATCGCCGCGTTCGCCGAGCGACGCGTATGCGCGGGCGTACGTCTCGGCCACGAGTTCCTCGGCGTCCGGTTCGTCGCCGGCCAGCCGGAGCGCCGCGGGGTACAGCCGCCGCAGCTGCGGCAGCGCTTCGGCGGCGAACCCCTCGGCGCTCCCGGCCCGATGGTGCCGCCGGGTGCGCCTGCTCCGCCGTTCTGCGCAGTGTGCTGGTTGCATGGTTTCCCCGATCACCTCCAGATCCCGCGCTACCCGCCGGTCCAGAAGCGAAACGGTTGCACCCCGTTCCCCGCACGCCGTCCCGCACCCTCGCACGCCCGCCTCCGGCCGCCGGCCTGGCCGTTCGCGCCGCGACATCCGGGCACGCCGCCAGGTGGCGGAATGCGGGCCGGCGCGTGATCAGGCTGCTGGATGCACCAGCACCTTGGTGTAGCCGTCGATCCGCTTGTCGAACTTCTCGTACGCGGACGGCGCCTCCGCGAGCGGCAGCTCATGCGACACCAGCAGCGACGGCGTCGCCCGGTCGGCGGTGATCAGGTCGCGCAGCTGCTCGTTGTACCGCTGTCCAGCAGGTTGAAGTCGGCGAAGGGAACCCGGAGGAACTCTGCCTGCCCGCCGGCGTAGGGGCCCATGTTCGCGTAGCCGTACGCCGCCCCGTCGACCCCGTCGTCCGGGTTGGTGCGCAGGCAGAACGAGGTCCAGCCGTGCACGCAGTTCCGGCAGCTTCCACAGGCGATGTTGAACGGCACCGAGACCCGGTCGCCCGGGCGGATCCGGGTGACGCCGGGCCCGGTCTCCATCACGATGCCCATGTTCTCGTGGCCGAGGACCTTGCCCGCCGCCACGTTCGTGCGGCCCTCGTACATGTACAGGTCTGACCCGCAGATGTTGCTGGTGGTGATCCGCACGATGGCGGGAGCCCCAAACAGCTGCCGGTCACCGCGAGGCCGCCGACCGGGCGGCCTCCCGGCTCGTGTCGCGCCGCTGGGATTCCGCCTCGCTCTGCCCGGCGGCACCGTGCATCCGCGGTGAGCTGGCCAGAACGACCACCGCTGCGCCGACGGCCAGCACCGCCAGCACAGCCGGGACGAGGAATACGCCCTGGCGGACCTGCTCGCCGAATGCCAGCACGCCCCACACCACGGCCACCACGGGGTCGGCGAGCGTGATTCCCGGCTGCGCCGTGGCGAGCCGGCCCGCGTGGTAGGCGTTCTGCAGCAGCCAGGTGGCGATCGTCCCGGTGGCCATCGCCGCGTACAGCTCCCATGAGGTGATGACGGCCGCCACGCCGCCGGTGCTGAACACCTCGGTCATGCCCTTGGTGTAGGCGGATGCCAGCCCGTAGCCGAGGCCGCAGCTGACCCCCAGCAGCGCCGCCCGCCGCGACGGGCTCCGGGTCTTCCAGCCGACCGCCAGTAGCACGGCCACCGCACCGCCGTTGGCGGCCGAGCCCACGATCCAGGCGGCCGCCGCGACCCGCGCAGGATGCCCCGGCCGGGGGTCCAGTGATACCAGGAGCACGGCGAGGCCGGCGGTCATCACGGCGATCGCGGCCCAGCCGCGCGGCCGCAGCCGGCCGCCCAGCACCCATGATCCCCCGATCACCGTCATCGGCAGCTCCAGCGCGATGATCGGTTCCACGGCCGCGAGCTGGCCGGTGCCGAGAGCCGCCGCGCCGAGCCCGAAGGACAGGATCATCATCGCCACGGCGGCCAGCCACGTCCGCCGCCGCAACAGGTCGATGATGAGCCGGAGCCGGAACTCGGCGGCCGCCGGCTCATCGCGGGTCGCTTTGCGGTTGAGGACGTTCGACGCGGCGTTGGCGACGGCGGTGCCGGCGGCCGCGACGTAACTGATCACAGCGCGCTACCGTACGTCCGCCGTGCCCCGATCGCCACCGCCGTTCACCCCGCGACGGCTGCCGGCTGCCGGGTGCGGGTGTGGCTGCGGGTGTGGGTGCGAACCGGGCGGTGGCCGTCGGCGCGCTCCCGCCCCTTGCGTGCCCGCAGCACCTGCTGGTGCACGGCCAGGGTCTCCTGCCCGATCCGGTCCCAGGAGTAGCGTGACTTCGCCCGGTCGGCCGCCGCGATGCCGTATCCCTGCAGCAGCATCGGGCTGGCCAGCAGGTCGCGGATCTTCCTGGCGAGCGCGTCCGGCTCGCGGGGCGGAACCAGCGCGCCGGTGGAACCGTCCACGACGGTGTCGTTGTGCCCGCCGACCGCGGAAGCGATGACCGGTGTGCCGCACGCCATCGCCTCCAGCGTCGCCGTGCCGAACGACTCGCTGCTGGGCACGTTGATCAGCAGGTCGGCGGAACGCAGCAGGGCCGGCATGTCCTGGTGGCCCACACGGCCGCAGAACGTCACCCGGTCGGCCACGCCCAGGGACGAGGCGAGCTTCGAGAGCCTGCGGTATTCCCGGTCGTTGCGCAGCTGTGCCTTCGGCGGCCCGCCGGCGATGACGAGCTCGGCGTCCGGGACGGCGGTCAGCGCCCGCAGCGTCGTCTCCAGTCCCTTGTGCTCGGCCGGGCGGGACACGGTGAGCAGCCGGGGGCTGTCGCCCCGGCGCGCGGCCGGGCCGTCCGGCGTGAACTCGTCGGTGTCCACTCCACCGGGCACGACGCTGATCGACCGGCGGGGCACGCCGAGCTTCGCCAGTTCCGACAGCTGGTCGGAACAGGTGGCGACGACGGCGTCCGCGTCGCGCGCGATGGCCACCTCGAGCCGGATCCGCGCGCCGGGGTTGGCGTCGCTGCTGCCCTGGTAGCGGCGCTGCACGACGCCGAGCGAGTGGAACGTCTGTGTCACCGGGATCCCCAGGTTGCGCGCTCCGGCCAGCGCGGCCATGCCGCTGGTCCAGTAGTGGGCGTGCACCACGTCGGGGCGCTCGCGGAGCCACCGGTCGGCCAGGTAACCACCGAACTCGGGCATGTACCTGAGCTGCTTCTCGGTCGGCATCGGCTCCGCCGGACCCGCCGGGACGTGCTCGACGGTCACGCCGGTCCCGGCACTGACCCTGGCCGGCAGGGTGGCCGAGTCACGGCGCGTGTAGACGGTTACCTGGTGCCCGCGGCGGCCGAGGGTTTTGGCGAGTTCCGCCGCCTGGACGCGCTGCCCGTTACTGCCAGCGCCGCTGAGCGCCGCGAGGGGGCTCACGTGCGCGGATACGACGGCGATCTTCATGGGATGTGCCTCCCGCCGGGAGTTATCCGCCCGGGGCGGGCGCGCGGGCCGTGACTGCGAGAGCCGCAACGCGGAAACAGGTACGCAGGTAGCACAGGCACGCGCCTGCCCTGAGGGCGAGTTCGTTTGATTGCTGAGCCTGTGCCTGCGTCCTAGGCACCGATACCTTTTTAGTTTCCAGGTGGAACACAAGTCAAACCCGCGGCCCACCGCATCCTCGCGAGCCCCTACGGCGCGGGAGGTGCCGGGACCCCGTCCGCCGCCGCCGGAAGCTCGCGGAGTCCGTCGATCAGCGCCTGACGTCCGGCGGGCGTCATGCTCCCGAGAATCGCTGCCAGGGTCTCCCGGCGCCGCTCCCGTACCCAGGCCGCCAGCCTTGCCCCGGCCGGCGTCAGCGAGATGATGACCCCGCGGCGGTCCGGCATCGCCGTGTTCCTGGCGACGAGCCCGGACTGCTGCAGCCGATCGCAGAGCCTGCTGGTCGCCGATGCCGATGCCCGCAGCCGGTCGGCCAGGGAGGCCATGCTGACCGGTGCGGTCGCGCCGATCAGCAGAACCGCGCGCAACTGGGCGGGTGGCACCGCCGAACCCAGCTCATCGACTGCGGCTTCCCACGCCTCGTTCAGCGCGCCCAGCGCGTCTTCTGCCGCGGCCACGTCGCCGTCCAGCGCCGGCGATCCGTTTCCAGCGGGCATACTCCTTGTCCCGAATGCGGTTGCCTCGGTCATGGTGTCCCCGTGCTCCTATTATGAGAGGAGCGCTAGCGGCAGGAAACACCCGCCTCTGGACCCTGGGAGGGTAGTTGACCGGTGCCATAGCCGCACCAAGCGTGCTGGTCTACGACGACGGCACTTTGCGGATCTCCCGCATCCAGCCGCCGTCCTGCGGCTTGGTGCTGGACGGCGAGGCCGACGAGGCCGGCTACGAGCCTCTGGTAGCCGCGCTCGCGCAGCTCGGGGGCGGCAACGGCGCGGGCCGGATCGAGGTGCATCTCGACCTGTCCGGCCTGCGGTACTGCGATGCCGCCGCGCTGCACGCGATGATCGCCGCGGCCGAAGAGGGCAGCCGGAACGTGGTGCTGTATCACCCCGCGGCGCAGTTGCGGGCGCTGATCCGGATCGCCGGCTGGGATGAGCTCCCGACCTTGAAGGTTGTGACAGCGCCGTGACCGCGCCTGCCGTGCAGCCGCCACCGGCGGCGATCCATCACGCCGCCCTCTATGGCTCCGATGACGATTTCCTCGCCATGGCGGTGCCGTTCGCCCGCCACGGCATCGCCCGCGGCGAGGCCGTGCTCGCCGCCACCACCGCCGCGAACCTGGAACTGCTTGCTGGCGCCCTGGGCGGTGACGCCGCCCACCTGGACCAGGCTGAGACCGCGTTCTTCGGCCCGCGGCCGGCGAAGCGGGTCACCGCATTCGAGAAGTACGCACGCGGCCGCGGCGGCGGCGGGCGGGTCCGGATCCTCGCGGAGCCCGTCTGGGCCGGGCGGACCGCGCCGGAGATCAGCGACTGGCAGCGGATGGAAGCAGGTCTCAACGACCTGCTCACCGGCACCGGTATCTGGATGATCTGCCCGTACGACACCCGTCGGCTGCCGGCGTCGATCATCGACAGCGCGTTGCGTACCCACCCGGCGAGCGTCACGGGGACGGCCACCCGGCCCTGCCCGGGCTACACCGATCCGGCGGTCTATGCCGCCAGGAACGACGTTTCGCTGCCCGAACCGCCGGACGGCGCCGCCGAGCTTGCCGCCACGGCCCGGCTGCGCGACATCCGCTGTTTCGCCCGTGCGCAGGCCGCTGACGCCGGACTTGACGACGATGCCGCCGATCTGATGGTGATCGCGGTCCACGAGGCCGCGGCCTACCTCAAGGACGCCACCGGATCGCCCGTCGTCACCCGGATCTGGCAGCAAGCCGGGGCGGTTGCGTGCGATCTGCGCGCCAGCGGGACAGTGCGCCCGGGCGCGTTCGACGGCTACCGGATGCCGCGGCTGAATCGGCCACGACCCGGCGACGGTCTGTGGTATGCCCGCCAGGTCACCACCCGGCTCGACCTGCGCGCCAGTCCCGGCTGCCTGCAAGCGCGCCTGCAGGTGCCCGGCCCGCGCATCATCGGCAGCGGCTTACCGGGCCCGCGCCGGCCCTGACCTCGGGCGCCGGCGCGGTAACGTGCCGGGGTGGGCCCACCGGGGACGGATGCGCAAGACGGGCCGGCGTCCGCACGGGCCCTGGAGGTCACGCGCCGGGACATCCTCGCCGTCACGCTGACCCTGACGACCGGTGCCGTCGATGCCGTCAGCTTCCTGCGCCTCGGGAAGGTGTTCAGCAGCGTGATCACCGGGAACATGGCGCTGCTGGGCGTGGCGGCGGGCAGCCACAGCGGCACGCTCGCGGTCAGCGGCGGCGTCGCGCTGCTGGGTTACGCGATCGGCGCCGCCGCAGGCGGCGTCATCGCCCGGGTTCCGGCGGCCGGCCAGCAGGTGTGGCCCGGCCGGGTGACGGCCGCGCTGGCGGTGGAGGCCGTCATCCTGGTCGGCTTCAGTGCGGGGTGGCTCGCCACCGGCGCGCATCCCTCCGGCATTCCCCAGGTGACGCTGCTCTCGCTGGCCGCGACGGCGATGGGCATGCAGAGCGCCTCGGTCCGCCGGCTCGGCCAGCTGTCCACCACCTACCTGACCAGCACGCTGACCGCCCTGGTGGTTGCGGTGGCGCTGCGGCAGCGCACTGGCGCTGAGCCGCGCAGCCTCGCAATCCTGGCCGCGTTCATCGCCGGGGCGGTGGTCGGCGCGCTGATCGCCAGTTACGCCCCGGACTGGGTACCCGCCCCGGTTCTGGTCCCGATCGCGGCGGTGATCGTCGCGTCCCGGATCCGCCGGGGGGACGGTCACACCGCGATCGCCTGACCGTGCGGTCGCCGGCGAGGTGAGCGTCCGCCAGGCCCTGGCTAGTAGGCCGACAGCCCCGCGCCGCGCGGTTCCCTCGCCGCACAGCGGGTAGTTGCCGTGCAATGGAACCGCGCGATGTGGTCGTCGTCGGCGGGTCAGCCGGCAGCCTGGTACCGATGCGGCAGCTGGTGGCAGCGTTGCCCGCCAATCTGCCGGGCTCCGTCGCGGTGACGATGCACGTAGGAGAGCAGGCGCGGAGCCGGCTGCCGCAGATCCTGTCGCGGTCCGGCCCGTTGCCCGCGGCACATGCCGTGACCGCCGAGCCGCTCCGGCCGGGCCGCATTTACTGTGCCCCGCCGGGACGGCATTTGCTGATGCCCGAGGGGATTGTCCAGCTGAGCAACGGGCCGCGGATGAACCGCACCCGGCCAGCCGTTGACGCGATGTTCGCCAGCGCCGCGCGCTGGGCCGGCGATCGGGTCGTGGCGGTGGTGCTCTCCGGAGGCCTGGATGACGGAGCGGTCGGCGCCGCAACCGTGGCCCAGTCGGGTGGCCTGGTCGTCGTCCAGGAGCCCGAGGAGGCGGATTACCCGTCGATGCCACGGTCGGCATTCGCGGCCGCACCAGGTGCGATCGCGGTGCCGTCCGCAGAACTAGGTGAGGTCGTCAGCGGGATGCTGGGCGAAACCGGGCTTGTGACCTGGCCTCACCGGGCACGGGAGGAGGTCCCGGTGGCGAGCATGGACGAAAGCAGCGACCTGCAGTTCCTGTCCCGCGGTGAATCGCGGCTGACCCGGCTGGCATGCCCCGAATGCGGTGGCGCGCTCGCCGAGGGCGTGCTGCCCCAGATCACCTATTACCGGTGCCACGTCGGCCATCAGTTTTCTCCGCAGGAACTGATGGCCGCACAGGCCGAATCCTCGGAGGGCAAGCTGTGGGCGGCCGTTGCCGCGTTGGAGGAGACGGCTGCGCTCGCCCGCCATCTGGCCGAGCATGCGCCGGCGGCCGGCGACGCCGTCGACCGGCAGCGCCGGACCGCTGACTGGGCCGCGGACCTGGCCGGATCGGTGCGGTCGCGTTTCGAGGCGACGGACGACAGCGTCACCGGCGAGACCGAGGGAGCCGTCACCGGCGAGACCGGCGGAGCCTAGCGCCGGGTTTGCCGCTTCACCGGCACCGCACGTCAGCTGCCCGAGACGTCGAACGTCAGCTGCCCGTCGGCGCCGACGCCGATCCGCACCTGCTGGCCCTTGCGGATGCGGCCATCCAGCAGCATCGACGACAACTTGTTGCTGATTTCGCGCTCAATCGTCCGGCGCATCGGCCGCGCGCCGAACTCCGGCTGGAAGCCGTGGTCGGCGATCCAGTCGACGGCCGCGGGGAGGAACTCCACCGTCACGCCCTGGCCATGCAGCCGGCGGCGGGTGTCTTCCAGCAGCAGCTCGGTGATCTGCCGCAGCTGGGTGCGGTCGAGCTGGCGGAAGATGATGATGTCGTCGATCCGGTTCAGGAACTCCGGCCGGAACGACTCGCGCAGGCGGCGCATCAGCTGGTCGCGCTGCGGGACGCCCTGCTCGGTGGCGGATGTGCTGCCGAAGCCGATCCCGTCGCCGCCGCGGGCGATGAGGTCCGATCCCAGGTTGCTGGTCATGATCAGCACCGTGTTCTTGAAATCCACTGTCCTGCCCTGGCCGTCGGTGAGCCGGCCGTCCTCCAGCACCTGGAGCAGGGTGTTGAAGACGTCCTGGTTGGCCTTCTCGATCTCGTCCAGCAGCACCACCGAGTAGGGCCGGCGGCGTACCGCCTCGGTGAGCTGGCCGGCCTCCTCGTAGCCGACGTAGCCGGGCGGGGCGCCCAGCAGGCGGCTGACCGTGTGCCGCTCCTGGAACTCGCTCATGTCCAGCCGGATCATCCGGTCGTCCGCGCCGAACAGCGCCTCGGCCAGCGCGCGGGCAAGCTCCGTCTTTCCCACCCCGGTCGGGCCGAGGAACAAGAAGCTGCCGACCGGACGGTCCGGGTCGCTGAGGCCGGAGCGGCTGCGCCGGATGGCCTCGGCCACCGCGGTCACCGCCTCGTCCTGGCCGACGACCCGCCCATGCAGGTGCTCCTCCAGCCGGATCAGCCGTTCCTTCTCCTCCTCGGTGAGCTGACGCACCGGAACGCCGGTCGCGCGCGAGACCACCTCGGCGATGTCGTTCACGGTGACCTCGGGCACCGTTGAGCGGCCGCCGCCGCTGCCGGCGAGCTGCGCCCGGATTTCGCCGACCCGGTCGCGGAGCTGGGACGCCCGCTCGTACTGCTCGTGCGCGACCGCTTCCGCCTTGTCCCGCTCCAGCTTCTCGGCCTCGCGTTCCAGGTTGCGGACGTCCGCGCCGGGTGTCTTGGCCCGCAGCTGGACCCGCGCGCCGGCCTGGTCGATGAGGTCGATCGCCTTGTCCGGCAGGAACCGGTCGGTGATGTAGCGGTCGGAAAGCTCGACGGCGGCCACCAGCGCCTCGTCGGCGAACCGCACCTGGTGGTGCGCCTCGTAGCGATCACGCAGCCCGCGGAGGATCTCGATGGTGTCTTCGGCGGTCGGCTCGGGCACCATCACCGGCTGGAACCGCCGGGCCAGCGCCGCGTCCTTCTCGATGCTCCTGCGGTACTCGTCCAGCGTGGTCGCGCCGATGACGTGCAGTTCGCCGCGGGCCAGCGCCGGCTTGAGGATGTTGCCCGCGTCCATGCCGCCCTCGGCGCTCCCGCCCGCTCCGGCGACCATGTGCAGCTCGTCGATGAAGATGATCAGCTCGTCGCCGTGCTGCCGGATCTCGTCGATGACCCGCTTCATCCGCTCCTCGAAGTCGCCGCGGTAGCGGGTCCCGGCCAGCATGCTGGACAGGTCGAGCTGGACGACGCGCTTGCCGGTGAGCGTCTGCGGCACGTCGCCGCTGAGGATCCGCTGCGCGATCCCTTCGACGATCGCGGTCTTCCCGACGCCCGCCTCGCCGATCAGCGCCGGGTTGTTCTTGGTGCGGCGGGACAGCACCTCGATCGTCTGCTCGATCTGGTCGTCACGGCCGATCACCGGGTCGATCCGCCCCTCGGCGGCCAGTTGGCTGAGGTCGCGACCGAACTCGTCCAGCGTCGGGGTGCTGGACCGCCCGCGCCGCCCGGCTGGCGGTGCCTCGCCACCGGCCAGTGCGCGCTGCAGCGACTCCGGCGTGACGTGGCCCGCCGAGAGCATCCGGCCGGCCTCGGACTCCGGGTTTGCCGCCAGCGCGAACAGGATGTGCTCCGGCCCGATGTAGCTGGACCCGGTGGCCCGGGAGATCTGGTGCGAGTCCAGCAGCGCCCGCTTCGCCGCCGGGGTCAGCGCCGACGGCTCGTCGATGCGCTCGCCGTGCGGCACCGCCTGCTCGACGTCGCGGGCGAGCGTGTCCGGGTCGGCCCCGGCCGCGTTGAGCAGCTGCCGGGTCGGCTCGGTCTGCGCCGCGGCCCACAGGATGTGCACGGCATCGAGGTCGGAGTTCCCCCATTCGGCCGCCTTGGACGCGGCCGCCGCGACCAGCTCGCGGGCCGGACCGCTCATCAGCTCGGTGATGTCCACCCGCTGCGGACGCTGCTGGGGGGTTCCGCCCATGCCGAAGAACCGGGCAAGGAACTCATCGAACGGGCTGGGGCCGAAGCCGCCCGGCCCGTAGAAACCGCTGGTCATCTACAGCTTCCCCTCGTAACTCGGGTGAGGATGCGCCCCCGCACTTGCTTCCTCCTACCCGCTCCCTGCGGAAATTCCCGGATTGGGGTAGATACTGCCACGGTGGGTAACGGCGCAGTTATGACTGCAGCAGAACGGCTCAAGCGGCGCATCGACTCCCTGCAGCGCGGCCGACCGTGGCTGGCATTCCCGGTCGCCGTATGGAAGAAGTTCGGCGATGATCAGGCCGGCAACCTCGCGGCGCTGCTGGCGTACTTCGCCTTCGTCTCGATCTTCCCATTGCTGCTGGTGCTGGTCACGGTGCTGGGCATCGTGCTGAAGGGCGATACCGCGCTGCAGAACAAGGTGCTGGGCTCGGCGCTCGCGCAGTTCCCGGTGATCGGGCCGACCATCCAGTCGAACATTCACTCGCTGGCCGGGAGCAAGGCCGGGATCGCGCTGGCGATCGGGATCATCGGCACCTTCCTCGGGGCCCGGAGCGTCGCGACGGCGGCGCAGAACGCGTTCAACACGGTGTGGGAGATCCCGTACGCCGAGCGGCCGGGCTTCCCGCAATCGTGGCTGCGCGGCTTCGCGCTGATCCTGGTGGTCGGCGTCGGCCTGATCGCGACGACGATCCTGTCCGGGGTGGCGGGCGGCGTCGGCCACACGGTCACCGGGCCCGGCGGCGCGGTTGCGGCTGTGGCGATATCGCTGGTCGCGAACGTCGGGGTGTTCTGGGCCGGATTCTGGCTCGGCACGGCACCAAGGATCGGCTGGCGCGATCTCTTGCCGGCCGCGCTGCTGACCGCGGTCGTGTGGCAGATACTGCAGACGGTCGGCGGCTTCGTCGTGGCGCATCAGCTGCGGCACGCCTCGTCGCTCTACGGCGTCTTCGGCATCGTGCTCGGCTTGCTCGCCTGGCTGTACCTGCAGGCGGAAGCGACCCTGTACGCGCTCGAGGCGAGCGTCGTCCACGTGCGGAAGCTCTGGCCGCGCAGCATGTTCCCGCCGCCGCTGACCGCCGAGGACCGCCAGGCACTCGCCCTCTACGCCGAGCGCGAGCAACGTGACCCCGGCGAAGACGTCACCGTCCGCACCAGCAACCGGCCCAACCCGTCAACGTAGGGCGAGCGGATCGCGGAGGCATCGTCGCAGGCTGGCAGCGCCGTTAGCGGGCGCGGCCAGCCGCGCGCGGTAACAGCGGATGCCCATGATCGCTCAGGCAGCGGCCGAGCGCGCGGCGACCGCCATCCGGCCGCATATCTCGGTCAGCACCGCCTCGGAGGTCGCGAAGTTCAGCCGGGCGAACCCGTCGCCACCCGGCCCGAATCCCGGTCCCGGGCTGAGCCGCACCTTCGCCGCGGAAAGGAAGTATGCCGCCGGGTCGGCGGGAAGGCCCAGGCCGCGGCAGTCCAGCCAGGCGAGGTAGGTCGCGTCGGGTGGGCGGTAGCCGATCCCGAGCGGGCCAAGCTCACGGGCGATGATCTCACGGTTGGCGGCCAGCCGGCCCAGCACCGCGTCCAGCCACGGATCACCGTGCTCCCACGCGGCCAGCGTCGCGGCCACGCCGGGTGCGCTGACGGCGCCGAACATCAGCGGCGGTAGCTTCGCGAAGGCCGAACGGACCGCCGCAGACCCGATGTGCGCAACCGCGCAGCGGATCCCCGCCAGGTTGAAGGCCTTCGTGGCCGAGGTCAGCGTGACGGTGCGCTCCGCCGCGCCGGGCAGCGAGCCGAACGGCGTGTGCGCGGCCGGCGGGTACGTCAGGTCGGCGTGCACCTCGTCGGCGATGACCAGCAGGTTCCGCTCCTCCGCGACGGCCGCGACGGCATCCAGCTCCGCCCGGCTGAACGACCGGCCGGACGGGTTGTGCGGGTTGACCAGCACCAGCACCCGGGCGCCACTGGCGGCGACGTCGTCCGACAGCCGCACTGGGTCGAAGGACCAGCCGTCCTGGCCGGGGCGCTGCGCCGTCACCGGCACCGGCACCAGCCGACGGCCCATCGTCTCCAGCGTGGAGAGAAACGGCGGGTACGCGGGGACGTGCATCGCGACGGCATCGCCAGGCTCGGTCGCGGCGAACAGCACCGCCTGCAGGCCCTGGATGATGTCGGTGAACTCCCTGGCATCCGCCGGATCGGGCCGCCAGCCGTATCGTGCGGACATCCGCGCGGCGAACGCCTCGCGTACCGGGGTGCCCTCGTCCTGCAGCCAGGACGGGTAGCCGATATCTCCGGTCGCGGCGAGATCGGCGAGCGCCTGACGTACCGCTGGCGGAGGAGGGAAGTCCATGTCGGCGACCCAGGCCGCGAGCTCGCCCGGGCCGGCCACCCGCCATTTGATGCCGGGCTTGGACCGTAGCCACCCAGCGCTGACGTCCAGCTCGTCGTCGAAGCTCATGCTCAGCTAGCAGTGGTCCCTAGTTATCCGCGGGGGGGGGAGGGACGGGCAGGTCCGGGCACAGGTGCAGTTCCCTGCGCACGACTCTTGCCGCGATCTCTTCGACCGACTCGCCCTCGGCGAACGCGCGCGCCCGGATGATCGCGAGCGAGTCCTCGACGCCGCAGCCGCACTCTCCCGCGAGCATTCCGGCCGCCTGGTGGACGACGGCCAGGTGATCGCCGGCGCTGGGAAGCGCCAGCCGGATAAACTCGTCGGCGCCCGCGCGGGCGCCGGTTTCCACGCCGGTGACGGCGTCCCGGCCGAGCAGCATCGTGTGCGTGACCGCGTCCGCGACCGCACCGAGCGATGCGGCATCGTCGTGGTGCCCGGCCCGCAGGCCGAACACGGCGAGGATGCCAAGACAGCGGCCCGGCGTCCCCAACGGGACGGCGGCGGCGGCGCGTATCCCGAGCCGGGCGGCGGCCGGCCCGTACAACGGCCACCGTTCCTGCAGCGCGTTGTCCGCCGCGGTGACGAGGTACGCCCCGGCCGCGGCGTCCCTGCCGGGCCCCTCGGCCAGGGCCGCCTCCAGGTCGTGGGCCGCCTCGGCGATCGGATCGGACGTAACGACCAGCGCTTCCGCCTGCTGATGGCCGAACAGGCTGAGCATGGCGCTGTCCGCGCCGGAGGTCTCCGCGATGGCCGCCATGAACGCCGACGGGATTCCCTCCGCGCCGGAACGCAGCAGTATCCGAAGCCGCTCGGCGTGTGCCCGGTGTATTTTCGCCGCGGTCAGGTGACGCTGACCGAGCTGGTGGTGGATCTGCGCCATCCGCCCATGCAGCGACCGCGTCTGGGTCGCGACCGACGCACGATTCCCGAGCCGCTCATGCCGCGTCGCGATCGCGCTCGCACGCGCGGAGCGCTCTAGCTCCTTCGTGGCGCGGCGCAACAGGCGCTCGATCTCGGTCCAGGTCCGATTAGATCCGGCCACGGCTCCAGCGTACGCCCCGGAGGGCAGAATCGGGTCGCGGGACGATTACCGGCGCGAACGGGTGGTATCTGTATTACGGTGGATAGCAGGGCAGTCTCACGTCCGGAGGGTCATCGTGACGGATCGTGAAGCGTGGCTGGCCACCGCCGTATCCGGCTTGGCAGAGGTCCTCAAGGCTGACTTCACCATGGCCGCCTTCTCCGGTCGGCTGGCGGACGACCTTGCCGAACTGCTCGATCCCGCGGATGTCGCGGTCGTGATAGCGGACGAGCGCGGCGAACTGCGGGTCGAGGGTGCGACGTCGAGCCGCGCGTTCGCGCTCGCGTCCGTCGACGTGGGAAATGGGCAAGGGCCGTTCACCGACAGCTACCGCACCGGGGGGCAGATCCGCAACACGCCGCTCGACGGCGCCGGGGACCACTGGCCGCAGTTCGCGCCCATCGCGCGGGCGGCCGGCTTCCAGATCGCGCACGCGCTGCCGCTGCGCTGGCGGGAAGGTGCGGTCGGGGTCGCGGGCGTGCTCGGTGAGGCAGCGGGCCCCTTCAACGGCTACGACGCCGGCTTGGCGGACGCGCTGGTCACATCGGCGGCTATCGGCCTGATGCAGGAGCGGGCGCTTCGGCGCAGCACGCAGAAATCGGAGCAGCTACAGCGCGCCCTCGACAGCCGGATCGTGGTCGAGCAGGCGAAGGGCATGGTCGCAGCCCGCTTGAACACGGATGTGGACATGGCGTTCGTGCTGCTCCGCGACTACGCGCGGGGGCGCAATGAGCGGCTCGCGGCGGTGTGCGGAGCGATCGTGAACCGGAAGCTGCCCGTCGCGGCTCTGGTGGCGGACCGCCGCCCGGGGCGTGCTCCCGGTAACGGCGTCCCAGCGGCGCCGAAGCGCGGCGATAGCCGGGTCAGTCCCGGGCCACCTCCTCCATAAGCAGCACCACGCCGTCGGTCTGGCGCTCGAGTGGCGAGCAGCTGACCGAGACGGTGATCGTCCGGCCGCGGCGGTTCACCGACTCGACCTGAACCGGGCCCGTCCGCTTCCGGTCGGTCATGCACTGGTTGACGATGTCGCGCAGCTGCGAGGTGGGCAGGCCGATATCGAGATTAAAGAACGCCTGCTCGTGTACCTCGTCGGCGCGCAGGCCCCAGAGATCCTCCGCCCCGCGGTTCCAGCTGCGTATCCGCATGTCCCCGTCGAGTACCACCACGCCGGCGGCGACGCTGGACAGCACGCCCTCCAGGAAGGTCCGCGCCTCCTCGAGCTCTGAACTGCGGGTCCGCATCTCCTCGTTCATCGTCTCCAGTTCCTCGTTGCCGGACTGGAGTTCCTCGTTGGTGGTCTCCAGCTCCTCGTTGGTCGACTGGAGTTCCTCGTTGGTGGTCTCCAGCTCCTCGATGCTGGACTGGAGTTCCTCGTTGGTGGTCTCCAGCTCCTCGTTGGTCGACTGGAGTTCCTCGTGTGCGGTTTCCAGGTCCTCGCGGTGGGTGTTCAGCTCGTGCTGCAGCCGCGTCAGCAGGGTGGTGTCGGCGAAGTTGATGGCGGTGCCCATCTGCTCGCCGTCCGGACCCCACAGTGGCTGGATGAGCATGTCGAGGAACTGGACCTCGTCGCCGGAGACCCGCCGTTCGACGCCGCTGACCCGCACCGAACGCCGTTCAGAGTTTGCCCGCTCGATCAGCGATCGCAGCTCGGTCGGCCGGTAGGAGACCTCCAGGTCACGGAACGGCCGCCCGACGTCGTGGGTGGTAAGGCCGAACTGCATCCGCGCCTGGCTGCTGATCAGCACGACGGTGCCGTCCGAGTCAATCACGATCTTGGGATTCGGCGTCGCGTCCAGCACCAGGTCGCGCAGCATCCGCTTGCGGGATACGTCCCGCATTTCCACGGTCCCGGTCTCGAAGCGGACGGGCATCGGCTGGTGCGGCGGGCTCGCGGTTCCCTCGCGCCGTTTGAAGATACGCCGCCGCATGCTCGACACGTCGAACCGCCCGCTGTCGGACAGCAGCATCTCGGCCTTGCCCAGGAAGAGGAACCCCTGCTCGCGGAGCGCGAAGTGGAACCGGTCGATGATCTGCGACTGTGTTTCCACGTTGAAGTACATCAGCACGTTGCGGCACACCAGGAGGTCGAGGCGCGAGATCGGCGCGTCCCGGGTGATGTCGTGCCGGCCAAAGATCACCCTGCGGCGCAGGTCGGGGCGGAACACGAACTTGGTGCCGCTGCGCTCGAAGTACTTCTCCCTCAGCTCCGTGCTGAGCGGTTCCAGCGCCTTCGCCGGGTAGGTGCCCGACCGCGCGGCCTGCAAGGCGTCCTCGTCAACGTCGGTGCCGTAGATCTTGACCCGCTTGGTGGCCTCCTCGACGCCAAGCGTCTCGGCGAAGACGATCGCCAGCGAGTACGCCTCCTCGCCGCTGGAGCAGCCGGCGCTCCACACCCGGATCTCATCCTCGTGACCGGCCTCGGCGAGCAGCTCGGGCAAGATCTCGGACTGCAGGTACGACCAGGTGTCAGCATCGCGGAAAAAGCCGGTGACGTTGATCAGGATCGTGTTGAACAGGAAGCGAAACTCGTCGGCGCTGGTCTCGAGCAGGTCCCGGTAGTCCAGGTAGTTGGCGACGTGCACGTCCCGCATCCGCTTTTGGATCCGGCGCGCGAGCGACGAACGCTTGTAGCCGGTGAAATCGAAGCTCCGCGCGTCGCGCAGGAACCGGAGGAGTTCTTCGAGATCGCCGTTCTCCTTGGTTGCCGCAGCGTTTTCGTTCTCGTCCGCCTCAACGGCCTCGCCGTTTTGCTGCTTCACTTCTCCGTCGCCAGTTTCGGCGGCCATCAGGACCTCCCTGCGTCGACGAGGCCGGTGAGCACGGGCGCGATCTCGTCGAGCGGGAGCACGAAGTCGACTGCGCCAGTGGCCACCGCCGCGTCCGGCATACCACGGAACTCGGCGGATTCCGGATCCTCGACGATCACGGTGCCGCCGCGGGATTTCACCGCCCGCACGCCCATCGCGCCGTCGCTCCCGGTACCTGTCAGCACGCAGGCTATTGCCCCCGAGCCGTACGCACCCGCAACAGATTCGAAAAGCAGGTCGGCAGATGGGCGGAGAAAGTGCACGAGCGCGCTGCTGGACAGCGTCAGCGTCCCCTGCTGGCCGACGAGGAGATGCCGATCCGGCGGCGCGATGTACACGAATCCCGGTTCGGCGCGCTCTTCGGCCTCGGCGAGCTTTATCTTCAGGCGCGCCCGGCGTCCCAGCACCTCGGCGATGACGCTCTCATGCCGGGGGTCGAGATGCTGGACCACGACCACCGGAACCGTGAGGCCGGCCGGCATTCCGCCGAGCACGCGGCCGAGGGCCACGATGCCGCCGGCCGACGAGGCAATCGCGACGATTCCGAACCCCTTCGCCCCATCGAGGGCACCGAAGTCCGGTTCCGGTGAACTCATAAGGGAAGCCTAACTGCGGCCGTCCAGGCATGCTGCCGCCGAGGCAAGCAATGCCATGGCGGGCACGAACACCGGCTACCTGCGGCCGACGTTCGTGCCCGCCTTTCCGGCGCCCCCCCGGGTCCACGGAACCCGCCCTCGTCATGCTCGCCCCTGTCGGAACATGACCCGTGGGACCGCAAGCGCCCCCGCTCCGTCGGCTCCGTCATCCACTCTCGCCTGGCCTCAGCGCTCGTGGGCGTTGTCCTCCGGCTGCCGGCCGGCCGTCGCCGGAGAGTTCCTGCGCGGCGAGTACCAGGTACCTGACCTGCCGAATCGCGTGATCCAGCTCGTCCAGTGCTTTGGCGCACCGTTGCGCGGCCGGCCCGTCACCGAGCAGCATCAGCGCGAAATGCAGATCCAGCCCGGCAGTGAACAGTCGTCCCGCGACCGTCTGGCCTAGCGAAGCGATATCCTGGTTCCCAAGCCAGTCGTCCGCCCGCGGTGCCGGGGCAGGGGGCCCACGGCCAGGGGCAGGATCGTCTGGTCTCCTGCTCATGGTCATCACGCCCTGACGCGAATTCTGATTTTCGTGCGCGATGCCGCCAGGGTCCAGAGCAGCTACTACCCGGCCCGCCTCGCGGGTCCTCCGGGGCAGTTACAGGCTACGCCGCTGGGGTCGGCGATCACAGCCCGCGTCGGGACCTTCGTCCCTTGATTTCCCGATGTTAACCCCCCGGGAGTCCGGGGTGGCCGACGTTGAACTGGAGTTCGAAACGTCGCGCTCACCAGCCACGGGCCACAAGAGGCCGTAGCCTCGCTTCGCGCGGCGATCCGCACAGACCGTCAAGAGCCTGCCAGATCACGCTCAGGAAACATTTCCGGGCAGATGCACGCGAAGCCGTACGGGTCCGCTAATTTCATGCCGTGATCCCTGCTCCCCCCGCGAAGGCGTGCTGCGCTGAACCTGGTGGGACGGCGGCGCATGGGTAACGAGCCCGGCCACTTTGATGCGGTCTCCCCCGGCACCCCCGGCAACGGCGGTGCCGGTTCCACCTCTGCCCCCGAACGCAGCGCCGCGCCGTCGCGGCGGGCGGTGATGCGGACCGGCCTCGGTGCCGGCCTGGCCGGCGCAGGCGGCATTGCCGGCGGAGGCGGCGTGATCGCGGCGCTGTCAGGATGCTCCGCGGACCCCGATGTCACGGCGGTCGCCAGCGGGATGCAGGATGCGCGCACCTTCGAGCTGAACCAGGGATGGCTCTTCGGCGGGGTGTACACGGCCGGCTCGGCGGAGCCGGGATTCGATGACAGCGGGTTCGACAAGATCACCCTGCCGCACACGGTCACGTCGCTTTCATGGCGGAACTGGGACCCGGCCGACTGGCAGCGGCTGTGGGTGTACCGGCGCCATTTCCGCGGCTCGAAAATCGGCTTCACGGGCCCTGGCACCGCGGCGGCCAGTGGCCTGCGGAACCCGCGCACAGACGCCAGCCCACCGGAGACGGGCGGGGCCGGCGCGGCCGGGCAGCGGGTGTTCGCGGACTTCGACGGGGTGATGACCAACGCGCTGGTGCTGATCAACGGGCACCAGGTCGCCAGTCACCAGGGCGGTTACCTGCCGTTCTCGGTGGAGCTGACCCGGTATCTCGGCGGCGGGGACAACGTGCTCGCGGTGGTCGCGGACGCCCGGTGGCTGCCGGTGCCGCCGGACGGGGCGGCCGACGGCCCCCAGTCGGTGGACTACCTGCAACCCGGCGGTATCTACCGGGACGTCACGTTGCGGGTGGTACCGCAGGTGTTCCTGTCAGACGTGTTCGCCAAGCCGGTCAACGTGCTGAGCGCGGACCGCACCGTCCAGGTGCAGGCCACCATCGACGCCGCCACCGTGCCATCCGGCCCGGTCACCGTCACCGCCCAGCTCTCGGACGGATCACAGGTGATTTCGTCCTCCAGTACGAAGGGCCGGATCGCCCGGACCGGGCAGGTCGTCGCGGACCTGTCACTGGGTGGCCTGCCCGATGTGACGCTGTGGTCGCCGGATAACCCCAAGCTCTACACGGTGCAGACGACGCTGTCGGTGCCCGGCGGTCCCGGACATGCGCTTCCGGTCCGGATCGGCTTCCGGGACGCGTCGTTCGGGCTGGACGGCTTCTACCTGAACGGCGAGCGGCTGAAGCTCTTCGGGCTGAACCGGCACCAGTTGTACCCCTTTATCGGGATGGCGGCCGGGGAACGGCTGCAACGCCGTGACGCCGAGATCCTCAAGTACGACCTGAACTGCAACATGGTGCGGTGCTCGCACTACCCGCAGTCGCCGCATTTTCTCGACGCCTGCGACGAGCTCGGGCTGCTGGTCTGGGAGGAGGCGCCGAGCTGGCACTACATCGGCGGTCCCGGGTGGCAGCAGCTGAGCGCGCAGAACACTCACGACATGGTGGTCCGGGACCGCAACCGGCCGTCGGTGGTCGTCTGGGGGACGCGGCTGAACGAAACGCCGTCGGCCGATTCCGGCCTGTACACGCGGAACCGGCAGATCGCCGACCAGGCCGACGGCTCCCGCCAGACCGGTGGTGCGGTGGAGACGCGGGTCACCCAGGGGTGGCCCGCGGACGTCTACGGCTTCAACGACTACCACCTGCTGGATCAATGGGACGCGGAGTTCGGGGTGCTGGACGCCACCTTGGAGCCGCCGCTGCCGGGCGTGCCTTACCTGGTCACCGAGGCGGTCGGGGCGCGGGACGCGGCCCCGAACTTCCGCTGGACCGATCCCGGCGGCATCCTCGCGAAGCAGGCGATCAAGCACGCGCAGGCGCACGACATCGCCCGTGCCGACGAGCGCTACGCGGGCATGCTCGGCTGGGCCGGATTCGACTACGCCTCGCTCAACGGCCACATCTGGGACGGCGTGAAGTGGCCCGGGGTCGCGGACATGTTCCGGGTGCTAAAGCCCGGGGCGGCCATCTACCGGTCCCAGGCCGATCCCAGCGTCCGGCCGGTGGTCATCCCGGTGTTCTTCTGGGACTTCGGGCCGGCCTCGCCTGCCGGGCCCGGTCCGAGCTCGATGATCGCCACCAATTGCGACCGGCTGGAGATTTACGTCGGCGGGCGGCATGTCGGCACCGGATGGCCGGACCGTACCCGGTTCGGCAATCTGGCGTACCCGCCGGTGTTCACCGACCTCGTGGTGCTGGGGCCCAGCGGCCTGCTGAGCCGGCACGGCCTGCCCGCCGAGGGCCAGCAGAACCTCCTGGCTGCGGGCGGACGGCTGCCGGAGCTGCGGATCGACGGCTACGTCGGGCCGCACCTGGTGACGTCCCTGTCCGCCTCCGCCGACACCACCCGTGACGGGCTGGCGCTGGAGGCCGACGATGACGCGCTCCAGGCCGATGGCGCAGACGCCACCCGGATCACCTTCCGCGCCGTGGACGCATACGGGAACCAGCGCCCGTACGGCACCGGTGAGGTGACCCTGGCCGTGGACGGCCCCGCCGAGATCAACGGCGACAACCCGTTCGCGTTCGGCGCCTACGGCGGGGTGGGCGGCGCGTTCATCCGCTCGCTGCCCGGCCGGACCGGCCCGGTCACCGTCACGGCCAGCCACCCCGCACTCGGCAGCGCGACTGCCCGGATCACCGTCACCGCGCCGCCCCCCGGCCGGCAGCTCCTGTAAGGCAGCGGTTGCATAGAGTAATCCCATGCGCGCGTGGGTCGTGGAGAAGCCGGGGCCGATCGAATCGGGGCCGCTGCAGCTGACCGAGCGCCCGGTGCCGGAACCGGCTCCGGGGGAGCTGCTGATCCGGGTCGTCCGCTGCGGGGTCTGCCGGACGGATCTGCACGTGACCGAGGGCGATCTGGAGCCGCACCTCGACGGGGTCACGCCCGGTCACGAGGTGGTCGGCGAGGTGGTGGCCGCGGGACCGGGAACGGTCAGGTTCGCCCCCGGCGACCGCGTCGGGGTGGCGTGGCTGGCGGGCACCGACGGCTCGTGCCGGTTCTGCCGCCGCGGTCAGGAGAACCTGTGCCCCCGGTCGGTGTACACCGGATGGGATCTGAACGGCGGCTACGCCGAGTATCTGGTGGCGGCGGACGCCTACGTGCACCCGCTGCCCGGGGGGTTCGCCGACGCCGAGCTGGCGCCGCTGCTGTGCGCGGGGATCATCGGATACCGCTCGCTGCGACGCGCCGAGGTCCCGCCGGGCGGCTCGCTCGGCATCTGGGGATTCGGGGGCTCCGCCCACCTCGCCGCCCAGGTGGCGATCGCCGAGGGTGCCGCGGTGCACGTGTTCACCCGCGCACCGGCCGCCCGCGAGCTGGCGCGCTCCCTGGGCGCGGCCTCGGTGCAGGACTCTTTCGACCCGGCCCCGGAGCCGCTGGACTCCGCGATCCTGTTCGCCCCGGTGGGGAACCTGGTGCCGACGGCGCTCGGTGCGCTCGACCGCGGCGGGACGCTGGCCATCGCCGGGATCTACCTGACCGCGATCGGCCAGCTCGACTACGAGCAGCACCTGTTCCAGGAGCGGCAGCTGCGCAGCGTCACCGCGAACACCCGCGGCGACGCACAGGAGTTCCTGACTCTCGCCGAGCGGCTGCGGCTCAAGGTCAGCACCACCGAATATCCCCTCGACCAGGCCGATCAGGCGCTGGCGGATCTCAAGGCGGACCGGGTGAACGGCGCCGCGGTGCTGGTTCCCTGAGCCGGCCGGCGCGGGTCTCAACGGCCGTGCATGCGGGGACCAGAGGCCGCCCCGCCGGGGACGTAGGTCCCTGCTGGGGGTATAGGAGTGCCTTTAAGGTGGGGCTGGGACGGCAAGCCGTTCTGGATCTTCTCCCGGAGGGCGCGGAGGAGCGGGGACGGCCTTTCCCGGGAAGGGATGACCGGAGGACGATGACGGAGAACCCAGC
Source organism: Streptosporangiaceae bacterium (assembly GCA_051986485.1). Taxonomy (GTDB): domain Bacteria; phylum Actinomycetota; class Actinomycetes; order Streptosporangiales; family Streptosporangiaceae; genus JBPYFL01. The sequence goes on along the minus strand of JBPYFL010000013.1, from coordinate 72,945 downwards.
GCCGGAGTCTGACGGCAGCCGCGCGATCGGCGTTTTCCTGCTCGACGACCACGAGGTCGTCCGGCGGGGTGTGCGGGACCTGCTGGAGGCCGAGGCGGACATCCGCGTCGTCGGTGAGGCCGGCAGCGCGGCGTCCGCGCTGGCCCGGATCCCGGCGCTGCGGCCGGATGTCGCCGTGCTGGACGTGCGGCTCCCGGACGGCGACGGCGTCACGGTGTGCCGGGAGATCCGCTCCCGGATGCCCGATGTCGCCTGCCTGATGCTCACGTCGTTCAGCGATGACGACGCCCTGTTTGAAGCGATCATGGCCGGCGCCGCCGGGTACGTGCTCAAGCAGATCCGCGGAACCGACCTTGTCGGCGCCGTCCGCACCGTCGCCAAAGGCCAGTCGATGCTGGACCCGCGGGCGGCCAGCCAGGTGATGGAGCGGCTGCGCGACCAGTCCCGCAAGCAGGACCCGCTGGCGGAACTGACCGGCCAGGAGCGCAAGATCCTGGAACTGATCGGCGACGGGCTGACCAACCGGCAGATCGGCGAGCGGATGTTCCTTGCCGAGAAGACGGTGAAGAACTACGTCTCGGCGTTGTTCGCGAAGCTCGGGATGGAGCGTCGGACCCAGGCCGCAGCCTACGCCGCCCGGATCTTCCGCGAGGAACAGGCGGCGGGCCATGCCGACCCGGCGGCGGGGTGAGAATGACCGCCCAGCGGACCAAACGGGACTTTCGCCCCCTTGCGGGCGGCTGGTCTGATCACGAAGGTGCGGACATGAATCCGGACGGGCACGCGCTCGAGGAGCTGCCGAGGCAAGAATGCTTGCGGCTGCTCGCGCTGGTCGCGGTCGGCCGGATCATCTACACCCTGAACGCCCTCCCGGCGGTCGCCGTGGTGAACTTCGCGATGCACGACGGCGGCGTGGTGTTCCGCACCGGCGCCGGCGGCAAACTGGATGCCGCTACCGGCCACGCGGTGGTGGCGTTCGAGGCGGACGACCTGGACCCTGACACCCGTTCCGGATGGAGTGTCACGGTCGTCGGGCCCGCGGACGAGGTGACCGCTACCGGGGAGATCGATGCGCTGAGCGCGCTCGGCCTGGAGCCGTGGGCGCCCGGGGACCACGAGCACTTCATCCGGATCAGGCCCGAGATCGTGACCGGCCGGCGGATCCACCCCGTCCCGGCGTGAGGACGGCCAGGGCCGGCGGTGCACCCGGCTTCCCCGCGAGCTGGCTTACGGCAGCGGGACCTTCCATTCCAGCTCGGTGCCGGGTCTCGCGGTGTCCGCGCGCCGCGGTCGCGGTTCGCCGGCCCGCTGGCCGGCCGGAGCGGCGCCGACCCGCAGCGACCCGCCGAGCCGTTCGGCGCGCTTGGCCAGGTTGGCCAGCCCGCTGCACCTGACGTCGGGCGGGATGCCGGTCCCGTTGTCGGTCACCCGCAGGACGAGGTCCCTGTCGGCCTCCACGCTCACGTCCACCTGTGTCGCGCCGGAATGCCGGGCGGCGTTCGACAGCGCCTCGCGCAGCGCGGCCAGCAGCTCCGCAGCCGGCACGGCGCCGATCTGCGCGTCGAGCGCGCTGCCGAGGCGGACCGCCGGCGCGAACCCCATCATCGGCGTCATCTCATCCATGACGGCGAGGATCTGGCTGCGGAGGCCTGGCTGTTTGTCGTCGCTGCGGCTCTGCAACGCGAAGATCGTGCCCCGGATGTCCTTGATCGTGTCGTCCATGGCGTCCACGGCATGCCGGACCCGGTCGCCCAGCTCGGGCCGGGTGATCAGCGGCATCGACCCTTCCAGCGACATCCCCGTCGCATAGAGCCGCTGGATAACCAGGTCATGCAGGTCCCGCGCGATCCGGTCCCGGTCCTCGTACAGTGACAGCCGTTCGGCGTCGTTGCGCCGGTCCGCCAGCTCCAGGGCGATTCCGGCCTGTGCGGCGAAAGAGGCGACGACGTCCACCGCCGCCTGCGGGAACGTCATTCCGCCCCGGCGGCGGCCGACGGTCAGCACGCCCCGCACGTTGCCGGGCACGCCAAGCGGGAACACGACCGCGGGCCCGACGTGGCCCATCGGCCGGCGCACCACCGCCGCCGTCCGCGGGTCGGCCGCGAAATCCTCCGTCGTGACCGCCTTCCCGGTGTCGAAGACCTTTCCGGAAAGCGACTCGCCGGACGGCATCACGAGACCGAGCACGCCCTCGGCGCCGTCGCCGTCGGCGTATTCGATCACCAGCCGGTCACCCTCCACCGTCGGCAGCGCGAGCACGGCAAGCTCGGCGGCGGACAGCTCCAGGGCCTGGCCGGTGACCGCGGCCAGGACCTTGCCCGGGTTGGCGCCGGACAGGAGCTGGGTTGTCACCTCGGCGCTCGCCCGCAGCCAGCGCTGCTGGCGCCGTGCCTCGTCATACAGCCGGGCATTCTCGATCGCGACACCCGCCGCGGCGCCGAGCGCGGAGAGTACCGCCTCGTCGTCCTCGGTGAACTCGCCACCGCCGCGCTTCTCGGTCAGGTAGAGGTTGCCGAAAACATCGCCGCGGACCCGCACCGGCACGCCGAGGAAGCTCTCCATCGTCGGATGGCCGGCCGGGAACCCGGACGACGCCGGGTGCTTGGCTAGCTGGGCGAGCCGCAGCGGCTGTGGCTCGCGGACCAGCAGGCCCAGAATGCCGTGCCCCTCCGGCCAGTGGTGGATCGCGGCGATCTCGTCTTCGGTCAGGCCGACCGGCACGAACTCGGCCAGCAGCTTGCCCTCGTTGCCCTCGCCGATCAGGCCCAGCGCGCCGTAGCTCGCATCCACCAGGTTGACCGCTGCCTCGACGATCCGCCGGAGCACGACTTCGAGGTTCAGGTCGGACCCGACCGCGACCACGGCATCAAGAAGGCCGTGCATCCGGTCCCGGGTCGCGAGAACCATCTGCAGCCGCGTCTGCAGCTCATCCAACAGGTCATCGAGGCGCAACTGCGGCAGAACGTGCTCTGCGCCATCCCGTTGGGTGCGCCGCGTGATTCCTTCGCCCGGTTCCACGACCCCGATCCCTCGCGGTAACTGCCACCGCCTGGTGCGCTGGCCGCCTGCCGCGCTTCGATGGTAATCGGCCCGTACCATCTGGGGCCAGTACGCTACCCCCAGATCCCACATGACTACATAAAGTAACACCCGTCACGGGATGCCCGTTCACTCTCTTATACCGGGAGAGGGATGAAGGTCCCACGGAACCGGGGACATGGTCCCTTGGCCGCCGGGACCTATGGTGCTCACCCTGAAGGCAGGGCAATGGGGCTGCTCTTCGGGCGGGGGCTGGGATCCCCGGCGGGGGTGAGGCACATGCGACATCCCGGCAAGTGGCATGCATGCTGGCTGGCACGGCTGATCCGGGGGCTGCGGTTCGACCGGAACCCGCTACGCCGCGGCTTCGACCGGGCCGAGACCGCCATCGTTGCCGGGCTGCTCGCGGCCTTCTTCGCCAGCGCGCCGTTCAGCGCGGTCACCGCCGGCCACTGGATCCATTCGGCATCCCTGCGTGAGCAGCGCGTTCAGCTCGCGGCATGGCATCAGGTTTCCGCGCGGCTGCTGAAGGACGCGCCGGCGGATTCGTTCGCCAGCTACGGTCCCGCCGACACCTCGGCCCTGGCCCGCTGGACGGCCCCCGATGGTTCACGGCATACCGGATTCGTCTCCGTCCCGGCGGGCAGCCGTGCCGGGACAGCCGTGAGCACCTGGATGAACGCCGCCGGCAAGCCGACCGGCCCGCCGCTGCAGGCTTCCCAGGTCGCCGACCGGGCGGCGCTGGCGGTGATGCTCGCCCCGCTGCTCCCGGCGGTGCTGCTGTTGGCGGCGTGGAAGCTGGCGCGGCGCGAGCTGGACCGGCGGCGATCGGCGGCGTGGGACGCCGACTGGCGTGCGACCGGGCCGCAGTGGACCAGCAGGAGGTTAACGGGCCCGCAGCGCCGCGGTATCCAGTGCCGGAACTCCCGGGGGCCGGACCACGAAGGGTCCGGACAACCGAGCGTGAGCATCGGTGTGAAGCGGGAACATCGAATGTAGCGGGCCGGTTCGCTATCAATGTCGTCCCTTCCAGTGCCGGTGCGGACGTCTGTCCGGAGGCCCGCGGCCCTGGCCGGCGCACCCGCCCCGGTACCAGTCGTGTGCGGTCAGCCCGCCACGCGGAGGGTCGAGGCTGCGCAGGACGGAGGAAGCCGGGTGTTCCTGATTGCCGCTATCATCGCCGCGCTCGCGGCGTCGGCATGCTTCGCCGTGTCGGCGGTACTGGAGCAGAGCGCGGCGAAGCGGGTGCGGCAGCGGCGGATGCTCGACCCGCGGCTCCTGATCGACCTGATCCGTTACCGCACCTGGCTGTGGTCCATCGTCGCGACCATCGGCGGGTTCGCTTTGCAGGTGGTCGCGCTGCATTTCGGCCCGCTGGCGCTGGTGCAGCCGATCCTGGTGTGCGACCTGGTCTTCGTGGTGCTGCTCTCGGCGTATCTTCGCGGCGGCCGTCCGGACGGGGTCATCCTGGCCGGCGTCGCGTGCTGTGCGGCCGGCATCGCGGTCTTTCTCACGGTTGCCCAGCCCACCGGCGGCACCGAATCGATCTCGCTGGTATCGGCCATTCCGCTGGCGATCGGCCTGGCCGCGGTCCTGGCCGGTTGCGGCGCGTGGGCACGGCACGGCCATGCCGCGACACGGCAGCTGGCGTATGCCCTCGCGTGCGGGGTGTGCTACGGGGTCAACGCGTTCCTGATCAAGGTGGTGACCTTCTCGCTGGGTCAGGGCTTCGGCCATCCGCTGACCCAGTGGCCGCTGTACGGGCTCATCATCGTGGGCCCGCTCGGGTTCCTGCTCAACCAGGAGGCTTACCAGCGGGGGCCGCTGATCGCACCGGCGCTGGCCGTGATCACGGCGACCGACCCGCTGGTATCGATCGCGATCGCGGCGGTGTGGCTGAACGAGAGCATCGCCAACAGTCCCGGGGCACTGGCCCTCGAGGTGATGTCGCTGGGCGTGATGATCACCGGCATCGTGATGCTCGCCCATCGCGCGCCCGGGCTCGCGCGCGAGAGGGCGGCGACGGATCAGGGGGCTGCGCCGCCGGTCGCGCGGCGGCCTGCGGCCGGTGCCCGCGCCCGCCGTCCGGCCGCCGCGGCGTGCGCCCATGCTGCGGGACATCCGAACGGCAAGGAAAGGGAGGCAGAGCCGGTATCTAACCCGTGACGGCCGGATGATTCTTGCTGGGGGGAATCAATGGGGCAAGCGGCGCCACCAGGCCTGGGAACGCCGCTTCGAGGTGCTCGCCCGGCAGATCAACCCGGTCGATAACGCGGCAGATCAACCCGGGTAGATCAACCCGGGTAGATCAACCCGGTCGATCAAGCCGGTCGATCAAGCCGTATCGCGGGGGGCTTGCCTCGCGGTCTTTCCGGAACGCCGCTGCCGCTTCCCGCGCTCCGCCGACTGCTGGCGGGCCGCTCTGCGCTGCGCGGCGAGCGCCAGCGGCCGGACCCGCCGGATCGCCCCGTCCAGCTCGCCGGCCGCCCGGGCGCACCGGTTGGCCGCTGGCCCCTCACCCATCACTGACAGCGCGGAGTGCAGTTCCAGGCTGGCCGCAAGCACCCGGACAGCCAGTTCCTGGCCCAGTCCGTTGAAGTCCTCGGCGTCCCGGCGGCCGTCGGCATCGCTGCCGACGACGCGGGGCTCCCGGCCACGCTCTGGAGCCTCCTCGGGCCCGCTGCTCATGCTGTGCACCCCGAATAGGCTTTCCAGCCCGCCGCCCGCGAAACCGGCCAGCGCGGAAACCGCCTCCGCGCCAGGCCGTCGCCCACCCGCGATAGCGGGCCGTTTCCGTGCACCCGGACGGCGTCGGCCGGCTCCCCGCCCGCTGACCCGGGCTGGTCTGGTCACCGTGCCGCCGGCAAAGGCGGGCCTTTGGTCCCGTGCGCCAAGGCCTTGCGTCACCTACCCGGTCGCCGCGCGGCCTGCGAAGCTCAAAGCCAACGCCCCCGGAGTGCGCCAAGGACGTCGGCCCTGGGGGTTCGAGCGAACCACAGTGCGCGGTTCTGGAAGCGTCTGGGGGCGCGAAGTGCTGGTCCGGCGTCCACCTGGGGGCAGGCCCACACGGCTAGGTGACGCCGCGACCAGCTACCGGGGTAACTGCGGGGGCAGCCCCGGTAGCAGCAGCCGCCCTCGCGGCCGTTGCCCTGGCCGGGCCGCAGTTGGCGGCCGGTCCCGGCCGCGAGGGTGGCCTCGCGCCTGAGCGCGAGATCATTGGCGGGCCATCGGACCCGCTGAATTATCTGACGCCTTCACCGACCATCGTGCTGGTCGGCCTCGTCGCCAGGGTAGCCGTGCTTGGTGAGGTAGTCGATGTACAGCGGTCGCAGTTCGTCCGCGACCTCGCCCTCTCCGGAACCGAGCGCGTCAGAGACCAGCGAGGAGATCTGGGTCATGTCCCGCGCCGACCGGTACTCATCGCCCTCCATGGCTTCGGCGGCCGGGATCGCTCGCAGCAGTTCCCAGAAGAATTCGACATCCAGCCGGTGCTTCGCCTTGCGGACGGCCAGGTCATGCAACTCGTGCGAGGAGAGGGATTCGAGGTCCCTGGCTTGCGCCATAGCCGCACCATAGCGCGCCACTCCGGCAGGCGCCGGCCCGCCACGCGCTCCCCCGGGCCACGCGCTCCCCCGGGCCACGCGCCGCACCCCACGCGCCGCACCGCCAGGCAGCCCCACGCGCCGCGTGCCGCGGGCCCTGCTGACGGGAAGGTCGTCAGGCGAGAGCCATGAACAGCCGCTCCAGCTCTGCGCGTTCGGCTGCGGCCTGCTGCGGGCTGGCGTCCGCGTCGAGCAGGCACTGCCGCAGGCCGGTCGCGATGATCTTGAAACCGGCCCGGTCCAGGGCACGCGAAACGGCGGCGACCTGGGTGACCACGTCGGCGCACGGCTGCCCGTCCTCGATCATCCGGATGACGCCGCCGAGCTGCCCTTGCGCGCGGCGGAGCCGGCGCACAACGTCAGCAAGGGCCTGGCTGTCAACGTCCATGACGCCACCCCCCGGGTGTGCTGCGCCCTAGGCGCGCTGGCCGGCTCCGGTGTCAGAGTGCGACTCGGCGAGCTTGCGGTGCACCTCGTCCATATCGACCTCGCGGACCTTCGCCACGAGTTCCTCGAGTGCCTCCTCGGGCAGCGCCCCGGGCTGCGCGTAGAGGATCACGTTGTCGCGGATGATCACCAAGGTCGGGATCGATGAGATGCTGAACGCCCCGGCCAGGCCGGGCTCCGCCTCGGTGTCCACCTTGCCGAACACGATGTCCTCATGCCGCTGCGATACGCGGTCATAGACCGGGGCGAACGCCCGGCACGGCCCGCACCAGCTGGCCCAGAAGTCGATCAGCACCACGTCCGAGGCGCTGACGACCTCGTCGAAGTTCGCGCTGGTCAGTGTGGTCGTTGCCACAGTGGCCTCCATCTGTGAAAGATACCCCCGCGGGTATCAAACAGCGCTAGGCGACGCCTTGTTCCGCGCCGTGAATCAATCCTGGAGATCGGGCAGCACCTTCAGCCGGCGGCAGCGGTTACCGCGATAGCTGCGCTCACTGTAGGGGCGGCACTCGATGCGACGGTGATTCGGGCTGCGGCGGCCGGAGGCTGATCACGGCGCCGCGAGTCTGCGCGAACCGGGCCGCGGACGACGCGGTACGCGCCGCGGCGGAGGCCCGGGCGGCAGCCGCGGCGACCCTGGCGGCCGTGGACACCGCGTCGTGCCGGGCGGACCTGTGCGGGCGGGAACGACTGGCACCGGCACCGGAACCGTCCCCGACACCGGAACCGGAACCGGAACCGGAACGCGCCCCGTCAACGCCGGTGCTGCCCACCGCGATGGCCGGTCTGTGGCCATCCGGCCCCTGATGGCCGTCCAACCCGTCCCGGCCCTCCCCGGCCACCGCAGCGAGCCGGATCTCCAGCACCGCGATCCGCCGCTCGAGGTCGAGGATCCGCTGTTCCAGCGCTGCGGCCCGTGGCGTTCCGAACATGGGTCCGATCTGCCGCACCATGCTGCTCCTCTGCTCGGCGCACCTCCGCTTGGCTTTTAGTTCACCGGGCGCGGAGGACGGAAGGCGCGGGCCAAAGGACCGTCGCTTCGGGGCCTTTGGTCCCTACCGGGCATCTCGCGCCAGGATTAGCCGTTGCCGCCGTCGTGGATGCGCTCGCCGAAGCCGTTATGCGCGATATCGACCATGCGTAACGCCGGCGCCGGCCGCGCCCGCACACCTCACGCGCCGCCGCGCGGATGGCGCACGACATTCCGGCCCGGGAGCCGGTGTGGTGGAAGAATTGCCTTGTGCCCACCCATGTCGCCTTGCTGCGCGGAGTCAATGTCGGTGGCAAGAAGCTGGCGATGGCGGACCTGCGGGAGGCCGTCGCCGGGTTGGGGCACGCCGACGTCAGCACCTACATCCAGAGCGGCAACGTGGTCTTCACCACCGCGGAGACCGACACGGCGGCGCTAGCGGCTGGCATCGAGCGGGCGATCACGGAGCGGACCGGCATCACCTCCCGCGTCGTTGTGCTCTCCCGCCGCGACCTCGCGGAAGCTATCGTCGCCAACCCGTATAAGCACGAGCCGAACCCGAAGTTCGTGCACGTCATTTTCGGCACGGCGGAGCCGGGACCGGAACTGTCGCAGCGGATAACCGACGCTCAGCGTCAGGTCGCCGGGAAGGGCAGCCGGGACACCGCGCAACTGGCCGGCCGCGTTCTGTTCCTGCACACCCCGGACGGATACGGCCGCAGCGAGCTAGGGACCGTTCTCAACAGGCTCGGGGACGGGCGGCACGGCACCGCCTGGACCGCCCGCAACTCGGCGACGGTGGACAAGCTGCTCTCGCTGCTCGGCTAGTGAACCGGCGTCCCGGGGCCGTTGCGCCCGGATCCGATGATCTCTGCCGGCCCGTCGGCCAGGCAGGCAGCCCCTGGTGGGGGGACCTTCGGCCCTAACAGCGGTCGCCGGAGCCTGGAAGAAAGGATGCGGGGGTGCGGGGGTGAGCGCGGGGGCTCACCCGGCCTGCCGGGAATCGGGGGTGGTTTCCGATGGGGGACCTGCCGCAAGCGCTGCCGAAAACGGTCATCGCGGCCGACCATGTCCGCCGTCACGCCGATCGGCCGGCCATCCAGAATCAGGCCACCGACCTGCTTCAGGCCGCCGCGCGGGCCGAGATCATCACCATCACCGGCGGGCCCTCCGCCGTCCCCGCCGGGGTGCTGGGCGAACTGGTCACCCTCACCAGCGCACTGGCCGGCCGCCGGTGGCTCAAGGCCAACGCCGCGACCCCGGCGGTGGAAACGTTCACGACGCTGAGCAGGGCGCCCCAGCCGCCGCCGTTGCCGACCCTGGACCACGTCCTGTCGGCGCTGCTGTGGTCCCGCTTCAGCGGTCCCGGCTCGGCCGCCGGCGCGGGCGCGCAGGACAAGGTCAACGCGACCTCGTCCCGGATGCCGCGCTTCGGAACCCGTCGCAACCGCGCGACGGCCTGATCAGCCCGCAGCGCCGGAGACGGCAACCCCGGGAGCGCCGTTAGCGCCGGTGGACCACGGCGACCGGGCACGGAGCGAGCCGCAGCGCCGCCTGGCTGACCGTGCCCAGCATCATGCCGGGCAGGCCGCCACGGCCACGGGCGCCGACGACGAGAAGCTGGGCCTGGACGTCCGCCACCGTGCTCATCAGCGCGCTGCGCGGCGGCCCGCAGCTGACCCGCCGGTGGACGACGACATCCGAGTCTTCCTTTTCGCATTGGCTCAGCACCCGCTCGAACGCGTCCTCGACCTGCCGCGCGCCGCCGACGCTGCCCGCGGCGTCCGCCAGGGCACACACCGCCACCAGCGGAGCCCCCCGCAGCGCCGCCTCCTCGAAGGCGAACCCGACCGCCGCCGCGGAATCCGCCGATCCGTCCCCGCCGACCACGATGGAACCCGGCAGGTAGGCCCCGACCGGCCGCCATTGGCCGCGCACCACCACGATCCGGCCGCACCCATACTCGGCGACCTGGGAGCTCACCGAGCCCAGCACCAGCCCGGCGAACCCGCCCAGCCCCCGCGAGCCCACCACGGTCATCTCGGCTCCGCTGCTTCGCTCGCAGAGCACAGCGGCGGGCGGCTCGGCGGCCAGGACCGCCTGCACATCAGCCGATGATCCGATGAGGTCCCGCGCGTGCCGCTCTCCCCGGGCCCGGACGTCCTCACCGCTTCGGCCGCCCTGCCCACCCCCGGAATCGGCGGCCATCGCGGCCGCGGATCCGGGCGGGCATGCGTGGCAAACGGTGAGGGTCACGCCCCGTGCGCCGACCTCACGAGCGGCCCAGCGCAGCGCCTGGTCGGCATCCGGTGAGCCGTCGTACCCGGCGAGAATCCCGAAACGAGTTCCAGCCACGGCCATCACCCCCTGCTGTTCCGGGGCTGATTCGACGATCCCCCCGCCCGGCCGCGGCCGTGCAGGGCCGGGGGTCACCAGTAGGCGGGACCTTCGGCGCAGGAGCGGCTCAGCGATTCTTTTTCTTGCCGCCGACCCGCGCGACGGCGCCGATGGCCGGAGCGAGCACCAGCCACAGCCCGATCGTCACCACCATCGAGGTCAGGTAGCCGACCGGCCGGATCCCGACGTCGCTGGCCACCGACCCCGCGAAGAGCATCAGCAGCCACGAGCTGACGAAGAACAACGGCCCGGCGCTGACCAATTTGAAGAAATCACCCATCGCCCGCCTCCCTGGTAGATGTCCGCGCCCTGACGGGCGCTGCACGCCGCGGGCGGCGCCCGTGCGTCCGGCGCCCGGTAACCCGCGCCGGCCATGGTGACCGCCTGCGCGGACCCGGCGAATCCTCGTGTTCGATGCTCAGCCCGCTGCGGGCCGGTGAGCAGAGGCCATCGCCCGCATCGGGCGGGTCCTTCGTCCCCGGCCGGCGTGCCCTCGGCGGCCGGGGACAGGGGATGCGCGGCCGGTGCGGGAAAGGACGTTCGGCCCTGCTTCGCGCCCCGGCGGCGTTCGTAGCGTGAGGCTGTGGATCCGGAACATCCGGCTGGCGGGGGCCACAACAGTTCGCCCGCGGCGCCCAGCGCGCCCGGCTACCGCGGCCCGGCCGGAAGCGTGTCCATGCAGGCACCGGTGAGGCTGGCTGAGGTGGCGGCGGTGAAGGCCGCCGATGCGGATGGCACGCTGATCGTCGAGGCCGCCGGCCGGTTTCTCGCCGTCTCGTCGCGGACCCTGGACAAGCCGGCCGCGCCGGGCGACTGGGTGATGGTGCATTCCGGCTTCGCACTCGCCCGCCTCGATCCCGGTGACGCGCGCGACGCCCGGGCGATCCGCACCGGGAACTGGGAAGACGCCGAGCCCTAGCGGCCTCCTGGCGCAGGTCACGGCGCAGGTCACGGCGCGGGGCTAGCCCCGGATAGTTCAGATGGAACGACCGGTCGGGACTTTGGTCCCTGGATGGCCGCGGCCCAAATGGCATCAAATGGGAACTCCGCATCCCCTGGGGGAGGGCACTGGGGTTATGAGTGTCGCTGACGCCATCCACGACTATCGCGAGCGGAGCCTGCCGCATCTGGTCAGGCTGCGCATGCTGTCCGCCGGTGAAACGGAAGCGGCCCTGTCACCCGGGGTCGCGGCCGAGGTCAGCCGGGCGACCCGGGCCGTGCTCGGCCAGGCCGAGGCCGCGAGCCGGGTCGCGCTGGCCACCACGAGCGGCCGGTGGCGGGACCACGGGCCGCGGACGTTTCTCGCCGCGCGGCTGGCACGGCTGGCGGCCGCGGCTGACGATGCGGTCGCCGCGGCCCGCAGCGGGAACCGCGCTGCCCTGCGCGAGCGTCTGGTCAGGTTCGACGCGCTGACGTCCGCGATCTGGACGGCGCAGGGTGCGGCGTACGAGTGGGCTGTGCCTCCTCCGCGCAGAGGCAACGTGGCGTAAGCAGGGCGGCGGCCAGCGCCGTCGTCAGGCCGGGGTTCCCGGGTGCGCGCACTGGTCGGCCAGGCGGATGCGGGTCGCCCGCAGCCGGCCCGCCAGAACGCGGCTGAACCGCCAGGTGAGGTCGTGCGCCAGAGCCGCGCAGTCGTCGCAGCGGGCGCGCACCTCCCGGGCCAGGAGCTCGAACGCCTCCACCGGCTGGACGGCCATCGCACCGAACGTGTACTCCTGCGGCGGGAACATCCAGGACCACCCGAGTACCTCACCCCGGCCGACGGTCTCCACGATCACCCTGCCCCGGCCGGGAACCTGCAGGTCCAGCGCCACCTGGCCGGACCGGATGAGCCAGAACGCCCGGGCGAAGCCGCCCTCCTCGCACAGCCGGCCATGCGCGGGAACGGTTATGACCGTCGCGGCCTCGGCGAGCATCGCCAGGTGATCGCCGCGCATGTCCCGCAGGAATGGGTGGGTGGCGAGTGATGTCCCGGTGACCGGCGCGGCTACGGTCATCGCTGGTCTACCGGGGTCGCAGGCTCGGGCACGGGCCCTGTCTCCCCGCCAGCTTCCGAACCCGTCTCTGGCGAGGCGGCCTGCCGCGGGATCTCCGGGCCCGCGCCGTGCGCCCAGGACAGGCTGGTGTCCGGCGGGCCCGGCACCCGCTTCTGTCCGGGCCACCCCGGATGGCGATCCGCGTGATACACCGCGGCGAGCCACCCGAAAAGCGTGATCAACGCAATAATCGGGATGACCACCGGCAGCCAGTTCGGTCCCGACATGATGTCCCCCGGTGCCAGGTTAACTCCGGCTCCCGGCAACGTGACCCCCCGCCGCGCACCCGAATGGGCGGAGGTCCGTCCAGGTCAGGCCGTTTGTCCCTGTTGGTGCCCGGCCAGCCGCGCTGCGATGACATGGTGGCGGGAAGGGCTGCATCCATCGCGGCAGGGATACGGCCGCACGCGGCACTGTTCAGGGGCATGCCGCCGTCGGCCGGAACCGAACACCGGGCCACCTCGGATCCGCGAACGAGCGGGGACGGTCCTTCCCGTCACCTCGCGTCCCGGGCACCGGCAGCTGCGCTGGCGCCCGGCCGCACCGGATCCCCGCCAGGTAAATGGGCGGTCACCGTGTGGGCCGTCAGGTAGCTGGCCCGGTCAGGTAGCGGGCCCGGTCAGGGTCGGCTCCGCCGACGCCCGCCGCCCGACGTCGTCCGGGCAGCTGAAACGGAATCCGGTGACCAGTTCCGGGCTGATGCGGACGATATGGTCCGGCTGGCTGTCCGCCCATGCGTGCAGCATCGTACGGTAGCGCGCCACCTCGTGCGGGTCGGTCACCAGATGGGCCACCCCCATCACCACCACGCTCCACCCGAGGTTCCCGGCAGGGCCGAGGTCGTCGGCCTCATAGGCGACGACCACGCCCTCGTCGGGCCGCGCACCCGAAACGATCGCGGTGCCCTCGTGGCTGCGGATGACGATCAGGCCGTCATCGACGACATGGCTGACCGGACGGATCATCGGCAGCGCCTTGCTGGTGAACCCGATCCTGCCCAGGGGCACGCTACCGAGCAGAGCCAGTGACTCTGCCGGTGTTATCTGGGGTTCAAGCCGCCGAATGCCACCCACCGGGGCTCCTCAAAATACGACAGAAAGCGACTGATCGGTAACTGGGGAGAACACGATCCGTCGGCCATTATCCTCGTGCCGCGACTCGCCGGCCGCACAGGGACGAAAGTCCCCATTCAGTTCCCGTCCGGCTATTTACCCTGGCCGGCGTGGGCCCGGAGCCGCAGCACGGCGAGGCGGCCGAGCAGGCCCACGGCGAACATGATCAGGCCCGCGGCGGCCGATGGCAGCGGGAGCGTGACGACGAGCACCAGGCATCCGGCAACGCCGAGCACGTTGAGCGCCCGGGGCCACCGCCGGTCACCGGCGGGCTGGGTGAATGCCGACGCGTTGGCGATCGCGTAATAGATCAATACGGCGAACGAGGAGAATCCGATCACCTGGCGCAGGTCGGTTGTCAGCACCAGCGCGCACACGATCACCGCCAGCGCGAGCTCGGCGTGATGCGGAACCCGGTACCGGGGATGAACGCCGGCCAGCCAGCCCGGTAGATCGCCGTTGCGGGCCATCGCCAAGGTGGTGCGGCCAACCCCCGCGATCAACGCCAGCAGGGCACCGAGGCTCGCCACCGCACCGCCGACCCGCACGACCGGCGCGATCGCTCCCGCGCCAGCCGCCTGCACGGCGGCCGCAAGCGGCGCCGCGGCGTGCGCGAGAGCGGTGGGACCGGCGGCTGCCAGCGCGGACACCCCGACGATCAGGTAGACGATCACGGTGATGCCGAGGGCTGCCGGGATGGCACGCGGAATCGTGCGCCGGGGATCGCGGACCTCCTCCCCCATCGTCGCGATGCGGGCGTAGCCGGCGAACGCGAAGAACAGCAGCCCGGCGGCCTGGAGGATCCCGTAAACCCCGCCGGCCCGCACCGCGGACCAGCCGCCGAGGTGAGCGGTGGTGGCGCCGCCACCGGCCCAGATGGCCACCACGACCACGGTGAGGGCGGCCAGGGTGGCGGCAACGAGCACCCGGGTCAGCCCGGCGGTCTTGGTCACGCCCCGCCAGTTGAGCGCGGTCAGGCCGGCCACCGCGGCCGCGGCGATGAGCCGCTGGGCCCACCACACGCCGGGCAGCGCGTAGCTGGCGACGGTGAGAGCCATCGCCGCGCAGGACGCCGTCTTGCCGGCGACGAAGCCCCAGCCGGCCGCGAACCCCCACCAGTCGCCCAGCCGCTGGCGGCCGTATACGTAGGTGCCTCCCGAGGTCGGGTAGGCGGCAGCTAGCTGCGCGGAGGCGGTGGCGTTGCAGTAGGCGATCACCGCCGCGATGCCCAGGCCGACCAGCAGCCCGGTTCCCGCTGCCTTCGCGGCGGGACCGAACGCGGCGAACACGCCCGCGCCCATCATCGAGCCCAGCCCGATGACCACCGCGTCACCGGTGCCCAGCCGCCGGGCGAGCGTCCCGATGCCGGCGCTCACCGCCGCCGCTCCGCCCCGGGAGCGGCGGCACCCGGCCCGGCGGCACCCGGCCCGGCGGCACCCGGGTCGGAAGGCGCGGGACGGTCCGGCAGCACCTCGCCCGCCAGCTCCGACAGGGCGCGCTGGCCTTCGGCCAGCGCGGCCCGGCCCGCGTCGGTCGCCCGGTACAGCTTGCGGACCTTGCCCTCCGCCACCTCGCTGCGCGTGGTCAGCAGCCCGTCCGCGGCCATCCGGTGCAGGGTCGGGTACAGGGTGCCCGGTGAGATCTTGTATCCGTGACGTTCCAGTTCCGCGGCCATCCAGGCGCCGTGGACCTCGCCCTCGGCGGCATGGTGCAGGATGTGCAGCCGGACGGCGCCACGCAGGAAGTCCTTCATCTGCTCCAGTATCGTTATCCGATATCGGTAACCGATACTAGTCGGCACCGGGCCGCACGGCGAGGACGAGCGTGTCGATCGCCTGCCGCACTCCCTCCTCGGTCTGGACTGCGCGGTGCACCCGTCCCGCCCGCTTGACGATCAGCCCCGGGAGCTCGGCGGCGATCGCCTGCGGCGTGTACAGCACGGAGGGATCCTGTGGGCCGCCGACGCCGTCGCTGAGGTTGTCCAGGTCATGGCCGACGACGAAGAAGGTCCCGTCCGGGGCCAGCGCGGCGGCGGCGCGGCGCAGCACCGCCGCCCGCCGCTGCGCCTCCAGGTGCAGGTACGCGACGACGACCAGCTGGTACGCGCTGGGCGCGGGCCGGTAATCATCCAGGTCGGCCTGGACCCACTCCACCGTCACGCCGTGATCGCTGGCCAGCCTCCGGGCCTTGGCCAGCGCGACGCCGGAGAAGTCCACCGCGGTCACCTGCCAGCCGCGCCCGGCGAGCCAGACGGCGTTGCGCCCCTCCCCGGCGGCGAGATCGAGCGCCGGCCCGGGAGGCAGGCCCGATAGCTCCTCGGCCACGAACCGGTTCGGCCCGGTGTCCCAGACGAACTCGCGTACGGCGTACCGCCGGTCCCATTCGTCGGACGTCACGGTCCCATCTTGCCCCGCCTCCCGGCGGCATCTCCTCCGGCCGGGCTGCTCAGTCCTCGTCCGCCATTTCGGGACGCCGGGTACCCACCCATCGCATCGTCAGCAGGCGCTCGGCGTGCCGCTCCTCCTCCAGATTTTTCTGGCGCGCGTCGAGCAGCTCGAACTGGGTGATCAGCCCGTCGAGCCGGGTCCGGTCGGATCGGTCCACCACCGGCAGGACCCCGAACCCGCGTGCGGCCATCCTGTCGGCCACCGATCGGAGGATCTCGTCCGGGTGAGCAACCGACAGCGGCGGGACCATCGCGTCCCGTACCCGGGTCTCCGGTTTCTCGCTGGCGGCGAGGACAGTCGACCAGGGAAGGACCCCGACGAGATTCTCGTGGCCGTCCAGCACCGGGAAGAGGCGCTGGCGGCGCACGGGTGAGCCCTCGGGAGCCGACTGGTATACATCCGCCACCGACCGTTGCGGGTCGAGGGTGTAGATGTCGGTGCTCATCACCTCGCGTACAAATGTGGCCTCGAGCGGGTCCACCGCGTACTCACGCATCACGTGGAAGCCCCTGCGGGCCACCTTCTCGGTCAGGATCGACCGCTTCAGTACGAGGACGCTCACCAGGTGGGACAGCGCCGCGGCCACCAGCAGCGCGAGCAGGCTGCCCAGGTCGTGGGTGAGTTCGAAGGCGAAGACGATGGCCGTGAACGGGGATCGGGTCACGCCGGCGATCGCTCCGCCGAGCCCGATGAGCGCCCACACGCCAGGGCTCGCGCCCGGCAGCACGGAGCCGAGCAGGCCTCCGATCGCCGCCCCCATCATCATGATCGGAGCGAGGATGCCGCCACTGGTCCCGCCGCCGAGCGCGCCCGACCAGATGACCAGCTTCACCACGACGAGCAGGACCAGGGCGCCGAGTCCGAGCTTGCCGAGCAACTCGAGGTGAATGGTGTCGTAGCCGACCCCGAGCGCTCGCGGATCGACAAGGCCGCCGACGCCGATCACCAGGCCGCCGATCAGCGGCCACCACATCCAGTGCAGGCGTCCGGTCAGCTTCTTGAACAGATCCTCGAACCGGTAGACGGCCTGGGTCATCACCCAGGCCCCCAGGCCGGTGGCGAGGCCCACGACAGCGGCGCCGAGGAGCGCGATTCCCACCAGCGGCGGATGGCTCGGTATGGGGAACAGCGGCTGCGCAGCGACCAGGCCGGCGCCAGCCATGGCTATCCGTATCCCGTCGGCGGTGGCGGAGGCGAGGCCGATGAGCACCATGGACCGGGGGCGGAACTCGAAGGCCAGTAGCTCGACCCCGAAAAGCACGGCCGCGACCGGCGTGCCGAACACCGCACTCATCCCGGCAGCCGCCCCCGCGACCAGCAACGCCCGGCGCTGCGCCGCGGTAAGCCGGAAGAGCTGCCCGACGATCGATCCGACCGCGCCACCGGTCAGGATGATCGGCCCCTCCGCCCCGAAGGGCCCGCCGGTGCCGATGCTCACCGCACTGGAAACGGGCTTCAGGACCGCCAGCCGTGGCTGTACGTGGCTGCCGTTGATCAGGACCCGTTCCATCGCCTCCGGGATTCCGTGCCCCCGGATCTGCTCAGAGCCGAAGCGGGCCATCAGCCCGACGATCAGGCCGCCGACGATCGGGATGATCAGGGCGAGCACCCCGAGCCCGGTGCCGGCCGGTGAAACGAGGCGGACGCTCAACCGCTGGTAGTAGAGGAGGTTGGTGAGGAACCCGATCATGTCGAGCAGGGCAAGGGAAATCCCTGCCCCGAGCGCGCCGATGACGATGGCCAGCGGCACCAGCCCCAGAATCCTCGGCGTGGTGGTGAAGTCACCCAGGGCCCGCTCGGCGGTGTCCGGGGGCCGGCGGTCGGATCCGAGAAAATTCCGTTCGTCGGGCGTCGTGTCGGGGGTCTCGCCGACGACGACGGACTCGACCGCGCCGGCCGAACCCGCGGAGTCCGCGCCGGGATCGGCGCGGGATGCGGAGGCGGTCCGCCGGGCCGGTGGCTCGCGGCCGTCTGAGCCGTCGGCTGACGCCTCACTTGTATCGGGATGCGGGGGGTGATCTGCGGACTGAGAACTTGATGCAACGGGATGGTTTTTCATCGCATCGCGATAATATCGTGTCACGATGAAGCTGTCGGACGAGGACTACGCTCGGCTGTTGGCGATGCGGACGGGGCTCCGCCACTTTCAGCGCTGGAGCGAACGACAAGCCGCGGCTGCCGGGCTGACGGCCGCGCAGCACCAGCTGCTGCTCGCCATCCGGGGGCACGGCGATCCGCGAGGCCCGACGATCGGCGAGGTGGCCGACTACCTGCTGCTGCGACACCACAGCACGGTCGAGCTTGTCGACCGGGCCGATACCGCCGGCCTGGTGATACGCGGTCGCGATCCGGATGATCACCGGATCGTCCGGCTGCGGCTCACCGAGGCCGGAGCCAACCGGCTCGAGGCCCTCTCCGCGCTGCACCTGGAAGAGCTCGAACGCCTCCCCCGCCGGCTTCCCTCGGCCTGGCAGGGACTGGGGCCGGTGCAGCGGACCCACGGCTTCCCCGGTGCGCCGCCAGGCGGCACGCCGGCCGGCCGGCGCACCCGCGAGGTCGCCGCGCAGTAGCCGCCGCGGCCAGCCGCCGCATCGAAAACCCGGGCCCGCGTGCCTAGGCTGGTGTCTGACCGCCATAAACGGGAAGGAGCAGCCCGGAATGCATTCAGACATCCGGGTTCGCCGCATCTACGACGCGCCTTCCGCCGCGGACGGGGCGCGGGTGCTGGTGGACCGGGTATGGCCGCGCGGGATCGCCAAGTCCGCCGCCCGGCTGGACGAATGGGCCAAGGAGATCGCGCCGTCCACTCAGCTGCGCAAGTGGTATGGGCACGACCCGGCGAAGTTCGAGGAGTTCCGCCGCCGGTACGTCGCCGAACTGGAGGACCCGGAGCCCCAGGCGGCGCTCGGCCGGCTCCGGTCCGCGGCGGCGGAAGGGCCGGTGACGCTGCTGACCGCGACCAAGGATGTGAGCCACAGCCAGGCGGCGGTCCTTGCCGACCTGCTGCGGCGCTGACCTGTTACGGAGTCACTGATGGCTGATCGCTCGTCTCCAGGCTCGCCGCAGACCAGCCCGGCCCTCCGGGGGGCGGCGATCGAGCCGCTGGATGAGGCCGAATCCATCGAGCTGATTGCAACGGCCGAGATCGGGCGGCTCGCGTACTCCGGCCGCTACGGCCCGACCGTCCTGCCGGTGAACTACCGGATGTTCGAGGGAACGATCGTGTTCCGGACCCGGCAGGACAGCTCGGTGGACGAGGATCTGCGCACCGGGATCGCCGGGGCCGAGTTCGTCGTGGCGTTCGAAATCGACCGCATCGACCCGGAGCGGCGGGAGGGCTGGAGCGTCCTCGTCCAGGGAACCGCTCACCACGTCGACTCCGACGCCGAGCGGGCCGAGGTCAGCCAGGCCGGGGTCGAGCCGTGGCCCGGGGGTGACCGCGAGCTGTTCCTCCGCATCGTCCCGACCCGGATCAGCGGCCGCCGGGTTTTCCACGGGTAACGCCGCACCGGCCGCGGAGAGGAGCGCAATGACAGGCGAGCAGCCGCGGGACGCGCCCGGCGATCGGGCTGAGCGCCCGGCGGTCACCGGCCTGGCGGCGACGGCAGGCCAGCCCGCGGCGGACGCGGAAGGCGGCGACGCCGCGTGCTGGGCGAATCTGGTGTGCGAGGAGTGCGGATCGGTGCGGGGCGAGGACCATCGCGACGGGTGCAGCTCGGCGCCGCCGCGGGACAGCGGCCAGGGTCCGGCGCCGTCACCACGCTGAGCGCGGGCGGCCGCCGGGCCGGCGGCTCAGCGCCGTCCGCTCCACTGCGGGCCGGTATCTGACCATCCGGCGTCCCACCCGGCGAGCCGTCGCCGGTCCAACACCCGGTGTGCGAACAGCCAGGCGAGGCACGCGAGGATCGCCACGGCGACGACGGCGAGCGATGCAACCAGGACCGCCAGCGTCGCCGCATCGGTGGACCGTACCGGCACGCCGGTTTGCCGTCCCGATCCGTCCGTCCAGACCGGCACGGACGACCCCGCTGCGGTGCCGCTCGGCGCGTACGCCTGGCCGGTGCGAGACACGCCGCCCGGCGCCGTCCACCGGACCGGAACCCTGGACTCCATTGCGGCCTGGCCCCGGGCCTGCCCCTGCACGGGGGCGGTGCGCAGGAGCACCGCCGGGACCTGGTGCCAGCCCGCCTGCGCGCGCTCGGCGCGCGTGCTCGACGCCGACACGCCGTGGCCGACGGCGAGAGCGGCCAGCGGCGCGCCGGCCAGAAACAGCACCAGGAGTACCATGATCACCACGGCCTCGACCTTGTCCGCTGTGCGGCGGAGCGGATTGCTGTCCGGCCACCACCGGCGCAGCAGCGCAGCAGGTCCTGTCGGGCGTGGTGTCGTCCGTTTCATTGCGTTTCCTTGTGTGGTTGGGTGCGATGCGCCCCCGCGCGCGTCAGCCCCGGACGCCTGGCCGTGGCATTTCGCCGCGACGTTACCCCACGGTAATAATCGCTACCCCGATGCGCGGACCGGATTGCGCCATCCGCAGTGTTGCGTTCGTCATAACGCCTACCGGATCCGGCGTCCCGGTCTGCTCACGCGGCAATGGCCGCCGCTGACGCGGCGGCGCAGCCTGCCGCGCGGACTGCGCGACTCTGGCGTCAGCCGTCCGCTGGCTTCTCCAGGGCCCCGGCCAGCCGCTGGCCGAGGTGGTCCCAGCTGGCGTCGAACGCGGCGACGCCCTGATCTTCCAGGTCCTGAACCACGTCGTCGTAGCTGATGCCGAGCGCGGCCAGCCCGTCGAGCACGGCCCGCGACCCTTCGTACGTTCCGCGGATGCTGTCGGCCGGGACCCGGCCATGATCGGCGACGGCGTTCAGCGTCGCCTCGGGCATCGTGTTCACCACATCGGGGGCGACGAGTTCCGTCACGTAGCGCGTGTCGTCGTAGGCGGGATCCTTGACGCTGGTGGACGCCCACAGCGGGCGCTGCGGCCGCGCCCCGGCCCGCTCCAGCGCCCGCCACCGGCTGGTGGACATGGCCTCCTCGTACCGCTGATAAGCCAGGCGCGCGTTGGCGATCGCGGCTCTGCCCCGCAAGGCCGCCGCCTCGCTGGTTCCGATCTTGTCCAGGCGCTTGTCCACCTCGGTGTCCACCCGCGATACGAAGAACGACGCCACCGAGGCGATGCCGGACAGATCGTGCCCGGCGGCACGGGCGCGCTCCATACCAGCCAGGAACGCCTCGATCACGTCGGCGTAGCGGGTCAGCGAGAAGATCAGCGTGACGTTGATGCTGATCCCCTCGGCGAGGCAGTCGGAGATCGCCGGCAGTCCCTGCTTGGCCGCGGGGATCTTCACGAATAGGTTCGGCCGGTCCACCAGCCACCACAGCGCGCGCGCCTCGGCAACCGTACGACGAGTGTCGTGCGCGATCCGCGGATCCACCTCGATCGACACCCGGCCGTCCACGCCGCCGGTGGAGTCGAAGACCGGCCGCAGCACATCGCAGGCCCACCGCACGTCAAATGCGGTCAGCGCCCGCAGCGCCTCGCCCACCGGAACCCGGCGCAGCGCCAGCTCACGGATCTGACCGTCGTAGGCGCCGCTGTCGCTGATGGACCGGGCGAAGATGGTCGGGTTGGTGGTCACACCGGACACTCCCCGGTCGCGCACCAGCGAGGCGAGGCTCCCGCCGGTCAGCCGCTCCCGGCTGAGGTCATCGAGCCATATCGAGACACCGGCGGCCCGGAGCTTGGCAAGCGAATCGTCCATCGGGCCCTCCCTCATCGTCTGCTGCCCTCATTCCTGCCCGCCGAATGCGTTTCTCAGCCCCGGATCCGGGCTTTCTGCCCGGCGGTTGGGAATGACTCCGGTGTGCCGGCGGCCGGCGCACCGCAGCGAGCCAGCCGCCGCCAGAGCGAGCCGAGGAGGGCGTGCAATGGCAATCGCAACACGGACGGCAGAGACCACGTGGGAGGGAACGCTCGCAAGCGGTTCCGGGCAGATACGCTTCGGCACCGGTGCGGCCGGTCCGCTGCCGGTGACCTGGGCATCGCGCACCGAGCGGGCGGACGGGAAAACCAGCCCGGAGGAACTGGCCGCGGCGGCTCACTCCTCCTGCTACGCGATGGCGCTTTCGCTCCGGCTCGGCGAGCGGGAGGCGCCGCCGGAACGGCTTACCATCGCCGCGACGGTAACCCTCGACGAGGCCGACGGGGTTCCGACCATCGTCACCTCGCATCTGCAGGTCAGGGCCCGGGTACCCGGGCTGGACGCGGCCGGGTTCGCGGCGGCGGTCGCCGAGGCCAGCGAGCTGTGCCCGGTGTCGCGGCTGTTCGCCGGGGCGAAGATCAGCGTCGATGCCGCCCTGGAACCCGGCTCGTGATCCCCGCAGCGCCGGTACCGGCTGCTGCTGGTTACCAGACCGGCTAGGGCCGCTAGCTGACTGACTGAGCCGCCGTCTCGCGGTCGTCGCGGTATGCCTCGTAGGCCTTGGTGTACTCCATCACCCGGGCAACCTCGTCGATGAACTGTTCGTCATAGCCCGCGCGGCGGAGCAGGTGGAAGCCCATCTCCATTCCGGCGCTGATGCCGCCGGCAGTGATCACACGCCCGGCGTCCACCACCCGGGCCCGGCTGATCCGGCAGCCTGGCGCGAGGCCCGCGAGCCGGTCAATCGGGACCATGCCGGCCGGGCTGGCCTCCGCGCGGTCTGGTTCCTTCCGGCTGGTCGCGGGGATCCCGTCCAGTAGCCCCGCCTTCGCATACACCCACGAGCCGGTGCACACACTGACCAGCAGCGTTTCGGCGGGAAGCGACCCGATGAACTCGTGCAGCCGCGCGTTGTACGTCTCTGGCCGTGTTCCGGCGCCGCCCGGGATGAGAAACGCGTTCATCGCGGGCCGGTCGGCGAAAGCGTAGTTCGGCAGCACGGTGAACCCGGCCTGAGCCTGCACCGGCCGCAGCGCCTCGGCCACCAGGAACACGTCGAGGGCCGGGTCATAACGCCGCGCCACCGAGAACACCCCGTATGGTGCCGCGAAGTCCACGACCTCCGCGTCCTCGAAGACATAGATGCCGAGCCGGAAACCATCGATCTTGCTGTCAGCCACGGAATCTCCACCCCCACGTCGCCCGCTACGGCGCTGGCGGGCAGACGCCGCTACAGCGGCGTTCAGCGAGCTCAGCGACCAGGTGTGACAGGGTGGACGTACCCAGCCGCTCGGGCGGCTCACCTTCTGGCGGCGCAACCGGTCCGGCCAGCCGGGTAAATCGCGGTCCGGCGGCGATGGAACGCAGCATCCGGGGTACGGTCCTTGCGCCCTGGCGCCTCCGGGGCGATTGTTACCAGGAGGAGGATGGACACCCACATCGGCCCCGCAACCGGGCAGGCGAAGGCAGTCGGCCGGGTAACGCCCGCCGTCCGCGACCTGCACCCGGGCTACTTCGCCTTCGTGATGGCCACCGGGATCGTCTCGACGGGGTTGTTCGTGCTCGGTCCGGCGTGGCTGTCCAAGGTGCTGCTGGCTGCCACGGTGGCCGGTCTTGTGGTGCTGACCGTGGCCCTGGCGGCCCGGATCGTGTTCTTCCGCTCCGCCGTGGCCGCGGACCTCCGTGCTCCACAGCGGGTGTTCGGCTTCTTCACCATCACCGCCGGCCTCAACGTGCTCGGGGTCCGGCTCGCGGCCGGCGGTCATCCGCTGATCGCCGCGATCCTCGCCGCGGTGTCCGCGGTGGTGTGGCTGCTGCTGACTTACGGCGTGCCGGCCATCCTGCTGCTCACCCGCGCGCAGGACTCATCCCTGCCTATCAACGGCACCTGGCTGATGTGGGTGGTGGCGACGCAGTCCGTGTCGCTGATTGCAGCGGTCCTGGTCCCGGCCTTCCCGTCACAGCGGGAACTGCTCGCCGCCACCGCGGCCGGGCTGTGGTGCGTCGGGCTGGGGCTCTACGTGCTTCTCGTATCGCTGATCCTGCTGCGGCTGACTGTTCCCAAGGCACCCGCCAACCTCGGGCCGGCCTACTGGATCCTGATGGGAGCCACCGCGATCACCGTCCTGGCAGGCGTGCGCATCCTCGACCTCTCCAAGGCGATACCCCTGGTCCACAGCACCGCCGGGTTCATTCAGGGCTCCTGCTTCGCCCTGTGGGCCTTCGGCACCTGGTGGATCCCGCTGCTGATGGTGGTCGGGCTCTGGCAGCACTACAGCCACCACGGGCACCTGTCCTACGAGCCCAGCTTCTGGAGCGCCGTCTTCCCGCTCGGGATGTACAGCGTCGCCACGCTGCTCTACGGCAGAGCCACTCACATCGCGTTCATGGAGCCGATCGCCCGGGTGATGCTCTGGATCTCCGTCGCGGCGTGGGTACTCGTCGCGGGCTCCTTCCTGATCCGCCTCCCCGGCCATCCCCCGGCGCGCGCATCCCAGGTAGCCGGCGCCTCCGACGACGAGTGATCACGAGCGCGGGCGGCCCTGATCATCGGGCTCGAGCGCAGCGCGGATGAGGCCGAGGATCTCGTCGTCGGTGACGGCGGCCGCGTCGCGGGACCGTAGCTGAATGGTCCCCTTGCTCGTCCGGAGTTCCGGGTGCCGGGCGGTGAAGTCCGCCTCGCGGCCCCGCTTCCAGCCGTAGACCGACACGCCATGCTTCCACGCGCCGACGTAGAGGCGGCGGCCGCCGACCCGGTAGGACGGCATTTTGTACGAGAGAGCCACGGTCGCCTGCGGGTACGCGGCGAGTATCAGCGCCTCGATCCGGTCGAAAAGGGCTCGGCTGCCGGGTGCGATCCCGTCGATGTACGCCCGCACGCCCTCGTCCACCTGCCCGCTGCCGCCGCTGCGGCCGGCATCATCAGCTCCTGGCGCCATCGCGGCCTCCGCTCCACGCCGTCCACCTGCACACATACTGACCCCTGAGCGGCGGCGACGTCATCGCCGGCACCCCGGATCGCCGGCAGCTCCGGGCACGCCCAGGGCCGATCGCACCACCGGCCGGGGGACCAAAGGCTCTGGTTAGCGCGCCGGCGGTGTGGCCATGGTGCGGGCATGACGGCAGAGACGGGTGCCAGCATCCGGCCCGGTACGGGCCGGAACGGGGCGAGTGACCCGCTGCCGCATTTCATCGCGCACCTGCTGCGCGCCGCGGTTGCCGCGCCGTCGGCGCACGGTTGCCAGCCGTGGCGGTTCCGTTACCGCCCTTCGGACAGTGTGATCGAACTGCACGCGGACCCGTACGCCGCCGGCGGCGATCCGCACGAGCGGAGCGTGCACATCGGCTGCGGCGCCGCGCTGTTCAATCTGCGCCTCGCGGCGGCGTGGATGGGCCGGGAACCGGTCGCCCGGCTGCTCCCCCGGCCCGATGAGCCACTGCTGCTGGCCGCGGTCCGGCTGGGCGGCGCGCATCGGCCGACGACCAGTGAGCGTCAGCTGTACGCCGCGATCCCCCGGCGGCAGGCAAGCCGGGAGCCGTTCGCGAACCGGGCGGTCCCCGGGGCGGTCCTGGCGGAACTGGCCGAGGCGGCCCGGACCGAGGGGGCGGTGCTGCACCTGATGCACCCCGGGGAGGCGCACCGGGTTCTGCGGCTGGCCGAGCAGCCCGCCGACTGCCCAGATCAGAAGGCAGATCAGAAGGCACGGAGCACCGCGACTGAGCGCGAGCCGCGGATCGCCGTGCTCTCGACGCAGTTTCGCGCCCGCGCCGACTGGCTCCGGGCCGGCCAGGCTCTGCAGCGGGTGGTGCTGCTCGCCACCGTCCGCGGCGTGTCCGCCCAGCCGGTGAGCCAGCCGCTGGAGGTACCGGACGCGTGGCTGGTGCGGGATTCGCGCGGGAGCATCGAACAGCCGCAGGTGATCCTGCGGCTGGGCTACGGCCCGGCGGTCGCGGCGGCTTCGCACCGGCCGATCTCGCAGGTGCTGGACGCCTCCTGATCAGGCTGCGTGCGCGGCGTGATCGGCACAGATATCGACCGGGCAGAAGGCGTAGTCCAGGCAGTGCGAGACTGTCGGCCCCCCGAGCACGTGCTGCCCGGCTCTCGCCCGGCTGCCGATCACCAGCAGTTCGGCTCCCTTGCTCAGCCGGACGAGAATATCCGCGGGATTACCGCGCTCGACCCGCCGGCCGGCGCGCACCCGTGGACCGTCCGGCAGCGCCGCCCGGACGATCCGGCGCAGCAGATCCCTGGCGGCTGTGACTTCGGTCTCGCAGGCGCCGGCCCGGATCACGTAGACGATCTCGAGGACCGATAGCCGCCTGCCCGCCTGCCGGTCCGCGCGGCGCAACGCCGCGATGGAATTCCGCGACCCGTCGACGCCAACCACGACGGCGCCGTCGGTGCTGCTGCGCGGGCTCGTCATCGTGCGTCCTCCCCCGTCGCGCCCGGTGCGGCACTGTCCACACCTTCGCCCGGGCCGCCAGGAGCGCACAGGAGGCGGACGGCCCCCGCCGCGAGGACTTTCGCCTCTGCGGGCCGGCCGGGCCGGCCGGCCACCGTGATGAGGGCGGGGGCCCCGGGGGCATCAGGGGCGCCGCCGGAGGCGGGAGCCCGAATACGCCACCAGGCAGCCAAGGCAGGCGATGCGCCATGACCCGGACCCTCACTCGTCGCCGTGTCATCGTCGGCGTGGACGAGTCCGCGGCGGGCATGGCGGCGCTGAAGTGGGCGCTCACGCTGGCCCGGTCTCAGCCCGCCGAGCTCATCGCCGTCCGCGCCTGGCTGCCAGCGGGCCATCCGGCTCTACCGTCGCGCCCGGCCCGGTGGCCAGGGCTTTCGTCCCGCAGCATTATCCGGCGCGGCCCACGCGGCCAGCGCGGCCAGCGCGGCTTGGGCGAGGAGGGGCCGGACCGGGCCCGGCTGCAGGTGATGAGCGCGTTCTTCATCGTGGCCGGCGGCATCCCCGAGGATGTGCCCGTCCTGATCGAGACGCCGGAGGGCCGGCCGGCCCGGGTTCTGGCGCGGTGGGCGTGCCGGGAAGGCGACATCCTGGTCGTCGGGGCGGGGAGCAGATCGCGCACCCGCCTGCTGCGGCGCGGCCGGGGCGGTTCGGTGCGCCGGTACTGCGTCGCTCACGCCAGCGCCCCGGTGGTCGCGGTGCCCGCGCCGGACGAGGCCGGGCGGGTCCCGGGTAACGCCACGGCGCTGGGCTCAGCGGCGGCCCCACCCGCCGGTGCCGATTCGGCCGGCCCGTCCGTGCCCCCCGGACAGGTGGGCGTGACTCCCGGTCAGGGCCGAACGGCCCCCCGGCCGGTGACCAGCGTCCGTGGCGCGGTGACGCCGGCGGGCCCCACGATGGCACCAGAGCGAAGGGGGCGGCTATGAAGGCTCGGGTTGGAGACCGCCTGATTGTCGCGGGCGACGACAGCCGGGTGTGCGTCGTGATCGGGCTGCGGAATCCGGACGGCTCACCGCCGTACGTGGTGAAGTGGCTGAACAGCGGTCACCTGGCGCTGGTGTCCCCCGGCCCTTACGCTCGGATCGTGCCCGCGGATCGCTTCGGTCCGGAGCCAGGGCCCGAACCCACAGCCGCGGACCCGTCCGACGACGCTGCGAAGGCGGCGGAGGTGGCCTAATGAGCGAGCCCGCGGGGGCGAGCCGGCATCGGCCAGCCCCGCGGACGCCACCAGGTACGGCCACTGCGGTGTATGCGCTGCTGGCCGACGGCAGCACCGTGGAGATCCGCCAGGCCACCCCGGCCGACCGCGAGGCGGTCCGCGCCATGCACGCCGCGATGTCGCCGGACAGCACCTACCTGCGGTTCTTCAATGTGAGCCCGCTCGCGGCGGAACGCGAGGCGCAGCGGGTCTGCCGCGAGGGCGACGGCGCCGACCACGGAGCCCTGCTGGCCTGGCTGCACGGCGAGCTGATCGGGGTCGCCAGCTATGAGGTCGGCGGGAAGCCGGGAAGCGCCGAGATCGCCTTCGCCGTGGCGGACCACATGCATCACCGGGGGGTCGCGACCCTGCTGCTGGAGCACCTGGTGTCCCTGGCCGGCACTCGCGGGATCCGGGAGTTCACCGCCGACACGCTCAGCGAGAACACCCTGATGCTGCGGGTGTTCACCGACGCGGGCCTGCCGGTGCGCCGAAAGCGGCAGGCCGACGTGGTCGAGCTGACCTTCCCGCTGCCGTTCAGCGGGGCCGGCGAGGCCGGCCAGCAGCTTGACGCGTACCTGGACAAGGTGGCGGCCCGGGAACGCCGCGCCAACGTCGAGAGCCTGCGTTACCTGTTCCAGCCCCGCACGGTCGCGGTGGCCGGAGCTAGCCGCCGGGCCGGGAGCGTCGGCCGAGCCATCCTGCACAACATCGTGGCCGGCGGCTACCGGGGCCGGCTGTACGCGGTGAACCCGCACGTCCGCGATATCGAGGGCATCGAGTCCGTCAAGTCGCCGACCGACCTTCCCGATCCGCCTGACCTCGCGGTCGTGGCGGTGCCGCCGCCCGAGGTACCCGGGGTGGCGGAGGAATGCGGCCGGCGCGGCGCCAAGGGCCTCGTGGTCATCACCGCCGGCATGGAGGAGTCGCAGTCCGCCGGCCTGCTGGCCGCCTGCCGGCGGCACGGCATGCGGCTGGTCGGCCCGAACTGCTTCGGGATCGCCGTCCCCGCCTCCGGCCTGGACGCCACGTTCGCCGCCAGCCATCCGGTTCCGGGAACGGCCGGCCTGGTGATGCAGTCCGGCGGCCTCGGCTTCGCGCTCGCCGGGCACATGTCCCGCCTCGGGATCGGGATCTCCTCGTTCGCCTCGGTCGGCAACAAGCTCGACGTGTCCAGCAACGACATGCTGATGTGGTGGGAGCAGGACGGGACCACCCGGCTCGCGGTGCTGTACATCGAGTCGTTCGGGCATCCGCGCAAGTTCGCCCGTACCGCGCGGCGCGTCGGCCGGTCGATGCCGGTGCTGACGGTGCACGCCGGGCGCTCCGAGGCGGGCCAGCACGCCGCGGCCTCGCACACCGCGGCGGTGGCCACGCCCCTGGTCAGCCGGGAGGCACTGTTCCAGCAGGCCGGGATCATCGCCACCCGGGACCTAGGCGACCTGCTGAACACTGCCGCTCTGCTCGCCACCCAGCCGGTTCCCGGGGGCCACCGGGTCGCGATCGTGTCCAACGTCGGCGGCGCCGGGGTACTGGCTGCCGACGCCTGCGTGGAGGCCGGCCTGGTGGTGCACCATCACGGGGCCGCCACCCAGCGGCGGTTGCGGTCGATCGTGCCGCCCGGCGGCGCCGTGACCGGGCCGGTGGACACCACCGCCGCGGTCAGCCAGGCGGACTTCCGCCGCTGCCTGGAGATCGTCGCCGCGGACGGTACCGACCCGAGCGGCGGCGGCGACGCCGGTAATGACGGCGGCGGCACCGGCAGCGAGGGCGGCAAGGTCGGTGCTGGCCCGCAGCCTGGCACCGCGGTCGATTCCGTGCTCGCCCTGGTGCTGCCAACCGCCGCCTCCGGCGACGTGGTGGCCGCCGTCCGGGAAGCGGACGTACCGGTGCCGGTCGCGGCCGTCGTCCTCGACCAGTCCGAATCCGTCAGGCTGCTGCAGCGGTCGCCGGAGGCCGCGGAGCACGCGGCACCCCAGGTGCCCGCGTACGCCTACCCGGAAAGCGCGGCCTGGGCGCTCGCCCGCGCCGCCGGCTACGGCGCGTGGCGATCGCGGCCGCGGGGCGTGGTGCCGGACTTCGCCGACGTGCGCACCGAGGACGCACGGGAAATCGCCCGGCGGTTCCTCGCCGCCCGGCCGGACGGCGGGTGGCTGCCACCGGATCAGGTCGGCGAGCTTCTCGGCAGCTACGGCATCCCCCTGGTGGCGACCGGATCGGCCCGCAGCGAATCGGAAGCCGTGCGCCTCGCGCACGAGGCCGGCGGGCCGGTGGTGCTCAAGGCCGACGTGCCGGGGCTGGTGCACAAGACCGACGCGGGCGCCGTCGAA
Source organism: Streptosporangiaceae bacterium (assembly GCA_051986485.1). Taxonomy (GTDB): domain Bacteria; phylum Actinomycetota; class Actinomycetes; order Streptosporangiales; family Streptosporangiaceae; genus JBPYFL01. The sequence continues at coordinate 42,986 of JBPYFL010000013.1, read as the reverse complement.
CTCGACCTGCACACCGCCGACGACGTGCGGGCGGGGTACCGCCATCTGACGGCGCTGTTCGGGTCCCGGCTGCGCCGGGTGCTGATCCAGCCGATGATCGCCGACGGCGCCGAGGTGATCATCGGCGTGGCGTCGGACCCGATGTTCGGCCCGCTGGTGGTCTTCGGCCTCGGCGGCGTCGCCACCGAGGTCCTCGCGGACCACGCGGCGCGGCTCACCCCACTGACCGACGCCGACGCCGACGAGCTGATCCGCGCGGTGCGCTCCGCTCCGTTGCTGCTGGGCCACCGCGGCTCCCCGTCAGTGGACATAACGGCGTTGCGGGGAACCCTGCTCCGGGTGGCGCGTCTAGCCGACGACATACCCGAGCTGGCCGAACTGGACCTCAACCCGGTGCTAGCCCGGCCGGACGGGGTGTTCGCCGTCGACGCACGGATCCGGCTGGCCCCCGCCGAGCCAACCGACCCGTTCCTGCGCCGGCTGCGCTGAATTCACCCGGCGTTCGCGATCCCGTAACAGCGGGCACACGGGTCGGAAGCTGACCAGCCACGCCGCGCCGTTGTTCAGGAAAGAGGGCTCGTTTTCCCCACTCGCTAACGGGGGCAGCAAGCGGTTATGACGGCTTCGGTGACCAGCACGAATGAGCGCGCGCCGCTGCGCGACGAAGAGGTCCGGCTGATCCACGCCTACTGGCGTGCGGCCAATTACCTGTCGGTCGGGCAGATCTACCTGCTCGCCAACCCGCTGCTGACCGAGCCGCTGCGGCCGGAGCACGTCAAGCCGCGGCTGCTCGGGCACTGGGGCACCACCCCGGGGCTGAATCTCGTCTACGCGCACCTCAACCGGGTAATCCGCAACTGGGACCTGAGCGTCATCTATGTAACCGGGCCCGGCCATGGCGGACCGGGCCTGGTTGCCAACTCCTATCTGGAGGGCACCTACAGCGAGCTGTACCCGGCCATCACCAGCGACGCTGCCGGGATGGCCAGGCTGTTCCGGCAGTTCTCGTTCCCGGGCGGGGTGGGCAGCCACTGCACTCCGGAGACGCCCGGCTCCATCCACGAGGGCGGCGAGCTCGGCTACTCCCTCGCGCACGCCTACGGCGCGGTCTTCGACAACCCGGACCTGATCGCCGCGTGCGTAGTGGGCGACGGCGAGTCCGAGACCGGGCCGCTCGCGGGCAGCTGGCACTCCAACAAGTTCCTGAACCCGGCGCGGGACGGCGCGGTGCTGCCGATCCTGCACCTGAACGGCTACAAGATCGCCAATCCCACGGTGCCCGCGCGGCTGCGCGACGGGGAGCTCACCTCGCTGCTGGAGGGATACGGATACCGGGTGCACACCGTTTCCGGCGGGCTCGACGGCGAGGAACCGGAGGCGGTGCACCAGCGCTTCGCCGGCGTCCTGGACGACGTGATCGGGGAGATCCAGGAAATCCAGCGTCTCGCGCGTTCCGGAATCCAGGTGGCCGGCTCTCCCCGGCCGCGCTGGCCGGTGATCGTGCTGCGGACGCCAAAGGGGTGGACCGGCCCGAAAGTGGTGGACGGCCAGCAGGTCGAGGGCACGTTCCGGGCTCACCAGGTGCCCCTTCCGGACGTGCGCGGCAACCCGGAGCACCTCCGCCAGCTCGGGGAATGGATGCGCTCGTACCGGCCGGAGGAACTGTTCGACGAGGCCGGGGCGCTGGTGGACGAGCTTGCCGCGCTGCCGCCGCGCAGCCACCGCAGGATGAGCGCGAACCCGCACGCCAACGGCGGGCTGCTGCTCCGCGACCTGGACCTGCCGGATTTCCGCGACTACGGGGTGCCGGGCCGGTCCCGCGCGGGCCGGGCGGGCGAGGGGGGCACCGGGCCGCCGCAGGTCGAGGGCACGCGGGTGCTCGGTGGCTGGCTTCGCGACGTGATCCGGCGCAACGGCCACAACTTCCGCCTGTTCGGCCCGGACGAGACCGTCTCCAACCGGCTGGGCGACGTTTTCGAGGTCACCGACCGCGCGTTCGACGGCGAGATACGGCCGGACGACGATCACCTCGCCCCGGACGGGCGCGTGATGGAGGTGCTGTCCGAGCACCTGTGCCAGGGCTGGCTGGAGGGTTATCTGCTGACCGGGCGGCACGGGCTGTTCAACTGCTACGAGGCCTTCATCCACATCGTGGACTCGATGTTCAACCAGCACGCGAAGTGGATCAAGGTGAGCCGCGGGATCGGCTGGCGGCGGCCGGTCGCGTCGTTGAACTACCTGCTGTCGTCGCTGGTCTGGCGGCAGGATCACAACGGCTTCTCGCATCAGGACCCCGGCTTCATCGACCACGTGGTGAACAAGAAGGCGCAGATCATCCGGGTCTATCTGCCGCCGGACGCCAACTGCCTGCTGTCGGTGGCCGACCACTGCCTGCGCAGCCGCAACTACGTGAACGTGATCGTCGCGGGGAAGCAGCCCCAGCCGTCGTGGCTGTCGATGGACGAGGCGGTCGTGCACTGCACCCGCGGCGCCGGGATCTGGGACTGGGCCAGCAACGACGCCGCCGGCGAGCCCGACGTGGTGATGGCCTGCTGCGGCGACGTGCCGACGCTGGAAACGCTCGCCGCGGTGGACTTGATCCGCACCCACCTGCCCGATGTGACGGTGCGGGTAGTGAACGTGGTGGACCTGATGCGGCTGCAGCCGGAGACCGATCACCCGCACGGCATGTCGGACGCCGAGTACGACGCGCTGTTCACCGTGAACCGGCCGGTCATCTTCGCATACCACGGCTACCCGTCGCTGATCCACCGGCTCACCTACCGGCGGCACGGCCACGACAACCTGCACGTGCGGGGATACCTGGAGGAAGGCACCACGACGACCCCGTTCGACATGGTCATGCTCAACAACCTCGACCGGTTCCACCTGGTCATGGACGTCATCGACCGGGTCCCGGGGCTGACGTCCTCGGCCGGGCACGTGCGGCAGCTGATGACCGACAAGCAGTTCACCGCGCGCGACTACACCCGCCGGGAAGGCGAGGACGCCCCGGAGATCCGGGACTGGGCCTGGCCGTATTAGCTAGGACAGCCGCGCTAGCCAGAGGAGCGGTGCTAGGCAGTGGAGGGGGTCGCGGTGCGCATCCTGGTGGTGAACGCCGGGTCCAGCAGCCTTAAGCTGCGGGTGCTGGACGACGACGACCGCGTCACGGACTCCGCCGACCTGCCGGCGTCCCGGGGCGTCGCCGATCACCAGGCCGCCGCCGCCGCGATCGGCTCGTTCGGCGACGTCGATGCAGTCGGGCACCGGATCGTGCACGGCGGCACCCGCTTCACCGGGCCCGTCATCATCGACGGCGAGGTCCGCAAGCAACTGGACGCGCTCACCGACCTGGCGCCGCTGCACCAGCCGCAATCGCTGGCCGCCGTGGACGCCGTGCAGGCGGTGCTCGACGGCCGGGGCAGGCCAGCGGTCCCCGCGGTGGCGTGCTTCGACACCGCGTTCCACGCGACCATCGGACCGGCCGCCGCCACCTACGCCTTGCCGTCGCAGTGGCGGCAGCGCTGGGACCTGCGCCGGTTCGGCTTCCACGGGCTGTCGCACGCGTACTGCTCGCGCCGGGCCGCGCAGCTGCTGGGTGCTGACGCCGGCGCGCTCCGCGTGGTCACCTGCCACCTGGGCGCGGGAGCCTCGCTGGCCGCGGTGCGCGGCGGGCGGTCCGCCGACACGACGATGGGATTCACGCCGCTGGAAGGCCTGGTCATGGCCACCCGTTCCGGCAGCGTCGATCCCGGGCTGCTGCTGTGGCTGGAGGAACACGCCGGGACGCCGCCGTCCGAACTGGCCGCCACCCTGGAGCACCGTTCCGGGCTGCTCGGGCTGGCCGGTACCGCCGACATGCGGGAGATCCTGGACCTCGCCGCCCGGGGCGACGGGTCCGCGAACCACGCAGCCGGGCCAAGCGGAGCGAGCGAGGCCGCGAACCAGGCAGCCGGGCCAGGCGGAGGGAGCGGGGCCGCGAACCAGGCAGCCGGGGCGGGCGGAGCGAGCGGGGCCGCGCGGCTCGCCCTGGAGGTGTACCTGCACCGGTTGCGCGGGTCGATCGCCGCGATGGCGGCCGCGATGGACGGCCTGGACGCCCTCGTGTTCACCGGCGGCGTCGGGGAGAACTCCGCCGAGGTGCGCTCGCGCGCCGCGACGGGCCTCGGCTTCCTCGGTATCGGGGTCGACGACGGCCGCAACGTCGGTGGCGCCGGCGACCGGGAGATCGGCGCACCCGGCGCATCCGTCCGGGTGCTGGTGATCGCCGCCCGGGAGGACATCGAGATCGCCCGCCAGGTCCGCACCCTGCTATGACCCCGCGGGCCCCATCCGCCCCTGCCGTGACCCCGTGGGCCCCATCCGCCCCGGCCGTCACCTGTTGCGCAGGATCCGTCCCCCGCCTGGTTTGCCTCGCGCCGGTGACGGTTACGGATCCCTACAACGGGGAGCGGCGCGCGGTTTCGCGCGCCGGATACGGGGGGTTCGACATGGCGAATATGCCCAGCCGACCAGGTGATCGCGATGGCTGAAACCCCGTCGCGGGACGACGCTAACCCGCCGGGCCACGGCACACCGCCGCCGGGCCAGGACACCCCACCGTCGGGCCAGGACACCCCGCCGTCGGGCCAGGGCACCCCGCCGTCGGGCCAGAACATTCCGCCTCCGGGCCAGGGCACCCCGCCTCCAGGCCAGGACACACCGCCGCGGGGCCAGGGGTACCCGCACCCGGACCCGGGCTACCCGCCGCCCGGCCAGGGCTACCCGCCCGGCCAGGGCTACCCGCCCGGCCAGGGGTACCCGCCGGGCCAGGGGTACCCGCCGGGTCAGGGGTACCCGCCGGGTCAGGGGTACCCGGTGCCGGGCGGTGGCTATCCGCCACCGGGCCAGGGGTACCCGCCGCCGGGACTGTCGCCGCACCCACCCGGGTGGACGGCGGGCCGGATAATTTCCCTCATCATCGGGGCCGTGCTGGTGCTGTTCTCGCTCGGCCTGCTGACCGGCGGCGGTGCCGCGCTGTGGGCGGATACCACCCAGCGCGACTCCGCGGGATACCTGGACCTGGGCACGGCGAACTACAGCACCTCCGGGTACGCGCTCGCCAGCCAGGGGATCGTCATCAACAGCGGCACCGGCTGGGATGCCGCGAGCTCCCTGTTCGGCACGGCGCGAATCCGCGTCACCCAGGCGTCGGGCGCGGGCCCGGTCTTCGTCGGGATCAGCTCACCATCGGCGGTCAGCAACTACCTGTCCGGCGTGCAGTACGCGACGTTCGAGGGAACGGTGCAGCGGAACATCACTTACACGCAGCACACCGGATCGGCGCCGAAGACACGGCCCGCCGACACCGGCATCTGGACGGTCAAGGCCAGCGGGACCGGGACGCAGACCCTGATCTTCCCGGTGCGCAATGGTGACTGGACGGTCGTCGCCATGAACGCCGACGCCACCCGCCCGGTGAACGTGCAGGCGAACGTCGCCGCGACGATGCCCTCGCTGCCGTGGCTGGCCACCGGCCTGCTGATCAGCGGAGCCATCTTCCTGGTAGCCGGGATCATCCTCATCGTCATCCCGGTCCGCCGCTCGTCGGGCCGCTACTGACCCGCGGCGAAGGCCCGGGCGGCCGCCTATCCCCCGTTATGGGCCCGAAATACGCCTCGATGACCGTTTCGGCGCACGATAACGGGGGATAGGCGGCCGCCCAGAAGTCGCTGCCTTCTAGCCCGGCAGCTGGTGCTACGGATGCGCTACGTTCGTAGCATGTCTGATGTTGCGTCTCGTGAACTGCGGAATGACACGGCCGGGGTGCTGCGCCGGGTGCAGGCCGGCGAGGAGATCCTGATAACGGTCAACGGTCGGCCGGCCGCCCAGCTCATCCCCGTTCAAGCTGGCGGACGGCGCTGGCTCCGGCGCGACGAACTTACCCGGCGGCTGTCCGGCGCACAGGCCGATCCGGGGCTCCGTGACGATCTCGCCCGGCTGGCCGGTGAGACCACCGACGATCTTCCGGAGGTCCGGTGACCGAGGCTGCACCGGAAACCGCGGTGCGGCCAGCCCGCGGCCTGCTCGACACCACCGTCTTCATCGCCCGCGAGCCCGGGCGGCCGATTGATGCGGAGCAGCTTCCCGAGGAGGCCGCCATCTGTGTCGTCACCAGCGCGGAACTGCACGTCGGCGTGCTTGCGGCGACCGACAGCGAGACCCGGGCGCGCAGGCTCGCGACCTTGGAGTCAGCCTCCGACATCTATGCACTTCCGGTCGACGAAGCCGCGGCACGGATCTGGGCGCGGATGCGTGCCCATCTAGCCGAGACCGGCCAGCGTGTCCGCGTCAACGACCTGTGGATCGCGGCCGTCGCGGCCGCGAACCGGCTGCCCGTGGTTACCCAGGACGACGAGTTCGATCCCCTGGAGGGCGTCGCGGGCCTGGCGGTGGTCAGGGTCTAGGCCGTCCCCCGGCGCCGCGCCGGCCGGTCCCGGGGCCGGGCCGGTCGCCGGACCGTCACCGGCCGTCGCCGCCGCCGGTCAACGCCCGCATCACACCAGGTCATGGGGCCCGCCGGGCCGTCCGCTCAGCGCGAACCGTTGAAGGAACAACCAACGCCCCGACGCGCTTATAAGTGTGTAATCAAGTAAGTGCGAGGAAGTGGGCTTGATGACCACAACACTGTCGGTGCCGGTCCTGCCGCTGGAGGACACCGTGGTGCTGCCGGGCATGGTGGTGCCGCTGGAAACCTCGGAGGGCGAGGTCCGGGCCGCGATAGAGGCCGCACAGATCTCCGCACGCGGCACGGCCGACGGCAGCGCCGACGGCCAGCGGGTTCCGGGCATTTCCAGCCGGTCCGGCCAGCCGGGCGCGGCGGGCCTCGCAGCGAACGCGCGGGTCCTGCTGGTGCCGCGGCTGAACGGCAAGTACGCAGCGGTGGGCGCGCTCGGAGCGATCGAGCAGGTTGGCCGGATGCCGGACGGCAAGCCAGCCGCGGTGATCCGCGGGCTGTCCCGGGTCCGGGTCGGCAGCGGAACCGTCGGCCCCGGCGCGGCGCTGTGGGTCGAGGGAACCGTGGTGGATGAGCCACCGGCCCCTCCGCGGGCGCAGGAACTGGCCCGCGAGTACCGGGGCCTGGCCACCGCGATCCTGGAGAAGCGGGGCGCGTGGCAGGTTATGGACGCGCTGGAGCACCTGACCGAGCCGTCGGCGCTCGCCGACAGCGCGGGTTACGCGGGCTACCTGAGCGTCGAGCAGAAGACCCAGCTGCTGGAGACCGCCGACGTCGAGCGCCGGCTCGAGCTGGTGTCCGGCTGGGCTCGCGATCACCTCGCCGAGCTGGAGGTCACCGAGACCATCCGCAACGACGTGCGCGAGGGCATGGACAAGCAGCAGCGCGAGTTCCTGCTCCGCCAGCAGCTCGCGGCGATCCGTAAGGAGCTGGCCGAGGTGTCCGGCGAGCCCGCCTCCGAGGAGGCGGACTACAAGGCCCGGATCGAGGCAGCGGACCTGCCGGAGAAGGTCGCCGAGGCGGCGATCCGGGAGGCGGACAAGCTGGAGCGCGCCTCTGACGCCTCACCCGAGGCCGGCTGGATCCGCACCTGGCTGGACACGGTCCTGGAGATCCCGTGGAGCACCCGGACCGAGGATGCGTATGACATCTCCGGCGCGCGGGCGGTGCTGGACGCCGACCATGCGGGCCTGGACGACGTTAAGGAACGGGTGATCGAGTACCTCGCGGTCCGCAAGCGGCGCGCGGAAAAGGGGCAGACCCTGATCGGCGGGCGCCGCAGCGGCGCCGTGCTCGCCCTGGCGGGGCCCCCCGGAACGGGCAAGACCTCGCTCGGCGAGTCGGTGGCTCGCGCGATGGGCCGCAAGTTCGCCCGCGTCGCCCTCGGTGGCGTGCGCGACGAGGCCGAAATCCGCGGGCACCGGCGGACCTACGTCGGCGCGCTGCCCGGCCGGATCGTCCGTGCCGTCCGTGAGGCGGGCTCGATGAACCCGGTGATCCTGCTGGACGAGGTGGACAAGCTGGGTGCCGACTACCGCGGCGACCCCACCGCGGCGCTGCTGGAGGTCCTCGACCCGGCGCAGAACCACACGTTCCGGGACCACTACCTGGAGGTCGAGCTGGACCTCTCGGACGTGCTGTTCATCGCGACCGCCAACATGGCGGAGGCGATCCCCGAGCCGCTGCTCGACCGGATGGAACTGGTCACCCTCGACGGTTACACCGAGGACGAGAAGGCGATCATCGCCGCGCGGCACCTGCTGCCGCGGCAGCTGGAGCGGGCGGGGCTGGACGCCGCCGACGTCACGTTCACCGACGCCGCGCTGCGCAAGCTGGCAACCGAGTACACCCGCGAAGCCGGCGTCCGTGCGCTGGAGCGGTCGATTGGCCGCGTCCTGCGCAAGATCGCGGCGCAGGCGGCCCGGGAAGAGCCCGCCGGAGCGCTGCCGGTCACCGTCGATGTCGGCGACCTGCGTGGCTACCTGGGCCACCCGAAGCACACCCCCGAGTCGGCGGAGCGGACCGCGGTGCCGGGCGTGGCAACCGGGCTCGCTGTGACGGGGACCGGCGGGGACGTGCTGTTCATCGAGGCGTCGCTGGCCGACCCGGAAACCGGCAGCACCGGCGTCACCCTGACCGGGCAGCTCGGCGACGTGATGAAGGAGTCCGCGCAGATCGCGCTGTCCTACCTTCGGTCGCACGGCGCCGAGCTGGAGCTTCCGGTCGGTGACCTGAAGGAGCGGGGCATTCACGTGCACGTTCCGGCGGGGGCCGTGCCGAAGGACGGCCCGAGCGCCGGGGTGACGATGACGACCGCGCTCGCGTCGCTGCTGTCCGGCCGGCTGGTCCGGTCCGACGTGGCGATGACCGGCGAGGTCTCACTGACCGGACGGGTGCTGCCGATCGGCGGGGTGAAGCAGAAGCTGCTCGCCGCGCACCGGGCCGGGATCACCACGGTGCTGATCCCGAAGCGGAACGAGCCCGACCTGGATGACGTCCCCGACGGCATCCAGTCCGAGCTCGACATCCGGCCGGTGGCCGACCTGCGGGAGGTGCTGGACCTGGCACTGGTGCCGGCCAGCACCCCGGCGGCGGTCGCGGCCTGAGCGTCCGCGCCGCACCTGCGTCCCGGCTGGCCGCCTCAGCGCGGCCGGCCGGGACGTTTGCTATCCGGCCATACCCGCCGGACGCCCGCGCCGGTCACGCGCTCGCGATGACCTCGAAATCGGCGAAGTCGAAGCCGGGCGAGACGATACAGCTGACCAGCACTTCCCGCTCGCCGGACGGCCGCGCCGATTGCCAGCACCGCCCCGGCACCACCTGCTGCGGGCGCTGCCCGCCGCCCAGGTCCGGCCCGAGGACGACGGGCTCCTGCCCGCCCTCCGGGCGCCCGCCGTCGCCACCGAGCAGCAGGTCCAGCGGCCCGCCGCCGTGCCACAGCCACAACTCGTCCGAGCGGACCCGGTGCCAGACCGACTCCGCACCAGGGGGCAGCAGGAAGTAGATGGCCGTCGCGGCGGCGCGCTCGCCGGGATACCCGGCCGGCGCGAAGGCGGGACCGGCCTGCCAGGTCTGCCGGAACCAGCCGCCCTCCGGATGCGGCAGCAGGTCCAGGGCATCGGCGGTGGGCGGCCGCGCCTCGAGGGCGGTGTACCGCCCGGCCGGGTCGCGCCGCGCGTACCGGACCACGCCGACCGCGTCCGCCTCCACCGGCCCGTAGACGTGCGGGAACCGGGTGCCGGCATCGACCCCCGGGACTGGCTCTGGATCGGGGGGCTCCACCCGGACCTCGGCGGAGATCCGCTCGACGTCGATACCCAGCGCCACCACTGGGTCGGCACACTCCAGGAAATACGCGTTGGCCACGGCGAGCGCCGTCGCCTCGTCGGGCGACGCGTGCAGGAACGAGCCCGGCTCGGCGGGGCCCGGCAGGCGCCCCGATTCCATCGCGGCCCGCCACTCCGGCAGCGGCAGCAGGTGCCAGATCATGTCAGCCTCGGCCGATGTATGGCATGGCCGTGGCCATGATCGTCATGAACTGGACGTTGGCCTCAGGCGGGAGGCTGGCGATGTAGGCGACCGCTCGCGCGGCCTCCTGCACATCCATCATCGGCTCGGGCCGCACCGACCAGTCCGCCTGCAGAGCGTCGATGGACAGCCAGCGCGCCGAGGTCGTCGCGGCGTTGCCGATGTCGATCTGGCTGCACGCGATCTGGAACCGGCGGCCGTCCAGTGACGTCGACTTGGTCAGCCCGGTGATCGCGTGCTTGGCCGCCGTATAGGGAGCCGACAGCGGGCGGGGCACGTGTGCCGACACCGAGCCGTTGTTGATGATCCTGCCGCCGCCCGGCTGCTGCTCCTTCATCAGCGTGACCGCGGCCTGGGTGCACAGGAAGGCGGTCGTGACGCAGGCGTCCATCACCGCACGCCAGTCGGCCTCGGGTATGTCCTCGATCTCGGCGGGCGGCGCGAGGCGGCCGGCGTTGTTGAACAGCACATCGAGCCGGCCGAACCGCTGGCGAACACCCTCGAACAACGCGGAGACATCGGCCTTGACCGTCAGGTCAGCGGGCACGGCCGTGAGCGAGAGACGCCGTGCGGCGCCCTCTGCCACCGTTTCTTCCAGCGGCCCCGGCCGCCTTCCGGAAATGACGACCGAAAATCCATCGCTGGCCAGCGCAAGGGCACTCGCCTTACCAATTCCGGTCCCGCCACCGGTGACAATGGCGACCTTGGCTGGCACTTGATCACGATATCAAGCAGGCCCGCTGCGTGATCAGCGTCATCACGAACCCGGGCGGGAATCCCGGCCGGCCCGTATCGGGCGGAAGCAGTCCGCCGGGAACGGCTTCAGGTCAGCCGCACAACGGCGCTGATCGCGAGGTAAGCACCGACCACCAGGACCGTCCACGTTATGAACTGCCTGGCGTGACCGGCTATCCAATCCTGGGAGCGCCGCAGGAACGCGGCGGTGCCCGCCGGCCACAACTCGAGCAGCAGCCACGGGACGATGATCAGCAGGAACTCGATGACCGAGAAGACGAGGACGGCCGCGACCTGGGTAGCGGTCGAGTACTTCCCGGCGATGAGGTTGTGCAGCGCGTCCAGGTAGGAGGCGCCGGGCAGCCCGCACACCGCGCCGATGCCGAACGCGAGCAGTGGCCGGGGCTCGCTCAGCGCCCGCTGGGCCCAGCCATTCTTCGCCTTCTTCGCTGGCCGCTGGGACGCGTGCGGCCGCCAGACCCGGCGCTTCGGGGGCAGGCGGGCGGTGACGAGAAGCCCGCCGACTGCGAGCAGGACGATGCCGATCGCCAGGTCCACTCCGGCGCTCGGCTTCTGCTGGGATTTGATCGCGTTCGCGTGCACAACGAGAACGTCCACCAAGCCGATCGCCACCGACATGCTGATGCCGCCGGCGAGGATGCAGGCGAACATGATGCGAGGACGCCGGTTCTCGATCAGCAGCAGGTCGAGAGCCAGCAGCTTCGGGTTCAGCGCGGCGAGGAATGCCAGGCCGAAGAACTCGGCATTCACGGCGGCTCAGCCAGATCGTTCACGTTCCTTCCGGTGCCTCCCATCGGGACGTCAGCGGCCGCGGCGGAACCCCGCGACCAGGCTGGCCACCAGGGTGGCGAGGAAGACCTGGCCGGTCAGCGCCTCGAGCACCGCCACCGCGCGCCCCCCGCTGCTCGCGGCAGTGAAGTCCCCGTAACCGAGAGTCGTCAGCGTTGTGAAGCTGAAGTACTGGAACGTCTTGGTGTCGGCGGGCTGGCCGTTGGCGAAGAAATGTCCCCCGCCGAGGTGGTTGATCGCCGCGAAGAAGGACGCGAACATCAGCCCGAGGATCATGTAGGCGCTGATCGCCCCGAAGATGCTCTGCAGCGTGACGTTATCGAACGACAGAACCCGGTACACGATGAGCACCACAGTCCCCAGCAGCAGCAGCCCGGTCCAGATGCTGGCGACGCCCTGACCGACCTCGGAACTGGCCGTCAGCGCCACCACCAGAGCGACCAGCGACCCCCCGACGATGATCGCCACCGCGTACTTCACCATGCGCCGCGGCTCCCGGGCACTGCGCAGCGCGAGCAGCGCCGTGACGAGGAACAGCAAGATCTGCACCAGCTGCACCCACCGTCCGGAACTGAACGCCGAGATCAGGTAGGTCGTGATCAGCAGAAGAAGCAGCGCTCCGTAGCGGCCCGCCTGGTGCTGCGAGCCGCCAGGGCCATTTCCCGCCGGCTGCATCTCGGCCGGCTGCGAGTCGGCCGGTCGCGCGTCAGTGGGCAGTGCGTCTCCCGGCTGAGCGCCCGCCGGCTCCACACCGGCCGGCCGCGGGTCCGCCGGCCGCTCACCTGCCCGCGCCGGGCCCGCCCCCTTGCGCGGCACGCCGCCGTCCGTCGCTGCCGTGGTCCGCTCCCCCCATTAAGATCAACTGCAGCTGGCGCGCCCGGCGCACCGCCTCCCCCCGGCGGCTCGCCCCCAGCTTGCGGAAAATGCTCTTCAGATGTGACTTGACCGTGTTGACCGAGATGTACATCTCCCCGGCGATCTCGGCCGTGCTCAGCATCCCGGAGACGTACCGGAGAACCTCCCGCTCACGGTCGCTGAGCTCCTCGACGATCACCGTGCCGGGCCCATGCCCGTTGACCGTGCCGGGCTCGCCACCGCTGTCAGCTCCCGCGCCGGGCTCCGCGGCCAGGCTCGCCAGCCGGGTCCGGGCTGGCTGGAACATCCGCCGGAACCGCTCCGCGAGCACCGGATCGCGCCGGAAGACCGGCTGGATCCAGCTGCGCTCCATCGCGAACGGGAGACGGAGTTGTTCCGGTTCGGCGAGCCGCAGCGCCTCCTCCAGGGCGTGCCGTCCGCGTGCCGGATCGCCGCCCCGGTAACCGAGTTCCGCTTCGACGAGCCGCTCCTCCAGCCGGACCGCGTCAGGTGCCGCACTGACCGGTGCGTCTCGCTGATCCGCCAGCTCCCGGCTTGCCGCATCGAGATTCCCGGCGGCCAGCTGGGCACGCGCGACCGCGGCCGTCACGTCCGGCGCGAACCGCGGCCTGATCCGCCCGGCAGCACCCAGGGCCGCCGTTACGTCCCCGGCCACCGTGTAGGCATGCGATTCGGTCAGCACCAGCCGGCGGTCCAGCCACGGCGGGGGCGCCCACCCCTCGCGGGCGCCGCGGGCGATCCGCTCGGCCGGCGCCGCCCGGCCTTTCGCGAGCTCGTGGCGGGCGGCGGCGAGCGAGCAGATGGCGGCAACCAGCCGGTCCGGCCGACCGCGCAACGCGTCTTGTGCCCGGGCCAGCCGTTCGCTCGCGTCGCCGACCTGGCCACGCTCCAGGTGTACCCAGGCGAGCGCGGTCTCCGCCGCGGCACTGATCACCGGCGGCACGCCACGGTGCCGCGGCTGGCCGAGACCCGGTACGGTCGCGGGTGCCGCAAGCCCGGAAGCGATGCCCAGGTTGCCCCGCAGCGCCTCGGTCAGCGCCCAGTAGCCGGCGCAGTCGGCCCACCCGTGCCCGCCGTCGGCCGCCGCGGTGGCTTTCTCCAGGGTGGCGGCGGCCGCGGCCAGGTGGCCCGCCCACGTCTCCACCGCGCCGCGCAGGAACAGCAGCTCGGTCCGGGCGCCGGGGTGCCGGGACCGCATCTCCTCCGGCATTGCCGCGACGACGTCCGCGGCGCGGGTCGCCGCCGTCTGAGCGCCGCGCAGATCACCCCGGCGGCGGGCCAGGTCGGCGCAGATCAGCTGGATGGCGAGCCTTGCCCGAAGCTCGGCGGTGGCCGGCACCTCGGCGAGCGCCAGTTCGGCACGGCGCAACAGCGCCTCGGCCGCTGGTTCGTCCAGGTCGCGCAGCCGCATCGCCGCCGCGATGATCAGTACCGCTGGATTCGCCGTTTCCGCGGTCACCGGCATCGGCCGGAAAGCCTCGGCCAGGGCGGTGCTCACGCGCTGGCCGACAAGCCCGCCGGCTGCCCCGTCCTCGACGGCCGCCTGCGCCGCGACCTGCCATTCTCCCGCGGCGGCCAGCTGGCTGACGGACTCGGCCAGCAGGCCGTTGCGGCGCAGCCAGGAGGCCGCGCGCTGGTGCAGCCGGCGCACCTCGTCCGGCCGCTCGTGGCGCAGCTTCAGCCTCAGGACCTCCGCGAACAGCGGGTGGTAGCGGTACCAGTCGCCGCCGAGCGCCAGCACGAACGCGTTCGCCTCGGCGAGTTCTGGAATAACGGCCTCGGCGTGGCGGTCGCCGGCCAGGTCAGCTGCCAGTGACGGGCTGACCCGGTCGAGGATGCTCGTCTTCAGCAGCACCTCCCGCACAGCCGCCGGGCGCGCGTTGAGCACCTCCTCGACGAAGTACCCGGTGACGGCGCCCTGCCCGGCGCCGAACTCGATAGCCAGCCGCTCCGGCTCCGGGTGGCCTTCCATCGACATCGCGGCCAGCCGCAGCCCGGCCGCCCATCCCTCGTTTTTCGCGGTCAGCGTTTCCAGCGCCGCCGTCGCCAGCGTGACACGGTGCTGCGCCATCAGCTTCTGGGCTTCGGGGACGGTGAAGGCGAGATCCGCCGCCCGGATATCGGCGAGCTCTCCGGCCAGCCGGTACCGGTGCAGCGGAAGCAGCGGGTCCATCCGCGCGGCGACCAGCACCCGCAGGCCCGCGCTGGCGTTGCGGAGCACGTACGACAGCCCTTCGAGCGACCGCGGATCCGTGAGCACGTGCACGTCGTCGAGGATGAGCGCCACCGGCGGGTCCTGCGCGGCGAGCATGGATGCGAACCGGTGCAGGCGGGCGTGGTCGGCGGGGCCCGACCCGGGCGGGTTCAGGTCCGCGGGCACGGCTACGCCGCGGCGGCGAAGTGATTCCCCGATGTAGGACCAGAGGATCTCCGGTCCGTTGTCGAAACGGTCCAGCGTGACCCAGGCGACGGGCCCGGTGTGCCGCCTGGCGGCGGCCCAGCTCGCGAGGGCCATCGTCTTCCCCGCGCCGGGCGGGCCGGTGATGACGGTCAGCGGTCCGCGCGCACCGTCGTCGATCAGGCGCTCGATGCGCTCGCGCCGCACCGCCCAGCCAGGCAGCGGCGGCGCCGTGATCTTGGACGTCAGGAGCGACTCATCCGGCCCGGCTGCGGCCTTGTTCCCGGGCACGCCGGATCCGCGTCGTTTTGCCCGGCCATCGCCGATCCGCTCCAGTCTGACGGCTTCCGGCGGCGCGCGATTTTCCTGGTGTGCAGGGCCGGAGCCGGCCGGTCGCGGCCGCCCCACCCGCTCACCATCCGCTGGCATCGCCATGTCGCGCCCCCCCGCTCGCCCCCGCCGGGCGTGAGCCGCATGAAGCCAGCCTCCGGGCCGGTGTGAAAGGCAGGGCAGGGCAGTGAGTCCCCCCGTCCCGGGACGTTGGTCCCCGTCGTTAACCCGCGGTTGCGCCCCGGCCGCAACGGAACCTGCCACGCGAACCGGGTGCCGTCCAACCCGGGCTCGATTCCCAGCCCGATTCCGGACCGTGCGGCTGTTTCCCGGAGGATGGAGAACCCGGCGCTGACTCCGTCTACCTCGCCGCCCGGCCGGGGGACCGCGTCGATCACCGTGACATACGACGTGTCACTGGCGGTAACGCCGATCCGGACGGGAAGGAACTGGCGCCGGATCAGGTCCAGGCCATCCCGCAAGACCGCTACCAGCTGGGCGCTCACCCCGGGCTGCAGCGTGCCGTCAACGGGCCCGGTGAAGGTGACTTCGGGCGGCGGCGAAAGCGTTCCGGACAGTTCCAGGACCTCCTTGCGCAGGCCATGGCTGCTCAGCCGCTTTTCCATCCCGAAGATCGTGAGCCGGATCTCGCGGAGCACGCCGTCGAGATCCTCGACCGACGCCGCGACCCGTCGCCGCACCTCGGTATCCGATGCCCGCGCGGCGGCGCCTTGCAAGGTCAGCCCGGCCGCGAGGATCGGCTGAACGACTTTGTCCTGCAGGTCGGTGGCGATGCGGTCGCGATCCTCCATCAGGGCCAGTTCACGCAGGCGCTGGTGTAGTTCGTCGTTCTCCCGCTGGGCGCGGCGGATCCGCTCCCGCAAGCCGTGCACCGCGACCGAGATCAGGGCGCTGAGGATGACCCACAACAGCACCCGCCGGGCGATGACGCTGGCCGAGGCTGGCGCGGGCGTGAGGGAGTCGACGACCTGCACGACGGCAATCGCCGCCACGATGACGGCCGATTCCCACCGGCGGTGAAACAGCGCCGTCCATAGCGCCGGGATCAGGGCGATCGGTGCCAATCCGACATGGGAGCCGTTTTCGGCCAGCAGCAGGGCCAGCACCCAACCGGTGGCGGCGAGCGGGACCAGAACGGACATCCACACCGGCAGCCGTGACCACGGCAGCCGGAATGATGCCGCGATCGCCGCCAGCAGCACCACGCTGGCGACACAGGGCCACAGGGAGATACTTCCCGATGGGAGCGCGAGGCTCGCCTCGGACAGGACCATGACGACGGCGAACGGCGCAACCCGCGCGAGGAGCCCCGGCCCCTGGAACGGGTAGCCCGGGGGGTCACCCGGGGCAGCCGAAATCCCGGCCACCAGTGGAGAACCGGCTACGGCAGCCATCCCCCAGATCCTCCGGCGCCCCGGATCACACCGAGCATGCGCGGAGCCGGGGTCTGGGGCGACGCGTGGCGCGGGGTCCTGGAGCGATATCGTCCGCTGCCCCCTCCAGGCTGAGCGGACAGCATCGGTAATGCACTAACCAGGCAATATGCTAATCCGCCCGGCGCCGCCAGTACAGAGCGTGACCGTCACCGCCAGCCGCCATCAGGCAACCGCCATCCGGTTGCGCTGTCCGGTAAGCGCCGTCCGGTAAGCGCCGTCAGTAGGCGCGGCGCCGCCAGCCCGCAGTGAGCGCCCAGATGATCACCACGTCCAGCGCGATGATCACGATCGCCCACAGCGGATACCGGGGAATGAACAGGAAGTTCATCACGGCGCTTATCGTCGCCAGGACGATCCCCACCACGCGCGCCCAGTTCTGCCGGGCGAACAGGGCAACTCCGGCGAGGAACACCAGGGCGCCGATGACGATGTGGATCCATCCCCAGCCGGTGATGTTGATGTTGTAGAGGTAGTTGTTGCTGACGAGGTAGAAGCTCCCCTTGGCCACGGCCTCGAGTCCGGTGAAGAAGCCGAGCAGCCCGCCGATCACCATCAGGGTTGCCGCCAGCCAGGTGAAACCGGTGGCCGCCACGCCGCCGCCGTCCCCGTAGTCCGTTCCGTACGGGTACTCGGCGGCCGTCCTGCCCGGGCCGGCGTAGGCGGTCCCGGGACCTTCTCCGGTGCGCGGCGAGGGGACTACCGGGGTGTCCGCGGTGGCCTGCCGGCCGTCTGGATCACGAGGGGGGCTGCCGCTGTCCGGCGCCCGACCCTGCCCGTATTCGGTGCTCATCAGGCACTCCTTTGTTACTGCCCAGGCGATGCATGGGCTTCTTGTGGCCGAAGGTACGGGCGGGCCAGGCATGTTGCGCCACCCCTCGCGGGTGATGGACGGTCGCTGCGCGGCGGGTGAGATTCGGAGCAATGGCTTCCGAACCCGAGACCCCGGCCGGCCAGGCGCCGTCGCCGGCGCCAGCCGACCCTGCCGCGGTGCTCCGGTCGCGGCAGTACCTGGTGCTGGTGTTGTTCTCGGCCGCCATCGGGGCGCCGGTCGCCGCGGCCGTTTTCGGATTCCTCAAGCTGATCTCGCTGGCCAACGGCTGGCTGTTCACCGACATCCCGAAGGCCCTGGGGTTCCACGGGGCGCCGGTGTGGTGGCCGGTTCTGCCGCTCGCCGTCGGCGGCGTGTTCGCCGCGCTCGCCATCCGGTACCTCCCGGGCAGGGGCGGGCACTCACCGGCGGACGGATTCCGGGCCCACGGAATAACGGGTGCCCGGGAGCTTCCGGGCGTCTTCCTCGCCGCCTTCGCCACCCTCGCCTTCGGCGCCGTGCTCGGCCCGGAGGCGCCGACGATCGCCCTCGGCGGCGGCCTGGCCGCGCTCGCGATCCGGCTGGTACGCCGCGACGCCCCGCAGCGGGCCATCGACGTCGTCGGCGCGGCGGGCGCCTTCGCGGGCGTGAGCACGCTGCTCGGCAACCCGCTGATCGGGGCGTTCCTGCTGCTGGAGGCCACCGGGCTGGGCGGGGCGGCGCTGGGCCTGATCGTCGTGCCCGGGCTGCTCGCGTCCGGCGTCGGTGCGCTGATCTTCACCGGCCTCGGCACCTGGACCGGCTTCGGCACCTTCTCGCTGGCGATTCCGCAGCTACCGCACTTCTCCCGGCCGGACGTGGCCGAGTTCGGCTGGGCCCTCGTCATCGGGGTCGCGGCCGCGCTCGTCGGCGCCGGGATCCGATGGCTCGGCCTGTACCTGCGGCCATACGTGGAACGGCGGCTGCTGCTGGCGGTCCCACTGGCCGGGCTGGCCGTCGCCGGACTGGCCATCGCCTACGCCGAGGGAGCCGGCCGGAACGCCTCGGAGGTGCTGTTCTCCGGCCAGAGCGCGGTCGGCCCACTGGTCGACCACGCCGCGAGCTACACGGTCGGGGCCCTGGCGCTGTTGCTGGCGTGCAAGGGCCTCGCCTACGGGATATCGCTCAGCAGCTTCCGCGGCGGGCCAACCTTCCCGGCGCTGTTCATCGGGGCGGCGGGCGGGATCCTGATGTCGCACCTCCCCGGGCTGGCGATGGTCCCCGCGGTGGCGATGGGGATCGGCGCGATGTGCGCCGTGATGCTCCGGCTGCCGGTGACGTCGGTGATGCTGGCGACCCTGCTGCTGTTCTCCGACGGCCTGGCGGTCGTGCCAGTGGTGATCGTCGCCGTCGTCGTCGCGCATCTGGTCACCGCCCACCTGATGCCGGAGCCCGCTCCACCCCCCAAGGGTGGTGTGCAGCCGCCCGGCAGCGGGGATCGTGTTGTCGAACCGACCGGCTCAGGACGCGCCTGAACGAGATGGAGGCGGTGATGACCATGGCGACCGCGCAGGCACCGCCGAAGGCCCGGGTACCGGAGCAGCGGGCGCCCACTGGGGTGGGTGCATCCCCGCCCAGCCCCGCCAAGCTTGCCGAGCGCGGCAAGGCGGCCCGTGCCGCCGTCCCGCGGGAGGCCAATGGCGAGTTTGAGCTGCGCAAGGACCGGGCCGACCCCATCGATCTGCTGGAACAGCAGGCCAGGGGCCGGCTACCCGATCTGATTCCGGTCCGGTACGGCCGGATGGCGGAATCGCCGTTCGCCTACTACCGCGGCGCCGCGATGCCGATGGCGCACGACCTGGCCGGAACGGCCGTCTCCGGGCTGACCGTGCAGGCTTGCGGCGACGCGCACCTGTCGAACTTCGGCGTGTTCGGCTCTCCGGAACGCCTGCTCCTGTTCGACATCAACGACTTCGACGAGACGCTTCCCGGTCCCTGGGAGTGGGACGTCAAGCGGCTGGCGGCGAGCCTCGAGGTGGCCGCCCGGGACAACGGGTTCCCCAAGAAGGACCGCCAGCAGATCGTGCTGGCCGCTGGCTCCAGCTACCGCCAGGCGATGCGGCAGTTCGCCGGGATGACCAACCTCGATGTCTGGTACGCCCGCGCGGACATCGAACAGTTGCGGGTGCAGCAAGCCGACCAGCTGAAGGCGAAGCAACGCAAGCGCGTCGACAAGGGCGTTGCCAAGGCCCGCACCCGGGACAGCATGTCGGCGCTGAGCAAGCTCACCACCGTGGCGGACGGACAGCCCCGCATCGTCGCCGATCCGCCGCTGATCGTTCCCGCTGTCGACCTGCTGCCCGACGAGGACGAGCGTGCCGAGATCATGAAGCGCGTTGGCCGCCTGGTTAACAGCTACAAGCGGACGCTGGAAAGCGATCGCAAGACGCTGCTGGACCGATACACCATCGTGGACATGGCGCGGAAGGTGGTCGGCGTCGGCAGCGTCGGAACCCGGTGCTGGATCGTGCTGCTGCTGGGCCGCGACGACTCCGACCCGCTGTTCCTCCAGATCAAGGAGGCCGAGGAGTCCGTGCTCGCGCCGTACGCGGGCCAGAGCACCTACGACAACCAGGGACACCGCGTGGTCGCCGGCCAGCGGCTGATGCAGGCCGCAAGCGACATCTTCCTCGGCTGGCAGCGGAACCCGTCCGGGATCGACGACAGCCAGCCACACGACTTCTACGTCCGGCAGTTGCGGGACTGGAAGTTCTCTATCGACATCACGACGATGATCCCGCGCGGGATGCGGCAGTACGCGGCGCTGTGCGGCTGGACACTCGCCCGCGCCCATGCGCGGTCCGGGGACCGCATCGCGATCGCGGCATACCTGGGCGGGGCCGACGTTTTCGACCGCGCGATCGCCGATTTCGCCGTCGCGTACGCGGACCAGAACGAGCGCGACTACAAGGAACTCCTGCACGCGATCGAGACGAGGCGGATCCCCGCGGAGCGGGGACTGTAGCCGCAGATGCGCTGACGGCCGGGACCAGGGCTCTGGTTGCCCGGTCTCCGGGCACGGCGGCCCGCGGGTGTGATGGCGCAGCCGGGTGTGATGGCGCGGTTAGGTACGCGCCCGCTGGCGGGCCGAGTCGCCGTCCTGCCATGCGGAGGCACCGGCCGCACCGGCCGCCTTGGCCTGCGCCCACTTGCGCCGTGCCAGGTCAGCGGGCTGCTCCTCCATCTCGTTGACCCAGCGGCGGACCGCGATGAACAGGGCAGAGCCGCTGATCGTCAAACCGGCCAGCGCCATCAGGCCGCCCGCGGCGATCAGCGAACCACCGACGAGCATGCTCCGGGAATTCACCTGCAGTCCGTTCATGATCGACTGGCTGTTCGTCATCGCACCGTCCTCCCGGTCTCGTGCCTGACCTGCACTGTGCCCGTGGGGGAGAACCGGGTGCATCACCCGGCCGGGGTGATGCACGGGCGCTGCCGCCTCGCGGATGGTGCTATCAGCATCATTTGGCGGCGGCGAACCCGCCCGAGTAACCGGAGGCAGCATGGCAACGCTGACCGCGTGGAAGTTCCCGACGCCCTACGGCGCCGAGAACGCGCTGCAGAAGCTCGACAAGCTGCAGAGCCAGCAGCTCATCCAGGTGTACGACGCTGCGCTGGTGACGTGGGAGCAGGGGCGGAAGAAGCCGAAGACCCGCGAGCTGCACGACATGAAGAAGATCGGCGCGCTCGGCGGCGGCTTCTGGGGCCTGCTGTTCGGCCTGATCTTCTTCATCCCGATCCTCGGACTGGCGATCGGCGCCGCCACCGGGGCGCTGTTCGGATCGCTGCGGGACGTCGGCATCAGCGACGACTTCATCAGCCAGGTCCGGGACAAGGTGACCCCGGGCACGTCGGCGCTGTTCGCGCTCACCGGCGAGGCCGTGATGGACCGGGTTGTCGCCGAGTTCCAGGATGACAAAGCCGAGCTGATCAGCACGAACCTCTCCGCCGAGCAGGAGGCCAAGCTCCGCGAGGCGTTCGGCAACGAGGACTGAGCGCGGGGGGCCGCGGTGTTTGGGGAAGCCGCCGGACTAGCGGCGCTCGCGGCGATCTCCCCGCCCGCGCTGCTGCTGGTGACCGTGTACCTCAGCTCGGCACGGCCCGGCAGGACCGTCGGTTACTACTTCGCCGGGGCTCTGCTGATGACGATCGTGATGGGGGTCGTCGTCCTCATCGCGATCAGGTCTGGCCACCTGAGCGCCCCCGGCCAGCGGCAGCCACGCTACGGACTGCGGCTCGGCCTCGGGGTGATCGCGCTCGCCGCGGGCATCTACATGCTCCGCCGCGGCCCCCGGCAGCGCCAGCGCAAGAAGCCGAAGAAGCCGGGAATCATCGCCCGCTGGTCGGCCAATCCGCGGCCGATAACCGCGTTCGCCACCGGCATCCTGGTTTTCACGCCCTCGGTCGGTTTCATCGCCGCGGTCCAGGCGATCGGCACGTCAAAGTCGGACAACATATCCGAAGCGGGAGCGCTGGCGCTGGTCATCATCATCTACGTGGTGCTGGTGTGGCTGCCGCTGGTCATCTACCTGCTCGCCCCCGAGCGGACGGTCCGCACGCTGAAGGCCTCCAACGCGTGGATCAGCCGGAACAAGCACTTGCTGACCGCCGGGGCGCTCACCATCCTCGGCACCATCCTGGTGGTCGACGGCATCACCGGGCTGGTGTAGGGATCTCGCTGGGAGCCGGTGCCTGCTGGCGCGGTATCGCGAACGCGGCGCCGAGGCCGAGCAGCGAGATCACCACGAGCACGATCAGGGAGTAGGCGTACGTCCTGCTCCCGGGCAGGGCGGTGGCGGCCAGGATCGAGCCGGCCAGGGCCACGCCGAGCGATGACCCGAGGTTGGAGACGCTGCGGGACAGCCCGGAGATGTCGCCCTGGTCCTTCTCGCCGAAGGCGGACTGCACGACGTTGACCGACGAGGTGAGCATCGCCCCGACCCCGAAGCCCATCAGCAGCAGCCCGGGCACCAGGGTGAAGATGTTCGAGTGCGCGCGCACCAGCGCGAGCAGCAGGACCATGCCGATGGTGGTGATCACGAAACCCACCTGGATCAGCCAGCGCTGGGAACGCCGCTTGGCGAACCGTTCGGCCATCGCGGACGACACCAGCAGGCCGGCGATGGCGGGGGTGAGGGCGAGGCCGGTCTTGATCGCGTCGAACTTCCGCACCTCCTGCAGGAAGACGGAGGTGACGAAGAAAGTCCCCTGCATCGCCAGCCATTGGACGAGCTGGGTCGCGAGGCCGGCGTTGGCCGTCCGGCTGGCGAACATCCGCAGCGCGATCAGCGGCTGCTTGCCCTTGTGCTCCCTGCGCCGGAGATACCAGAAGAACCAGGCGAGGATCAGTACGCCGATCGCCTCGAACAGCCATACCGGGGACACTCCGCCCTTCGCGATCAGCACGGTGCCGCCGATCGTGAAGTCCTTCCGGGAGGCGAACCACCCGTAGGTGCTGGACAGCAGGATGCCGAGCACGACGAAGAAAAGCCCGGCCGCGGACAGGATCGCCCCGGCCAGGTCGAAGGCCGGCCGCGGCCCGCTCACGCCGGGATCCGGGATTAGCCGGGCGAGCAGGATGATCGTCACGACGACCAGGATCTGCAGGCCGAACGACGCGCGCCAGCCGATGCCACTGGTGATCACGCCGCCGAGCAGTGGCCCGGTGGCGGCGCCGAGGCCGGCGGCACCGCTGACGATCCCGAAGTTCTTCGCCCGTGACTTGGTATCCGGGAAAAACACGGTGACCAGGATGTAGATGGGCGGGATCATCAGGGCCGAGCCGATTCCCTCGAGCAGTGAGTACCCGAAGATCATCAGGCCGATGCCCTGGGCGAGCGCGGCGAGCAGCGCACCGATCCCGTAGATCGCCAGGCCGGCGACGAAGCAGACCTTCCGGCCCCAGATGTCGGTCAGCTTGCTGCCGGGGATCATCAGCGACGCCATCGTCAGGGTGAAGAGCGTGATCGTCGTCTGCATGCCGATGACGCTGGTACCGATCGACTTGGCGATCGTGGTGACCGCGACGTTCATGTTCGTCGCCGCGTAGCTGGCGATGAACTGTGCGAGCGCGAGCGGCACGATCATCGCCCGCGCGGACGACGCCGGCTTTGCTGCCGCGGTCGCGGTCATCGGCGGACCGGGCCGGGCGGCACCGGAGCGTGACCGGCCGCGGTCGGGGTCTTCACGTGATCAGCATCGCCTGCTGCCGCGGCGGGTTCCTCACCCTGCGCGGGTGGGGCGCGACGGTCCGGTGAGGGGCGATAGTCGGCGGGTGGTCGATCCCCGGCTGCTGCGTCATGCCCGCGCCGCCCGCGGTTACCTGGTGACCGCGGTGACCCTGGGGCTGGTGATGACCGGCCTGATCGTGGCCCAGGCGGCGCTGTTGGCGCACCTGCTGGCCACCGCGGCCCGAGGTACCGGCGTGGCGGCGCTGGCCGGCGCGCTGGCGGTGCTGCTCGCCGTAGCGGCCGGGCGCGCCGCCGCCGCGTACGGCGGAGAGGTGGCGGCGCTGCGGGTCGCCGCCGCCGTCAAGTCGCAACTGCGCCGGCGCCTGTCGGCGCACCTGCTCCGGCTCGGGCCGGCCTGGCTGGGGCGGCAGCGTCCCGGTGAGATCTCCACTCTGGCGACCCGCGGCCTCGATGGTCTCGACACGTACTTCGCCCGTTACCTGCCCCAGGTGGTGCTGGCCGGCCTGGTCCCGGCGGCGGTGCTCGCCACGGTGGCGGCGGCCGACTGGATCTCGGCCGTGATCATCGGGGTCACGCTGCCGCTCATTCCGGTCTTCGCCGCGCTGGTCGGCCTGCACACCAAGGCCCGCACCGACCGCCAGTGGCGGCTGCTGGCCCGGCTCGGCGGGCACTTCCTCGACGTGGTGGAGGGCCTGCCCACGCTGAAAGTGTTCGGCCAGGCCAAAAGGCAGGAGACGCTGATCGCCGTCGTCACCTCGCGCTACCGGTCGGCAACCATGGCCACGCTGCGGGTGGCGTTCCTGTCCGCGCTGGTGCTGGAGATCGCCGCGGCGCTGGCCACCGCCCTGGTCGCGGTCGAGGTCGGGCTGCGGCTGCTCGCCGGGCACCTGGGGTACGAGACCGCGCTGCTGGTGCTGCTGCTCACCCCGGAGGCGTACCTGCCGCTGCGGGCGCTCGGCACGCACTACCACGCGAGCTTGGAGGGCGCCGCCGCCGCGCGCCGCGCCTGCGACATTCTCGAAACGGCTCCCGCACCGGCCCGGGTGTCCGGGGCTCCGGTCGGCGGCCTGGCGCACCCCGCGCCACCGGACCTGCGGCGCGACGACATCACCCTGCACACGGTCAGCCTGGCCTATCCCGGGCGCGACCGGCCGGCGCTGGACGAGGTGTCGGTGACGATCCGGCCGGGCGAGCGGATCGCGGTCACCGGCCCGAGCGGGGCGGGAAAGACCTCGCTGCTCGGGCTGCTGCTGCGGTTCACCGAACCGGCGGCGGGCCGGATCACCGTCGGGCGCACTGAACTCGCCGCCATCGACCCCGGCATCTGGCGGCGGCAGGTCGCCTGGGTGCCGCAGCGCCCGTACCTGTTCGCCGCCACCGTGGCCGAGAACATCGCGCTGGGCCGGCCGGATACCAGCGACGAGGAGATCGCCCACGCCGCGCGGCTGGCGGGGGCGGACGAGTTCATCGGGGAATTGCCACAGGGATATCGGACGCCTCTTGGGGAACGGGCGCTGCGGCTTTCGGCCGGGCAACGGCAGCGGATCGCGCTGGCCCGCGCGTTCCTGCGGGACGCCCCGCTGCTGCTGCTGGATGAGCCCACCGCGCACCTGGACCCGCTGGTCGCCGCGCGGATCCTCACCGTCATCGAAACCCTGATGGCCGGGCGGACGGTCATCCTGGCCACCCACCAGCACGGCTGGCGGGGCGGCGCCGACCGGGTGCTCACCCTGGACGGCGGCCGGCTGGCGGAACCGGCGCTAGCAGCTTCCGGCAGGCGGCCGATGGCTCCCTCAAACGGCCAGGTGCCGCCACCGGCGGGCGACCAGGCGGTGGTTACGCCATGAGCGACCCGTTGCTGCGGCTGCTGCGGCTCGCCGGGCCGCTGCGCGGACGGCTGATCCTCGCCGTCGCCGCCGGGGCCGCCGCGACCGGATGCGGGATCGCCCTGCTGGCCGTTTCCGGCTTCCTGCTGGCCCGCGCGTCGCAGCACCCGAACATCGTGGCCATCACCGGCGCGGTGGTCGCCGTCCGCGCCCTGTCGGTCGGCCGCGGCGCCTTCCGCTACGGCGAGCGCCTCGCCTCCCACGACGCCGCGTTCCGGGTGCTCGCGGACGTCCGGGTGCGGATGTACCGGCGGCTGGAACGGCTCGCCCCGGCCGGGCTGCGGGCCTTCCGCTCCGGCGACCTGCTGGCCCGGCTGGTCTCGGACGTCGACGCCACCCAGGACCTGTTCATCCGCG
Organism: Streptosporangiaceae bacterium; assembly: GCA_051986485.1. Classification (GTDB taxonomy): domain Bacteria; phylum Actinomycetota; class Actinomycetes; order Streptosporangiales; family Streptosporangiaceae; genus JBPYFL01. The sequence goes on along the minus strand of JBPYFL010000013.1, from coordinate 17,072 downwards.
GCCTGGCCCCGCCGGTAACGGCCGCGCTGGCGGGAGCGGGCACGCTGATCGCCGTTATGCTGCTGCTTCCCGGCGCCACCTGGGTGCTCGCGGCCGGCCTGGCAGCGGGCGGGGTGGCGATCCCGCTGCTTTCCGCCGCGCGTGGCCGCGTCGCGGCCCGGCGCACCGCACCGGCGCGCGGCGAACTCGCGGCCGGATTGGCCGGGCTGGTCTCCGGCGCCCCCGACCTGCACGCGTTCGGCGCACAGGACGCCGCCCTCGCCGCGGTCGCCGAAAGGGACCGCCGGCTAACCGCGCTCGCCCGGCGCGCTGCCTCGGCCGAAGCCGCCGGCGCCGGGCTGACCGCCGCCGCCGCGGGCGTCACCCTGTGGGGGGTGCTGGTGCTCGGCGTGTCGGCCGCGGGAGCCGGCACGCTGAACCGGGTGACGCTGGCGGTGCTGGCCCTCACCGCGCTCGCCGCCTTCGAGGCCGTCAACGGCCTGCCGACGGCGGCCGTGCAGATCGGCCGCGCCCGGGCGAGCGCGGCCCGGATAGCCGGGGTTCTGGACGCCCCCGACCCGGTCGCTGATCCACCCCTCGCGTGCGCGCTGCCGGACGGGCCGCTGTGGGTGGCGCTGCGCGGCGCGCGGGTGCGCTACGAACCGGACGGGCCGCTGGCACTGGACGGGGTCGATCTGGACCTGGCCGCCGGGCGCCGGGTGGCGCTGGTCGGTCCCAGCGGAGCGGGAAAGTCCACCGTGGCGGCCGTGCTGCTGCGATTCTGCGAACTGGCAGGCGGGAGCGCCACGCTCGGCGGCCGCGACCTGCGCGACTACCGGGCCGACGACGTCCGGACCGTGATCGGCGGCTGCCCGCAGGACCCGCACGTGTTCGATGCGACGATCCGGGAGAACCTCGCCGTCGTGCGGCCCGCCGCCAGCGACGGCGAGCTGGCGGCGGCCGCCGAGCGGGCACGGCTGCTGCCCTGGATCGAGTCCCTTCCGCGCGGCTGGGATACGCCGTGTTCCGGCGCCACCGTTTCGGGCGGGGAGCGGCAGCGGCTGGCACTGGCCCGCGCCCTGCTCGCCGGGCCGGACCTGATGATCCTCGACGAGCCCGCGGCGCACCTGGATCCGGACACCCGGGCGGTGCTCACCGCCGACCTGCTGCGCGCCACCACCGGCCGGGCCACCCTGCTGATCACCCATGAACTGCTCGGCCTGGACGAGGTGGACGAGATCGTGGTCCTGGACCACGGCCGGGTCGCCGGGCGCGGCACCCACGCGGCATTGCTGCGGGAGTGCCCGCTTTACCGGCAGATGCACGACGCGGAGCTGGCACTCGCCGTCCGGGACACCCCGCAGGCGCCCGGGGACACCCGGCCCGAGGGCCGGGGCGGCCTGCCCGAGGGCCGGCGCGGCCCACCGACGGGCACCGCATCACCCCCGCGCTGACCTGCCAAGCCACCCGCGGGGAGGGAGGCACCGCGCCGCGCGCCGCGCCACGCTGTAACGACCGATTTCCCTCACCACGTCTGGAGGGCTCCTTGTGGCGGGTGTGTATTACGAGATCCGCGTAGCCGGGACTCTCCCCGACGAGGCCCTGGCGGACTTCGAGCGGATCACCGCGGACGTTGAGCCGGTCGAGACGGTGCTGCACGGCCCGCTCGCCGACCAGGCCGCGCTGCACGGGCTGCTCGCGCGCCTGGAAATACTCGGGGCCCAGGTTATTGAGGTGCGCCGGCTGAAGAGCCGGCCGTCGCCGAGCGGCTTATCCCGGATCATCCGCGACGGGTGGTGCGACGGCCGCCGCGGGCTGGGAGGGTGACGCCAGCGGAGGTGGCACCCCGCGTGCCTGCGGGCCCCGGAGGAGACGATCATGAACCGGTATCCGAACATCAGCGATCACGGGATCATCGGCGACCTGCAGACTGCGGCACTGGTGACCACCGACGGCACCGTCGATTTCTTCTGCTGCCCGCGGTTCGACTCTCCCAGCGTGTTCGCGTCGCTGCTGGACGCCGACAACGGCGGCTACTTCCGGATCGCGCCCGCGACCGACGACTACGTGACCCGGCAGCTGTATTTTCCGGAAACCGCGATGTTGATCACCCGGTTCATGACCCAGGAGGGCGTGGGCGAGGTACTCGACTTCATGCCGGTCATCGAGGGCGGCCCCACCGACCGGCACCGGCTGGTGCGGCATCTGAAGGTGGCCCGCGGCTCGATGGAGTTCGTTCTGGACCTGCAGCCGCGCTTCGACTACGGCCGCGCGAAGCACACCGTGGAGCTCACCGCCGATGGCGCGGTGTTCCGCTCCGACTCGATGGAACTGACGCTGCACACCGCGGGGGCACCACCTTCGGAGAGCCGCCGGCCGGCGGTGGAGCGTTCCGGCGACGGGCTGCGCGCCACGTTCACGCTGCGGGAAGGCGAGAGCGGCCGCGGCGTCGTGCTGGAGTCGATGGGCGGCGAACCGAAGCGGCTCCCGCCGGCCGAGCTGGAGCGGCTGGCGAACGACACCGGAGCCTACTGGCGGCGCTGGCTGAGCCGGTCGACTTATACAGGCCGCTGGCGGGAGATGGTGATGCGGTCGGCGATCACGCTCAAGCTGCTCATCTACGCGCCCACCGGCGCGCCCGTCGCCGCCGCGACCACGGGCCTGCCCGAGCAGGCCGGCGGGGAGCGCAACTGGGACTACCGGTTCACCTGGGTCCGGGACGGGTCGCTGTCCGTGCACGCACTGGTCGGCCTCGGGTACCTGGAGGAGGCGATGGCGTTCGGCCAGTGGCTGCGGAATCAGGTAGCGAAGCATGCCGACGCAGACGGCGACCATCCGATGAAGATCATGTTCCGGGTGGACGGCTCGTCCGACCTCACCGAGGAGACCCTCGATCACTTCGAGGGATGGCGCGGATCGCGGCCGGTACGGATCGGCAACGGCGCCGCCGACCAGCTCCAGCTGGACATCTTCGGCGAGGCCATGGACGCCGTCTACGACGCGATGGGACACGGCCTGCCGGTCTCCCTGGTTGGGTGGCAGGCACTCTGCCGGATCATCGACTGGGTCGGCGAGAACTGGGACCAGCCCGACGAGGGCATCTGGGAGACCCGGGGCGGGCGCAAGGACTTCACCTACGGCCGGTTCCAGTGCTGGGTCGCGCTGGACCGCGCCATCAGGATCGCCACCCAGACCGGGTGGCCGTCCAACGTCGCCAACTGGGTCATCGAGCGCGACCGCATCTTCAACCAGATCATGAGACGCGGCTGGAACAGCAAGGTCGGCGCGTTCACCCAGCACTACACCACCGACGTGCTGGACTCCGCGCTGCTGCTGATGCCGATCGAGGGCTTCATCTCCGCCCGCGACCCGATGTGGCTGTCCACATTGGAGGCAATGGACCACGAGTTGGTCTCCGACAGCCTCGTCTACCGGTACAACCCGGAGGCCAGCCCGGACGGCCTGGCCGGCAGCGAGGGCACGTTCTCCCTGTGCACCTTCCTCTACGTGGACTCCCTGGCGCGCGCGGGGCGGCTGGACGACGCGGTGCTCACCTTCGAGAAGATGCACACGTATGGCAACCATCTCGGCCTGTTTTCCGAGGAGATCGGCCCGACCGGCGAGCAGCTCGGCAACTTCCCGCAGGCATTCACCCACCTGTCGCTGATCAACGCCGCGATCACCCTCAACGACGAGCTCGAGAAGCGGGCGCGCCTCGGCGGGCCCGCGCCTGCGACCACCTACCAGAAGCGGGAGAGCTGACGTGCCGGAGGACTACGACGTCATCGTCATCGGGACCGGCGCCGGCGGCGGCACGCTGGCGCATACGATCGCGCCGTCCGGCAAGCGGATCCTGCTGCTGGAGCGGGGAAACTTCCTGACCCGGGAGACGCAGAACTGGGATCCCGGGCCGGTGTTCGTGGACGGGCGATACATCTCCCCGGACACCTGGTTCGACGGCGACGGGAAGCCGTTCCAGCCGCAGGTGCACTACTTCGTCGGCGGGGCCACCAAGATGTACGGGGCGGCGCTGTACCGGCTGCGGCCGGAGGACTTCGGCGAGATCAAGCACGTCGGCGGCGTATCGCCGGCCTGGCCGCTGTCCTACGACGACCTGGAGCCCTGGTACACCAAGGCCGAGTGGCTGTACCAGGTACACGGTGTCCATGGCGAGGACCCGACCGAGGGAAGCTGGTCCCGGCAGTACCCGTGGCCGCCGGTCTCACATGAGCCGCGGGTCCAGGAGATCTCCGACGCGCTGGCGGAAGGCGGCTACCACCCGTTCCACGCGCCGTGCGGGATCATGCTGAACGAGGCTGACCGGCCGCGGAGCACCTGTATCCGGTGCGCCTGGTGCGACGGCTATCCGTGCCTGGTGCACGCCAAGTCCGACGCCGAGGTCATCGCGGTACGTCCCCTGCTGGGGCAGCCCAACGTGACCCTGCTGGTGGACGCCGAGGTCGTGCGGCTGCAGACGGATCCGTCCGGCCACCAGGTCACCGGCGTCGTGGTCTCCCGCGCGGGCACCGAGGAGGTTTACCGGGCAGCCATCGTCGTGCTCGCCGCCGGGGCGGCGAACACCGCCAAGATCCTGCTCCGTTCGGCATCCGACACCCACCCCGCCGGTCTCGCCAATGGTTCCGACCAGGTCGGGCGCAACTACATGTTCCACATCAGCAAGGCGGTCTCGGCGCTCAGTAAGGAGCCCAACCCGACCGTGTTCCAGAAGACGCTCGCGGTGAACGACTTCTATCTGCCCGGCAACGGCCGTGAGTGGCCGCTGGGCAACATCCAGATGCTGGGCAAGTCGAACGCGGGCGCGATCAAGGGCGAGGAGCCGCACCTCACCAAGCTCGCCCCGCACTGGAGCCTCGAAGAGGTCGCCCGGCACTCGGTCGACCTCTGGCTGACCACCGAAGACCTGCCGAAGCCGGAGAACCGCGTCACCATCGACCGGGACGCGAACGTGCACCTCGCCTACACCGAGACCAACACCTCCGAAGCGGACAGTCTCTACGGCGAGATGAAGAAGGTCCTCAACCACGTCGGCATGGCCGACCATCACGTGCTGCACAAGAACTTCTACGCCAACATGTCGGTCCCGATCGCCGGCTGTGCCCACCAGGCCGGTACCTGCCGGTTCGGCACCGACCCGGCAGCCTCGGCGCTCGACCTCAACTGCAAGGCGCACGAACTGGACAACCTGTACGTCACCGACGCGAGCATCTTCCCGAGCATCGGGGCCGTGAACCCCGCGCTGACCGTCATGGCCAACGCGATCCGGGTCGGTGAGCACATCGTGCAGCGGCTCGGCTGACGGGGCGGGCGATAAGGACTCGCGTAACCCGGGGGGTAACGGATGGCACGGGGGCGGTAGCTGATGGCGACGGATCTGGCCCGCTGGCAGTTCGCGTTCACCACGGTCAACCATTTCTTCTTCGTCCCGGTGACGATCGGCCTGGCGTTCCTGACCGCCCTGCTGCAGACCGCGTGGTACCGGAAGAGAAACCCGGAGTACCTCCGGCTGACCCGGTTCTTCGGCACCCTGCTGGTGATCAACGTCGCGATCGGCGTGGTGACCGGCATTGTCCAGGAGTTCGAGTTCGGGATGAACTGGTCGGCGTACTCGCGGCTGGTCGGAAACGTGTTCGGGGCGCCGCTGGCGATGGAGGGGCTGGCGGCGTTCTTCCTGGAGTCCACGTTCCTCGGGCTGTGGCTGTTCGGCTGGGACAAGCTGTCCAAGCGGGTGCACCTGGCGACGATCTGGCTGGTCGCCCTCGGCACCGTGCTGTCGGCGGCGTTCATCCTCGCCGCCAACTCCTGGATGCAGCACCCGGTCGGCTACACGATCAACCCGAAGACCCACCAGCCGCAGCTGAGCAACCTGTGGGCCTTGTTCACCAACCCGGTGTTCCTGTGGGGATACACGCACGTCGTCCTCGCGGCGCTGGTCACCGGTGCGGTGGTGATGCTGGCGGTGTCGGCGTGGCAGCTGCGTAAGGGCGGCGACCGGTCGGTTTTCACCAAGTCCGCGCGGCTGGCGCTGGTTGTCCTGGTCCCGGCGGTCGTGCTGAACCTGCTGATCGGCAGCGAACTCGGGGTGATCGAGGGCCGCTACCAGCCGATGAAGATAGCCGCCGCCGAGGCCCAGTGGACCACCTGCCAGCCGTGCTCGTTCTCGCTGTTCCAGATCGGCGGCGGCAACCACGACCAGACACCCACCCAGATCCTGGCGATCCCGCACCTGCTGTCGCTGCTGGCCACCAACCACTGGAACGGCAAGGTGCAAGGGCTCAACCCGCTGAACTCCCAGTACCAGAAGCAATACGGACCCGGTTACTACGTGCCGAACGTGTTCATCCAGTACTGGTCGATGCGGGTGATGGCCTACCTGGCCGGCCTCGTTGCGCTGGTGGGCTTGTGGGGGCTGTTGCTGCTGCGCCGCCGGAAACTCGCCGATTCCCGGTGGTTCCTGTGGACGGCGACCTGGATGGCGATCCTCCCGTTCCTGATCAACACCGCCGGGTGGCTGCTGACCGAATCCGGGCGCCAGCCGTGGATCGTCCAGGGATTCCAGCTGACCAAGAACGGGGTGTCCCCGTCGGTCACGACCACCTACCTGATCATCAGCCTGACCGGGCTGGTGCTGCTGTACGGGGCGCTCGGCACCGTGGACCTGATCCTGATGCTGCGCTACTCCCGCAAGCAGCTCCCGCCCTCACCCGCCGCGGGCGGGGAAGGCGAGGAGGGCGAGGAACGTGTCCCTGCGGTGCTCTACTGAGCGGGCTCGGCTGAGGGGGCGGGCCGGATGAACGGCTTCGCGATTTTCTGGTTCATCATGATCGCGATCCTGTGGACCGGCTTCTTCGTGCTCGAGGGCTTCGACTTCGGTGTCGGGATGCTGCACAGCGTGGTGGGCCGGGACGAGGCCGGGCGGCGGGCCGCGATCAACACGATCGGGCCGCTGTGGGACGGCAACGAGGTGTGGCTGATCGTGGCCGGCGCGGCGATGTTCGCCGCGTTCCCCGGCTGGTACGCGACCATGTTCTCGGGCTTCTACCTGGCGCTGGTGCTGCTGCTGGCGGCGCTGATCGTCCGAGGGGTCTCGTTCGAGTACCGGGGCAAGGGCAACTCGCCGCGCTGGCGCCGCACCTGGAGCTGGCTGCTGACCATCGGCAGCCTGCTCGCGCCGCTGCTGATCGGCGTGGCGCTCGGCGACCTGCTGCACGGGCTGCCCGTCAACGCCAACCACCAGTACACCGGGTCGTTCTGGACCCTGCTGCAGCCGTACGGGATCTACGTCGGAATCACCCTGGTCGCGGTCTGCGCCGTGCACGGGGCGACGTTCCTGTCGCTGAAGACCGAGGGCCCGGTCCGGGAGCGCTCCCGCCGGCTGGCCCGGCGGGCTGCGCCGCCAACGACCCTGCTGGTGCTGGGGTTCGTGGCGTGGACCCATGCCATCGCCGGGAAGGGCACGCTGCTGAATCCCATCGAGCTGATCGTGGTGATCGCCATCATCGCGTCCGCATGGCTGGCCGCCGACCACCGGGAAGGCTGGGCATTCGCCGCCACCACCGCCACCGTGGCGCTCATCGTCGTGACGCTCTTCGTCGATCTGTACCCGCGGCTGATGGTGTCCAGCATCAACCACGCCTACGACCTGACCATCAACAACAGCGCATCCCCGCGCTACTCGCTGACCGCGATGACCATCGTCTCGGCGATCCTGCTTCCGTTCGTCATCGCCTACACCGCCTGGAACTACTACGTCTTCCGGCGCCGGGTCAGCGACAAGCCGTTCCGCGCCGCCCCGCCCGCTCCGCGCGAGCCGGAAATGGCCCCGGCGCAGGCCGCGGGGACGGCCGCGCACCCACGGCCGGTCCCGGCGGCACCGGCGGACCCAGCACCGGCCGACCCAGCACCGGCCGACCCAGCACCGGCCGACGACGCACCGGCCGACGAAACACCGCGGCGGAGCCGGCGGCTCGGCCGCGGGGGGCGGGGGAAACATGCATGACACCACCGCGGCACTTACCGACGCCGAGTTCCGGTCGCTGTTCGACCGGCTGCGGCGCGGCGTGCCCTGGGGACCCGGCGATCGGCGCGGCGCGCTGAACTACCTCACCGGCGAGCGGGTGGCCGCCGCCGCCCGGCAGGTCCGGACCGGTCGCACGATCTCGATGGAAGCGCAGATCGGCAGCGAGCGGACGGCGGACAACCCCGATCCCTGCGTGCACCGGATGATTCAGCCCGCCGACGGTGACGGCCTGAGTACCGACGGGCTGGATTTCGCGATGGACGGCATATCGCTGCACGTGCACGGCAACGCCGACAGCCACATCGACGCTCTCTGTCACGTCAGCTACGACGGCCTGCTGTACAACGACGTGCCCGCGGACACGGTGACCACCGACGGCGCTGCGGAGCTGTCCATCGCTGCCGCGGCGCACGGGATCGCCGGCCGCGGCGTGCTGCTCGACATCCCACGGCTCTCCGGCGCCGAATGGCTGGAACCAGGCGAGCACGTCACGGCCGCCGACCTGGCCGCCGCGGAGGACGCTCAGCAGGTCCGCGTGGGCCCGGGCGATCTGCTGTTCGTGCGGGTCGGGCACCGCCGCCGCCGCCGGGAGCTTGGCCCGTGGGACGCGGCCAGCACCCGCGCCGGGCTGCATCCGGCGGCGGTCCAGTTCCTGGCCGACCGGCAGGTCGCGGTGCTGGGCAGCGACTCCAACAACGACACCGGCCCCAGCTGCGCGCAAGGCGTGGACTTCCCGGTGCACGTGCTGGCGATCCGCGCGCTGGGCGTCCACCTGCTGGACTACCTGCAGTTCGATGACCTGGTCGCCGAGTGCGAAGCGGCCGGCCGCTGGTCGTTCTTCTGCGTGATCGCCCCGCTCCGGCTGCCCAGCGGAACCGGTTCCCCGGTCAACCCGGTCGCCATCTTCTGAGCGCTCACCCGCGAGGGGTGGGGCGAGCCCCACCGCCACGGCGTCAGATAGAAAGAGGAACGGGCGGGGCGGCGCACCCGGACGACCATCAGACGGCGGAACAGGGGAGCGAACGGATATGGCGTCAGACAACGTGGACGCGCTGGTGATCTTCGGTGCCACCGGTGACCTGGCCAAGCTGGAGACCTTCCCGGCATTGGTCGGCCTTGTCGATCGCGGCGTGCTCGACGTGCCGGTCGTCGGGGTGGCCAAGAGCGGATGGGAACTGCAGCAGTTCCGCGACTACGCCATCGCGTCGCTGAAGCGCAACAACATGGACCCGTCCAGCCCATCGGCCACGAAGATGCTCAACCTGCTGCGGTACGTCGACGGTGACCTGGACGACCCCGCCACCTACGAGGCGATGTCGCAGGCGATCGGCGCCGGCCAGAAGATCCTCTACTACCTGGAGGTTCCGCCGGTCCTGTTCGGCCGGATCGCCGAGGGAATCTCAGCCGCCGGCCGCGCCGCCGGAGCGCGGGTGATGGTGGAGAAGCCGTTCGGCTACGACCTGGCCAGCGCGCAGAAGCTGAACACCACGATCCACGAGTACTTCCCGGAGGAGTCCATCTACCGGGTCGATCACTGGCTCGGCCTGGACCCGGTGGAGAACGTGCTGTTCACCCGGTTCGCCAACGCGGTGATGGAGCCACTGCTGAACCGGACCTATGTCGAGAGCGTGCAGATCACCATGGCCGAGGCGTTCGACGTCTCCGACCGTGGCCGTTTTTACGACCGGACCGGCGCGATCCGCGACGTGGTGCAGAACCACATGCTGCAGGTGCTGGCGACCGCGATGGCCGACCCGCCGCACACCCAGGACATGTCCACCTGGCGCGACTCCAAGGGTCGTTTCGTCGCCTCGCTGCGGCCGCTGACGCCCGAGAACGTGGTGCGCGGCCAGTACGACGGCTACCAGAACGTGGACGGCGTGCGGAAGGGCTCGACGACGGAGACGTTCGTGGCGGTCCGGCTCGTCGCCGACACCTGGCGCTGGGCGGACGTGCCGATCCTGATCCGGGCCGGCAAGTGCATGCCGGTCACGGCGACCGAGGTGACCTTCCGGTTCCGGCACCCGCCGCAGGACGTGTTCGGGCTCAGCCCGCTGCCCGCGCACAACACGCTGCGGTTCCGGGTCTGGCCGGAAACCCAGGTCGGGGTGAAGCTGGCCGGCAAGAAGCCGGGCGGCGGATGGGAGCCGCAGAGCGAGGAGCTTGTCTTCGGCGAGCGGCCCGGGTCCGACATGCGCCCGTACGACCGGCTGATCGGCGCCGCGCTGGACGGCGATCGCTGGCTGTTCGCCCGCCAGGACACCGTCGAGGCGGCCTGGCGCATCGTCGACCCGGTCCTCGATGACGCAGGAGGCCCGGTGCATCCCTACGCGCAGGGGACCTCGGGGCCCAAGGAAGCGGACCGGCTGCTGCCGGACCGCGACACCTGGTACGACCCAGCCACCTGATCACGGCCGGCAGGGCCGGCCCGCTGAGCACGGGGGGACGTGGATGGACGATCAGGCCAGGCAGCCGGGCGGCGCGGGCGCGCCGCACCGGGTGGTGATCGTGGGCGGCGGGTTCGCCGGGCTGTTCGCCGCCCGGGAACTGCGCGGCGACGAGTTCGCCGTCACGCTGATCGACCGCAGCGAGCACCACCTGTTCCAGCCGCTGCTGTACCAGTGCGCGACCGGCATCCTGTCCGAGGGGCAGATCACCACGCCGCTGCGCCATGTGCTCCGCAAGCACCGGAACCTGGACTGCGTGATGGCCCAGGTCCTGGACGTGGATCCCGACCGCCGGCTCGTCTTCTGCGAGCGGCCGTTCGGCGAGCGCGCCGAGTTCGGCTACGACAGCCTGATCGTCGCCGCCGGTGTCGAGCAGTCCTACTTCGGCCACGAGGAGTTCCGGCCGTGGGCACCCGGGATGAAGTCCATCTCCGACGCGCTGACGATCCGGCGGCGGGTCTACGGCGCCTTCGAGCTGGCCGAGAGCGCCGCCGACCCAGTGGAGAGGCGGCGCCTGCTCACCTTCGCCCTGATCGGCGCCGGCCCGACCGGTGTCGAGCTGGCGGGACAGATCCGCGAGCTCGCCACCAAGACGCTGCGGGACGAGTTCCGCCACATCCAGCCGCAAGACGCCCGGGTGCTGCTGTTCGACGGCGGCAACGCCCCGCTGGCGTCGTTCGGACCCAAGCTGTCCGGGCAGGCGGCCGAGTCGCTGCGGAAGCTGGGCGTCGAGCAGCACATGCACTCGATCGCGACGCAGGTTGACCTGAGCGGGGTGGTGGTCCGCAGCCAGGACGGCACCGAGAACCGTTACGACGCGGCGGTCGTGCTGTGGACGGCGGGCGTGGCCGCCCCGCCGCTCGCGGACGCGCTGGCGAAGGCGACGGGCGCGGAACGCGACCGGTCGGGCCGGATCGTGGTGGGCGACGACCTCACCATCGGCGGCCATCCGGAGATCTTCGTGGCCGGCGACATGATGAGCCTGCGGAAGCTCCCCGGGGTCGCCGAGGTGGCGATGCAGTCCGGGCTGTACGCCGCGCGGCGCATCAAGTTGCAGGTCACCGGGCGGGGAGCCGAGAAGACATTCACCTATCACGACCTCGGCTCGGCGGCCTACATCTCCCGCGGCCGAGCGGTGCTGTCCATCGGCCGCGTCCATCTCAGCGGTTTCCCCGGCTGGCTGGCCTGGCTCTTCATCCACATCGCGTTCCTGACCGGCTACCGCAACCGGGCGGGGGCGATCCTCACCTGGTGGGTCGCGTTCACCCGCGACGTCCGGCGGGAGCGCTCGTTCACCGCCCATCAGGTCGGCTATGTCGCGGACCTCTACCCGTCGGTCGCGAGCGCCGACCCGGCGCCCAGGGCACTGCGAGGCGACACCGGGGCCAGCGGCACACCCGGCCGATCATGACGCGGCGCTAGCCCGGTCCTTTGATCGAGGGCGCGCGCCCCGCCCAGCGGCGCCAGATGATCCGCTGTGCCCGGAGCCCGAGCGCGCCCACGGCGATGAGCAAGCCGACGTTCAGGGCGAGTTGCTCCGCTGATCCTGCGGTCTCGTCCCAGCTGGAGAATGCGATCGACACGCCGACATCGGCGGCGGCCGGGATCGTGGTGATGGAGATGAAGACGCCGATGAGCGCGCCCGCCTTCGCCTCGGTCAGGGAGATCACGCCGGCCAGTCCCGCGACCACCGCGACCACCACCGAGAACAGGTTCGGCGAGTTGATCAGGTCGGAGACCGGCCGGATGCCGAGCTTGTAAAGCCTGGGGGTGTGGCCGCCCCACCGGATCCACAGCGCGAAGGCCAGCGTCACCGCGATGGCCAGCACGAATCCGGCAATCAGCACCGCCAGTCCCCGCGCAACCTCGAAGCCGTCCCGGCGGTCGATGCCGAGCGCGACGGAGATGATGGCGCTGTACTCGGGGCCGACCACCATCGCGCCGACGATCAGGATCTGCGAGTTGGTCAGGATCCCGCAGGCGCCGATGATCCCGGCGAACACCAGCAGGATGAAGAAGCTGGGCGCGTACTCCGCCCCGGCGCGGATCCTGCCCTCGACAAGCTCCCATACCGGAGCGCGCTCGCCGTGGAACCGGCGCTCCTTCCAGCTCTGGTGCCTGGCGTCGGCGATGGCCGCCTCCACCGCGTCGACGACCACCGGGGCGTCGCGGTCCAGGCGGAACTCACGCAACCGCCGCAGCACCGCGTTCGCCGAGCCGGTCGACACGTCGAACTGCACGGCGTCGCCGTCCGGACGTGCGGCGGCCGAGCGGAGCACCACGACGTTCACGACGCCGGGATCCGACGCCAGCATGTTCACCAGCCGCTCGGTCAGCTCCGCCGGGCTCACTACACGGACGTGCAGCATGCGCGCAGTGTCGGATGGCCGCGGGGCACGCGCATCACCCCCGCGGGATGAGGCCGGCCCAGCGACGGGCAGGTCCGGGCAGCCCCACGATCTGACCAACCCACCCGGAGGGGCGCCGGCCGGCGCTAAGCGGTGATCTCGTCCAGCATCGTCAGCTCGGACGCGGCCGGCCGCCATGCGCCGGCCGCCACGTTCCTGGCTACCTGGTCGCGCGAGGTGGCCCCGGCGATGACGCTGGCAACCGCCGGCTTCGCCGCCAGCCCGCCGATTGCCACGTCCAGCAGGCTCACGCCGCGCTCGGCGGCGAAGCTCTCCAGCTTCTCGATGATGTCGAAGGTGGGGTCGGTCAGCACCGACTCGCGGCCCCAGGCGTGGATCCTGCTGCCGACGGGGGCTGGCTCACCGCGGTGGTACTTTCCGGTCAGCAGGCCGCTGGCCAGCGGGTAGTAGGGCAGCAGCCCGATGCCGTAGTGCCGCAGCGCCGGGATCAGGTCCGCCTCGATGCCCCGGTCCAGCCAGCTGTAGCGGTTCTGGGCGCTCACGAACCGCTCGGAGCCGCGGTCGCGGGATATCCATTCCGCGTCGGCGACCTGCCACCCGCTGAGGTTCGACGAGCCGATGTAGCGCACCTTGCCCTCGTGCACCAGGTCGTCGAGCGCCGAGAGGGTCTCCTCCAGCGGCGTCGCCGGGTCCGGGAAGTGCAGCTGGTAAAGGTCGATCCAGTCGGTGCGCAGCCGGCGCAGCGACGCCTCCACCGCCCGCCGGATGTAACGGCGGGAGCCCCGGGCACCCCAGTCCTCGCCGTTGTCGTTCCCGCGCCGGCGCACGTCGCTGCCGAACTTGGTGGCGATCACCAGGTCGTCGCGTTTTCCGGCGAGCAGCTCACCGAGCCGGGCCTCGGAGGCGCCGTAGGAATCAGAGGTGTCGAAGAGGGTGATCCCCTCATCCAGCGCCGCGTGCACGACCTCGCGGCTGCCGTCCATGTCGAGCTTCATGCCCAGGTTGTTGGTCCCCAGGCCGACGACGGAGACCGCGAGGCCCGAGTTCCCGAGTCTGCGAAAGTCCACGCCGCCGACCCTACGACAGCGCCCGCCGACCGACAGTGCTGGGCAAGCGCCCCGTTGATCCGGCTGCCGGCAGCGTCGTGAGGCCGTCGCGGGGGCAGAAGATGGGCAGCGGCCCGTAACGGCCGCGCTCCAGCGGCCGGAGGGGGACGGACGTGATTCTGGTGACCGGAGCGACCGGGCGAGTCGGGTACCGGCTGATGGAGGCGCTGGCGGACTCGGGCGCCGAGGTCACGGCGATGGTCCGGGTAGCGGCCAGGGCCGCCGACCTGCCGGGTACACCGCGGCACGTCGTGGCGTCCTTCGACGAACCGCCGCCGGTGGAGACCTTGCGCCGCTTCGACCGGGTTTTCCTGCTGTCCCCGGCGATCGAGGAGCAGGCGGAGCTCGAGACCGTGTTCATTGACGCGCTCGCCGCCGCGGGCCACCGCCCGCACGTCGTCAAGGTCGCCGCGGACGGCTTTCAGGATCCCGGCTGCGACGTCCGTTTCATGCGCGGCCACCGGCAGGTGGCGCTGCACCTCGACGCCGTCGGCCTGCCGGTCACCTTCCTGGCGTCCGCGTTGTACATGGAGGATTTCCTGGCCTCCGCGGACACCATCCGCGAAGACGGCGTGATCGCCGCGCCGGCCGGCCAGGGCAGGGTCGGGTTCGTCGCGGCCACCGACGTCGCCGTCGTCGCGGCCCGGGTCCTCACCAGCCCGGGGCACGAAGGCGCGACGTATGTGCTGACCGGGCCGGAGGCGCTGGGTTACGCCGATGTCGCGACGCGTTTCTCGGCCGTCTTCGCGCGCCAGGTCAGCTACTGCGATCAGCCGGCCGGCGATGCACGCGAACTCATGCTGGCGAGCGGGCTCAGCCGCTGGGAAGCGGACGGGAACCTCGAGCTCTTCGAGTGGATCCGCGACGGCGGGGCGGACACTGTCTCGACCACCGTGCGCGACGTGACCGGCGCTGATCCCCGCCCGGTCGAGGACTGGCTCAGCGACGCGCGCGCCAGCTTCCTGGCGCCATGAGCTGCGCATCGGCGTGAGAACGACGAGGGTGCGGGAGACTGGTTGATATGCGCGTGGTCGACTTGGTGATCGCGGTCGGTTGGGTTGCCTTCTGGGTCTACTGGCTCGCCGCGTCCGTCCGCGTGAAGGCTGGGCGAACCCGGTGGACCCAGTTCGCGGGCTTCCGGGTGGCGATCGTTCTCATCATTCTTCTCTTGCTGCGCCTGCGAGTTCTCAAGGGACATGCCGTCACGCACAATCCGTGGCTCGAGGGCATCGGCCTGGCCATTTTCCTGTCCGGGCTGGCCCTGGCTATCTGGGCCAGAATCTATATCGGCCGGAACTGGGGAACGCCGATGTCCCAGAAGGTCGACCCGGAACTGGTGACGACTGGCCCTTACCACCGTGTTCGTCACCCCATCTACTCCGGAATCCTGCTCGGGATGGTCGGGACCTCACTGGCGATCAGCTTGTACTGGCTGATAGCGGCCGCCCTGCTCGGGGCGTATTTTGTCTACAGCGCGGTGATGGAAGAGCGCTACATGACCGGACTTTTCCCCGGGGCGTATCCGGAGTACAAGCGATCAACCAAAATGCTGATCCCCTTTATCCTCTGAGCGCCCCCATCTTGTTTGTACCGAAGCGCGGCCGTACGGTGGCCGCATTAACGGCAGCGGCGCGCCCGGGGAGGCGAGCAGGGATGACGTTCCGCATCCAGCCGCACGTGCGGCTTCAGGAGTGGGTCGCCGAGGAGCAGGGGTACTTCGACCAGGCCGGGCTTGACTACGAGTTCGAGCCGGAGGGCCTGGCGGGAGCGACGGTCACCACGTCGCCGGTCAGCATGACGGGCGGGGCGCCCACCGAGTTCACCCGCGGCGCCTTCGAAGACATGGAATCCGGACGATCCTGCGACGTCTCGGCCGCATGTCACTGGGCGGTGAACGCGGCTTCCACCGCGGGCGCCGGCCGGATGTGGGGGAAGGCCTATTCGGTCTGCCCGTCGGCGATCTTCGTGGCACCCGACTCCGGGTACCAGCGGCCCGACGACCTGGCGGATGTGCCGGTTGGCGTCGGTTACCACTCCGGCAGCCACTACTCGGCGATCGAGGGCCTGGAGCAGTTCCTCGACCGGTCGCGGATCAAGCTCAGCTTCGTCGGGCTGCCATATGACCGGGTCCGGCTGATGCTGGAACATCAGGTGCCGGCGGTGAACGTGTTCGGCGCCCAGTACTACACGCTGGAGCACCAGGGGTTCCGCAAGCTGGTGGACACCACGTTCATGATGGGGTTCCTGGTCTCCGAGACCGTCGCCGCGGATGATCTGGAGAAATACTTCGCGGCGCTGCGCCGCGCACAGCGCGACATCGACCTGGAGCCCGGCCGGTACAAGCGCTACTGGCTGCGGGAGATGCCCGACGACATCGCGCGGATCGTGGACGTGCGGCGGTTCGGCCCCGGGGAGCGGATCGTATACGAGCCCTACACGCGGCAGATGTTCGAGAAGACCCACCGCTGGATGCGGTCCTGGGACCTCTACGACCCTGAGGCCGCGGCACGCTCCCGCTACGAGGAAGCCGTCCTCGGCTGAGGTAACCCGCCGCCACGCGACCCGGCGGGCCGGCCGGTGTGCGTACGCCACGGCCGGCGACGCCGGCAGTCCCGCGTCCGCAAACCACGCGGTGCCGCGTCCGGAAACTCAGCGCCAAAACCGGGGCGAGCATGCCGGATTGCGGCCTATAACGGCAGGTCAACTGGCCGGTATGCCCAGATTGTGACCATTTGATCGCATATCACGATTTGATCGCGTTTGCAATGACTTGCGCCGGAACGTTGCCCCTTGGGGCGTAAATGACAGCGTGACATCCTCAGCAAAGCCGGATTTCGGTCAGGCTTCCCGCCTCTTCCGGAGTTCCGATGCCTGATCGGTTGCGGGCTGCCGCGCTTTCTCGGCTTTTCCCGGTGCGCAATTGGATTTCCGCAGGTCAGGAAGCTAGGCGGCCCGTGGTCCGGACGATCGGCGGGTGCGCGGCCGCAGCCGTGTGCGCAGGGCTGATGTCCGGCTGCGGCAGCAGCCAGCCGGCCAGCGCGCCGCCGACGTTCTTGAAGTCGCCGGCCTCCACCATCCCCACGGCGCGGCCGGTGACGATGACGGAGCTGACGAAGCTGCCGAAGGCGACGAC
>JBPYFL010000012.1:0-2737 GCA_051986485.1 Streptosporangiaceae bacterium | reverse complement strand
TCGACTACGACGCGATCGCCGCCTACCTGCGCGAGGTCGGCGGGAAGAGCTGGCTGGAGCGGCTGGACCGTGACCAGCTCGGCAACGACGCGCAGAACCTGGTCGAGTTCGCCGGCAAGATGTGCTATCGCTCCTGGGAGCCCGGCCTGAATCCGAACGTCCGCAAGGTCCGCGACGACCAGGTCAAGTACCTGGAGAACATCCTGCGCAGCGGTCACGGCTCCGTCCTCGAGCACATCAATTTCACCTTTGTGCTGCATAACGTGAGCCGTGTTTTCACGCACGAAGTGATCAGGCATCGTCCGGGAACGGCTATCTCGCAAGAGTCACTGCGGTTCGTCCGGATCGATGAATTGCCTTTCTGGTTCCCGGACTGGGCGCAGCGCGACCCCGAGCTCATGAAACGCGCTACCGCCCTGCTGTCTGAGATGGAGGCTTTCCAGCACTGGATGTCGGACCATTTCCGGCTCGATGACGAGGGCGTACCGTTCCACGAGAAGAAGCACAAGACCTCGTTCATGCGGCGGTTCGCGCCGGACGGCGTCGCCACCGGGCTGGTCTGGACAGCGAACATCAGGGCGCTGCGGCACACGATCGAAATGCGCACCGACCCGGGTGCCGAGGAGGAAATCCGCCTGGTATTCGGCAAGATCGGGGAGATAATGCGGGCCGAGGCCCCCGCGCTTTTCGGCGACTATCAGGTGACTGACGGCGCGTGGGTGCCCGGCTGGCGGAAGGTATAAAGTCGCGGAGCGGTGCGCGTTCTGCTACCGAGAGTTACCAGGTAGCAACATCACGCTGCCCTCGGCCCCCGGGCGGCAAAGAGCTGACCGTGGAAATAAGCATCGCCACGGCAGAGACAGGTCCGGTCGGGAAGAATGGCGGAGTGGCCGGGGAGCGGGGGGTCGTGGACCCGTCGCAGACACAGCGTGGACTGGCGAGGAGGACGTGATGGGCCGGCCAATCATCGGCATCACTGGTGAACTAGACGCGGCTCACTGGGGGAACTGGATCCGGGAGGCGGTGATCTCCCCAGTCAGTTATACCCGCGCGGTCGCACGGGCCGGGGGAACGCCGGTCGTGCTGCCGCCGGTGCCGCCGGATTCGGTACCCGCCCTGGTCGCCGGGCTTGACGGGCTCGTCTTCACCGGCGGCAGGGACATCAACCCCGGGCTGTACGACCAGCAGCGGCTGGACGAGACGGACCTGCCTGAGCACCGCAGGGATCGTTTCGAGCTGGCGCTGATGCGCGCTGCGGTGGAGGCAGACCTGCCGTTCCTTGCCATCGGCCGCGGACTGCACGTGCTGACGGTGGCGCGCGGCGGAACGCTGACCCAGCACGTGCCCGCGCACCGGCCTGACCGGGTCCGGTACATGCCGCACGACGTGATTCTCGCCGACGACAGCCTGCTTGCCCGGCTGCTCGGCGCCAAGGTCCAGGTTCCTGCCGCGCACCACCAGGCGCCGGACCGCCTCGGCGACGGCCTGACGGTGGCCGGCTGGTCGCCGGACGACGTGGTGGAGGCCCTGGAGGTGACCGGTCACCGGTTCGGCGTCGGCGTGCAATGGCACCCCGAGGAAGGCGACGACCCGCGCCTGCTGACCGCCCTGGTCGAAGCGGCCGGTGCGGCCGGTGCGTCCGGGGCGTCCGGCCAGCCGCGCCAGGACTCGCGCAGGCGCTCCGAGCCGCCGCAGAAGAAGCCGGTCGCGGCGAAGCCTAAAGCGGGAGCTCGTAGCCGCTGATCCAGTGGGCGCGCATCCAGTTGATGGCCGACGTCCACGCGCCGGTCACCTCGAGAATGCCGAGGAGAACCAGCATGGCGCCGCCGATCCGGCTGACCAGCCGCGCATTACGGCGGAAGAAACCGAGCACGTTCACCGCGCGCTGGAAGGCCAGCGCGACGATCAGGAACGGGATGCCCAGGCCTAGCCCGTAGATGAAGGCGAGGAACGCGCCGCGCGCGGCCGTGCCCGACGACGCGGACAGCGCCAGCACCGCGGTCAGCGTCGGGCCGATGCACGGCGACCAGCCGACGCCGAATAGCACGCCGAGCAGCGGCGCGCCGACCAGGCCGGCCCGCGGCCGTGCCGAGGGGCGGAAGATCCGGCCGGCGAAGCTGAACCGGTCGAACGCGCCCGCGAACAGCAGGCCGAGCAGGATCGTGATCCCGCCGAGGACTTGGGTCAGCCCGGTGTTGTGCGCGCGGAACAGCTGTCCGAGCCCGCCGATAGCCAGCCCGTAGACGGCGAAGACCAGCGAGAACCCGACCACGAACAGCGCCGTTCCGGCGACCGCCCGGCCCTTGGCCGCCGGGCCAGGTCCACGTGCCGTCGTCGTGACGGTGCGGGTCGCGACGCCGCCGTCGCTCCCGTCAGCCCCGGCGGTCGCCACAGCCGAAGCGGACGAGCCGCCGGCGCTGGCGTCAGCCGCGCCGGCCCCGGACATCCCGGTTACGTACGACAGGTACCCGGGGACCAGCGGCAGGCAGCAGGGCGAAAGGAACGTCAGAGCGCCGGCCGCGGCGGCGACGGGCATCGCCAGCAGCAGCGGCCCGGAGGTCACCAGGTTCTGGACGCTCATCCCCGCTGCTTGCCGCCGCGGCTCACCGTTGACATGCCACCCAGTATGACCGACGCCGGACCATGCGCGCCGAACCCCGGTCCGTTAACCGATATCGTTACCGGTGTGAATTCAGTCGCCGCCTCCGGCCCCAGGGCTCCCCGGGTTCCCGGGACC
>JBPYFL010000011.1:0-12739 GCA_051986485.1 Streptosporangiaceae bacterium | reverse complement strand
AACCGGAAAACAGCACCGGCCCGGCGATCCGGATCCTCCCGCGGCCGTCCTCCCCGGCCGGGCCGGTGTCGATCTCGACGCCGACGCCGTCCAGGGGGACCCCGTCGTACACGCAGCCACCGCAGGTTTCGCTCATCCCGTAGGTGGTGACGATCCTGGCTCCCGCGTCGCGCCCCGCCGCGAGCAGCCCGGGTGCCGCCGCGGCGCCGCCGAGCAGGATGGTGCGCAGCCGCGACACCGTTGCGCGATCGCCGGGTCCCGCTCCGGCGTTTCCCGGTGTCGCTCGCGGTGCTTCCGCGGCTGTGCCGCCCGGCGTGCCGGGCGCGGCGGCGACGGGCTGCAGCAGCCGCTGCAACTGGGTGGGGACCAGCGAGGCGTGCCGCACGCCGCCGTGCTCAACCTCGGTGACGAATGCCTCCGGGTCCGACGGGTCGCAGATTACCGGCGGCGAGCCGGACACGATTGAGCGCACCAGAACCTGGATCCCGGCGATGTGCGCGGGCGGCAGGCAGCACAGCCAGCGCTCGCCAGGCCGGGCCCCGATCCGCTGCAGGGACGCGCGCGCCGACGCGAGCAGCGCTGCGCCGCCAAGCTCCACCGCCTTCGGCTCGCCGGTGGAACCGGAGGTCGCGATGACCACCGCGGTGTCGTCGGCCACCGGCTGCCCGGCCGCGTGACTCGCCGTGCCCTCCGGCGTCTCGATCGCTGACGGGGCGAGGACGCGCAACTGCCGGCGCAGCACGGCATCCGGAACCCCGGCCGCCAGCGGCGCAATCGCCGGCCCGGTGCCGTCCAGCGCAGCCGACAGCAGCTCCATCAGCCGGGGACCGGCCGGCAGCATGGCCGCGTGCAGGGGACGTCCGCTCACGGACGTAAGGTTAGGGCTGGCCGTGCCGGGGGCTCGTACGGGGTTGCGGGGCGGGGGTGCGAAGGCTCCGCGGCCGTTACCCGGGCTTGGAGTCGAGGAGGGCGCGTGGTCGAGTGGAAGCAGGCCGCTGGCCGCACCACTCCGGACACGCCGCCCGGCGCGGCGCTGGGCCCGCTGCTCGGCACGCTGCGGGCCTACGCGATACCGATGCGGAACCGCTTCCGCGGAATCACCGTGCGCGAGGGCGCGCTGCTGCACGGGCCGGCCGGATGGGCCGAGTTCTCGCCGTTCCCCGAGTACGGGCCCGGTGAATCGGCCCGCTGGCTGGCCTGCGCGGTGGAGGCGGCGACCGAGGGCTGGCCGGCGCCGCTGCGGGACCGCATCCCGGTGAACGTGACCGTTCCCGCCGTCAGCGCGGAACGGGCGCACGCCATCGTCGCCGCCTCCGGCTGCGGCACCGCCAAGGTCAAGGTGGCCGAGCCCGGGCAGGACCCGGCGGATGACATCGCGAGGGTGGAGGCGGTCCGCGGCGCGCTCGGCCCGGCCGGGAAGATCCGGGTGGACGCCAACGGCGCCTGGGACCTAGACCAGGCCCAACGGATGCTCGCCCGGCTAGCCAGGTTCGGCCTGGAGTACGCCGAGCAGCCATGTGCCGCCCTCGATGATCTCGCGGCCCTGCGGCGCCGAATCGACGTGCCGGTGGCCGCCGATGAGTCGATCCGCCGCGCCGAGGACCCGCTGACGGTGGCCGCGAAGGAGGCGGCGGATCTCGTGGTGCTCAAAGTGCAGCCCCTCGGCGGGGTCCGCGCCGCGCTGCGGGTGGCCGAGGCCTGCGGGCTTCCGGCGGTGGTGTCCAGCGCGGTAGAGACATCGGTCGGTCTCGCGGCCGGGATCGCGCTGGCGGCGGCGCTGCCGGAACTGCCGTATGCCTGCGGGCTGGGCACCGCGACCATGCTCGCCGGGGACGTCACCGCGGATCCGCTGGTCCCGGACGGCGGCGAGGTCGCGGTCCGCCGCCCGGATGCCGATGCGGAACGGCTCACGCGCTGGGCCGCAGACCCGCAGTGGTGGCGAGAGCGGGCGGTGGCAGCCGCGGGGTTCCGGTGAACCCATCGACCGCCTTCGCCGCGGTGCTCGTCGATGAGCTCATCCGGTGCGGGCTCACCGGCGCCGTCGTCGCACCGGGCTCGCGGTCGGCGCCGTTGGCAATGGCGCTGCACGATCGCGCCGACGCCGGACCGGACGCGCGCGGCGGCCCGGCCGGTCAAAGCGGTGCCGGTCCCGGCGGTGCCGGGCTCCGGCTGCACGTGCGGATCGATGAGCGGTCGGCGGCTTTCCTGGCGCTCGGCCTCGCGAAGGCCTCCGGGGTGCCGTCGGTGGTCGTCTGCACCTCCGGCACCGCCGCCGCGAACCTCCATCCGGCGGTGGTGGAGGCCGACGAGGCGTGCGTCCCGCTCATTGTCCTGACCGCCGACCGGCCCCCGGAATTGCGCGGGACCGGCGCCAACCAGGCCATCGACCAGATCAAGCTGTTCGGCGGGGCGGTGCGGTGGTTCTGCGAGACCGGCGTTCCGCAGCAGCGGGCCGGGATGGCGGCCTACTGGCGTTCGCTGGCGTGCCAGGCGTGGGGGCAGGCCCTCGGCGGGCCGGGCGGGCCGCCCGGGCCGGTGCACCTGAACGTGCCGCTGGCCGAGCCGCTGGTCCCGGACGGCGACCCCGGCTGGTGCGAGCCGCTGGAGGGCCGAACCGGCGGCGCCCCGTGGACGCGGATCGCCATCCCCGGCCCTGCCGGTGCGGCGCTGGCCGAGCTTCCGGCCGCGGAACGCGGCGTGCTGATCGCGGCCGACGGCGATTATGACCCGGGCCCGCTGCTCGCGCTCGCCGAGGCCCGCGGCTGGCCGGTGCTGGCCGAGCCGTCCAGCAACGCGCGCAACGGCCCGAACGCCCTGTCCGCCTATCCATACCTGCTCGGCACCGGTGAGTTCGTGTCCCGGCACCGGCCGGAGGTCATCGTCTCGGCCGGCAAGCCGGGCCTGTCCCGCCAGCAGATCGCCTTCCTGCGGGAGAGCACGGCCGCGGGCGCGCGGCACGTTGTGATGGCCGACCGGACGGGCCGCTGGGCGGACCCGGCGCGCACCGCGTCCTCGGTGATCGCGCACCCGGCATCCGGGGTCAGCTCCGGCGGCGGGGTTGTTTCTGACGGCGCGGCGGTCCCAGGCGCGATGGTCCCGTACGGGCCGGGCTCCGGCGGCGTGGCGGTCAGCGACGGGCTGGGCTCCGGCGGTGCGGCGGTCCCCAAGGGTGCGGCGGTCCCCGGCGGCGCGGTGGTGACCGGCTGGCTGATGTCCTGGCTGACGGCGGACGCCGCGGCTCGCGCGGCCGTCGACGCGATCCTGGACGCCGAGCCACGCGCGGGGGCGGCGGGCGCGTCCGGCGCGGCCGCGGATCCCGGCGCCGGAGCGGAGCTCTCGGAGCCGCGGCTGGCCCGCGACCTGGCCGCGGCGCTGCCGGACGGGGCACTGCTATGGGCCGCGTCCAGCCTGCCGATCCGGGACCTTGACCAGCAGATGCCGGTGCGAAGCGGGCTGCGGG
Organism: Streptosporangiaceae bacterium; assembly: GCA_051986485.1. Taxonomy (GTDB): domain Bacteria; phylum Actinomycetota; class Actinomycetes; order Streptosporangiales; family Streptosporangiaceae; genus JBPYFL01. The sequence continues at coordinate 9,279 of JBPYFL010000011.1, read as the reverse complement.
TGCTGGCGAACCGCGGCGCCAGCGGGATCGACGGGCTGGTTTCCGCCTCGGTGGGAGCGGCTCTGGCCCATCAGCGTTCCGGCGGGGGACCGGCGGCGGCCCTGCTCGGCGACCTCGCGCTGTTGCACGACATGGGCGGCCTGGTCCTCGGTCCGGACGAGCCGCGGCCGGACCTGGCGATCGTGATCGCCAGCAACGACGGCGGCGGCATCTTCTCGCTGCTGGAGCAGGCATCCTTCCCGGCCTCCTTTGAGCGCGTGTTCGGCACGCCGCACGGCGTGGATCTGGGTGCGGTCGCCCATGCCGTTGGGCTTGCGTATACCCGGCTGGAACGGCCAGCGGACCTGCGGCCTGTGCTGGCGGCATCGGCGCCGCGGGGCAGCGGCCTGCAGCTGATCGAGGTCCCGACCTCGCGTGAGGCCGGCACCCGCCTCCGGCACCGGCTCCGGGACGCGGCGGCCGCGGCCGTCCGGGACGCGCTGGCCCGAGCGGGAAGCTGAACCGCCCGGGCCGCCGGGGCCGCGTGCGGGCGCCCCCGTGAACCCACACGCGGCCCGCAGCGGTTCTGCCCCCGGGCTTGCCCCGGACTTGCCGGTGGCCCGGCCCGGACTATGACCGGGCCCGGGCGTTGCCGGTGGCCCGGCCCGGACTATGACCCGGCCCGGGCGTTGGCTGTGGCCCGGGCCGGGCCTATACCCGGCGGCGGTCGGTTCAGCCGGCCAGCTGCGGCTCCGGGGCCGGGGCTTCGCCGGCGGGTTCCGGGCGCTCCGGCGCCCGCCCGCGCAGCGGGACCTCCTTGATGAACCAGCCGATCGCGAAGACCGCCAGCGCGCTCGGAGCGGCCCAGATGAACACGCCGTGGATGGCGTTGGTGATGGCGTAGAAGACATCGTGGCGCACCGCCAGCGGCATCCGCAGGATCGTCCTCGGGTCGAACTGGCCGCCGCCGGCGCTCAGCTTGACGCCGGGAAGACGGGTGCGGAGCGTGTCCTGCAGCCGGGTGGCGAACACGGCGCCGAACAGCGACACCCCGAACGACCCGCCGATCTGCTGGAAGAACGTCCGCGAGCTGCTCGCCACGCCCATGTCGCGCAGTTCCACGCTGTTCTGCACGATCATCGTGGTGACCTGCATCAGGAAGCCCATGCCGATGCCGAGGACGGCCATGTAGATGGCCGAGGTGGTGCGGGATGTGCCGACGCCGAGCAGGGACAGCAGGTACATCCCGGCGGCCATTCCGGCGCCACCGATGATCGGGAAGATCTTGTAGCGGCCGGTCCGCGTGATCAGCTGGCCGACGGCCACCGAGACCACGGTCGCGCCGGCCATCATCGGCAGCAGCAGCAGGCCGCTGTTGGTGGCCGACGCGCCCTGCACGGTCTGCTGGTACAGCGGCAGGAACGTCATCGCGCCGAACATCGCCAGCCCGGTCATGAACGTCATCACCGACGCCACCGAGAAGTTCAGGTTCCGGAACAGGTGCAGCGGGAGCACCGGCTCGGCCGCCCGCCGCTCCGCGAGCACGAACCCGGCCAGCAGCACCGGCGCCGCTACCGCGAGCGAGATGATCTGCGGTGACGACCAGGCGTACTGGCTGCCGCCCCAGCTGGTCAGCAGGACAAGGGCGGTCGCCGCCAGCGCGAGCAGGCCGGCGCCGAGATAGTCGATCCGGTGGCTGACCCGGTTGCGGGGGGTGCGCAGCACGATGGCGAGGTAGACCAGCGCGGCTCCGCCGACCGGCACGTTGATGTAGAAGATCCAGCGCCAGGAGAAGTTGTCGGTGATGGTCCCGCCGACCAGCGGCCCGGCGATCATGGCGAGCATCATCACGCCCATCATGTAGCCGGTGTACTGACCACGTTCCCGCGGCGGCACCAGGTCGCCGATGGTGGCGAGAACGCCGGTCATCAGGCCGCCGGCGCCGAGTCCCTGGATCGCCCGGAAAGTGATCAGCTCGCCCATCGACTGTGACAGGCCGGCCAGCACCGACCCGGCCAGGAAGATCACGATCGCGGCCATCAGGAACGTCTTGCGCCCGTACTGGTCGCCAAGCTTGCCGTACAGGGGCGTGGTGATCGTCGAGGCGAGCACGTAGGCGGTGACCACCCAGGACAGGTGCGCGACGCCGCCGAGGTCGCCCACGATGCGCGGCATCGCGGTGCCGACGATCAGGTTGTCGAGCATCGCGATCACCATCGTGAGCATCAGGCCGGGAAGCACGATGAGGATCTCGCGCCGGGATGCTGGCGCACCTGCCGCCAGCGGTGGCTGGGCGGCTGTGGCCTGAATGTCGGACATCGGCGGCTCCTGCCGGTACTGGCGCCGGACGCCCACTTGTGGGGTATTCGTGGACTGGCGCACTTACTTGACGTACGGTAAGCTACCAAGCAGCTAACCGGCCGTCAAGTTAGTTCGATTGGACGGGCGGCGGTCTGGACGCCAGCGGGGCGAGTGAGACAGCGGCGGGCCAGACTGGACGCCATACGGCCCGGAACCAGCTATCTGCCAGGCACCGACGAGCGATGGACAGGACGATGCAGCCAGCGACCGATAACCGCAGCAGCCAAGAGCACGGGCCGGGCCGGGAGACCCGGGCCCGCATCCAGCAGGTCGCGCTTGAACTGTTCACCGAGCAGGGGTACGACAAGACGTCGCTGCGGGAGATCGCCGAGCGCCTCGCGGTCACCAAGGCCGCGCTCTACTACCACTTCAAGTCCAAAGAGGACATCTTCCGCGCCATCCTCGATGACTACCGGCGGGAGATGGACGCATTCCTCGCCTGGGCGAGTGAGCAGCCGCACACCGACGCGGCCCGGCGCGAGGTGATCGGGCGCTACGTGGACACGGTGGTGCGGCACAGCGCGCTCTACAGCTGCCTGGAACGCAACCAGGCCACGCTCAACCAGTTCAACCAGGGGAAGTCGCAGGAGATGTTCCGCGACCGGATGACCCGGATGGCGGCACTGCTCCGCGAGCCGGGCGCCCCCTTGCCCCAGCGGATCCGCTCCAGCATCGCGCTGCTCGCGGTCCAGGTCGGCTGGCTGTTCTTCCAGGACGAGGAGGCCGACCTCGATGAACTGCGCACCGTCGTTTACGAGATCGCCTGCGAGCTGGTCGGCGTCAGCCCCCGCTGAGAGCGCCGTGCGTCATACCGCCGGGCATCGCGGGTGCCGGATGCAGGCCTGGAGCCAGCGACGGCCGCAGGGCGACCGCCACGGCGACGACAAGCGCCGCGACGCCGACGACCCGGCTGAGCGCAGGACCTCTGCTCCAGGTCTTCTCCGCCAGGACCACCGCGGCCAGCGCGACCATCGCCGTCAGGTTCATCAGCCCGACCGCGACGAGGACCGCCATCAGCGCCCAGCAGCACGCCAGGCAGAAGGCACCGTGATTGACCCCCACCCTGAGGTCCCGCAGCGGGCCGCGATAGCTGCCGTACTTCAATACGAACCCCAGCGGCGAGCGGCACCGTGCCAGGCAACGATCCTTTAGCGGCGTGAGCTGGTAGATGCCACAGGCCGCGAAGATCGCGACCGCCATTACCTGCGCGGCGGCCGGCCGGGTACCGCCGAGCTCCCCGGCGAACCAGGCGAGCGCATACGCCGGTACCGCAGCAGCTGCCCAGACCAGCAGGTATCCGGCCGCGAGCTCAGCGATTCTCCGCGTCCGGTGATCGGTCAGCGTCCGGGTGTACAACCCCGCGAACGGGGCGGTCGATGGCAGCATCATCGCGGTCATCATCAGGGCCCACACGCCCGCGAACGCAGCGAACGACAGGCCCATTGTCCCCGGCATCGCGCCCATGCCGCGGGCGACGGCAACGACCCCTGCCCAGGCGGCAGCCCCGGCGATGAGCAGGACCGACGCCGGCAGGGTCAGCTGCCGCAGCGCCGGCGCGCTGGTGCTCACGATGACCACGAAAAGGGCGCGGAGTGCCCGTTCTTGCCCTCGTGAGCGAATGAAAGCCCGAACGCATTGACCCGCGACCTGTTGGCCCTGGCGATCGTGAGGGTGGAGTTGGCCGGATGGAACATCCCGGTAAGGTGCTCCACCTCTCCGCCGGGCGTCTGCGGCGGGACGAAATCCTCGATCTCGATATCCATCATGTCGCTGACCCGGAGCGCGTGCCGCCGGCCGTCGTTCACGTAGTCGATCGGTGCCGACTCGATGCCCATCAGCTCCGAGATCAGCGGCCCAAGCGCCGCCATCGGCCCGCCGGCCTGGCCACCGAAGATCGCGCCAAGGCGTTCGGCCTGCTCGGCGGAGGCGCTGGCGTCCATGACGAGGCCAACCCGCCAGTTGCCGTCGGCCATTACCCGCGGGGTGTCGGCGAGGATTACCACGGTCTTGTTGCTGAGATCAAGCCCATCAGACTCGCCGCGATCGACGTGGAACGCCAGAACGACCCGGCAGCGCTCCTGATCGGCGGGCATCGTCAGCCCCGACGTCGTGCACGGGCACACCATGTCGCAATTGCAGTTCTCGAAATAGGTGCCATCCAGTCGCCAGGCCATTCAAACCCCCCGTAAGAATCCGATCACCCTAAGTGTGTGACTCGTCGCGCCGTCGGTCAACATTCATCCACGGCGGGCGTATCCACGGACGCGCGCAGCGCATCAGCACCGTCGTCAGGCCCGGCCGGGGAGAATTTACGGCTAACCTTCCAGGGCGCTCTGGACGGGGCGGAACTTGGCCTGGGTCTCGGCGAGTTCGGCCTCCGGGTCGGAGCCGGCGACGATGCCGCATCCCGCGAACAGCCGGGCGCCGGGACCGTCGATCTCCGCGCAGCGCAGCGCGATCCCGAACTCCCCGTTGCCGTCGGCGTCCAGCCAGCCCACCGGGCCGGCGTAGCGCCCGCGGTCCATTCCCTCCAGCTCCCGGATCAGCCGCATCGCCTCCTCTGCCGGGGTGCCGCAGACGGCGGCGGGCGGGTGCAGCGTGCCCGCCAGCGCGAGCGCGGAATCCTGCGCGGCCAGCCGCCCGGTCACCCGGGTGGCGAGGTGCTGGACGTTCGCCAGCCCGAGAAGCGACGGCCGGGGCTCGACGGTCAGGCTCTCGCACAGCCCTTCCAGCGACTCCGCCACCGAGACCACCGCGTAGCGGTGCTCCTCCGTCTCCTTGGCCGAGGCCAGCAGTGCTGCGCCCGCCGCGGCGTCGGCCTCTGCGTCGCCTCGGCGCGACGTGGTCCCGCCGAGCACCAGTGAGCTGATCCGGTCCCCCTCGCGCCGGACCAGGAGCTCGGGGGTAGCTCCCACCAGGCCCGCGCACGCGAACGTGTAGCAGTCCGGATAGGCGGCGGCCATCCGGTGCAGCAGCACCCGCGCATCGACCGGCTCGGCGGTGACCGCGCGCAGGTCGCGGGCCAGCACCACCTTGCGGAGTTCGCCGGCCTTGATGCGGGAGACCGCCGCCGCGACAACGCGCTGCCATTGCGGCCCGGACAGCGAGCCGTCCTGCCACCGCACCTCGCCGGGCGCCGTCTCCGGGCGCGCCGGGACGAGCGGGTCCGAGCCGTCGCCGATGGTGGTGAACCACGCGCGGCCGTCGCGGCGGCCCAGCACGGCCCGCGGGACCACCAGGACCGACCCGTTGACGGCCGGGTCGAACGTGAAGCTGGCGAACGCCACCGGGCCGGTGCCGGGAACACCGACCGGGTCGTCCACGTCGGCGCTGCCGAGCAGGCCGCGCAGCCATCGCTCGGCGCCAGCGAACCGGTCCGGGCCCGCTGGAACGGCGATGCGGGCCGCCTCGCCCCAGCCCACCAGCCCGTCGCCGTGCCGCACCCAGGCGAGCGCGCCGGGCCCGGGAAGGCGGCTGAGCAGGTCATCCGGCTCGGCGACCGGGACGGTCCGGACGATGAGCCGTTCGGGCTCCAAAGGCGGGAGGGGATACCGGACGGCACTCACGGCAGAAACTCTACGTTCCGCCGCCCAGTGCCGCCCCGCAGCCCCGTCGGTGGACCGCTCCGCCAATCGGAACACATACGTTCGCGCTGGTCGCAGCCGTGTGGGGGAGCCACGCCAGCGGAGCCGCGGGGCCGTTGCCGACGTGCGGCCGCCCGGGCCGGAGCACCGGGCGGCCGCACGCGTCAGGTCACGACGGCGCGGACCTCACTCCTCCTTGCCGAACTGCTTGATCTCCTCGGCTTCCGTCTCGGAAAGCTCCCGGGGGACCTCGCCGCGCGAGCGCTTCTCCTCCTGCACATGGCCGCGGATCGTCTCCACGATCTCCGGGTTCGCCAGCGTGCTGACGTCCCCGATATCGGTGAAGTTGGACACCGAGGCGATGACCCGGCGCATGATCTTTCCGGAACGCGTCTTGGGCATGTCCGGGACGATCCAGACGCTCTTTGGCCGGGCGATCTTCCCGATGTCGATTTCGATCGCCTGCCGCACCTTGTCTTCCATCTCCTTGCTGGCGGAGTAGCCGGGCTTCAGCGAGATGTACATTTCCACCGCGCGGCCACGGATCTCGTCCACCACCGGCACCGCGGCGGCCTCGGCGACCTCATCAACCGCAAGGGCCGCGGATTCGAGTTCCTTGGTGCCCAGCCGGTGGCCGGCCACGTTGATCACGTCGTCGACCCGGCCGAGGATCCGGAAGTAGCCGTCGGCCGCCTTGAGCGCACCATCGCCGGCGAAGTAGGGCCAGTCGCGCCAGTCCTTGCTGTCCGGATTCTTGTTGTACTTGGCGTAGTAGGTCTGCACGAACCGCTCCGGCTGTCCCCAGATGGTCTGGAAGACGCCGGGCCACGGGTTGCGGATGCACATGTTCCCGGCCCTGCCGCTTCCGGCCGGGACCTCTACACCGTCCTCATCCAAGATCACCGGGTGGACGCCGAGGACGCCGGGGCCGCAACTGCCCGGCTTCATCGGGTCGACCGCTGGCAGCGTGCTGCCGAGGAAGCCGCCGTTCTCCGTCTGCCACCAGGTGTCCACGATGACCGCCTGCTGCTTGCCGACAGTGTTGTAGTACCAGCGCCAGACCTCGGGCTCGATCGGCTCGCCGACAGTGGTCATGTGCTTGAAGTGGTAGTTGTACTTCGCCGGCTCGTCCGGTCCGACCTTGCGCAGCTGGCGGATGGCGGTCGGCGAGGTGTGGAAGATGTTCACGCCGAGCTGTTCCGCGATCCGCCACGGGCGCCCCGCGTCCGGGTAGTTCGGCGTGCCCTCGTAGATCAGCGTCGTGGTCCCGAGTGCCAGCGGGCCGTAGATGATGTAGGAGTGGCCGGTGATCCAGCCGATGTCGGCCATGCACCAGTACATGTCGTCCGGGTGGATGTCCTGGTAGTACTTGGAGGTCCCGGCGACATAGGCCAGGTAGCCGCCGATGCTGTGCTGGCAGCCCTTCGGCCGGCCGGTGGTGCCGCTGGTGTACATCAGGAACAGCGGATCCTCGGCCGCCATCGATACCGGCTCCACCGTCTGCCCGCGGTAACGCTCGATCAGTTCGTCGACGAAGTAGTCGCGGCCGTCGGTCATCGGGGTCTTGGAGTTGTACTGGCCCGGATAGCGGCGCCAGATCAGGACCTTGTCTACCTCCTGGCCCTCCTTGCGCGCGGTGTCCAGAGCCTCGTCGGCCTTGGCCTTGTGGTCGAGCAGGGTGCCGCTCCGGTGGTAGCTGTCCGCGGTGATCAGCACCCGGCTGCCCGAGTCGGCGATCCGGTGTCCGCAGGCGGCCCCGCTGAACCCGCCAAATACCTGGGAGTGGATGACCCCGAGCCGCGCGCAGGCCAGCATGACGACCGCAATGTCGTTCCCCATCGGCATGTGCAGCGTGACCCGATCGCCGGCCTTCAGCCCGGCGAAGTCGCGCAGCAGCGCCGCGAACTCGTTGACCCGGCGCAGCAGGTCGCGGTAGCTGGTGTGCACGACCTCCTCGGACTCGGGCTCGGGCACGAAGGTGACCGCGGCCTTGTCCGGGGTGCGCTCGGCGTGCCGGTCAACGCAGTTGTACGCGGCGTTCAGCCGCCCGCCGACGAACCACCTCCAGAACGGGGCGTTGCTGGTGTCCAGCGTGGTGTCCCACCGCTTGTCCCAGCTCAGCAGGTCGGCGTACTCGGTGAAACATTCCGGGTACTTGTCCTCGGTGAACCTGTCACGGATGGCCGCGTCCGGCGCGTTGGCCTGGTCGATGAACGACTGCGGCGGGTAGTAGTACTCCTCTTCGCGCCAGTGCGCGGCGATCTGCTTCTCGTTGACCTGCATTTCCGTTTCGTCTGCCATTTCGAGGCAACCTCCCACCGCCGACGTAACTCCTGTGTCACGCACCCGGTCTGATCTGCTCCGTGGCTCGACGGTCCGGACTGATGATGCCCGCCCCGCCGGCTGTGCCCCCGCCGTTACTCAGCCCAATCTAACGCTGGGCAGCGAACCTTTACAGTGGCGTGCGGCCACGAAGATCAACGGGCCGGGTGGGGCCGCGCTCGGCCGGGGCGGCGGCGCGCCAGATTCCGGTCAGAGCGCCGGGTTCCGGTCAGAGCAACGACAGCTGCTCCGGGGCCGGCGGGGGTGGTGCCGCCGGCGCAGGACGCTTTCGCGGACGGATGAGCCGCGGGTTGGGGTGCAGTCCGACGGCGTACTTGACGGCGAGTTTGCGGACCTGGTCGCCGATCCGCTGCTGATACCACTTGGGCGCGTAGCTGCCCTTCCCGTACAGCTCCTTGTAACGGGGCACGAGATCGGGGTGGTGCTCGCGCAGCCATTCGCCATACCACTCCCGCGCGCCCGGGCGCAGATGCAGCACGATCGGGGTGACACGCAGCGCCCCCGAGGCTGCGATCTGCCGGACCGCGTCGTCGAGCTGGGCGGGGGAGTCGGACAGGTAGGGGATGACCGGGCCCATCAGCACACCACAGCCCAGGCCGCTGGCGTTGAGCGTTGCGCACGTCTCGAGCCGCCGCTGCGGGCTCGGCGTGCCAGGCTCGACCGACCGCCACAGGTCGCCGTCGGTGGATCCGACCGAGACGTTCAGCCCCACGTCGGTGACCTGGGCCGCCTGCTGGAGCAGCTCCAGGTCCCGCAGGATCAGCGTCCCCTTGGTGAGGATCGAGAACGGGTTCACCGCATCCCGCAGCGCCGTGATGATGCCCGGCATCAGCTGGTATCGCCCCTCGGCGCGCTGGTAGCAGTCCACGTTGGTGCCCATCGCGATGGGCTCGCCGCGCCACTTCGGCGCGGCGAGTTCCTTGCGCACCAGGTCCGGCGCGTTGACCTTGACCACGATCTTGGAGTCGAAGTCGTGGCCGGAGTCCAGGTCAAGGTAGGTGTGCGACTTCCG
>JBPYFL010000010.1:0-2089 GCA_051986485.1 Streptosporangiaceae bacterium | reverse complement strand
TGGCGGGTGGTTCGCGAGGGAACCGGTTCCCGGCACGCCTATGAGTCCGGTCGCCGTGACCGAAACGCAAGGGGGGGATGCGGCGGGCTGCGCGAGCGTTGGCTCACGCGATGTCACGCCGTAAGGGGCGGTCACGGCGACCGGCCAGGCTTGCCCGCGGCTGGCGGGCCCCCTCACATCACGCTGATCGCCTCGCGCACTGCGGGCACGATCTCCTGAGCGAATCGCGCGACCGCGGCTGGCGCGGGGGTTTCGTCGGTGCTGCGGAAGACGAAGCCGCCCGCGCCGTGGTCTATCACGGCCGAGGTCATCTCCTCGATCCACTGCGCCGGAGACCCGCCTATCCAGCGTCCGTCCTCGCCTCGGGTCTGAATCAGCGGAGAAGGCGTAATCACGCCGCCGAAGTTGAAGATGTCGACGATCGCCGACGGGTCCCGGCCCGCGGCCACCGCGGCCTCATCAATCTTCGGCCGCGACTCGCGGTACAGCGTGCTCAGCCAGTCGGAGCCCATCGACGGTATCCAGCCGTCCGCCGCCCGGCCGGTGACGGCCAGCGACCTCGGCCCGACGGAACCGGTCCACACCGGGGGCGCGGGAACCGGCGCGGGATCAAGGCCGTACACCTGGTAGAAGTCGCCATCGAAGGTCACCGGGTCAGGGCCGCCGCATAGCGCCTTGATCAGCGTGATGGCCTCCTCCATGGCGCGCACGGCGGCACCCGGGGTCAGCTGCGGGACGCCGAGCTTGGTGATCATGTCCCATATGAAGCCCGCGCCGACGCCTAGCACCACCCGTCCGCCGGACAGCGCGGACAGCGACGTGATCGTGCGCGCCACCAGGGGGGCCGGGCGCGTCGGCAGGCAGGTGACGGCGACCAGCCCGGCGATGTGCGAGGTGCGCCCGAGCGCGAACCCGACCGTAGTGTAGGCGTCGAGCCGGTCGCCGAAGTAGAGGTGATCAGCGACGGTGAACAGGTCGAGGCCGTTTGCGTCCGCCGTCGTCGCCAAGTCAAGGACCCCCGCCACGTTCCCGATGTCCGCCCCGTTCCACTGGCCCAGGCTGGCACCGAATAGCACTTGTCGCTGCACCATGCGGGAGTTCTCCTCACGTGAGATCACCGATCAGCCGTCGCCGTTAGCTTACGGCTGTCAGCCGTGGACGGTGAGGTAACTCGTGAGTGAGGTAACGCCGAGCTTTGCCCGCGGACGGCATGCCGCCGGATACTCATTGGCCTGGTGGTTTCATCCGGCGCTAGGCTGGAGTTGTGACGCAGATGCACCCGCGGCGGTTTCCTCGCCTCCCGGTCCCGGTGGGCCGCGGAGGTGCGGTGCCGTGTCCGGCCGGTGCCTTCGCCTAGCTGAGCCCGGGGCCGGGAGAGATCTTCCCGTCGGCAACCTGAACGAGGAGTCACCGTGTCCCGCCCTGTCTGTTATCTCAGTCCCGCACAGCTGCAGCGCGATCTCGGCATCCGAGATCTGTCCGACCCCGCGCAGCGTCCGCACGCCATCCAGGTCCTCGTCGGCCGGGCCGTCGAGAGGTTGACTGGTGCGTGGGGTTGCGAGGTCCGCTGGTGCCGCGGCCGGCGGATCGTGCCGGTCGCCGACAACTATGACCGGCTCGGTTACGCCGCCGAGGCGATCACCCGGGATGCCCGCTACACCCGGTACACGGACGCCGGGCACATGCTCCGCAGTCACTCCACCGCCATGGTCCCAGCGGCGCTGCGGGGGCTTGCCGCCGAGCCCGGTGATGACGTGCTGCTGGCCTGCCCGGGGATCGTGTACCGCCGGGATGCCATCGACTGGCAGCACACGGGGACCCCGCACCAGCTGGACCTGTGGCGGATCACGCGCCGGGCGGTGAGCGATGCGGACCTGGACCAGATGATCTCGGTGCTGCTCGACGCGCTCGCGCCCGGCATGCCCTGGCGGCAGCAGCAGCGGGTGCATCCCTACACGCTGCGCGGCCGTCAAGTCGACGTGCGGCACGGCGGCCGCTGGGTCGAGGTCTGGGAATGCGGCCTTGCTCATCCCCGGGTGCTCGCGGCTGCCGGGCTCGCCGGCCGGAGCGGGCTCGCCCTCGGCATGGG
>JBPYFL010000009.1:0-2389 GCA_051986485.1 Streptosporangiaceae bacterium | reverse complement strand
GTGTCGGCGCCGCTCGAAAACGAGGCCATGGTGCCGGTCGAAAATGAGGCCACCCAGACAGATTGGCTGGGTGATCTCAGTGGAGGATTGGGCGCTGATCCGGCGGCTGGTGGCGGACGGGGTTCCGCAGCGGCAGGTCGCGCGTCAGCTGGGTATCGGCAGGTCGACGGTGGCCCGTGCGGTGGCGTCTGCGGATCCGCCGAGGTATGAACGTAAACCGGTCACGACGTCGTTCGCTGCGTTTGAGCCGCGGGTGCGGGAGTTGCTGGCGGAGTTCCCGCAGATGCCGGCGACGGTGATCGCTGAGCGGGTGGACTGGGACGGGTCGCCGTCGTGGTTCCGGGAGAATGTGGCACGGCTGCGGCCGTGCTACCGGCGGCCGGATCCGGCGGACCGGCTGACCTGGCATCCGGGCGATGCGGCGCAGTGTGATCTGTGGTTCCCGCCGGCCCGCGTTCCGCTGGAGGACGGGACTGCGGCCCTGTTGCCGGTGCTGGTGATCACGGCGGCGCACTCGCGGTTCACCACGGGGCGGATGATCCCGACCCGGCGCACCGAGGATCTGCTGCTGGGGTCGTGGGACCTGATCCGGGCGCTGGGCCGGGTGCCGCGGCGGCTGATCTGGGACAACGAGACAGGGATCGGCCGGGGCGGCAAGCTCGCGGAGGGCGTGGCAGCGTTCACCGGGACGCTGGCCACGGCGATCGTGCAGTTGCGGCCGCGTGATCCGGAGTCGAAAGGGATCGTGGAACGCCGTAATGGGTACTTCGAGACCTCGTTCATGCCCGGCCGCAGCTTTGCCTCCCCGGCGGACTTCAACGCCCAGTTCACTGACTGGCTGAGCCGGGCGAACAGCCGGGTGGTGCGCACTTTGCGGGCCCGGCCGGCGGATCTGATCGACGCCGACCGGGCGGCGATGCTGCCGCTGCCGGTGATCCCGCCGCCGCTGGGCTGGTGCCACCAGGTCAGGCTCGGCCGCGACTATTACGTCCGGCTCGATGCCAGCGACTACTCCGTCGACCCGGCGGTGATCGGCCGCCTGGTCGAGGTCACCGCGGACCTGGACAGGGTGCGGGCCCGCACTGACGGGCACCTGGTCGCTGACCACGCCCGGGTCTGGGCCCGCGGGAGCACGGTGACTGATCCGGGCCACGCGCAGGCAGCCAGGCGGCTGCGCCAGGAGTTCCGCCAGCCCCGCAGCCTGGCACCAGCCGGTGACCTGATCCGGGACCTGGCCGACTACGACCGCGCGTTCGGGCTGGTCACCACCGGCGACGGTGAGGCGGCGAGATGAGCGACAGCACCGACGCCCTCAAGCAAATCCGCTACCTCGCGGCCGCGCTCAAGGCACCGCGGATCACCGAGGCGGCCGGCCGGCTCGCCGAGCAGGCCCGCGACGCGAGCTGGACCCATGAGGACTACCTCGCCGCCGTCCTGGAACGGGAAGTGTCCGCCCGCAGCGCCTCCGGTGCCCAGCTGCGGATCCGGGCCGCCGGGTTTCCCGCCCGCAAGACCCTTGAGGACTTCGACTTCGACGCCCAGCCCGCCGTCCGCCAGCAGATCGCGGCCCTGGCCTCCGGCGCGTTCCTCACCGAGGCCCGCAACATCGTCCTGCTCGGACCGCCCGGAACCGGCAAAACGCATATCGCCACCGGCCTGGCCGTCCGGGCCTGCCAGGCCGGACACCGGGTCCTGTTCGCCACCGCCACCGACTGGGTCACCCGCCTCACCGACGCCCACCGCCAGGGCCACCTGCCCCGGGAACTAGCAAGGCTCCGCCGTTACGGGCTGATCATCGTCGACGAAGTCGGCTACCTGCCCTTCGAGCAAGACGCCGCCAACCTGTTCTTCCAGCTCGTCTCCAGCCGCTACGAGCACGCCTCGCTCATCCTCACCAGTAACCTGCCGTTCTCCGGCTGGGGAGGCGTGTTCGGCGACCAGGCGGTCGCCGCCGCCATGATCGACCGGATCGTCCACCACGCCGACGTCCTCACCCTCAAAGGCGCCAGCTACCGGCTCCGCGGCCGCGGCATCGACAGCCTGCCCAGCATCAAAACCCAGAACCAGGCAAACTAGAACCACACGCAGGTGGCCTCATTTTCGCCCGTCGCAACGGCCCCACATTCGAGCGTCGCCGACAATCTGGCAGGTGAAGACAAAGCTCCCGCACCGCGTGGGCGAGACGGGACATCCGCGCAGGCGCTTCTGGCGTCAACAGGAAATATATGGCCGACGCGTAATACTCAGCGAGAAGCTAACTATGCTCAGCTAGTCGCGAGTGTGCAGGCTCCCAAGACCGGCCGGCAGATTTGGCGTGCGGGCTTGCCCGGATAGGCGGGTTAATGGCGATCATCTGCCTGGCATCACCGAGAACGCGTCGACCGCCGTG
>JBPYFL010000008.1:0-19477 GCA_051986485.1 Streptosporangiaceae bacterium | reverse complement strand
GCGGCTCGGCGTTCCTGTCCCGGACGCCAGCGCTGCGCGAGGCGGGCACCTGCAGCTGAGCATGCCCGGGGGCTTCAGCCTGGAACTGGACACGGCGGAATCTGCGCAGATCTGGCACGCGGGCTTCCGCGCCGACCCGGACAGCGCTCACGTCGTCATGGGCTTCGCGCTCCCGACCCGGCAAGCCGTCGATGACCGTTATGCCGAACTAACGTCGGCTGGCTACCAGGGTCGGCAGCCGCCCTACGACGCCCACTGGGGCGCGCGTTACGCGATCGTCGCGGATCCGGACGGTAACGACGTCGGCCTGATGAGCCCGATGGATGACTCCAAACGCTCCTGGCCGCCGCAGGAATCCCCGCCCCCGTAAACGGTGCACCGGCGTGCCGCCTCATAGAACGTCACGCCGGGGCGCGGACGGGGAAGCCCAGATCACGGGCCGCGTTCGCCAGTTCCTCGTCGTAGGTGATGAACTCCTTCAGCTCGGGGCGGAACGGGTCGGCGCTGGCGAGATGGATGGCATCGAGGGAGCCAAGCCGCGGCACCCGGTACGCCATCGCGCGAGCTAGAACGGTACTCGTCAAGTCGACCAGGTACACGCCCTTGAGGGCCTGCCCGCTGAAGTAGGGCACGCGCTCGTGGTCAACACGCGCGCGCAGCAGCGTCCGAGTGATCTCCAGCTGGGCCAGTTCGCTGGTCAGCAGTTCCGTACCTTCAGGAAGCGACTGGCGCCAGGCCCGCAGCGCATTTGTCTCCGGCTCCGGTTTGATGAACTTCAGCAGGACGCGGGCGTCGAGGTAGATCAACGTCTGCGGTCCCTCTCCCGTTCAGCGATAAGCAGGTCGGCGAGGCTTTCCACATCGGGCGCTAGTTCCGGGATCAGATCCGGCATCCCACGGTCGGCCGGGGCCTTGACCTCACCGGCGGCGAGCATCTGCTGGAGGGTGCCGGGATGCTCGGCTTCAGGGATCATCCGGAGGACGGGCTTGCCCCGATCGGTGACGACGATCGAGGTACCAGCACGGACGCGTGCCACCGCCTTCGATGGGTTCTGGTTCAGCTCCCGCAAGCCGATCGTCTCCATGCAGGACAATGTACCTACCTAATGTAACTACGGTCAATTGGTCACGCCATGCGTCCAATCGACGGCGCACCCGGTGGCTGTGCGCCGGCAGGTTACGTGGCGAAGTACGTGATTTCCCGGACGCCCGCCGGCACGCCGAGGGGGCACCATTGCCCGTATCGTCGGCCCCTGTGCCGTCGGAACGGGGGATTCCGAATGTCCACGTTCACCGAACGCGCGCGCGTCATGCTGTCTCCGCAATCGCCGCCTAACGGCAACGTCGTCTTGCCCGCAACAGAAGGCTACGACCAGGCGCGGCTCGCCTTTAACCTGGCCGTCGACCAGCGCCCTGCCGCGATCGCGTATCCGGAATCGGCCGATGACGTCGTGGCGGCCGTGAAGTTCGCCGACCGGGAAGGCCTGCGGATCGCCGCCCAGGGCACCGGCCACGGCGCCATGCCGCTCGGGAAACTGGACGACACGATCCTGCTGAAGACTGAGCGGATGCGCGGCGTCAGCATCGACCCGGTGGCACGGACCGCACGTGTCGGGGCGGGGGACGTGTGGGAAGACGTCGTCGAGCAAGCCGCGCCGCATGGGCTGGCCGCGCTCGCGGGCTCCTCGCCCAACGTGGGCGTGGTGGCCTACACCCTCGGCGGCGGGGCGAGCTTCCTCGGGCGCAAGTACGGCCCGGCCGCCGCCAATGTGCACGCCATCGAGATGGTGACCGCCGACGGGCGGCTGATACGGGTCGACCGCGAGAACGAGGCCGATCTGTTCTGGGCCGTGCGCGGCGGAGGCGGGAACTTCGGCATCGTCACCGCGATGGAATTCGCCCTCTTCCCTGTCACCGAGGTGTACGCGGGGATCCTCTGGTACCCGATGGAGCGCGGCCCCGAAGTGCTGAACGCGTGGCGGGAACTCGTCGACGCCGGATTGCCGGACGAGATGACCACGGTGGGCCGTTATCTGCAATTCCCGCCGATCCCGGACATCCCCGAGGAGGTGCGCGGCAAGTCGTTCGTGGTCGTCGAGGTCTACCACCTCGGCGATCCGGCGCTCGCTGACGAACACCTAGCCCCGCTGCGGGCTCTCGGCCCGGTCAACGACACGGTCCAGACGGTCCCGATTCCGGCGCTGCTGAAGATACACATGGACCCAGAGCCGCCGGTGCCCTACGTCGGCGACGGGGTCCTGCTCGCCGAGTTCTCGCCGGCCGCTGTGAACGCCTTCGACGCCGCGGCCGGTCCCGGCGCGGCGTTCCCGCTGTTGTCGGTCGAAATACGCCACCTCGGCGGCGCCTTCGCCCGCCAGGACCCGCACGACAGCGCGCTCGGATCAATCGAACAGCCCTACGCCCTGTACGCGGTCGCCATGGCCCCGACCCCGGAAATGCAGGCGGCGGCGACAGCGCAGGTGCAGGCGCTCAAAGAGGCGCTCGGGCCGTGGTCCGCGGCCCGGAGGTTCCTCAACTTTGCCGAGATGCGGTATCGCCCGGACTCGTTCTGGGCCGGGGACGCGTACCAGCGGCTGTGCCGGATCAAGGCTTCTGTCGATCCCGGCGACATGATCAGGTCGAACCACCCCCTCCAGCCGGTGCGCTGAGATCGCGCCCAAGACCATCGCGCTGCGCGACCAGCCGACGGCGTACCCAGGGCTCCGCCGCGTCGCCGGATTTACGTGCCAAAGTCCGTGATTTCCCGGATGCCCGGCTGCACGCCGTAGGGGCACTGTGTACCCCTACGGTCGGCCCTGTGCCGCCGGAAACGGGGGATTCCGAAATGTCCACGTTCACCGAACGCGCGCGCGAGATGTTGTCTCCGCAATCTGCGCTGAACGGCAACATCGTCCTCCCCGAAACGGAGGGCTACGAAGAGGCGCGGCTCGCCTGGAACCTGGCCGCCGACCAGCGCCCCGCCGCGGTCGCCTTTCCCGAATCGGCCGATGACGTCGTGGCGGCGGTCAAGTTCGCCGACCGGGAAGGCCTGCGGGTGGCCGCTCAGGGCACCGGCCATGGAGCCATGGCGCTCGGGAAACTAGACGACACGATCCTGCTCAAGACCGAGCGGATGCGCGGCGTCAGCATCGACCCCATGGCGCGGACCGCACGCGTCGAGGCGGGGGCCGTATGGGAAGACGTGGTCGACCGAGCCTCGCCCCATGGGCTGGCCGCCCTCGCGGGCTCCTCGCCCAACGTCGGCGTGGTGGGCTACACCCTCGGCGGCGGGATGAGCTTCCTCGGCCGCAAATACGGGCCCGCCGCCGCCAACGTGCACGCCATCGAGATGGTGACCGCCGACGGCCGGCTGATACGCGCCGACCGCGAGAACGAGGCCGATCTGTTCTGGGCGTTGCGCGGCGGCGGCGGGAGCTTCGGCGTCGTCACGGCGATGGAGTTCGGCCTGTTCCCGGTGACGGAAGCGTACGCGGGAATCCTCTGGTATCCGATCGAGCGCGGCGCCGAGGTACTGAACGCGTGGCGCGAACTAGTCGACTCGGGCCCGCCGGACGAGATGACGACGGTGGGCCGTTACCTGCAATTCCCGCCGATCCCGGACATCCCCGAGGAGGTGCGCGGCAAGTCGTTCGTGGTCGTCGAGGTCTACCACCTCGGCGATCCGGCGCGCGCTGACGACCTGCTCGCGCCGCTGCGGGCTCTCGGCCCGGTCAACGACACGATCCAGACGGTCCCGATTCCGGTGCTGCCGCAGATACACATGGACCCGGTGCCGCCGGTGCCCGCTGTCGGCGACGGGCTGCTGCTCACCGACCTGCCGCCAGCGGCCGTGGAGGCTTTCGATGCGGCGGCAGGGCCCGGCGCGGCGTTCCCGCTGCTGTCGATCGAAGTTCGCCATCTCGGCGGCGCTTTTGCCCGCCAGCGGCCAGAACACTGCGCCATGGGATCCATCGAGCATCCCTACGTGCTCTTCGCGGTGGGCCTGACCCCGACCCCGGAACTTCAGGCGGCGGCTAAGGCGCAGGTGCAGGCGGTCAAAAATGCGCTCGCGCCGTGGACCGCGGACGAGATGTACTTCAACTTCGCCGAGATGCGGCGTCCACCGGGGGCGTTCTGGGCCGGGGACGCGTACCAGCGGCTGTGCCGGATCAAGGCTTCGGTCGATCCCGACGACATGATCAGGTCGAACCACCCCCTCCAGCCACACGAGTAGATGTCGCTGTGACCGGAGCCTGCCTAAAGGGGCCATAGGACCCTGTGCCAGCGCTCGGCGCTGCCCTAGCCTCCCTTCCCAGGGGACTATCGCGTTCATTGGGGATTCTGTGCGTCGTTACGGGCGGCCGGGCCGTCTGCCCGCTGAGCTGACCGATTTCGTCGGACGGCGCGCCGAGCTTGCTCGACTGCGCCAGGCAATGTCGGCTTCCCGCCTGATCACGCTGACCGGGCCGGGCGGAGTCGGCAAGACCCGGCTCGCGGCACAGGCGGCGGCCGAGGCGCGGCGCGGCTTCCGCGACGGGGTGTGGCTGGTGGAACTGGCCGGGCTCGGCGATGCCGCGCTGCTTGCGGCAGAGACCGCCCGGTCCCTCGGACTGCCGGACCAGCCGGCTCGCTGGGGCGCCGCCGAGTTGTCCGGCTACCTTCACGACCGCCAGTTGCTGCTGATCGCCGACGAATGCGAGCGCCTGGACGGCGCCTTCGCCAGCTTCGCCGAAACGCTGCTGACCGGCTGCCCCGAGCTGCGCATCCTCGCGACCAGCAGGCACGTCCTCGGCGTGCCGGGAGAGGTGACGCTCCCGGTTCCTCCGATGACGGTTCCGCCGGACCGCCTGCCGGCATGCACGCAGGACCTGCTGCAGTACGAGGCGGTCCGGCTGTTCGCCGAACGTGCCGCTCGCGTGCTGCCAGGTTTCGCCGTGGACGCCAGCAACGCGCACGCCGTTGCCGCGTTGTGCCGTGGGCTGGACGGCATCCCGCTCGCCGTCGAGCTTGCCGCGGGCCGGCTGC
This sequence comes from Streptosporangiaceae bacterium, assembly GCA_051986485.1. Taxonomy (GTDB): domain Bacteria; phylum Actinomycetota; class Actinomycetes; order Streptosporangiales; family Streptosporangiaceae; genus JBPYFL01. Next base: position 14,453 of record JBPYFL010000008.1, on the reverse strand, counting down.
GGGCGTTGTCGCCCGAGCAGATCCGGTCCCGCCTGGGGTCCCGGTTCCGCTTGCTGTCGTCGCCCGGCCGGATGGGCGGGCCGCGTGACCCGGCACTGCTGACGGCCATGGACGGGAGCTACGGACTACTGACTGACGCGGAGCGGTGCCTGTGGCGCCGGATCTCCGTGTTCTCCGGAACCTTCGACCTGACGGCTGCCGAGGCCGTCTGCGCGTGCGACGAGATCCCCAGCGAGGCAATCGTCGACCTGATCGACGGGCTGGTGGCGAAGTCGATCCTGTTGCGCTGCCCGGCGGACGCGGATGCCCGGTACCGGCTGCTGGACACCGTCCGCGACTACGGGTTGGACAAGCTCCGCAGCGATACCGGCGAGCACGCGCTGCGGGCCCGCCACCGCGAGTGGTACGCGCGGACCTCGGCCCGCCAGGATGCGTTCAGCCCCCGCCGCGCCGCGGAGACCTGCGCGACACCGGGCCCGGATATGGCGCCCGCCCGGCCGCTGGTAGCCCGGCATCCGGATACGGTGCCAGCCCGGCTGACACCCCGGCAGAGCGACGTCGCCTCGCTGATCGCGGAGGGCCTGTCCAACAACCAGATCGCGGGCAAGCTGGTCATCTCGGTCCGGACCGTCGAAACGCATGTGAAGCACATCATGGACAAGCTCGGCTTCACCGCACGTGCGGAAATAGCCGCCTGGTCCGCGTCCGCGTGGAACCGCTCGTGATGAGGTCTGGCAGACCCGGGGTCTGACCCTGCATCAGGATCTCACGGACAGGCGCCGTCATCGGCGCGGGTCCGGCGACCCGGGCCGACCCGCTCCATTCGCTTCGGCCTCACCGAAGATTCCGCCGCCGGGCAACCTGGCAGCCGCGGTCTGTCGTGCATTCCGTCTACGATCGGGCCGTGGATCAGCCACGCAACGGCCGTTATGCTCCTGCGCGCGGGCACCGCAGCGTGCCGCACACCGCGGACACCCGGATCGAGGCGTGGGCGCAGACCCGCGAGGCGTGCATCGCCGAGGCCGTCCGGAGCCTGCTGGACATGTTCGCCGACACCGCAGCTATGCGGCCGGAGCGCACCGCCGAGGTGTCGGTGCCGGCCGGCAGCGACGCGGACATGCTCGTTGCCGTGCTCGACGAGGTGATCTACCGGCTCGAAGTCGACGGCGAACTCGCGCTCTATGCCGATGTCGCGGCCGCGCCCGGCGGCGGCCTGCGGGTGCGGCTGAGTCTCGGCGACGCCGCGCTTGTCAAGGAGACGGGAGCGGTGCCCAAAGCCGTGTCCCTGCACGACCTCCGCTTCACCGGCGGCGCGTCCGGCTGGTCTTGCGCCGTCACGGTCGACGTGTGACATCTCGGCGCATCCGACGCAGGCCAAGGGAGGCGCCAAGCGGGAGTTGCCATACCAGAGCGTAAATATGGGTGTATGGCCAACCTGATATTGTTTGCCATATGAAGACGACCGTTGACCTTCCGGACGAGCTGCTGCTGGAGGTGCAGCGGCTCTCCCGCGAGGAGCGGACCTCGATGAAGTCGCTGATGGAGGAAGGACTGCGCGCCGTGATTGCCCGGCATCGCAGCGCCGCTCGGTTCCGGTTGCGGGATGCAAGCGCCGGCGGGCACGGCCTCCAGCCGCAATTCCGGGAGGCCAGCTGGGAAGACCTGCGCGCCGCCGCCTACGGGGACCGGCTGTGATCGCCGCCGACACCAATCTCCTCGTCTACGCGCACCGCCAGGACTCGCCGTTTCACGATCCGGCGGCGCGGGCGGTCCGTGAGCTGGCAGAGGGCCAGGCGCCATGGGCGATCCCGTGGCCGTGCATCCGTGAGTTCTACTCGATCAGCACCCACCCACGTATCTACGACCCCCCGAGCGCTCCACAGCAGGCCTGCGACCAGCTCGACGCATGGCTTGAGTCGCCGTCGCTCGCGCTCATCGGCGAGGGGGATGCACACTGGCCGGCGCTGCGCCGATTGCTGCGCGACGGCAAGGTTCGCGGGCCGCTGGTCCACGACGCGGCCATCGCCGCGATATGCGCCGCCCACGGCGTCCGCGAGCTATGGACGCTGGACCGCGACTTCAGTCGTTTCCCGTCGCTCCGCGTTCGCAACCCGCTCCAGAACACTGAGTGAGCACTCGATGCCCAGGAGCACCACGAGGCTGCCGGGCACCGGTCACGCCAGAGGCGTGGGCTACGCCGATGTCCCCGGACGCCTGGTGAGAAGACTGTTGGCCGGCAGGTTCTTGTCGAGGACCTTCTCCGCCTGCTCCGCCCCGGTCACCGGCAGCGTGCCGGGGTCGAGCAGCCCGACCTGCGCCAGCAGCGACGCCTGGTCCCAGTAGATGTGTTCGTAGGCGACCTTCCCGCCGTCGAACCCCACCACCACGACGACCGGCAGCCTGACCCGGCGGCCGGTCGGGTGCACACCCGGGAGAAACGCGTCGGTCACCACGTCGTGGGTGAAGTTCATGATCATCTCGTCGACGACGTGCCGGCTGTCCTGGGTCCGCGAGACGTGCGTGATGGAGGTGTCGGCGGGCCAATGGCCGATGAAGTGCCGCTGGTAGAAGCTTGCGACCTCGTCACGGCCGACCCCGCCCATCATGGTCGGAACATGGTTCACGTAGGGGTCGTCAGTCATCGTCGCCATGGTTGCGCCGACGTCCTTGGCGACGAACTCGCTGGCGACGTGCGCGTCGAACACTCCACCAAGGTCGGCGTTCATTGGCAGCCCTCCCGTTCCATCCGTGACACCCCGGCCGTTTAGGCGGGCGCGGTCCGGCACCATCCGATTCCAGAGTGGCACGGAGAGCAACCCCCCGAGCAGCCCGGCAGGGCAGCCCTGTCCGGAGAAACCCTGCGCGGAGAAGCCCCGCGCGGAGGGGCCTGTACGCGCGGCGGCTGGACGATGTGGCCCGTTGTGGTGTGGGCTGGCTATTTCCGGGAAATTGGCCATAGTGTCGCCATGGTGCTGCCATGGAGGCGGAAGAGGTGACACATGGACGCCGAGAAGGGAGCTGCGCCGCAGCAGCGCCGCAGCTTCCCCAGCAGCGACAATGACCAGGACAGCGGGCGTACGGACAGCCGGAACTGGGCGGAGGCCGACCAGGCCGGACCGGACCGGGAACTCAGCACGACCCGCAACCAGCACGAGAGCATCAGAGCCAGCTTTGACTACTCGCAGGCTGCGCTGGAGGCCAGCCAGCGGATCCGCCAGCGCGGAGTGGCCGCCGGACGGCGCGCGGAAGAGCTGCGCCAGTGGGTCGCCGCGACGATCGACGATGTCGCCGCGGTCGAGGAGAAAATCGCGCGGATACACGAAGGGCTGGCCTCCGAGAGCCCCGGGAGCGCGGGCGGACACGAGCGCTTCGCGGCGGATGCCCGCCAAGCAGTCAGCCGCGCCCGCGAACTCCGGGACATGATTCAGTCCCGCTGACCGGTTCGCTCCCCCGCTGACCGGTTCGCTCCACGAGCCCGCCACACGGCAGCGGCGGGCCACCACCGCGGATTTAGCTGCCGTCGGCCAGTGCGACCAGGCCGGCCCGTGTTCCGTTGAACACGTCCTGGTCGCCCGGCAGCGTGCCGGCGTCGGCGTACTGCCAGAACGTGAAGGATGACCAGCCCGCGGGGGGCGGTCCGGCGGTGCTCGCATAGTTCGCGATCCACAGCGGGTCGTTCGCGGCGAAGCCGGCGTAGTTGCCGGTGCAGGCAGACCACCAGTCCGCTGTGGTGTAGATGACCGGCCACCGGCCGGTGAGCGTGTGGTAGCTGCTGACGAAGTCGCCGATCCAGGAGACCATCGCGCTCGTGCTCAGCCCGTAGCACTCCGGGCCGTACGGGTTGTACTCCATGTCCAGCACCCCGGGCAGGGTGTGACCGTCGGCCGCCCACCCACCGCCGTGCGCGGCGAAGTAGCTGGCCTGGGCCGACCCGCTGGAGTAGCTGGGGATCGCGAACGCGTACGCGCCCCGGATCAGGCCGGCGTCTCGGGAGCCGCTGTACTGCTGGGCGAAGTACGGATTGGTGTAGTAGGTCCCTTCGGTGGCCTTGACGTAGGCGAACTGGCCGCCCTCGGTCGCCACCTGGCTCCAGTCCACGTTGCCCTGGTAGGAGCTGACGTCGTCGCCGTACACCGGCGCCGTCGCGGGCGGAAGCTGCGGGACCGCGGTCCTGCGGACGGATGAAGCCCGGTGCCGGGCCAGCGACCCGCCCATGTGGTCGGCGGGTGCGTTCGCCCGCAGGTACGCGGTGTGGGCTTTCGTGGCGGCGTTCGCGGGACCCGGGGTGCCGCCGCCCCCGGCGCTGGATGACGGCGCCGCCCCGGCGGTGCGGGCCATCGCCGGACCGGCACCGGCGGCCGTCGCGAGTGTTGCGGTCAGCGTGGCAGCCGCGAGCAGGGCCGTGCGCCGGGTGCGCCCCGTTCGTGATTGCCGTAGCCGACCCGAACGTGCCGCCATGGCTGTCTCCTTGTCACCGTCGGCCGGAACCCATCGTGGCAGGAGTCGCCAGAGGAGGCCAGTGCGGGCGGGTCAGGCCGCGGTTACCGTCTGCGGGCCGCTCGGGTCGCTCTCGTGATGCAGCCGGTCCAGCGCGGTGACGAAGTAGGTGCACGGGCGTCCCGGCACGGCGGCGGTGTCGGTCCAGGTCACCGGTCCGCCGCCGGTACCGCGGACGGTGGCGAGCAGGTTCCGCGCGTCGCCGAAGTCACACCCGCCGGCGCCGGTGACCGTCCCGCTGAACCGGTAGACCGCGTAGTACGCCGGCGAGACGGGGCCGCCAGAGACCGGCTGCCACCGCAACTCGACACCCGGTCCCGCGACGGGCGCGGCGCCGAGCAGCGCCGGCGGATCCGGCGGCGGGCCCCGATGATGCGCCATCTCCGGAACCAGCGCCGGATAGGCGTAGAAGTCACCGGACAGCTGCCGGGAGAATCCCAGCGGATCGTCCATCAGCGCCGAGATCTCGAAGTAGACGTCCCCGGCGACCGCGGGATAGGAGCGGTTCAGGGCCAGGTGGCTGGGCATCTCACCGGGTTCCAGCCAGGCCGGCGGGCTGCTGGACCCGATCTTGTACGCCGCCTGCCCGATGGACAGTTGCACGCCACTGCCGTTGGCCACCTCCGCCCACCAGGGCACCAGCTTGTCGTAGCCGGCCTCCGGGAAGCCGATGCTCCAGTACAGCTGCGGCGTGATGTAGTCGAGCCAGCCCTCGAGCACCCAGCGGCGGCTGTCGGAGTAGGTGTCGTCGAAGGACTGCAGGCCGGAGGTCGCCGAGCCCCGCGGGTCGCTGGCGGCGTTGCGCCAGATGCCGAACGGGCTGATGCCCCATTTCAGGTGCGGCTTCACCGCCGGTATCGCGTGCGCGAGCCCGGCGATCAGCTGGTTGACGTTGTCGCGCCGCCAGTCCGGCCGGTTGGTGAATCCAGCGGCATAACGGCGGAACGCGGTGTCATCGTCGAACGGCGCCGCGCCCGGTACCGGGTAGGGGTAGAAGTAGTCGTCGAAGTGGATGCCATCCACGTCGTAGCGGCGTGCCACGTCGGTGACGACGCCGGTGACGAACTCGCGGACCGCCGGGAGCCCCGGGTTGTAGTAGAGCGCGCCGCCGTAGCTGACCACCCAGTCCGGGTGCTGCCGCGCCGGATGCGATGGCACCAGGGCGCGCGGGTCGGTCTGGCTGCTCACCCGGTACGGGTTCATCCAGGCGTGCAGTTCCAGGTTGCGGCGGTGCGCCTCGGTAACGGCGAATTCGAGCGGGTCGTAGCCGGGGTCGCCGCCCTGCCGGCCTGTGAGGTACTGCGACCACGGCTCGTACGGCGAGGCGTACAGCGTGTCCGCCGCGGGCCTGACCTGGAAGTACACCGCGTTCAGCCGGAGATCTGCGGCATGGTCGAGCAGCGCGGCCAGTTCGGCCTTCTGCCGCGCGGCCGGCAGGCCGGGCGACGAGGGCCAGTCCCAGTTCCCGACGGTGGCGATCCAGGCCCCGCGCAGCTGGCGTTTCGGGTGCGCCTGGTCGGCCGGGCAGGTCACCGGGACCGCGAGCCCGGGGATGCCGAGCTGACCGGCCGGGCGGGCCAGGGCGGATGCCCCGGCTGCCGCCGCGGCCAGCGCGATGAACCGACGGCGGGGCATCCCCGCGACCACGGCGCCCGGCTTGTGCGGACGCTGGCGGGGGTTGCGCATGCGTCCAGCGCCCCGATCACCGGGCACTCCCGAGCGTTATCCCTTCTCGATAGAGCCCGCCCGGGTGCCACGACGGGACAACGTCCCGGAGAACTCCGCTATTTGTTGTTGGCCAGCACCGCCAGCTGGGCCGTGGTGCCGTTGAACACGTCCTGGTCGCCCGGGAAGGTGCCCGAGTCGGCGTACTGCCAGAAGGTGTAGTAACCCCAGCCTGCCGCAAGAGTGCCCGCGCTGCTGGCGTACCGCGCAATCCACAGCGGATCGTTGCCGGCGAAACCGCTGTAATTCCCGGTGCAGGTGGTCCACCAGTCGGTGGTGGAGTAGATGGCCGGCCACTTGCCGGTTTTCGCGTGGTATTCGGTCAGGAAGGAGCTGACCCAGGAAACCATCGAACTCTGGCTCAGCCCGTAGCACTCCGGGCCGTACGGGTTGTATTCGATGTCGAGCGCCGCGGGCAGCGTATAGGTCCCGGCCGACCAGCCGCCGCCGTTCGCGATCAGGTAGTCGGCCTGGGCGCTCCCGCTGGAGTAGCTGGGGATAGCGAATTCGTACGCGCCCCGGACCAGGCCGGCGTTGTGCGAGCCGCTGTACTGCGAGGCGAAGTACGGGTTGGTGTAGTAGGTGCCCTCGGTCGCCTTGATGTAGGCGAACTGGCCGCCGCTCCGCGCGACCTGGGTCCAGTTGACGTTGGGCTGATAGGAGCTGACGTCGAGCCCGCGGACGGCGCTGCTCGATGGCGCCTTCGCCAGCCCGGGAATCGAAGCCGTTCTGGGCGCCGTGGTGGACCGGTGATAGCCGAGAGAGCTGCCCATGTGGTCGCCGGCGGCGCGGGACTTCAGGTATCCGGTGTGGTCCTGGGTGGCATCGTTCGGCTTGGCCGGGTTACCGGTGCTCCCCGCGGGTGCCCGCGACTGGGCGATGGTTCCCCCGGCCGGCTCCGGTGGCTGGCTGCTCGCCAGCGCCGGTCCGGCCGCGGCGGCCCCGCCGACGACGGCCCCCATGGCGAGCGCGGCGGTAACGGTGGCACCCCGGAGCCGGCGCCGCGGCGGGCGCGGCGTCCGGCCTGGGCGAAAATGGCATGGTTTCTTAGATTGTGCGGCCACGGGTCCCCCTCCTTCGTGGCTGCGGAACGAAGGAGCAGCACCCGGCCGAAACCAAATGCTGCCAATTACGATTGGTTCAGAAGATTTGGCGGGGCGCAAGGGGGTCGGTAAGGGTTTTGTGTCATCACGGTGAAATCCGCCGGCGATGGGACCAGGCCTTTTCTACTGAAATCCCTCGTAACGGACGGTCATGTCGCGCCCGGAAAATGCCATTTCTTCCTGCCTGGCCTCCCCGGGTCCGCGGGCCGGTGAAGCTGCATATCCGGCCGGCGAAAGCTGGATGCGGGAATGGCGCCGCGACACCGCCGGGCCGCCGCTACCCTCACCGGCGGCTGCGGGGGGTGTGAGGCCAGCGTTTCGCGATGGTTACGTTCGCTTACAAGCCGGAAACCCTCGCCGCTTAACGTCATCGGCGTGAAAGCTGACGCCTCTTCCATGCCCGCACTCCGTGGTGGTCACTGGATCGACCGGTGGGAGCCGGAGGATCCCGCGTTCTGGGCGGCCGGGGGCCGCGCCGTGGCCCAGCGGAACCTCATCGCCTCGATCTTCGTGGAGCACCTGGGCTTCTCGGTGTGGAGCCTGTGGTCCGTCCTGGTGCTGTTCATGGTCCCGGCGGCGGGCTTCACCGTCTCAGCCAGCCAGAAGTTCCTGCTCGTCTCGCTGGTGACCGCGATCGGGTCGGTGCTGCGGATCCCCTACACCATCGCGGTCGGGCGATTCGGGGGGCGGAACTGGACCGTCACGAGCGCGGTAGTGCTGCTCGTACCGCTGGCGCTGGCGGCCTGGGCAATGACCAGCGCGGCCAGGCCGTTGTGGATCTTCTTGCTGGCCGCTGCAGCGGCCGGCATCGGCGGAGCGAACTTCGCCTCATCGATGGCGAATATCAACTTCTTCTACCCCGAGCGGGAGAAAGGGCGTGCCCTCGGGCTGAACGCCGGGGGCGGCAACATCGGGGTGGCGGCGATCCAGCTCGCGGGCCTGCTGGTGATCGCCATCGCGACGGTTCACCACCCGGTCTACCTCCCGCTCATCTACATCCCTGTGGTGGCGGCGTCGGCGCTGTGTGCGATGCGCTACATGAACAACCTGTCCGGCGCGCGCACCGACACTCACGCGCAGGCGGCAGTGGCCCGCGACCGGCAGTGCTGGCTGATGTCGCTCCTGTACATCGGCACCTTCGGGTCGTTCATCGGGTTCAGCTTCGCCTTCGGGCTGGTGCTGGTGCAGCAGTTCCACTGGACGCCGCTGCACGCCGCGTCGCTGACCTTCATCGGACCGCTGCTCGGCTCGCTGTCCCGCGCGGCCGGAGGCACGCTTTCCGACAGGTTCGGCGGCGCCGCTGTCACGTTGTGGAACTTCGCCGGGATGGCGGGCGCCACGCTGCTGATACTGGTCGCCTCGGCGCGGCATTCGCTGCCGCTGTTCCTGGTCGGTTTCGCAGCGGTCTTCGTCCTCAGCGGGCTCGGCAACGGCTCCGTGTACACGATGATCCCGGCGATCTTCGCGCGGCGCGCCGAGGCGGAGATCCGCACGGGCCGGCCGCGCGCCGCAGCCGTTGCGCAGGCGCGGCGGCTGTCGGGGGCGATGCTCGGCATCGTCGGAGCGGTCGGCGCGCTCGGCGGCGTGGCGGTCAACCTGGCGTTCCGCCAGTCGTATGCGGCCGGCGACTCGGCGGCCCCGGCGTACGTCGGCTTCCTGGTGTTCTACGCGGTCTGCGGCGCCATCACCTACGCCGTCTACCTGCGCCCGGCGGCAGCGACCCGCCCAGCGGAGACCTCCTACGGCGAGGCCGGGGCCTGATGCCGGGGCGCGAGAACATCACCCCCCGGCGGGCGCCGCGGGAGGCTGCAGCCCCGGCCAGCGGCACGGCGACGCACTGCCCGTACTGCGCGCTGCAGTGCGCGATGACGCTGCATGCCGGCGTCCCGGGCCGGGCAGTGACGGTCCGGCCGCGCGACTTCCCGGTTAACCGCGGCGGGCTGTGCCAGAAGGGCTGGACCGCCGCCTCGCTGCTCACCGCTGCGGACCGGCTGACGGAACCGCTCATCCGCCGGGACCGCAGCGGCCCGCTGACGCCCGCCGGCTGGGACGACGCGCTGGATGTGATTGCGCGGCGGCTGTCCGAGCTGCGGGCCCGGCACGGTGCTGACTCGGTGGCCGTGTACGGCGGCGGGGGGCTGACCAACGAGAAGGCGTACCTGCTCGGCAAGTTCGCCCGGGTGGCGCTCGGCACGTCGCAGGTCGATTACAACGGGCGGTTCTGCATGTCGTCGGCGGCGGCCGCGGGGATCCGGGCGTTCGGCGCCGACCGCGGCCTGCCGTTCCCCGTGACGGACCTGGCGGACGCGGCGGTGATCATGCTCGCCGGCGCGAACGTGGCGGAGACGATGCCGCCGATCGTCGCCCATTTGCGTTCGGCTGCGCTGGTGGTGATCGATCCGCGGCTGACCGCCACCGCCGTCCTGGCGCGCCGGGACGGCGGCGTTCACCTGCAGCCGGCCCCGGGCACCGACTGCGCGCTCGCCCTGGGGATGCTGCACATCGCGGTCACCGAGGGCCTGGCCGACCGCCGGTATATCCGCTCGCGAACCACCGGGTTCGCCGCGGCGTGGCGACGCGCCGCGCACTGGTGGCCGGAACGCGCCGAACGGGTCACCGGGGTGGCCGCGGCCGACATCCGCGCCGCGGTCCGGATGCTCGCCCGGGCCGGGAAGGGACCCGGGTCCGACGGGCCGGACACGGCGGACGGGAACGGCATCGCAGCCGCCGGCTCCGGCGGGGCTTACCTGCTGACCGGGCGGGGCACCGAGCAGCACGCGGACGGCACCGACACGGTGTCGGCGTGGATCAACCTTGCGCTCGCACTCGGCCTGCCGGGCACCCCCGGCAGCGGCTACGGCTGCCTCACCGGCCAGGGCAACGGGCAGGGCGGCCGCGAGCACGGGCAGAAGGCCGACCAGCTACCCGGTTACCGCAGCATCGCCGACCCGGCGGCCCGCGCGCACGTCGCCCGCACCTGGGGGGTGGAGCCCGGCGAGCTGCCCGGCCCCGGCCACAGCGCCAGCGAGCTGCTCGGCGCGCTCGGAATGCCGGACGGGCCGCGGGCCCTGCTGGTCTTCGGCTCAAACCCGGTGGTGTCCGCACCGGACGCGTCGGCGGTGAGCGCGAGGCTCGCGTCGCTGGATCTGCTGGTCGTCGCTGACTTCGTGCTGTCGGAGACCGCTGCCATGGCAGACGTGGTGCTGCCGGTCACCCAGTGGGCCGAGGAGGACGGGACGATGACCAACCTGGAAGGCCGGGTGCTGCGCCGCCGCCGCGCCGCCGCCCCTCCCCCGGGGGTGCGCACCGACCTGGAGGTGCTCAGCGGGCTCGCCGCCCGCCTGGGCCAGCCGGACGGGCGGTTCCCCGCCGACCCGGAGACGGTGTTCACCGAGCTGCGGGAAGCCTCGGCCGGAGGGGCCGCCGACTACGGCGCCATCAGCTATCAGCGGCTCGACGCCGGGGACGAACTGCACTGGCCGTGCCCCGCAGGTGAAGCCCCGCACCCGGGCACGCCGCGGATGTTCACCGACCGGTTCTGGCGCCCGGACGGGAGGGCCGCATTCACTGCGGTGGACTACCGAGGCCCGGCCGAGTCCCCGGACGCCGGCTACCCGCTGACCGCCACGACCGGCCGGTTGCTCGCCCACTACCAGTCCGGAGCGCAGACCCGGCGGGTCGCGGAATTGTGCGACGCCGTCCCGGAGGCGCACCTGGCGGTACATCCGGACACGGCGGCGCGGCACGGGCTCGCCGACGGCGACCTGGCCCAGGTAACTTCCCGCCGGGGCACCGCCGTCGCCCGGGTGCGCAGCGACCGCGGCATCCGGCCGGACACGGTGTTCCTGCCGTTCCACTTTCCTGGCGACCATCGCGCCAACCTGGTCACCGCCGCCGTGCTCGACCCGGTCAGCCGGATGCCGGAGTTCAAGGTCTCCGCCGTCCGGCTCGAGCCCGCCGGGACGCTGCCCGGACCAGCCGATGACGCTGAGGCCGGCCTCAATCGTGCCGGGACGCCGCCGGGCACCGGCCCCGGCCCCGCCGGTCCGGTCCCAGAGGGGGCCCGGTGAGCAAGCGGCGGGTGCTGGTGGCGGGTTACGGAATGGCGGCGGCGCGGCTCGCCGCGGAGATCCGCCGCCGCGACCCGGACGGCCGCCGCGTGGAGCTGACCATCGCCGGGGCGGAGCCGGTGCCCGCCTGCAACCGGGTGCTGCTGACGGCCGTGCTTGCCGGGAGGATCCGCCCGGCGGACGCGATGCTGCACGACGACGGCTGGGCCGCTGGTCACCGGGTGGAGGTACGGCGCGGCGCGCCCGTCCTCGCCGTGCATCCGGCCGACCGCGAAGCATTCCTCGCCGACGGGTCGGCGATCAGCTACGACGACCTGGTGCTCGCGACGGGCAGCCGCCCGCTGCTGCCGCCAGTGGCCGGGCTGCGCAGGCCGGACGGCAGCTGGGCTCCGGGCGCCAGCACGCTGCGCACCCTCGCCGACTGCCGCCGCATCCGCGCCGCGGTGCCGCCGGGCGCGAGCCGGGCCGCGGTGCTCGGCGGCGGGCCGCTGGGCCTGGAGACGGCCCGAGCGCTCGCCGCGCGGGGGGTGCAGGTGACGGTGCTGGAGGCCGCCGGGCACCTGATGGAGCGCCAGCTCGACCCAGGTGCGGGGAAGATTCTTGCTCAACGGCTACGCGCGATGGGCATCGACATCCGCACCGGCGCGCACCCGGTGACGTGGTGCCCGGCGCAGGGCGCTCCGGGATCCAGCGGACTGCACCTGGCCGACGGCACCGCGGTGCCGTGTGACGCGGTGATCGTGACCGCGGGTGCCTGGCCGGAGACCGCCCTCGCCGCCGCCGCCGGGCTGCGCATCGGCTCCGGCATCGTCGTGGACGACCGGCTCACCACCTCGGATCCCTCGATCCGCGCCATCGGTGACTGCGCCGAGCACGAGGGTGTCGCCGCAGGCCTGGTTCAGCCGGCGTGGGAACAGGCGACGGTGCTGGCGGGCCTGCTGACCGGCGCCGAGCCGGGTGCGCGCTACCGGGGCACGCCGACGGTGACCCGGCTGCGCGCCGACGGCATCGAGCTCACCTCGATCGGCGACCCGCACATCGACCGCGACCGGCACGCCGGTCCCGGCCCGCAGACCGTCCGGTGCGCGCAGGCCGGCCCGGACCCGCGGTCCGGCCCGGACGCGCAGGCCGATCCGGAGCAGGCCGAGACGGTACGGCTGGAGGATCCGGTCCTGGGCCGGTACGGCAAGCTCACGGTGCGCGCCGGCCGCGTCGCCGGTGCCATCATGCTGGGCCTGCCAGATGCGGCGGCGCAGGTCATCCACCTCGCCGACCGCGGCGGGCCGGTCCCGTCCGACCTGCTGTCGCTGCTGCTGGGCCGCGCACGCCCGCCCGCCGGCAGGTTCAGCCCGGCCGACGCGGCGGCCTCGCTGCCGGAGGACGCGGTGGTGTGCCGCTGCAACACGGTCACCAAGGCCGCCCTGGTCGCCGCGTGGCGGCGGGGAGCGCGGTCGGTCCCGGATCTCGCGGCCGCGACCCGGGCCGCCACCGGCTGCGGCAGCTGCCAAGACGACGTCGGCGGCTTCGTGTCCTGGCTCGCCGACGAGCACGACGACGGCGCCGGCCGCCCCGGATGCGGGGACGCCGCTGCCGATCCTTCGGAAGTCCCTGCTGAGGAGGTAGTCGCATGAAACCGCGCGAGCTGATCGTCGCCGGTCACGGGATGGTCGGTCACCGCCTGGTGGAGGAGATCCGGGACCGCGACACGGCCGGCCGGTGGCGGATCACGGTGCTGGCCGAGGAGCCGCGCCCCGCATATGACCGGGTGAACCTGACCTCGTACCTCGACGGCACAGCAGAGGCGGAACTGCGCCTGCCCGGCGCCTGCTTCGACGGCGACGACCTCGTCGACCTGCAGTTGTCCCAGCGGGCCACCGCCGTGGACCGGCAGGCCCGGACGGTGACCACCGCGGCCGGGTCCACATACCGGTACGACGCCCTGGTACTCGCCACCGGCTCCCGCCCGTTCGTGCCCCCGGTGACCGGCCACGACCTGCCGGGCTGTTTCGGGTACCGGACGATCGACGACCTCGACGCGATCGCCGCCGCCGCTCGCGCCATCGCCGGCGGGCCCGGGACCGGCAGCCGCGCCGGGGTGGTGGTCGGCGGCGGGCTGCTGGGCCTGGAGGCCGCCAACGCGCTCCGGCTGCTCGGACTGGAAGCGCACGTGGTCGAGATCGCCCCGCACCTGATGCCGGTGCAGGTCGACGAGGGCGGCGGGGCGCTGCTGGACCGGCTGCTTGGCCAGCTCGGGGTGAGCGTGCACTGCGGGACCGCCGTATCCGCCGTGTGCCCAGGCCCGGACGGCCGCGCGTCCCGGGTGGAGCTCGCCGACGGTACGGTGCTGGACGCCGGCCTGGTCGTCTTCGCCGCGGGCATCCGGCCGTGCGACGAGCTCGGCCGGGAGTCCGCGCTGCCGGTCGGGGAACGCGGCGGGATCGTCATCGACGAGGCGTGCCGAACCGCGGACCCGGACATCTATGCGGTCGGCGAATGCGCTTGCGTGAACGGCCGGGTGTACGGGCTGGCCGCGCCGGGCTACGCGATGGCGGAGACGGTGGCGGACCGGCTGCTCGGCGGGGACGCCACGTTCGGCGACCCGGATACCTCCACCAAGCTCAAGCTGCTCGGCGTCGACGTCGCCAGCTTCGGCGACTGCCACGCCGAGACACCCGGTGCCCTCGAGTTCATCCGCCACCACCACCGGGCGGGCAGCTACGCCAAGCTCGTCCTCGCCGACGACGCCCGCACCCTGCTCGGCGGCGTCCTGGCGGGCGACACCAGCGCCTACCCGCTCCTCCACTCCCTGATGGGCCGCGAACTGCCCGCCGGCCCCGACCAGTTGCTGCTCGGCACGCCCCACCTGAGAAGGGAACCCGCATGGACGTGATGACGGCCATCCTCACCCGCCGCAGCGAGCAGAAGCTCGCCGGTCCGGCCCCCAGCCCCGAAGAGTTCCGCTACCTGCTCAAGGCCGCCTCCTGCGCCCCCGACCACGGCATGCTGCGGCCCTGGCGGTGGCTGCTGATCTCCGGCGACGCCCGGGACGCGCTCGCCG
>JBPYFL010000007.1:0-118169 GCA_051986485.1 Streptosporangiaceae bacterium | reverse complement strand
GTGGCGGTGGCTGGGGCGCGGGCCGGTTGTGCCCCGGGTCCGACGGCGTGGTCGGCGGGTGCACTAGCGTGGCCCAGGAAAACGCTCCCGCTTCCGGGGGGTTGCTGGCTCGCGTCTCCTGCTCGAGCCGGGCCTGGTAGGCGCCGATCAGCCTGGCCACCGACGCCGGCCAGAACGCCACCGCGGATGGCCCGGTCGCGTCCCTGCCGCGGGAGATCGCGCCGGAGAGCGCCCGCAGCGTCGGGCGGGCCGCCGGGTCCTTGGCCAGGCAGGCCGCGATCACCTCACGGAACCTCGGCGGTATCCCGTCCAGGACGGGCTTGGCGTGCACCACGCGGTACAAGACGGTGGCGGCGCTACCGGTGCCGAACGGCCCTGTCCCCGCCGCCGCGTACGCGGCCACGCACCCGAGCGCGAACACGTCGCTGCCGGGCCCGGCGCCCAGGCCCTCGGCCTGCTCGGGTGACATGTAGCCCGGCGTGCCGAATACCACTCCGGCCGCCGTCAGCGAGGTGCCGTCGGCGGCGCGTGAGATGCCGAAGTCGATCACCCGCGGCCCGTCGGAGGCCAGCAGCACGTTGGCGGGCTTGAGGTCGCGGTGCACCACCCCGCAGGAGTGGATCGCCTGCAGCGCCTCGACTAGCCCGGCGAGCAGCGGCCACAGCGCCTGCTCGGGCAGCCGCCCGTGCTCGGAGACCATCTGGTCCAGCGAGGGTCCCGGCACGAACGCGGTGGCCAGCCAGGGCGGGCGCTCGTTCAGCCCGCTGGCGACGACCGGCGCGGTGTAGATTCCGCTGACGGCCCGCGCCGCGGCGACCTCCTGGCCGAACCTGCGCAGGAACTCCCTGTCGCTGGCCAGGTCGGGATGGACGACCTTGATGGCCACCGCCCGCCCGCCCGGGGAGAGCCCCAGGTAGACCCGGCCCATGCCGCCGGCGCCGAGTTGCGCGCGCAACCGGTACTCGCCGATCACGCGCGGATCGTCCGCGGCCAGTGGCTTCATCAGCCCCCCCAGAGTAGGTCCCGCGTTTCACATTTTGCGTCATACTCGGTGAACCGCGTACCGCCGATGAGCGGGAATGTTGCTAACCCGTTGATGAAGCCCGGATACTCGTGATTAACCGATCACGGTTGGTAGCGATAGCCCATCCCCGGTTCGGTGAGCAGATGGCGGGGGCGCGCCGGGTTGTCCTCGAGTTTGCGGCGCAGGCGAGCCATGTGAAAACGGAGGTAGTTGGTGCGTTGCTGGAACCCGGGACCCCAGACCGCGGTCAGGATCTGCGCCGACCCGATCAGCTGGCCGGGCCGGGCCAGCAGGATCTCGAGGATCCGCCATTCGGTCGGCGTGAGCCGCAGCGTCTCCTGCTCGCCGCTCGTGCCGCTTGCTTCAGCAGCCTCGCTGAGGGCCGCGCGCTGTACCTGGTAAGCGGTGAGGTCGATCAGCCACCGGCCGATCCTGGCCTGGCGTGACTGGTTCTGGCCGGATTCGCCGTCCTCGCGGCGGAGCACCGCGCGCAGCCGGGCGAGCAGTTCGGCCATCGCGAACGGCTTGGTCACGTAGTCGTCGGCGCCGACGTCCAGCGCGCCGATCTTGTCGCCCGGGCTGGTCCGGCCGGACAGCACGATGATCGGCGCGTGGTACCACCGGCGCAGTTCGATGATCACCTCGGTGCCGTCGATGTCGGGCAGGCCGAGGTCGAGGATGATCGCCTCCGGCGGGTGGCTCGCGGCCACCGCCAGCGCTTCCCGGCCGGTGCCCGCGGTGATCACCTCGTACTGCCGGGCGCGCAGGTTGATGCGCAGCGCGCGGACCAGTTCGGCCTCGTCCTCGACGATGAGGATGCCGCTCGGGCGTTGCGAGCCCCCAGGCTCCTGGGCCTCGGCCCCCGGCCGGGGATCTCCCGGCCGGGGCTCCGGGGCGAGCTCAGCCACCGGCGATCTCAGCCGCCGGACTTCGCCGACAGCTGGTCGAGCAGGATATTCAGGGTGAGCACGTTGACCGTGGGCTCGCCGAGGAAGCCGAGCGTCCGGCCCGTGATGTTCTCGGTGACCAGGTTGCGGACCTCGGCCACCGGCAGATGCCGGGCCGCGGCCACCCGGGGGGCCTGCATGTACGCGTTCGCGGGCGAGATGTCCGGGTCGAGTCCGGACCCCGACGCGGTCACCGCGTCCGCCGGGATCTGTGAGACCGGCACGTGGTCGAGCGCGGCGATCTGCTTCTGCCGCTGCTGGATCAGCTGGACCTGGGCCGGGTTGGTCGGTCCGTAGTTGGACGCCGAGGAGTACGTCGGGTCACAGCCGTAGTCGCCCTTGGGCGCCGGGGACGGGATCGCGAACGAAGGCCGCGGCTGGAAGTACTGCGGCAGCGGGTTGCCCTTGGCGTCCGCGAACTCCTGGCACAGCAGGCCCGACCCCACGACGTGACCGTTGTAGCTCACCAGCGAGCCGTTGGCCTTGTTGTGGAACAGCACCTGGGCGACGCCCACCATGACCAGCGGGTATATGAGCCCGCACAGCACGGTGAACACCAGCAGGATGCGGAACCCCGCGATGTGCTGCCTGACGATGACGGGAAGGCGGTTCATGCCGCGCTCACCTGCCGAATCCGGGAATGAGCTGGACGATCAGGTCGATGGCCCAGATGCCTATGAACGGGATGATCAGCCCGCCGACGCCGTAGATCAGCAGGTTCCTGCGGAGCATCGACGACGCCGAGGACGGCCTGTAGCGCACCCCGCGCAGCGCCAGCGGGATCAGCGCCACGATGATCAGCGCGTTGAAGATGATCGCCGAGGTGATCGCCGACTTCGGGCTGTACAGGTGCAGGATGTTGAGCTTGCCGAGGGCCGGGATCACGGCCGAGAACATGGCCGGGATGATGGCGAAGTACTTAGCGACGTCGTTGGTTATGGAGAACGTCGTCAGCGCGCCCCGGGTGATCAGCAGTTGCTTGCCGATCTCCACGATCTCGATGAGCTTGGTGGGGTTGGAGTCCAGGTCCACCATGTTCCCGGCCTCCTTGGCGGCGGAAGTGCCGGTGTTCATCGCCACGCCGACATCGGCCTGGGCGAGCGCCGGGGCGTCGTTGGTGCCGTCACCGGTCATCGCGACGAGCCGGCCGCCCTCCTGCTCGCGGCGGATCAGCGCCATCTTGTCCTCCGGCGTGGCTTCCGCCAGGAAGTCATCCACGCCGGACTCATCCGCGATGGCCTTCGCCGTGAGCGGGTTGTCACCGGTGATCATCACGGTCCGGATGCCCATCCGCCGCATGTGATCGAACCGCTCGGCCATCCCCTCCTTGATGACGTCCTTGAGGTGGATCACGCCGAGCGCCCGGGCGCTGCCGTTCGCCCGCTCGGCAACGACGAGGGGGGTACCGCCGGAGGCCGAGATACCGTCAACGATCGGCCCCAGTTCCGGCGGCGGACTGCCGCCGCCCTCGCGGATCCATTCCCGGACCGCGCTGGAGGCGCCCTTGCGGACTTGCCGGCCGCCGGCCAGGTCCACCCCGCTCATCCGGGTCTGCGCGGTGAACTCGACGAACTGGGCACCCGGAAGCTCGCCCTCGGTGCGCTCGCGCAGGCCGTGCTCCCGCTTGGCGAGCACCGCGATCGAGCGGCCCTCGGGGGTGTAGTCGGCGATGCTGGACAGCTGCGCGGCGTCCGCGAGCTCGTCGATCTTGACGCCCTCGACCGGCAGGAACTCCGACGCCTGCCGGTTGCCCAGAGTGATCGTGCCGGTCTTGTCCAGCAGCAGGGTGTTCACGTCGCCCGCGGCCTCAACCGCCCGGCCGGAGATCGCCAGCACGTTGCGCTGCACCAGCCGGTCGATGCCGGCGATCCCGATCGCCGACAGCAGCGCGCCGATCGTGGTCGGGATCAGCGCGACCACCAGCGCGACCAGGATGACCAGCGACTGCGGGGCGCCGGAGTAGAACGCCATCGGCTGCAGCGTCACCACCGCGAGCAGGAACACGATGGTCAGCGACGCCAGCAGGATGTTCAGCGCGATCTCGTTCGGCGTCTTCTGCCGCTGCGCACCCTCCACCAGGGCGATCATCCGGTCGATGAAGGTCTCCCCCGGCCTGGAGGTGATCTCCACCACGATCCGGTCGGACAGCACCTTGGTGCCGCCGGTCACCGAGGACCGGTCGCCAC
Source organism: Streptosporangiaceae bacterium (assembly GCA_051986485.1). Lineage (GTDB taxonomy): Bacteria > Actinomycetota > Actinomycetes > Streptosporangiales > Streptosporangiaceae > JBPYFL01. The sequence continues at coordinate 114,012 of JBPYFL010000007.1, read as the reverse complement.
CGGACTCCCGGATAACCGGCGCGGACTCGCCGGTTATCGCCGACTCGTCCACCGAGGCGATGCCCTCGACGACGTCGCCGTCCCCCGGGATGATCTGGCCGGCCTCGACGACAACGTGGTCGCCCAACGTCAGGGAGGTGCCTGGAACCTCCTCCTCGCGCAGATCCGCCCGGCCCGGCTCCCATCCGATGAGCCGCCGCGCCATCGTTTCCCGCTTGGTCCGCCGCAGCGTGTCCGCCTGGGCCTTGCCGCGGCCCTCGGCCACTGCCTCGGCGAGGTTCGCGAACACCACGGTGAGCCACAGCCACACCGCGATCGTCCAGGCGAAGCCAGTCTCCCGGGTGATCGCCGAGTAGGTGGTCAGGGCGGCGCCGACCTCGACGACGAACATCACCGGGTTGCGGATCTGGACCCGGGGGTCGAGCTTGCGCAGCGCGTCCGGCAGGGATTTCCACAGGATCTTCGGGTCGAGCAGGCCGCCGCCGATGCGCGGCGGCTGCGCGGTCTCCGGGCGGCCCGCCACGGTGCCCTCTGGTGCGGTCTTCAGTGACATCAGTGCAGCCCTTCGGCGAACGGGCCCAATGCGAGCGCCGGGAAGAAGGTGAGGCCGACGACGATGAGGATCACGCCCATGACCAGGCCGACGAACAAGGGCTTGTCGGTGGGCATGGTGCCGATGCTGGCCGGGACCTTCTGCTGCCGGGCCAGCGAGCCGGCCAGCCCGAGCGCGAAGATCTCCGGGGCGAACCGGCCGAGCAGCATCACGAAGCCGCCGGTGATGTTGTACCAGTTGGTGGCCGTGGTCAGGCCGGCGAACGCGGAGCCGTTGTTATTGGCCATCGACGTGTACGCGTAGACGATCTCGGTCAGGCCATGCGGCCCGGAATTGAGGATCGACGCCCGCGGCGTCTTCAGCGCGAGCGAGAGGGCCGCGAACACCAGGATGATCGTCGGGACCGCGAGGATGTACAGCGCGGCGTACTTCATCTCGATGGGGCGGATCTTCTTGCCGATGTACTCCGGCGTCCGGCCGACCATCAGCCCGCCGACGAAGACCGTGATGATGGCCAGGATCAGGATCCCGTACAGGCCGGCGCCGACCCCGCCCGGGACGACCTCGCCCATCATCATGTTGAACACCAGGATCCCGCCGCCGAACGGGGTGAAGGAGTCGTGGAAGGAGTTGACCGCCCCGGTCGAGGTCACGGTCGTCGACGAGGCGAACAACGACGATCCGGGGATACCGAACCGGGTCTCCTTGCCTTCCATCGCGGCGCCCGCGGCCTGCAGGGCGGTGCCCGCGTGCTGGTGCTCGAAGAACGTCACACCGGCGGTTGAGGCCAGCCAGAGCAGCACCATGACCGCGAGCAGCGCGTAGCCCTGCCGCACGTCGCCGACCAGCTTGCCGAAGGTGCGGGTCAGCGCGAACGGGATCACCAGGATCAGGAAGATCTCGAACCAGTTGGTGAACGGGTTCGCGTTCTCGAACGGGTGCGCGGAGTTGGCGTTGAAGAAGCCGCCCCCGTTGTTGCCCATCTCCTTGATCACCTCCTGCGAGGCCACCGGCCCGCCGGGGATCGTCTGGTGGTTGCCGGCCACCGTGGTCACGGTGTGGAAGGCGTGGAAGTTGTCGATCACGCCGCCCGCGGTCAGGACCACCGCTCCGACGAACGCCAGCGGGAGCAGCACCCGGATGGTGATCCGGGTCAGGTCCACCCAGAAGTTGCCCAGCCGGTCGGTCTTCGACCGGGTGAAGCCGCGGACCATCGCCATCGCGACCGCGATGCCCACCGCGGCGGACACGAAGTTCTGCACCGCGAGGCCGGACATCTGCACCAGGTAGCCCATCGTGGACTCACCGGCGTAGTTCTGCCAGTTGGTGTTGGTGGTGAACGACGCGGCGGTGTTCCATGCGGTCGGCGCGGGCACCGCCTTCATCCCCTCGGCCAGGAACAGGTGCCCCTGCAGCCGTTCCAGGCCGTACACGATCAGCACGCAGACCGCGGAGAAGGCGAGCATGCTCCGCAGGTAGGTGCTCCATTTCTGGTCGGCATCCGGGTTGACGCCGATCAGCCTGTACAGGCGGCGCTCGACCCGCCAGTGATTGCTGGCTCTGGGGCCGTCGACGGTCACCATCCGGGCGATGTAGTCGCCGAGCGGCTTCCAGCACACCGCCAGCGCCAGGATGAGCAGGCCGATCTGCAGGAAACCCGCGAGGGAGCCGTTCATCAGAACTTCTCAGGCTTGATCAGCGCGGCCACCAGGTAACCGACCAGCAGAACTCCGACGACCAGGCCGAGGATGTTCTCAACGCTCAAAGTGCTCGACCCCCCACACCAGCAGTCCGAGGACCACGAACGCCACGACGGTCAGGCCGACAAACAGAAGGTCGGACATGCCAAGCTCCTTGACGGCTTGCGAACGGTTAGCCAGGCGCGCGGCGGCTGCCGTGTCACCAATGCGGCCAGTTAAAGTCCGGCTGTCATGTGTTGCGAGCGTTCCTAACGAGGCCCTAACGGCGGCCGCGGCGGGTCTAACGGCCCCCTAACGCGGCGCCCTCCCCCGCGGGCGCCGCGTTAGCGGTGCGGGCCGCTGCCGGCCGCGCCCTACAGTGAGCAAGCGACCGGCAAGAGAGGGCGATCATGGCCAGCGGCAAGATCACCGGCCAGCCCGGGCGGCAGACCGCGGCGCACCGGTACCGGCACGGCGGGGCCCCGCCGGAGATGCCGGCCGGGGCGGCCAAGGACAAGGACCGGCTGACCGCGCTGCAGGGGCTGGCGGCGCTGTCCCTGGACGCCCTGTCGTCGGTCGCCTACGGCCCCGAGGCGATCGTCGTGGTGCTGGTCGCCGCCGGCTCCGTCGGGCTCGGCTACACCCTGCCGGTGACCGGCGCCATCGCGATCCTGCTCGGTGTGCTGGTCTTCTCTTACCGGCAGGTGATCGCCGCCTTCCCGAACGGCGGCGGCGCCTACGCCGTGTCCAAACGGCACCTGGGCCGGCGGCCGAGCCTGGTCGCCGCCGCCTCGCTGATCATCGACTACATCCTGAACGCCGCGGTGGCCATCTCCGCCGGGATCGAGGCGCTCACCTCGGCTTTCCCGGTACTGTACGGGTCGCGCGTCTGGCTCTGCCTGGCCACGCTGGCCCTGATCACGGCCATCAACCTGCGCGGCATCGCCGAGTCGGCCCGCGCGTTCATCGTCCCCACCATCCTTTTCATCGTGGCCATCGCCGTGGTGATCGTCGCCGGGCTGGTGCGGGCCCATCCAGCGGTGCCGCCGCCGCATCCCGCGTTCCCGTCCGCGGGCTCGGTGGAGGCAGTCGGCGCGCTGCTGCTGCTGAAGGCGTTCGCGTCCGGCTGCTCGGCGCTGACCGGCGTGGAGGCGATCGCCAACGCGGTGCCCGCGTTCCGCAACCCCCGGGTGCACCGCGCGCAGCACACCGAGACCTCACTCGGCACGATCCTCGGCCTGATGCTGATCGGCCTGGCGATCCTGATCCGCAAATTCCACGTGGGCCCAGTCCACGGGATCACCGTGCTCGCCCAGCTGACGCAGGCCTCGGTGGGCCACAACGCGCTGTTCTACATCGTCCAGCTGACCACGCTGGTGCTGCTGGCGCTGGCCGCCAACACCTCCTTCGGCGGCATGCCGGTGCTGCTGAGCCTGCTCTCGCGGGACAACTTCGTCCCGCACCTGTTCTTCCTGAAGGCCGACCGGCAGGTGCACCGCTACGGGGTCGGCGTGCTCGCGGTATTCGCCGCGATCCTGCTGCTGGTCTCGCGAGGGGACACCCAGGCGCTGGTTCCGTTGTTCGCGATCGGCGTGTTCGTCGGGTTCACGCTCTCCCAGGTCGGCATGGTGCTGCACTGGCGCGGCCAGCGCGGGCCGGGATGGCGGGGCCGCGCCGCGATCAACGGGCTGGGCGCGGTGCTCACCACGGCCACGACGATCATCGAGCTGGTCAGCAAGTTCCGCGAGGGCGCATGGGCGATCATCTTGATCATCCCGGCGCTGGTGCTGCTGTTCAGCCGCATCCACCGGGCCTACGACCGGATCGGCGCGGTGCTGGAGATCGGCAAGAGGCCGCCGCCGCCAAAGGTGGAGAACTCGATGGTCATCGTGCCGGTGGGGGCGCTGTCGCGGCTCACCCAGGAGGCGATCACGGCCGCACTGTCCCTCGGCGACACCGTGACCGCGGTCACGGTCTGCTACGCGGACCCGGAGGACACCGAGGCGGACCACCGGTTCCACGACGAGTGGGAGGCGTGGCAGCCGCAGATACCGCTGGTCACCCTGCACAGTTCACACCGGTCGCTGGCCCCGCCGGTGGTGGAGTACCTGCGCCAGCTCGAGGACGGGCACGAGTACGAGCAGCTCGTGGTGCTGATCCCGGAGGTCCGGCCGGACCACGCGTGGATGCAGATCCTGTACAACCAGCGGGGCGCGGTGCTGGACCGCGCGATCAGGCGCGGCACCCGCGACGTGGTCATCTGCCGGCTCCGCTACAGCCTCAGTACCTGGAATAATGATGCTCCAGGGTGAGCCGGGAAGCCTGGCGGCCACCCGCCGGTGAGGAGCTCGCCAATGCGCCGCACTGTCGGGGAATCAGGGCTCGCGTCGCACTGGCGCCGCGAGGTACTTCGGACGAACCTGTGGTTCGTTCCGGTCATCGAGGTGGCGGCGGCCGCCGCGCTCTTCGCCGGGACGCTTGCGATCGACAGGGCTGCCTACCGTGGTGCGCTGGAGCTGCCGTCCTGGGTGATCAGCGGAACGGCCGACGCGGCACGGCAGATCCTGACCACGATCGCCGCCGCTGTTATCACCGTCGTCGGCGTGGTGTTCTCGATCATCCTGGTCACGCTGACGCTGGCGTCCACCCAGTTCGGCCCGCGGATGCTGCGGAACTTCATCCGCGACCGCGGCACCCAGCTGACTCTGGGCACCTTCGTGGCCACCTTCGTCTACGCCGTGCTGGTGCTGGTGTCCATCGGGCCCGGGCGGCACGGCGACTTCGTCCCGCATGTGTCGATCACCGTGACGATCGCGCTGACGGTGGCGGACCTGGCGGTGCTGATCTTTTTCATCCACCACATCGCCGTGTCGATCCAGCTCCCCCAGGTGATCGCGAGCATCGCGCGCGACCTGTCCGAGGCGATCGCCACCCAGGGAGGCGACGACGACCGCGAGGCGGGCGGGCCGCAGACCGGGCCGCCCGCGGTGGAGATGCTGTCCCGGATGGAGGCCGCCGAATGCGACGTGCGCGCCCCTGCCAGCGGCTACCTGCAGTTCATCCAGACCGGGAACCTGGTCCGGCTGGCCGCCGAGGCCGACGCGGTGATCAGCCTCGACTACCGGCCGGGACACTTCATCGTGCAGGGTCAGCGGTTCGCCGCCGTATGGCCGCCTGAGGCCCGAGCCCGGGTCAGCGGCGCGCTCGGCCGGGCGCATCTCGTCGGGCCGTACCGGACCCTCACCCAGGACATGTCGTTCGCCGTCGATCAGCTCGTGGAGATCGCCCTCCGGGCCCTCTCGGCCGCGGTCAACGACACGTTCACCGCGCTGACCTGCATCGACTGGCTTGGCGACAACCTCTGCAAGATCACCCGGCAGTGGCATCCGATCCGGGTGCACCGCGACGAGCGCGGGTACGTCCGGGTCATCGCTCCCCAGCCGGACTTCGAGCGCCTAGTGCAGCGGGCCTTCGAGAAGATCCGCCAGTCCAGCCTGGGGAGCCCGGCCGTGATGATCCGCCAGCTGGAGGCGATCGCCAAGATCATGGCGGAGACGACCACCGCCGGCCAGCGCCGGGTTCTGCTGGACCAGGCGGCGATGATCGACCGGGCTTGCGAGAGGTCGGTCCCCGAGGCGGCGGACCGGGCCGACGTCCGCCGCCGCTATGAGGCGGTGCTCACCGCCCAGGCCCGGCTGGAGGAGATGGGAAGCCTGACCCGCCCGCCGGCCGGATAACCCCGCCGCGAACCGTCGCCGGGTATCACGCCGCCGCGTGCAGCGGCTCCGGCCGGCCGTAGGCCGCCGGGAAGCCGTCCCGCCAGGTCGCATAGCGCGGCGTCCAGCCGAGCTCTTTCCTGGCCTTGGCGTTCGAGGCACCGCGGGCCTCGGTCATCATCGCCAGGCCCTTGCCCATGAACATGCGGCCGAGCCACAGCGGAACGCGGCGCGGCTTGGCGCCGACCGCGGCCGCGAGCGCCGGCAGCCAGTCGCGCATCGCGGCGGGCTCGTCGTCGGTGATGTTGAAGATGGCGGGGCCATCGTGGTCGAGTGCCAGCACCGTCGCCGCCGCGGCGTCGTCCAGGTGGATGAAGGACATCAGGCCCCCGCCGTCGCCGATGACCGGGTACCGCCGCTTGCGGATCGCCTGCACCATCTGGTTGTCGTCCCCGTAGAACCCGCCGTAGCGCAGCGCGATCCCGCCGGCCGCGGTGACCGCCTGGTCGAGGTGGCTCATCGCGGCGAAGGTCTGGCGCGCGGTGACGGGCGGGTCCTCGTACAGCGGATCCTGCTCGGTCTTGACCGGCCCGCCGGTGTGCGCGTACCGGTACGGGGCGAAGCTCTGCGCCACGAAGCGGTGCACACCGGCCTCGCGCGCCGCGGCCAGCAGCGCGTCGGTGCCCTCGGTCCGCAGCCGGTTGGTCGGCCCGAAGGTGCGGTCCAGGCTCCGGCCGAACCGCTGATTCGCCAGGGCGGTCGCTTGATGGATGATCGCGTCGGGACCCGTTTCCAGGACGGACCGGCGCACCGCGTCAGCGTCGAGCAGATCGACCACAACGGGCTCGGCCCCGGCGGCCCGGATACGTTCGGCCGAAGCCGGCGATGTGCAGGTGCCCGTCACCTGATGGCCGCCCGCGATCAGCTGGGGAACGAGCCGGCGGCCGAGCGTGCCGCTGGCTCCCGCGACGAAGACTCGCATGGTGTGCTCCTTTGCCCATCGGTTCTGTACCCATGACGCGGCCCGGCCGGCGAATGTGACCGGTGGATGGGCCGCCGCGGGCCGGTGCGCGCAGGCCCCGCCCGGCTCCGGGTGCGTTAGCGGGCCGTTGGGAAACGGCGCGGCGCCGTTAGGAACGTGTTAAGGGCCCGCACGCTAGCTGGTGCGGCGAGGTTGACTCGTGCCGCGCCCCGCAGCCGTCCGGCCGCCGGGGCCGGAGCCGGACGGGTCAGCTGTGGATAACGTGCTCGCAGGATTCGGGCATGCTGAGAGCATGCGGCGGGGGAAGCTGCGCATTTACCTGGGCGCGGCGCCAGGTGTCGGCAAGACGTACGCGATGCTGAGCGAGGGTCACCGGCGGCTCGCGCGCGCGACCGACGTCGCGGTCGGCTTCGTCGAGACCTACGGCCGGAAGCTGACCGCGCAGATGGTCGAGGGCCTCGAGGTCATCCCCCGCCGGGCGGTGCCCTACCGCGGGACCGCGTTCGAGGAGATGGACATCGACGCGGTGCTCCGCCGCAAGCCCGCCGTCGCGCTGGTGGACGAGATGGCGCACACCAACGTGCCCGGATCCCGGAACGAGAAGCGCTGGCAGGACGTCGAGGAACTGCTCGACGCCGGGATCGACGTGATATCCACCCTGAACATCCAGCACCTGGAATCGCTCAACGACGTGGTGCAGAAGATCACCGGGGTGCGGCAGCGGGAGACTATCCCGGATGCGGTGGTCCGGTCGGCGGAGCAGATCGAGCTCGCGGACCAGACCCCGGAGGCGCTGCGGCGGCGGATGGCGCACGGCAACATCTACGCGGCCGAGAAGGTCGACGCCGCGCTGTCCAACTACTTCCGCACCGGGAATCTGACCGCCCTGCGCGAGCTCGCGCTGCTGTGGCTGGCCGACCGCGTGGACGAGGGCCTGCAGCGGTACCGGGAAGAACACGGCATCGGCGGGGTGTGGGAAGCGCGGGAACGGGTGGTGGTCGCGCTGACCGGCGGACCCGAGGGCGAGGCGCTGCTGCGCCGCGGCGCCCGGATCGCGGCCCGCAGCGTCGGCGGCGACCTGCTGGCCGTGCATGTCGCCCGCTCGGACGGCCTGACCGGGGCGAGCCCGGCGATGCTGGCCGCCCAGCGGCAGCTGGTGGAGTCGCTCGGCGGAAGCTACCACCAGGTGATCGGCGACAACGTCCCCGAAGCCCTGCTGGATTTCGCCCGCGCCGAGAACGCGACCCAGCTGGTACTCGGCGCAAGCCGTCGCTCCTGGCTGGGCTGGATGCTGACCGGGCCGGGGACGGGTTTCCGCACCATCCGTGACTCGGGCGACATCGACGTGCACATCGTCACCCACGCGGAAATGGGCCGGGGCAGTGGCCTGCCGCGGCTTCGCGGCAGCCTTAGCCTGCGCCGGCGGGTCTACGGCTTCGCCGTCGCGGCCGTGCTCGGCCCGCTGCTCACGCTGGCCCTGGCGTCGGCGCGCGGCCAGATCAACCTGATCAGCGACACCCTCGCCTTCCTGGTGCTGGTGGTGATCGTCGCGCTGATCGGCGGGATCTACCCGGCGATCTTTGCCGCCGTCGGGTTGTCGCTGCTGCTCAACTACTACTTCATCCCGCCGCTGCACACCTTCACCATCGCCGCGGGCAACAACCTGCTGGCGCTGGTGGTGTTCATCGTCGTCGCGATCGCGGTCAGCTCGGTGGTCGACCTGGCCGGCCGCCGCACCCGGCAGGCCGCGCGCGCAACCGCGGAGTCGCAGACGCTGACGACGCTGGCCGGCAGCGTGCTGCGCGGGGAGCGTGGGCTGACGGCGATGCTGGAACGGGTCCGCGAGTCGTTCGGGATGACTTCGGCCACGCTGCTGGAACGCGCCGCGAGCCCGCCCGCCGCGGCTCACCGCGGCCCGGGCTCCGCCTGGTCCGTCGTGGGGTCGGCGGGGCCGCATCCGGTCACCCGGCCCGAGGATGCGGACGTGGACGAGCCCGTGGGCGACGAGCTTTGCCTGGCGATGCGCGGCCGGCCGCTGGCGGCGGAAGACCGCGGCGTGCTCGCCGCGTTCGCCGCGCAGGTCGGCGTGCTGTGGCAGCAGCGGCGGCTGGCCGAGGCGGCCGAGGCGGCGAAGCCGATCGCGGAGGCCGACCGGATGCGCACCGCCCTGCTCGCCGCCGTCAGCCACGACCTCCGCACCCCGCTGGCCGCGGTCAAGGCGTCCCTGTCCGGCCTGCGATCGGGCGGCGTCCAGCCGGACTCCGCCGAGGGCGCCGAACTACTGGCGACGGCCGACGAGTCCGCCGACCAGCTGGCCTGGCTGGTGGACAACCTGCTGGACGCCAGCCGACTGCAGGCGGGCGTGCTGTCGGTCGCGACCGAGGCGACCGCCCTGGATGAGATCGTCGCCAGCGCGCTGGACGACCTCGGGCCTTCTGGGGCCGGCGTCACGGTGGCGATCCCGGCATTGCTGCCGGAGGTCCTCGCCGACCCGGCGCTGTTGGAACGGGTGGCGGCGAACCTGCTGTCCAACGCGGTCCGGTACTCGCCGCGGTCGAAGCCACCGGCGGTGACCGCGAGCGCGCTTGGCGATCGCGTCGAACTGCGCGTCATCGACCGCGGGCCGGGAATCCCGGCGGACCAACGGGAGCACGTTTTCGCCCCGTTCGAGCGGCTCGGCGATCCCGGCCCGGTCGCCGGCGCGGCCGGTGCTCCCGGAGGGACCGGCCTGGGCCTGGCACTGGCCCGCGGCCTGACCGAGGCGATGGGTGGCACGCTCACGCCCGAGGAGACGCCCGGCGGGGGCCTCACCATGATCGTCTCGCTGCCGGCCGCCCCAGGCGGCGACGGCGCGGCAGCCCGGCCCGCGGCGGAAGGCGATGGCGCCGTCCGCTGGGCAGGTGCACCGGCCGCAACGGCCGCTCCGGAGGCGTCGTGAGGCGGCGCGGACATTGCGGCGGTGCCGGATGACGCGGGTGCTCGTCGTCGACGACGAACCGCAGATCCTGCGCGCCCTGCGGATCAACCTGCGGGCACGGCATATCGACGTGCACGTCGCCGCCACCGGCGCGGAGGCGCTGCGCACGGCCGCGCATCACCCGCCGGACCTGGTCGTCCTCGATCTCGGGCTGCCCGACCTGGACGGGGTCGAGGTGATCGAGGGGCTGCGCGGCTGGACCGACGCCCCGATCATCGTGCTGTCCGGGCGCACCGACAGCGCGGACAAGGTCGATGCGCTCGACGCCGGCGCCGACGACTACGTGACCAAGCCCTTCGGGATCGACGAGCTGCTGGCCCGGATGCGCGCGGTCACCCGCCGGGCTGTCTCGGCCGGCGGGCAGCCGCAGGTCAGGATCGGCGACGTCCTTATCGACTTCGCCGCCAAGCGGGCCACCAGGACGGCCCGCGCCGCCCCGGCCGGCGCCGGCGCAGGCGGCGTACCGGCAACCCCCGGTACCGACGGCGGGCGCGCGAGCACGGACACCGGCGAGGTGACCGATGTCCGGCTCACGCCGACCGAGTGGCACCTGATCGAGGCGCTGGTGCGCCACCCCGGCAAGCTGATCAGCCAACGGCAGCTGCTGACCGAGGTCTGGGGTCCCGGCTACGCCGACGCCACCGGCAACCTCCGGCTGTACATGGCGCAGTTGCGGCGCAAGCTGGAACCCGACCCGGCGCGGCCGCGCTGGCTGATCACCGAGCCCGGCATGGGTTACCGCTTCCAGCCCGGCCCGGAATAACAGCGGCTCGTCAGGCAGCGCGATCCCGGCCGGTGCCGTCCCGGCCGGTGCGGTCCCGGCCGGTGCGGTCGCGGGCGGCGGGCTCGTGCCACAACGGAGTCGAGGTGCGGAACAGGAACTCCGCGTACGTGTCGGGTGCTTTGTCCGGATTGGTCAATTGACGGTCGGGCGCGAGCGCCAGCGTCACGCTCCGCAACCGGGCCTGGTGGCACTCGGCGAATACGGCGGCGATCCGGCGCGCGGCCCGGATGGGGAAGTTCTGGGCCATGTCTTCAGCCAAGCCGGCCGCCGCCCGCCGGGACAGTGGCAGGAATGACACTTGGACGCAAGATCCTGCCAAAGATATCGTCGGAGCATGCTGCGCAATGTCGCGCTGGTCATCCTGGACGGTTTCGCCCCGTTCGAGATGTCGATCGCGTGCGAGGTGTTCGGCGTTGACCGGTCCGAGGACGGCCTGCCCCGGTACGACTTCGCCGTGGTCGCGGGCGAACCGGGGGTGCTCCGCAGCGACCCCGGCGGCCTCACTCTCGACACCACCTGCGGCCTCGACCGGCTGGACGAGGCGGACCTCGTGGTGGTGGCGCCGGCGACCGGCGACTGCCATCACCGGTCGCCCGGTTACGGGCACTACCGCCGGGAAGGGCTGCCGGAACCACTGCTGGCGGCGCTGCGCCGCACGGCCGGGCGCGGTGCCCGCGTTCTCAGCGTGTGCAGCGCCGCTTTCATCCTCGGGGCGGCCGGGCTGCTTGACGGGCGCCGCTGCACCACCCACTGGCGCCATACCCGGGAGCTCGCGATCAGGTTTCCCGCCGCGGCCGTCGATCCGTCCGTCCTGTTCGTGGACGACGACCCGGTGATCACCAGTGCCGGCAGCGCGGCCGGCGTGGACGCCTGCCTCTACCTGGTCCGCAAGGAGCAGGGCGTCCGCGTCGCCAACGGCATCGCACGGCGGATGGTCGTCCCGCCCCAGCGCGACGGCGGACAGGCCCAGTACATCGACCGGCCGTTTCCGGATGAGCCGGCCCAGGCGCTGGGTGAGGTGCTGGAGTGGATGGAGCGGCACCTGGACCGGCCGGTGACGGTCGGCCAGCTCGCCCAGCGGGCGCACATGTCGCCCCGGACGTTTGCCCGGTTGTTCCGGGACGAGACCGGGACGACCCCGCAGCGGTGGATCACCGGCCAGCGCATCATGGTCGCCCAGCAGCTACTGGAGGAAACCGACGAGACGGTGGACGCGATCGCGGCGCGCACCGGCTTCGGCACGGCGTCGGTGATGCGGCACCACTTCCGTCGCTGGCGCAACGTGACACCGTTCGCCTATCGCAACACGTTCCGCGACCGCGCGGGAGCGTCAGTGCGCTGAGCGCTATCCCCGATCGGCGGCGAAGACGCCGTCGAGCCCGGGCGGGTCATCGGACAGGACGAGCACCTCGTCACCGGGCCGCAGCACGGTGCCGTTGCTGACGGTGACCAGCCGCCCGGCGCGGATGATGAAGCTGATCCACAGGTTCTCCCCGGCCGGCAGCTCGTCCACCGTCGACCCGTCGGCGGCCGATCCCGGCTGCACCCGGTACCGGTGCAGCCCCTCCGGCTCTTCCCGGAAGCGCACGCCGAGGCTCCAGGGTTCGGGCTCCACCGTCCGCAGCGCGATGCCGAGCCGGTGCGCCAGCACCGGCACCAGCCCGCCCTGGACGATCACCGAGAACGCCACGACGACAAAGATGATCTCGTAGATCCGGTGCGCGCCCGGTATGCCCTGGTCCACGATGAATGTGCCGAGCACGATCGGAACGGCGCCCTTTAGCCCGGTCAGCAGCACGAACGCGCGCTCCGGCGACCGCAGCCGCACCGGCCACAGCAGCAGCCCGACCAGCAGCGGCCGGACGACGAACGCGAGCACCACTGCCAGGACGACGCCGATCCACCAGACCCCCTCACGGCCCAGCCCGCTGACGCTGACGGTCAGGCCGAGCATCACGAACGCCACGATCTCGGCGAGGCTGGCCAGCGACGAATGGAAGCGCTGGATCTCCCGCTTGTACGGCGCCCGCTGATCGCCGATCAGGATCCCGGCCGCGAAGACCGCCAGGAACCCGGAGCCGTGCGCGACGGTGGCCGCCCCGAAGATGACGAGCACGCAGAACAGGACGCGCAGCGAGTACAGGCCCTCGCTCGGCAGCGGGACGCGCCGCATGAAGGCCAGCAGGGCCAGCCCGCCGGCGACCCCGACCACCCCGCCGATGAGCAACTGCTCGGTGAACACGGCGGCGACGTGGCCGAATTGGCCGAGCCCGCTGCCGCTGGCGCCGAGCAGCGCGACCAGGAGGGCGATGCCGACCGGATCGTTGGCGCCGGACTCGCCCTCGAGGAGCGTGCCGGTCCGCCCGGCGATCTCCCGGCGGCCCAGCACGGAGAAGACCACGGCGGGGTCCGTCGGCGCGAGCGCGGCGCCCAGCAGCATCGCCAGGCGGCCGTCGAGGCCCAGGACGAAGTACGCGAAGGCGGCGAGGCCAGCCGCGGTGACCATCGTGCCCGCCACCCCGATCCAGGCCACCGCGCCCGCGGCGGAGCGGAACCGCCGCGCCCCGATGTGCATTCCACCGTCGAAGAGGATGATGGCGAGCGCCACCGCCACCACCCGCTCGACGATGCGTATCGGCAGGTGCCCCAGGGCGGGCCAGACGGCGGAGGCAACCGCCGCGCAGATCAGGAAGATCGCCGGGGCGGGAATGTGCAGCCGCTCGGTGAGCCGGTTGGACAGGACGGCCGCGATCCCGGTCATGGCGACCGCTAGCACGGCCAGCCCGAAGAACTCCACCCCTGTCACGGCCTGTCCTCACCCATCGCGAGACGACACGCCGACCAGGCTTCCCGGCACTCCAGGCGCGATGTTACCCGCCCGGGCGGCGCTTCCCGCGTTCCCCGGCGGCGCTTCCCGCGTTTCCAGTGCGGTTGCGCGGCATCCGGCGCGCCCGGCGATCGCAACTGGCTGCCACCGGCAAGCACCCTGCGTCGTCAAATAGGGGTAGGACACGAGCATTGCGCTGGGGGGGTGCTCGATGAACGTCAACGCTCGGACCGCGGCGGCCGCCGCCATCGCCGCGGCCGCACTGGCCACCGCCGCGGGCTGCGGCGCATCGCATCCGGCTACGCCGGCCGCGGCTGCTCCGTCCTCGCCATCGGCGTCCGCACCGCCGGCCACGGCAGGATCCACGCCCGGGACAGGCCTGGGGAGCCCGGCTGCCACCGGGAGCAGCGGCGCCGGTTCCGCCGCGAGCGGGAGCGGGGCCACCACCCGGTGCCACACGAACATGCTGGCCGCACACGTCGCCCCCGGGCAGCCCGGCGCCGGGCAGCGTTACGCCGAACTCGTCCTCACCAACACCTCCGGCAGCACGTGCCGGGTGTACGGGTATCCGGGCATGCAGCTGGTGACCGCCAGCGGGGCGCACGTCCCGACCGCGGTGGAACGCTCCCCGGGCCACGAGGCTCTTGTCACGTTGGCACCCGGCCAGCAGGCATCCGCTCAGCTGCACTGGACCATCGTGCCGGGAACCGCCGAGGGCTCCCCGTGCGAGCCCACGGCCAGCGGGCTGATCGTCACCCCGCCCGACGAGACCGCCGCGCTGCACACCAGCTGGCCGGACGGTCCCGTGTGCCAGCACGGCCAGATCTTCGCCACGGCCTTCCAGCCCGGCGCGAACGCAACCTGAGCGCCGGAAGCAGCGGCAGGGAGCCCTCCGGCGCGGTCCTGAGCCCCGCCAGCGCGGTCCAGACCGGCACGGGGCGCCCCAATCCTGCATCCGCGTCTCAATTTGGTAGCTAGACACGCACATACGTGTTACGGGACCTGTCCGGAGATGCAGCTGCGTATATCGTTGAGGACGTGCCCGTCTTCCGGTTGAGCGAGGCCGCCGAGCTCCTCGGGGTCAGCTACGACACGGTCCGCCGGTGGGCCGATGGCGGACGGCTGGTCACCACCGCCGACCACGCGGGCCGGCGGGTGATCGATGGGGCGGAGCTGGCCAGGTTCTGCACCGCCGCTGCCGCTTCCGAGCGGGGCAACGGTCCGGGCGCGGGCCGGCCGGCCGGGGAGCGGCCGCTGGTCGGGCAGTCCGCGCGGAACCGGTTTCCGGGCATCGTCACCAAGGTCGTCCGTGACACGGTCATGGCTCAGGTCGAGATCCAGGCGGGACCACACCGGGTGGTGTCGCTGCTGAGCCGCGAGGCCTGCGACGAGCTGGGCCTGGAGCCCGGTTCCCGCGCGGTCGCCGCGGTGAAGGCCACCAACGTCGTCGTCGAGATTCCTGAGGGGTAGACCATGCCCGGACGCGGAAGAAACCGGCTGCTCGCACTGACCGGCATGCTCGTCGTCGCACTCGTGGCAGGCTGCGGGGGCTCGTCAGGCGGCAGCTCATCCGGCAGCAGCGGTTCGGCGGCCGCGAAGGGGAGCGGGCCGGTCAACGTGCTGTACGCGGGATCCCTGGTCAACGCGTTTGAGAAGGGGGTCGGCCCCGGGTTCAACAGCGCGACCGGCTATACCTTCCAGGGTTTCAGCGCCGGGTCGAAGGCACTCGCCACCCAGATCAAGGGCGAGGTCCGCCAGGGCGACGTGTTCGTCAGTGCCTCGCCCGACGACAACTCAACGCTCCAGGGAAGCAAGAACGGGAACTGGGAGTCCTGGTACGTCACCTTCGCCAAATCACCCCTGGTGATCGGCTATAACCCGAACAGCAAGTTCGCGGCCGCGCTGAAATCCAAGCCGTGGTACCAGGTCCTGTCGGAGCCCGGGATCAAGGTCGGCCGCACCGACCCGGCCACCGACCCGAAGGGCAAGCTGACCGTCGAGGCGCTGGAGCAGGCCGCGCAGGTGTACCACCAGCCGGATCTCGTCTCCACGGTGGAGAAGAACTCCACCGTCTTCCCCGAGGAGACGATGGTGGGCCGGCTGCAGTCCGGGCAGCTCGACGCCGGGTTCTTCTACACCAGTGAGGCCGTACCGGCGCACATCCAGACGGTCACCCTGGGCTCGGTGCACAAGGCCGCCACCTATACCGTCACCGTCCTGAACAAGGCGCCGCACGCCGCGGGCGGCGAGGCCTTCGTTCATTACCTGCTCGGCTCGAGCGGCAAGTCCACGCTTACGGCAGACGGTCTTGAGGTCACCCCGTACACGATTTCGGGTAACGCGAGCTCCGTCCCGTCATCGATCAAGTCACTCGTGTCCGGATAGGCGTCCGCGGGTACCTGATAGCCGATGCCGCGTCCTCCCGCTTACCTCTGGGGCACCCCCGGGCGCTCTGGGGGCACGCTCACTGGGGGTGTGCTGCGGACGCCGCTGCCGTGGCTGGCAGCACTGCTGGTCATCTACCTGCTCTTTCCGATCGGGGCGTTCGCCGCGCGGCTGGCCGGGACGCCGCACAGCCAGCTTTCGGCGCCGGGTGCCTGGTCAGCGCTGCTGGTCTCGGTCGAGACCGCCAGCGTCTCCACCGTGATCATCGCGGTGCTCGGCGTCCCCCTCGCCTACCTGCTGGCCCGCCCGCGCGGCCGCGCGGCGGGGGTGCTGGGGATCGCGGTCCAGCTCCCGATCGCACTGCCGCCGCTGATGAGCGGCATCCTGCTGATCTACCTCGTCGGCCCGTACTCCACGCTCGGCCAGCTGACCGGCGGGCGGCTCACCGACGACCTGGCCGGGATCGTGCTCGCCCAGGTGTTCGTGTCCGCGCCGTTCCTGATCATCGCCGCGCGGTCCGCGTTCGCCGCCATCGATCCGGCGCTGGCCGACGTCGCCGCGACCCTCGGGCACGGGCGCTGGTCCCGGTTCCGGCGGGTGGCGCTTCCGGGCGCCGCCGGGGGTATCGGTGCCGGGCTGCTGCTGTCCTGGCTGCGGGCGTTCGGCGAGTTCGGCGCCACGGTCGTGCTGGCCTATCACCCGTATTCGCTGCCGGTCTTCACCTACGTGCAGTTCAGCGGCACCGGGCTGACGGGCACGTTTTTCCCGGTCGCGGCCAGCCTGGCCGCGGCGTTCGTGGTGCTGGCGCTCGCGTACTACGTGCCTCGGCTGCGCCGCCCCCGCCGTTATGCACCCGAATTGCCGCCGCCCCGGCAGCCGGTGAGCCGCCCCAGCCCGCGCCTCGCGTTCGACGTCGACTCCCGGCTCGGCAGCTTCCATCTCCAGCTGGCGCACGCGGCCCGTGGTGCGCACCTCGCGATCCTCGGCCCATCGGGCTCGGGGAAGACGCTCACGCTGCGGCTGCTGGCCGGCCTAGTCCAGCCCGCCAGCGGATACGTCCGGCTGGGCGCCGGCGGCGACGGCGGCGGCACGGATGGCGATCTCACCGTTCTTCCGGCAGAACGGCGCGGCGTGGGCTACCTGCCACAGGACGCGAGCCTGATCCCGCACCTGCCGGTCTGGCGGCAGGCGACGTTCGGCACCGGCAGCGATCCGGCCCTAGCGGCGCACTGGCTGGACCGGCTGCATCTGGATGGCCTGGAGGACCGGCTGCCGGGTGAGCTTTCCGGCGGGCAGCGCCGCCGGGTCGCCCTGGCCCGCGCGCTGGCCTGCGAGCCGCGGCTGCTGCTGCTGGACGAGCCGTTCACCGGCCTGGATGCGCCGGTGCGGGACGAACTGCGGCGCGAGCTACGGCGGCTGCAGCGGGAGACGGCGGTGCCCACGGTGCTCGTCACCCACGACCCGGACGAGGCGGCGCTGCTGGCCGACGAGGTGCTGATCCTCGCCGAGGGCCGCCTGCTGCAGGCCGGGCCGCAGCGTTCGGTATTCACCCATCCGGGCAGCCCGGAAGCGGCCCGGCTGCTCGGAATCCGCAACCTGCACCCGGCACGGGTGGCCACCCGCACCAGCCTGGACGCGGACGGGACCATGATCGACGTGCCGCCGCTGGACCTGGCACCCGGTACGGAAGTGACCTGGTGCATCCGTCCCGAGGCCATCCGCCTGACCCGCTCCCCCGCCGCCGGCCGGGGGGCCGGGGACGACGCTGCCGCGCCTGCGGACGGCGGGGACGGGAGCGCAACTGCCGCCGGTGGTCATCCCGCCACGGTCACCGACGTGATCCACCTCGGCGCGGTCACCGAACTGGTGGTCACCCTCGGCAACGGCTACCAGGTGACCGCGCTGCTGCCGGCCGACGGCGCCCCCTCCCCCGGCGCGGCCTGCGCCCTGGTCTTCCCGCCGGAGGCGATCACCATCTGGCCCGCGACCGGTCCCGCACTGGCCCGTGGCGCCGACGTCCCGGCCCCGATCTGAGCGGCACCGATCTGAGCGGCACCGATCTGAGCGGCACCGACGGCACTGACGCCACTGACGCCACTGACGCCACTGAGCCCGCCTCGCCGCGCCGTGATGAATCTGGATTGCCGGCGTGGCGGAGCGTGAGGAGTCCCCCACCCAGGGCTCCTGCGGTGGCAAGCTACCGGTGTGCCCGAGATGCATCGCGCGGCCGCCGGGCCGCCGCTGGTCCGCATCGGCCTCATCCTCACCGCCGCCGCGCTCGTCTCCACCGCCTGCACCGGCGGATCGGCACCCTCGCCGGCGCCCTCGCCGGTGGCGTCCGCACCGCGCCGGTGCGGAACCGGGCAGGTGTCGGGCGGCCCGGCCGGCTGCTATCTGGTGGCCGCCGGGATCCACAAGATCAAGCACGTGATCGTGATCCAGCAGGAGAACCGGTCATTTGACTCCTACTTCGGCACCTTCCCGGGTGCCGACGGCATCCCGGCGAAGGTCGGCAAGCCGACGGTGTGCGTAACCGACCCCGCCACCGGCGCGTGCGTCGCCCCCTACCCTGACCATGCCGACGTCAACGGCGGCGGCCCGCACTCGGCCAAGAACGCGACGGCCGACATCAACGGCGGGAAGATGGACGGGTTCATCGGCCAGGCGGAGTCGGGCCGGAAAGGGTGCCTGATCCCAACCGACCCGGCATGCACCAATTCGGCCAAGCCGGATGTGATGGGCTACCACACCGCCAGCGACATCCCGAACTACTGGACGTATGCGCGCGATTTCGTCCTGCAGGACCACATGTTCGAGCCGAACGCCTCCTGGAGCCTGCCATCCCACCTGTTCCTGGTGTCGGAGTGGTCCGCGTACTGCACCCAGCACGGCAACCCGTCGACCTGCGTCAACGCGCTGCAGACGCGGCCGGTTGAGCGCCCTGCGGCCTCCCCTGCCTACTACGGGGGCAAGGCCGGGAGAAGCAACAGCCTTACCGGCCAGCCGATCTACGCCTGGACGGACCTGACCTACCTGCTGGACAAGTCACGCGTCAGCTGGGGCTACTACGTGGTCACCGGGACGGAGCCGGACTGCGAGAACGACGCCGCGGAGACGTGCGCCCCGGTCAAGCAGAACTCCAACACCCCTGGCATCTGGAATCCGCTGCCCTGGTTCGACACGGTCAAGGCCGATCACCAACTCGGCAACATCCAGGACGTGAACCGCTTCTACGCCGCCGCGAAGGCGGGAAACCTGCCCGCGGTGTCGTGGGTGGTGCCGTCAGGCACCGTCAGCGAGCATCCGCCGGCTCCGGTGAGCTATGGGCAGAGCTACGTGACCAGCCTGATCAACGCGGTGATGAGAAGCCCGGACTGGAATTCCACCGCGATCTTCCTGGCCTGGGATGACTGGGGCGGATTCTATGATCACGTCGTGCCGCCCTCGGTCGACCAGAACGGCTACGGGCTGCGGGTGCCCGGCATCGTCATCAGCCCGTACGCCAGGGCCGGCTACATCGACCACCAGACCCTCAGCTTCGACGCCTACGACAAGTTCATCGAAGACGACTTCCTGGGCGGCCAGCGCATCGACCCCGCCTCCGACGGGCGCCCGGACCCCCGCCCCGACGTCCGGGAGGACCAGAAGATCCTCGGCAACCTCGCCAGCGACTTCGACTTCAGCCAGGCCCCCCGGGCGCCGCTGCTGCTCCCGGTCCATCCGCGGACCACGCTCACCGGCACCCCCTGACCCGGCACGCCGGGGCACCTTCTTGATCGTTGCCGCCTGTGTGCACGATAGTGCACACGGGACTCCAACGATCATGGACACAGCGTCGCCGCGGAGGTGGTCACGGCGTGGATACCAGCGGGCTGTTGCTCGACGTCAACTGCTCGATCCTCTTCACCGAGCTTCCGCTGCTGGAACGGCCCGCCGCGGCGAAGGCGGCGGGCTTCGACGCGGTGGAGTTCTGGTGGCCGTTCGCCGAACCGGAGCCCGGGGACCACGAGGTGGACGCCTTCATCACCGCGCTGGCCGACGCCGGGGTTTCCCTCGTCTCGCTGAACTTCGCGGCCGGGGACATGGCGGCCGGCGAGCGCGGCTGGCTGTCCCAGCCGGAGCGCTCCCGCGACTTCCGCGCCAACATCCCGGTGTGCACCGGCATCGCGAAGCGCACCGGCTGTACCCGGCTGAACGCGCTCTACGGCAACCGGGTCGAGGGCGTGGCGCCGGAGCGCCAGGAGGAGCTGGCCGCCATCAACTTGAGGCTCGCGGCGGAGGCCGCGGCGGAGATCGGCGCCACAGTGCTGATCGAGGCGCTGAACTCGTACGAGAGCCCCGCCTACCCGCTGGTCTCCGCCGCCGGCGCGGTCGGCGTGGCCGAACTGGTGAGCGCCGCAGCCGGTGACGCACAGCGGGCAGCCGCCGGGTTCCTGGCCGACCTCTATCACCTCGCCCGGATGGGCGAGGACCTGGCCGGGGTGCTCAGCGGCTACCAGCAATGGATCGGGCACGTGCAGATCGCCGACGTGCCCGGCCGCGGCGCCCCCGGTACCGGCACAATCGGCTATGAGGCACTGCTGCGCCAGCTCGCGGCGCAGGGCTATCCGGGGTATGTCGGCCTGGAGTACAAGCCGGCCGACCCGCGCAGCAGCGCGGGCAGCTTCGGCTGGCTCAGCTAATCGACCAGGAAGGGGCGACCTCCCGATGTCCGGCACCCAACCCGCGATCGGCTTCATCGGCCTCGGCATCATGGGCAGCCCGATGGCCGCGAACTTGATCAAGGCCGGTTTCCCGGTGACCGGTTACGATCACCACCGGAGCAACCTGGACAAGCTGGCGGCGGCGGGCGGGAAAGCGGTGGGCTCCGAAGCCGACGCCGCCGCGGATGCGGACGTCGTGGTCACGATGCTGCCGGACTCGCCGCAGGTCGCGGAGGCGGTCCTGGGCGAGGGCGGGGTGTTCGAGACGATCCGGTCCCGCCAGCAGCGGGGCGGCCAGGGTTCCGCCGGGGCCGGAGACTCGCGCTCGCCCGGCCCGATGCTCATCGACTTCTCCACGATCCGGCCGGAAACCTCGCGGGAGATCGCCGCGGCCGGCGCCGAGATCGGCGTGTCCGTGCTGGACGCCCCGGTCAGCGGCGGCGAGACCGGCGCGGTCGAGGGGAAGCTGTCGATCATGGTCGGCGGGGAGGCGGACGCCTTCGAGGCGGCCAGGCCGGTCTTCGACGCGGTCGGCGCCACCTGCCGGCTGGTCGGGCCGCACGGCGCCGGCCAGGTGGTCAAGGCTGCCAACCAGCTTGTGGTGGGCGGCACCTACGCGCTGGTCGCCGAGTCCATCGTGCTGATGGAGGCGTCCGGGGTGGACGCGGAGGCGGGCCTGGACGTGCTGGCCGGCGGGCTGGCAGGCAGCCGGATCCTCGACCTGAAACGGCAGTCGATGCTCGCCCGGGAGTTCCGGCCGGGGTTCCGCATCGATCTGCACCACAAGGACATGGGCATCGCCCTCGCCGCGGCGCGCAGCGCGGACGTCTCGGTGCCGCTCACCGGGGCCGTCGCGCAGCTCATCGCGGCCGCGCGGGCGCTCGGCTGGGGGTCGCTCGACCATTCGGCGCTGCTCAAGGTCGCCGAGACGCTGTCCGGGCGTGACGGTCCGGGCGGCCCGGGCGGGACGTGACGGTCCAGCCGCCTGCCAGCGCGGGCAAGCCGGATTCCGGGCACATCCTGCTGGCACCGGACAAGTTCAAGGGTTCCCTCACGGCCTCCGAGGTAGCCGCGCACCTGGCGACCGGGATCCGGCGCGCCTGGCCAGGCGCGCCGGTGGTGTCGCTGCCGGTGGCGGACGGCGGTGACGGCACCGTCGAGGCGGCGGTGGCGGCGGGCTACCGCCCGGCGGTGGCCACGGTCCGCGGGCCGGACGCGCGGCCCGTTGCCGCGGCGTTCGCGTTCCGGGACGCCGTGGCGGTGATCGAGGCGGCGGAGGCCTGCGGCCTGCGCCGCCTGCCGGAGGGTCGGCCGCTGCCGCTGACCGCGACCAGCGCCGGGGTCGGCGACCTGATCGCCGCCGCGGTGGGAATGGGCGCGCGCCGGATCGTGCTCGGCATCGGCGGCGTCGCCACCACCGACGGCGGGGCGGGAATGGTGCAGGCGCTCGGCGCCCGGCTGCTCGACGCGGCCGGGAACGACCTCGGCCCCGGCGGTGCGGCGCTGCGCCACCTGCATACGCTCCGGCTGCCGGACGGGGCGCCCGGCCGGGAGCCGTCCGGGAGGCCGCTGGAGTTGCTTCGGGGAATCGAGTTGCTGGTCGCCAGCGACGTGGACAACCCGCTGCTCGGCCCGGATGGCGCCGCCTCCGTCTACGCCCCGCAGAAGGGAGCCAGCGCCGCCGACGTCGCGGTGCTCGAGCGGGGGCTGTCGCGCTGGGCGGATGTTGCCGAGCAGGCCACCGCGCAGCGGCTCCGGGACGCTCCCGGGGCTGGGGCGGCCGGCGGGCTCGGGTTCGCCGCGCTCGCGTTCGGCCGCGCGGCGATCCGGCCGGGCATCGACCTGGTCCTCGACCTCACCGGCTTCACCCGCCGCCTGGACGGGGCACGCCTGGTGGTCACCGGCGAGGGCTCGCTGGACGCACAGACGCTGCACGGCAAGGCACCCGCCGGGGTGGCGCGCACGGCGGCCGCGGCCGGCGTCCCGGTCATCGCGGTGTCCGGGATCCGTTCCCTGACCGCCAGCCAGCTGCGGTCCGCGCACATCTCCGCCGCGTACGCGCTGGCCGACCTGGAGCCCGACCCCCGCCGCTGCATCGCCGAGGCCGGCCCGCTGGTGGAGGCAGCGGCGGAACGGTTCACCCGCGAGCACCTGCTCCGTCCCGCGCCCACCGGCCCGGCTGCCCCCGGGGGCCCCGCCAGCCCGGGCGGCCCCGCTGGCCGGTCGTGGCCGGGTGGCCGGGCGTGATTTGAATCGCGTCTGGTGGGTAACTGCCAGCAATGAGGACACGAAACGGTTCTCGCGGAAACCTGACTGGTCACTCAGCCGTTTATGCTGATGACCGACCGTCGCGACTTAGGCCCCAGCAAAACAGAGCGGGAACTCGGCTGAATGTCCAGATTCCTTCAGGGAAGGTGTCATAAGCTCTCCGCCATGCCCGAACACCCTGACGCCATGGCTGGTCCACCCCGGGTTTCCGGGCAGGTCGCCACCCTGGCCAGCGAGGAGGACGACACGCCCCCAGGACAAGCTCCCGCGGAGCTCGCGGCCTCTGCGGAGGACGCGATGGCTGGGCAGCCTCACCGGGCAGACGCTGGAGCCGCGGACCCGGATCACGGCAGGACGCGCTCGGACGCCCCGTGGTCGCTGACCGCCATCGCCGAGCGGGTTGAGACCTCGCGGCCGTTCGCCGTCGTAGCGCAGCACCTCGAACTACCGAGCCACCTCGAGCTGCCACGGCCGTGGCGGCTGCTGCGCACCGCCGCCTGGAGCCTCGGCGAATCCATCGGCCTGCCGTTCGCCGCGTACCTGACCGCGAACTGGGCCGCGGGCCAGACCGCGGGCCTGATCGCGGGGCTCGCAGCGGTGTGGCTGACCACGGTCGCCCGCAAGACCTTCACCGGGTCGGTTCCCGGGCTGCTGACCATCTCGGCCATCATGCTGACCGTGCAGACCGGACTGGTGCTCGCGACCGGCGCGACCTGGGTCTACCTGCTGCAGTTCCCGATTGCCAAGTTCGGCCTGTCGGTGGCGTTCGCCCGGTCGGCCCGGACCAAGCAACCGCTGGTCGCCCAGCTCGCCACCGAGGTGGTGGGCCTGCTCCATCCCTCAGCCCACTACCCCGGGCTGCAACGCTTCTTCCAGCGCGCCACCTGGCTCTGGTCGGCGATCTTCCTCGCGCTCAGCAGCGTGATGGCGGTATGGGTGGCGAGCGAGCCGATCACGGTGTTCATCTTCCTGTCCTCGGTCGTCACCTTCGCGGTGGTCGGGGCAGGCATTTGCGTGTCGGCGGTCTGGTTCTGGTCGGTGCTGCGCCGCCTCGGCCTGCGCTTGCGATTCGCGCCCGCCTAATCCGCCCCGGCGTAATTCGCCGGATAGCCGCCATCTCCCGTTTAGCGGGGTATTTCGGCAGCCTCCGTCCCGTTACCGACGGTCGAGTTCTTTAGATCCCTCTTGACGGGTCTGTCCCGTTTGCGCCAGGATTCTCCCGCTGGGCGTCAGCGATCCTTTCGACGGTTTGATGACGGTGGCGGACGTCCCCGCGGTCCGGTCGTTAACTTCTGGTTCACCGTGAGGTCGCCATGGGTGCGCGTAGGCGTGGGCGCAGGATGTCCGGTTTGTTCAGCTCCACCCGTTTCCGCGGCCGGTGGTTCTCGGTTGCCCTGGTTGCCGCCCTGGTCGCCGCGTTCGCGGCAGCCGCCCTGACGACGCGCGGCGGATCGCATCTTGCCGCCACCGCAGCGGCCACCACGGCCCCCACCGCGGACCCCGCCGCGGCACAGCAGTCCGCCAAGGCGACGGCGTCTCCGTCACCCCTGCCGACCAGCCAGCCACCGGGCGGCGACAAGCCGCGCTCCGACGTCGCGCTACCGCACTCGAAGCGCGTCCTGCAAGAACTCGCCGGCGGAAAGCAGACGACGCCGGTGCATCCGAGCGTCGCGACCTCAGCCGCTCCCCTGCAGGGCGTCGACGTTTCGTGCTACCAGCACAATCCGGCTCCGAATTGCCCGCAAGCCGGCTCCTCCCCCATTAACTGGCCCCAGGTGGCCGGGGACGGATATGCGTTCGCGTTCATCAAGGCCACCGAGGCTACGTATTACACGAACACGTATTACGCCAGCGACTTCCAAGACGCCAAGGCCGCCGGGCTGGATGCCGCGGCATACGCGTTCGCCAACCCGTACAACGACCCCACGTCCCCCAACGGGACCGCCGCCCAGCAGGCCGACTACCTGATCCAGAACGCCGGCTACACCCCGGACGGCAAGACCCTTCCGCTGACCCTCGACATCGAATACAACCCGTATATATCGCAGGAAAAGAATGGCAACGACTGCTACGGCCTGAACCAAAATCAGATGATCACCTGGATCCAGGATTTCATCACCGAAATACAGAACCAGACGGGCGAAACCCCGATCATCTACACGGTCGGGGCCTGGTGGAGCGAGTGCACCGGCGACACCACCCAGTTCTCCTCCGACCCGCTGTGGATAGCGGATTACAGCAACAGCGGCAGCCCGCAGCTGACCGGCGGCTGGACGTCATGGAAGTTCTGGCAGTACACCAGCACCGGCACCGTCAATGGCATTAATGGCAACACCGACTTGGACTACTTCAACGGTGACGCAGCCGCGCTCAACACGATGACGAGCCAGCCCATCACGATCAGCAACCCCGGCAGCCAGTCCGGCACCGTCGGCGACCCGGTCTGGAAGACCGTCACTGCGGCCGACGCCGACGGCGGCACGCCGGCGTACTCCACGACCGGGCTGCCGCCCGGGCTGTCGATCAACTCTTCCACCGGCCGGATCTCCGGCTGGCTCACCACACAAGGCAGCTACACGGCCACGGTTACCGCCAGCGACAGCAACGGCAGCAACTCGACATCCTTCCCCTGGCAGGTGAACGCGGCGTCCGGCAGCGGCCCGTCGGGTCATCTCGTCCTGGCCAACGGCGGCAAGTGCGTCGACGACCCCGGCTACAGCACCGCCGCCGGCACCCGGCTCGACATCTGGAACTGCGTGAGCCAGAGCAACGAGAAGTGGACCATTGTCCAGGACGGCACCCTGCGCGTCCTCGGCGCGTGCATGGACGTCTCCGGCGGCGGCACCGGCAACGGCACCGCGGTTGACCTGGCGGGCTGCGACGGCTCCGCCGCGCAGCAGTGGCGGATCGGGTCCTGGGGTGAGCTGGTCAACCCGCAGTCCGGGCGGTGCCTGGACGACCCGGGCTGGGCGACCGCCAACGGCACCAAGCTCGACATCTGGGACTGCGTCGGCAGCGCGAACGAGCGGTGGGCCGCCCCGGCCGGGCCGATGGTGTCGCAGATCGCGCCGCTGTGCATCGATGACAATGCCTGGAGCACCGCGAACGGCAACCCGATCGACGTGTGGGGCTGCAACGGCGGCGGCAACGAGGCGGTCACCGTGGCCACCAACGGCGAACTGCAGATGCTCGGCAAATGCCTGGACATCTATCAGGCCGGCACCGGCAACGGCACCCCGATCGACCTGTACTCCTGCAACGTCCAGGCACCCAACCAGCAGTGGCGCCCCCAGGCGGACGGAACCATGCTGAACCCTGCGTCCGGCCGCTGCCTGGCTGACCCGTCCGACAACCCCGCCAACGGCACCCGCCTGGTCATCTACGACTGCGGCACGTCCGCCGGCGAGAACTGGCACCGCCACTAGCGCGCGCAGGGGCGGCCCGCCGCTGCGGGAGAATGATCGGCAGGAGCTGTCGATATGGGCTGCTGTTGGCCGTAGAGATGGTGAGGCAGGCAACTGCCTGCCCGGTTTCGGGGGGAGGCCTGGATGAAGTACGCACTGCTGATCTTCTCGCCGGCGAGCGCTGGTGAGTACGCGCAGCCGTCCGAGCAGACGAGCAAGGACGTCATCGACTACGTCCGCGCCGTCCGGGACGCGGGCGTGCTGGTAGCCGCCGAGCAGCTCAGCCATAGCGACACCGCGACCAGCGTCCGGGTGCGCGGCGAAGACCGGCTGCTGACCGACGGGCCGTTCATGGAGACCAAGGAGCACCTGCTCGGCTTCTTCCTGATCGATGTGCCCGATCTCGACGCCGCGCTGGAGTGGGCCGCGCGGATGCCGACCGCATGCTGGGGCACCGTGGAGGTCCGGGCGGTGCAGACCGGCCGACCGTGGCAGGCGGTGCTGGGCTGAGGACCGGACGCCGGTGAGCACGGCCAGCCTGGAACGGGCGTTCCGGGAGGAATGGACGGCGGTGGTCGCCACCCTCGCCCGGCGGCTGGGTGACCTGCAAGCCGCCGAGGACGCGGCCGCCGAGGCGTTCGCCGCCGCGGCACGCGCCTGGGCGCGAGACGGCGTCCCGCCCAACCCCGGCGGCTGGCTGACGGTGACCGCGTGGCGCAAGGCGGTCGACCAGTTGCGCCGGGACCGCGCCGTCGCCCTCGACCCGCAGGTGCTCGGCAATATCCAGCACAACGGCGCTGCGGACGAACCCGGCGACGACGCGATGAGCGCGGCCGGGCTCACCGACGACCGGCTCGGCATGGTGTTCGCCTGCTGCCATCCGGCGCTCGCCCTCGAGGTCCGCGTCGCGATGACGCTGCGTTACGTGGCCGGCCTCACCACCCGGCAGATCGCCGCCGCGTTCCTGCTCCCGGAGCCGACCCTGGCGCAGCGGCTGGTCCGGGCGAAGCGGAAGATCCGCGAGTCCGGGATCCGCTTCGAGGTTCCCGCGGCCGGATTCCTTTCCGAACGGCTCGGCGGGGTCCGCGCGGTCGTCTACCTCGTGTTCAACGAGGGGTATGCGGCGACCGGTGGTGACCAGCTCGTCCGCGCCGAACTGTGCGAGGAGGCGATCTGGCTCGGCCGCCTGCTGCACCGCCTGCTGCCCGCCGACACCGAGACCGCCGGGCTGCTGGCGCTGATGCTGCTGCACCACGGCCGGGCGGCGGCGCGCCAGGATTCACGGGGCCGTCCGGTGCCGCTGGCCGGCCAGGACCGGGCGTTGTGGGATCGCGCGCTGGTCGGCGAAGGGATCCGCGTCCTGGATGGGGCGATGGAGCGCCGCGAGCCCGGTCCCTACCAGCTCCAGGCCGCGATCACCGCGGTGCACTGCCAGGCCGCAAGCTTCCGCGATACCGACTGGCCGCAGATCGCCGCCCTGTACGGCGAGCTCGCACGGCTGGACCCGTCCCCGGTGGTGGAGATCAACCGGGCGGTGGCGGTGGGCATGGCCGACGGGCCGCTGGCCGGGCTGGCGATCCTGGAGCCGATCCTCACCTCGGGCACGCTCGCGCAGTATGCCCCGCTGCACGCCGCGCACGGGGACCTGCTGGAACGCGCCGGCGAACCGGACGAGGCGGCCGCTGCCTGGGACCGCGCCGCCGGCGCCGCCGGCAACGAGGCGATCCGCGACGAACTGCGCCGCAGACGGGACGCAACCCGCCGGTAAGGCGCACCGGCCAGTTCTTAAAGATTGTGGATCTGATTGTCGATTCCGGCGCCGGCCGCCCGTAGGGAAGGTGAGCCGGCCAGTCGGCAGGCGCCGCGATGGCGTCGCTGGGCGGTCCCGGAAGGTGAGGGCCATGCAGCTCACCGACGTCACCTCAGCCGGGGGGCGGGGCGGAACCAGCCGCACATCGCTCCCCCTCGTCGTGGTGCTGACCTCGGTCGCGTTCTTCATGGTGGCACTGGACCAGCTGGTGGTGACCACGGCACTGCCCGCCATCCACCACAGCATCGGCGGCAGCATCACCACCCTGGAATGGACGGTGAATTCCTATGCGCTGACATTCGCCGCCGGGATCATCACCGCCGCCGCCCTCGGCGACCGGCTGGGCCGCCGCCGCATCTATGTCGCGGGCCTGCTGCTGTTCACGGTGGCGTCCGCGGCGTGCGCGCTCGCGCCGAGCGCCGGGACGCTGATCGCGGCGCGGGCGGTGCAGGGCCTGGGGTCCGCGGCGGTCACCCCGCTGAGCCTGACGATCCTCACCGGCGCGTTCCCGGCCGCGCGGCGCGGCGCCGTGGTCGGCATCTGGGGCGGGATCGGCGGGCTGGCCATTGCCGGCGGTCCGCTCATCGGCGGTGCCGTGGTGCAGGGCCTGAGCTGGCACTGGATCTTCTGGGTCAACGTGCCGATCGGCGTGGCCGCGGCCGCGCTGTCCGCCCGGTTCCTGCCCGAAAGCCGTGGACCCGCCTCCCGGCTCGACCTGCCCGCGGTGCCCCTGATCGCCGGCGGCGCGCTGGCGATCGCCTGGGGGCTGGTGCGGGCCGGCGGGTCCGGCTGGTCCGACCCGAAGGTCATCACCGCCCTGGCGGCCGGCGCCGCGCTGCTGGCCGGGTTCGTGGTCCGGGAGCGCCGGGCCGCCGACCCGATGCTGCCGATGCGGCTGTTCCGCATCCGTGCGTTCTCCGCGGCCAACATCGCCCAGTTCCTGATGTCGGGCGCCATCTTCTCGGCCGCGTTCCTCACCGTCCAGTACTTCCAGCTCGGGCTGGGCTACTCGCCGCTGGGCACCGGGCTGCGGTTGCTGCCGTGGACGGCCACCCCGATGCTCGTCGCGCCGGCCGCGGGGGCGCTGGCGGACCGGATCGGCGGCCGGGTTCTGATGGTGACCGGGCTGGCAATGCAGGCCGCCGGGCTCGCCTGGGTGGCGGCCATCGCCTCGACGGGCAGCGACTACACCGGGTTCATCGCACCGCTGATCATCGCGGGCGTGGGCATCTCGATGGCGCTGCCGACCTCACCCGCCACGGCGCTGGGCGCGGTGCCGCGCGCCGACACCGGCAGGGCGTCCGGGGTGAACAACACCCTGCAGCGGTTCGGCGGCGCGTTCGGGGTCGCCGCCGCGACCGCGGTGTTCAGCTCGTACGGGCACCTGGGCACCCCGGCCAGCCTGGTCTCCGGGTACCGCCCGGCGCTGGCGGTGTCGGCGGGCCTGTCGCTGCTCGGCGCGGCCGCCGCCATCGCCATCGGACGCCGCCGGGCCGTCCGGTCAGGTGACGGGGATGATCCGCGCGCCGGCGACGCGGCCGCCGGAGATGTCCAGCACGCCGATCGTGCCGTGCGGCTGCCGTCGCCGGTCGGTCGGTGAGCCCGGGTTGAAGATGCGGATCCCGGCCGCGGTCTCGTCCAACGGGATGTGCGAGTGCCCGTAGACGACCAGGTCCGCGGCCGGGAACCGGCGCCGCATCCTGGCGTTGCGGCCGTGCGCCGGTCCCGCGTCGTGGATCACCGCCACCGGCAGGCCGTCGAGGTCCAGCTCGAGGGTCTCCGGCGCCCCCCACTCGGCCACGTCCGGGCCGTCGTTGTTCCCCTGGACGGCCACGACCGGGGCGTACCCGGCCAGTTCGTCCAGCACGGCGGCGGTGCACACGTCGCCGGCGTGCACGATCAGGTCCGCTGCGCGCAACTGCTCCGCCACCCGCGGCGGGCAGCCGCGCCACCGCCGCGGCGCATGAGTATCGGCCAGCGCTACAACCCGCATCGCCTCATTGTGCCCAGCCACGCCCGCGGCCGGGGGCCGGGGACCTTTGGCCTGTTCACTCCGCTTCTCCGCGGGCGTTACGGTTGCCGCCTCGGGCGACGTTGCGGCAACGGTCAGGCGTGCGGCCCCCGGCGCGGCGGCCTGACGCGGATCGCCCGGCCAACTGGGACCGGGGGGACGACATGGATTCCTACGCCCGTGAGCCGGTGCAGCAGTCGCCGCG
Organism: Streptosporangiaceae bacterium; assembly: GCA_051986485.1. Lineage (GTDB taxonomy): Bacteria > Actinomycetota > Actinomycetes > Streptosporangiales > Streptosporangiaceae > JBPYFL01. Next base: position 83,708 of record JBPYFL010000007.1, on the reverse strand, counting down.
CAGGAGACGGATACGGCGGCGGAAGATCGTCACCACGACGGGCGTGGCGGCCGCGGCGGCCGTTGCCGCGCTGGTGACCGGGTGCGCCACGTCGGCAGGGCCGCGCTCCGCACCCACGGTCACCATCACCGGCGCCGCGGGCACTCCCACGGGAGCGGTCACCCAGCCCGCTCCGACCACGACCGTCACCACGACCGCCCCGCCGCCGCCGAGTCCGGCCCCGGAGAACTCCGCGCCGGCCAGCAGCTCGGACGGCGGAAGCCCGCAGATCCTCTTCAACTTCAGCGGGACCGGCGACCAGAACACCAGCTCGTTCACCGCCCCGGATACCTGGCACCTGTCCTGGGCTTACTGGGGATGCCCGAACCCGCCGGCCAACTTCACCGTCAGCGAATACAACACCGACGGAACGCCCGATCTCAACGGCATCAACGTCAACGAACTGGGGTCCGGGCGCGGCCCGGTGGCGACCACGGCCTACGGCGACGGCGGCACCCACTACTTCCAGGTCGTCACCGAGGGCTGCTCCTGGCAGCTCGTCGTCGTCAGCGGCTCGGGGTAACGGGCCCCGGGGCGCCCCGAACATGCGGCCGGCGATGCCGGGCATGATGGACGGCATGGGAGAACTGATCTTGGTCCGGCACGGCGAGACGGAATGGAGCGTGGCCGGCCGCCACACCGGGCGGACCGATGTCCCGCTGACCGCCCACGGCGAGGCCGCGGCGGCGCAGCTGCGCCCGGCGCTCGCCCGGCGGCACATCGCCGCCACGTTCACCAGCCCGGCGGCGCGCGCGGAGCGGACCGCCGAGCTCGCCGGCCTGGAGCACACCAAGCAGGACCCCGACCTGTGGGAGTGGGATTACGGCGGCTACGAAGGCCGGACCACGGCGCAGATCCGGAAGGAACGTCCCGGGTGGTACCTCTGGCGCGATGGCGTGACACCGGGGGACGCGCAGCATCCCGGTGAGACGGTCGAGCAGGTCGGTGCCCGCACCGACGCGGTGCTCCGCCGCGTCCGGCCGCTGCTCGCCGACGGGGACGTGGCGCTGGTGGCGCACGGCCATGTGCTGCGGGTGCTCACCGCCCGGTACCTCGGCCTGGAGCCCGCCGCCGGGCGGTTTTTCCGGCTGGATACCGGGACGCTCAGCCTGCTCGGCACCGAGCACGACGAGCCGGTGATCCAGGGCTGGAACATCCCGCCGTCAGCAGCATGAGCACCCGGCCCGGCGGTTACCGCACGCCGTACAGGTGCTCGAGGGCGAGCTGGTCGAGCTTCTCGTAGGCCATCCCGCGTTCCGCCAGCGCATCGACGTCGGCGGTGATGTCCCGGAGATCCCGCCAGCTCTCCCCCGCGCCCAGCGTGGGCTGCGACAGCTCACCGACCCGCGATGCCTCCAGCGCCGCACGGACCTCCGGGTCCGCCCGGAACTTCCGCACCTTGTCGCGCAGGATCAGGTAGTTGCGCATGCACGCGGCCGCCGAGTCCCAGACACCCTGGTCGTCCTCGGTTCGGGGCGGCTTGTAGTCGAAGTGCACCGGCCCCTCGTAGCCGCCGGACACCAGCGCGTCAACCGCCCAGAACGCTCCGCGCGCGTTCCCGGCGCCGAACCGGAGATCCTGGTCGAACCGGGGACCGTTCTGCCCGTTCAGGTCGATGTGGAACAGCTTGCCGTGCCACAGCGCCTGGGTGATGCCGTGGGCGTAGTTCAGCCCGGCCATCTCCTCGTGCCCGACCTCCGGGTTCAGCCCGACCAGCTCGTGGTGCTCCAGCTCGTTGATGAACGCCAGTGCGTGGCCCGCGGTGGGCAGCAGGATGTCGCCGCGCGGCTCGTTCGGCTTCGGCTCGATCGCGAAACGGATCTGGTAACCCTGGTCCAGCACATACTGGCCGAGGATGTCGAAGGCTTCCTTGTAGCGGTCCAGGGCCGCCCGGATGTCCTTGGCTGCGCCCGACTCGGCGCCTTCCCGTCCGCCCCAGCAGACGTAGGTCCGCGCGCCCAGCTCGGCGGCCAGGTCCAGGTTCCGCATCACCTTCGCGATCGCGAACCGGCGCACGTCCCGCTCGTTGGCGGTGAACGCGCCGTCCTTGAACATCGGGTGGCCGAACAGGTTCGTGGTGGCGGTGGTGACGACCAGTCCGGTCTCGTCCAGCGCCTTGCGGAACGCCGCGATCTTCTGCTCGCGCTCGCCGTGCGGCGCCTCGAATCTGAATACGTCGTTGTCGTGGAAGTTCACGCCGTAGGCGCCAAGCTCGGCGAGCTTGCGGACCGCCCGGTCGGCGGCCATCGCAGGCCGGATCGCGGTGCCGAACACGTCAACTCCCTGCCAGCCCACGGTCCAGATCCCGAAGGAGAACCGGTCCTGTGGGCGCGGGGTATACGGGTCATCCGCCATGATCACGGCTCCTCGTCTGCAACTCGCGTACCGTCCGGGCGTCTTCGAGTATCCAGCAGAAGATCCGCGCCCGGTACACGTCGGGGTCCGCGTCAGCCGGGTAGGTCCGGCCGGCCGCGGGCCAGGTGCCGGATAGCGGCGGGGTCGTGCGGCCACAGCCAGACGTGCAGCGCGCCGCAGTGGCAGCGGGTGTAGGTCAGCAGCCCGTCCGCCGTCCGATGGCGTGACAGCAGTTGCTGGGCGTCCGGGCTGGAGCAGTCCGGGCAGGTGTTCAGCGCCGTCACCCCGGTGATTGAGCCGGCGGCGGTCGGGCCGGTGCAGGTCGAACGTCCGTTGATGAAGTCCACGAGCACAGCCTTAGCGACCCGAACGTTGATGTCCAGTTCACCTTTCTGCACATCACCGTGCAGAATGACTGCATGATCGACCTCCGCCGCCTGCAGGTGCTGCGGATGGTGGCCCACTACGGCACCGTCACCGCCGCCGCCCAGGCCATGCACCTCACGCCATCGGCGGCCTCCCTGCAGATCCGTGAGCTGTCCCGCGGCCTGGGCATGCCGTTGCTCCGCCAGGAAGGCCGCGGCGTCCGGCTCACCACCGCGGCGTGCGCGCTGCTGGCGCACGCCGACGAACTCGAGGCGCGCTGGGAGGAGGCCCAGGCCGACCTCGCCGCCTACGCCGCCGGCGAGGGTGACCCGCGCACGCTGCGGCTGTGCGGTTTCCCCAGCGCTGTGGCCGCGCTGCTGGTCCCGGCCGCCGTCCGGCTGCGCACGGCCTGCCCCCGCCTCACCGTCGAGATCACCGAGGCCGAATCCCCGGAGAGCTTCGACCTGCTGCTGGCCGGCGACGCCGACCTGGCGATCGTCAACGTCACGCCGGCGGTCCCCGCTCCCAGCGACCGGCGATTCGACCAGCAGCGGCTGCTCGACGAGCCGCTCGACCTGCTGGTCCCGGCCGGCCACCCGCTGGCCGGACGTGCCAGTGTCGAGCTGGGTGACGCCGCCGGCGAACGGTGGGTCATCTCCCGCCGCGGCACCGAGCACCATGACCTGACCGTCATCGCCTGCACGGCGGCGGGGTTCGCGCCCGACGCCGCCCACCGCGCCCGCGAGTGGTTCGCGGTCTCCGCGCTGGTCTCGGCGGGCTTCGGGATCGCGCTGATGCCCCGCCTGGGCTGCATCCCGCCCGAGCACAAGGTGGTCCGGGTTCCGCTGCACGGCAGCCCGGTACCGTCGCGGCGGATCGTCACCGCCGTCCGGTGCGGCAGCCGGGAGTACCCGAGCATCCGGGAGACACTGGACGCGCTGGACGGGATCGCCGCCGGTGTCTGAGGCCGCGGACAGCGGCGGGGGTCGCGGCCGTGACCGCCGCAGGTGACACTGGAGCATGGCGTGGTGGGTGCTGCACGTCGACCTCGACCAGTTCCTGGCCGCGGTCGAGGTGCTGCGCCGGCCCGAGCTGCGGGGCCGCCCGGTCGTCGTCGGCGGGGACGGGGACCCGGCCAAACGCGGCGTCGTCAGCACCGCGTCGTACGAGGCCCGCGAGTTCGGGGTGCACTCGGGCCTTCCGATGCGCACCGCGGCGCGCCGCTGCCCGGACGCGGTGTTCCTGCCGGTGGACAAGGAGACCTACGAAGAGGTCTCCGACCGGGTGATGGGGGTGCTGCGGGACTCGGGCGCGGTGGTGGAGGTTCTCGGCTGGGACGAGGCGTTCCTCGGCGTCGGCACCGATGATCCGGAGGGGTTCGCCCGCGGGCTCCAGCGGCGGGTCCGGGAGGGGACACGGCTCGACTGCACGGTGGGAATCGGCGAGAACAAGCTGCAGGCCAAGCTGGCCACGGGCTTCGGTAAACCCGCCGGCGTGTTCCGGCTGACCCACGCGACCTGGTACGACGTTCTCGGTGAGCGGCCCGCCGACGCGCTGTGGGGCATCGGCGTCAAGACGGCGCGGAAGCTCGCGGAACTCGGGATCGGCACCGTGCGCGAGCTCGCCGCGACCGATCCGGGTGTGCTGGCCGCGGTGTTCGGCCCCACCAACGGGCCGTGGCTGGTGCTGCTGGCCCGCGGTCTCGGCGAGTCGGAGGTGGACGCCACGCCGTACGTCCCCCGCTCCCGCGGGCGGGAGGTCACCTTCCAGCAGAACATCACCGGCTGGGACGAGGTGCGCCGGGAGGTCGCGCGGCTGGCCCGGTGGGTCGCCGAGGACGTGGCCAGCGAGAAGCGGCCCGCCGTCCGGATTGTGGTGAAGGTGCGCTACGCGCCGTTCGACACCAGCACCCACGGCCATCCGCTGGCCGCTCCCACCGGCGATCCAGAGGCGATCGAGCGGGCGGCCCAGGCGGCCCTCGACCGGTTCACCAAGCGGCGGCCGGTCCGCCTGCTCGGGGTCCGCGCCGAATTCGCCGGCTGACCCACCCACCTTCGACTATCCGAGCTGACCGAGACGTGGCCGGTGCCGGCGTCATAACTGTCGCCCGGCTGCGTATGTGAGTACGGGGAGCGCGGCACGTAGACCACGTGGCGAGGACTGCGGTGAGGGCAACGCGCACGACTTACGTACGGGGGGAGGCGTCATGAGGCGAGGCCCGGCCTACCACGGCACACTGCCTGGCTGGAAGTGCCCGCATAATCACAGCCGACCGGATCTGGCTACCGCATGCGCGCGCCGTGAAGCGCGGCGCAGGCAGAACGCCCCGCTGGCATGGGCCAGGACCCCAGGCCCCGCAAGGCCGCAGAAGCCCGCGACGCCGGCCAAGCCCATGAAGCCTGGGAAGGGCATTGCAATCGCACTGGCTGCCCTCAGCGTGCTCGTCCTGATCATTGTCAGCGTCGCCACTTACCACCCCAGTCCCAGCAGCGATAACGGGCCTGCGCCTGCGCCGGCAGTGTCGCTCCCCTCTGGCACCCCGGCGGCTCCCGCTGCTGGTGCAGCCCCAGCTGACACTTCCCCGGCAACCGCCGCGCCTGCTGCGGGCGCCGGGCTGCAGCAGATCCACGACCCGGGGCAGGTCACCGGCAGCCTCTCCGGCCCGTGCAGCGACAACGGCCAGGACCCGGACTCCTCCTGCACGCCCGGCAGCATTGACCCGGCTGTCACCCAGGCCAACATCAGCTCCACGATCTGCAGCAGCGGGTACACCGCGACCGTCCGCCCGCCGGAGGGGCAGACCGAGGCGTTCAAGTACAACGAGGCCTACCCGGCCTACAGCGTGGCATCCGGGACCAAGACGGAGCTGGACCACCTGGTCCCGCTGGAGCTGGGCGGGTCCAACGACGCCACCAACCTGTGGCCCGAGGTGCCGCCCTCGCCGAACCCGAAAGACGGCGTCGAGAACGACCTGAACCACGCGGTGTGCTCGCACCAGGTCACCCTGGCGGCGGCGCAGCAGGCCATCGCCTCGGACTGGACCACGGCCGAGAGCAGCCTGGGGATCGGGCAGGACCCGGCGTCAGGCGGCGGCGGGGGGAACCAGGGCAGCGCGCCGGCTGGCAGCGGGCCCGGCGGCTCGTGCCGCGCCAGTGCGAGCTACAACGCGAGCTATCACGATTACGACGTCTACGTGCACTCGGACCAGCCCCGCACCAGTGCCACGGCGTCCGCCAGCAACGGTGACTCGGCAAGCTGGACCACTGACGGCAGCGGGTACGCCGACATCTACCTGCATGCCAGCCCGGGAGATTCGATCACGGTCACGGTCGGCCCGGACACGTGCTCGACCACGGCCGGGTAACAGTCGGATGCGGGCCGGTAAAGGTCGCTAAATGGCTTTAGAGCGTTTGGTCCGGCGACGGCAATCGCGGCGTCGAATTCGGCGGGTCCGCCGGCACGCCCTGGTGGTGAGCTTTCGGTAACTGCCGCGGAAGGTGACCCCGCGTCATACTGACTGTTACGGTGCGCGATAGCGGGGATTCGGGGGCTCAGATGGAATCTTCAGGGACGGGACCGCGCCGCCTCCGGCGCGGGGCGGTGCCGGGGCTGCTGGGCTTGAGCGCCGGCGCGGTCGCGGCGGCGTTCGCGCTCGCGTCGTGCAGCAGCAGCACGCCGGCCAGCACGTCCGGCTCGTCAGGCTCCTCGGTGCCCGAACTGCAGCAGCAGTTTGAGAACACCGTCAAGTCGGTGCTCCCGTCGGTGGTGCACATCAAGGCCGGCAACAGCACCGGCTCGGGCGTGGTCTACGACGACAAGGGCGACATCGTGACCAACGACCATGTCGTCGCCGGCGCCACCCAGATGCAGGTCGCCCCGGCGACGGGCGGGCAGACCCTGAACGCGACCCTGGTCGGCGCGTTCGCCGCGGACGACCTGGCGGTAATCCGGGTATCCGGCGGGTCGCTGAAGCCGGCGACCTTCGGCGATTCGTCCGCGTTGCACATCGGCGAGATCGTCCTCGCCATGGGTAACCCGCTTGGCCTGGCCGGAAGCGTGAGCGAGGGCATCGTCTCGGCCACCGGGCGGACGGTCTCCGAGGGCGGTTCCAGCTCCGGGCAGGGCTCGGCTCCCATCGCGGTCATCGCCGATGCCATCCAGACCAGCGCGGCCATCAACCCGGGCAACAGCGGCGGGGCGCTGGTCAACCTGTCCGATCAGGTCATCGGCATCCCGACGCTGGGCGCGATCAACCCCGCCCTGGGCAGCGCCGCCCCCGGCATCGGCTTCGCCATCCCGAGCGACACCGTCAAGAACATCGCCGGGCAGCTCATCTCCACCGGCAAGGTGACGAACTCCGGCAAGGCCTCGCTGGGGATCAGTTCCCAGACGGTCGCGGACCAGTCGGGGAACCCGGCCGGCGTCGCAGTGGCCGCGGTCACCGCCTCCGGGCCGGCCGCGAACGCCGGGATCCGCAACGGAGACGTCATCACCGGGGTTGGCGGCAAAGCCACGCCCGACAGCAACGCTCTCGCCACCGTGCTCGCTCAGTACCAGCCCGGGCAAAAGGTCCCGGTGAAGTTCGTCCGCAACGGCCAGACGAGCACGGTCGAGGTGACGCTCGGCAGCCTCTGACCGGCCCGAACCGGCGGTGAACAGCCGGCCCGGATCAGGTCAGCATGCCGGGCCGGGCGACCGGCCACGCGGTGAGCCGCCGCTGCTGCCGCTCGTATTCGCGGACCTGCTCTCGCGCCCGCCGGACCTGCGGCGGGTAGCGGACCTGCGGCGGCAGCGGGCGGGTGGCCGAGTGCACCGCCCGCAGCGTGGTGGTGGCCCAGATGTCGGTCAGCGGCGTGTCCCGTACCCCGTACATCCGGCGGGCCCAGCGCGGCAGGCTGGCGAACGCGAGCGTGTTCAGCGGCGGCGCCATCGCCTTCAGCGGTGTCAGCGCCCGCGGCACGGCGGGGTTGAACGACATCCGCAGCGCCTTCTTCGCCTCGGTGCAGGCGTACACCCGCGGCCGCATCATCTCGTAGTACGCGTCGAGCTCGGCCATCGAGGCGGGCACGTCCGCCGGGTCGAGGCCGACCACCGCCGCCGAGGCGCGCTGCTCGTCGACGAACTTGTCCAGGTCATGCCGGCACAGCGGCATCCCGCTGCGCGCGGCGATGTCCGCGTACGCGGAGATCTCGCCGCAGTGCACCCAGAGCAGCTGTTCCGGATCGTCCAGCCGGAACGCGGTGCCATCGGGATCCACCCCGGTCAGAGCGGAATGGATCTTCCGGACCCGGCGCCCGGCCCGCTCCACCGCGGCCTTGGAGCCGAAGGTGCGGACCCGCACGAACTCGCTGGTGCGCAGGAACCGGCCCCACGCTTCCTTCGGGTCGATCAGCGCCGAGTTCTGCCAGGTGCCGCGCATCGTCCGCGGATGCAGCGCCTGCATGTACAGCGCCCGGAACCCGGCGACCCACATCACCGGCTCCCCCATGATCCGCCATGTCACCGACGCTGGACCGTACAGGCCGTCATCCTCGGTTGTCACACGGCGATCTTAACCCGCGATGTCAGATCTGGTTTCCTCTGCGATCCACCGGAGGTAACCGGGCGAGGCCGCCGTCAGCGGCACCGCGACGATCTCCGGCTCGTCGTAGCTGTGCCGTTCCGCCAGGAAAGCGGCGAGATCGGCGTAACGGCCGGCCGGGAGCTTGAGCATCAGCAGCCACTCCTCGTCCCGCTCGATCTCCCCCTCCCACCAGTACGTGCTGGTGATCGGCCCGGCTACCTGCGCAACCGCGGCCAGCCGCGCCTCGACAGCGGTGCGGGCGAGTTCCATCGCCTCGGCACGTGAGTCGGTCGTGGTCTGGACCTGCAGGAAATCCCCCGCGGAGACCACTGCTGCCTGAGGCTGCACCCCCATGACACCTGATCGTACGCCGCGCCGCGACGGCGGCGGTGAAATTATCGGGCCATGAGCCTTTCGCTGCCGCGGCGGCCGCTGCGGCGCGTTCCGGATATGCCCTGGGGCCGCTGGGGTGACCCGCGGCCGCTGCCGGCCGCTGTCCGCGAACTGCTGGCCGGCGCGCTGGCGCTGCCGTCCCCGCCGCCCGCACGAGTGCCGGAGGCGCAGGTCACGCTGCCGCCCTCGCGGCTGGGCGGCCTTGTGTGGCGGGCGCTGACGGACGCCGTCGGCACCGGGAACGCCAGCCGCGACCGGCGGGACCGGCTGCTGCACACCGGGGGCAAGAGCACCGTCGACCTGCTCCGCCGCCGGGCCGGCGACGCCGCGGCAGCGCCGGACGCGGTTGTCGCCCCGGGGTCGCCGGAGGAGGTGCTGGCCGTTCTCGCGGCCGCGGCGCAGAACGGGATCGCGGTCGTGCCGTTCGGCGGCGGCACCAGCGTGACCGGCGGCGTGGAGGCGCTCGACGGCGGGCTGGACGCGGTGATCAGCCTCGATGTCCGCCGGCTCGACCAGGTGACCGCGGTGGACGACGTGTCGCTGACGGCGACGCTGCAGGCCGGGCTGCGCGGCCCGGAGGCCGAGGAGGTGCTGAACTCCTGCGGCCTCACCCTCGGGCACCTGCCGCAGAGCTTCGAGCACGCGAGCGTCGGCGGTTTCGCCGCGACGCGCTCGGCCGGACAGGCGTCGGCGGGGTACGGGCGGTTTGACGACATGGTGCTCGCGCTCACCGCCGCCACCCCGCGCGGCCTGTTGCTCGCCGGGCCCGCCGGCGGCCGCGCGCCGGCGTCGGCGGCCGGCCCGGACCTGCGCCAGCTTCTCCTCGGCTCCGAGGGACGGCTCGGCGTGATCACCGACGTCACGGTCCAGGTCCGTCCGGTGCCGGAACTGGTGATCGACGAGGCCTGGGCCTTCCCGGACTTCGCCACCGGCGCCGAGGCGCTGCGGGTGCTCGCTCAGTCCGGCGGGCGCCATGCTGACGCCGTTCGGCTCAATGACGAGACCGAGACGTCCGTGCTGCACCTGACCGGAGGCCCGCAGGTGGACGGCTGCCTGGCGATCAGTTCGTTCGAGGGTGAGCCGCGGGACGCGGCGGCGCGGCGGCAGGCGGCGGGCCGGGTGCTCGCGGCGCACGGCGGGTCCGCGCTCGGCCCGGAACCGGTGGCCGCGTGGCGGCGCAGCCGGTTCGCCGGGCCGTATCTGCGGGATGCGCTGCTCGACGCCGGGGCGCTCGCCGAGACCCTGGAGACCGCCACCACGTGGGCGAACCTGCCCCGGCTGGCCGCGAACGTGCGGGAAGCGGTCACCGGCGCGCTGACCGGTGCGGGCACTCCCCCGGTGGTGCTGTGCCACATCTCGCACGTCTACCCGGCGGGCGCGTCGCTTTACTACACCGTCGTGTGTGCCCAGGCGGCGGATCCGGTCGCGCAGTGGGCGGCGGTCAAGGCGGCGGCGGGTGGCGCGATCATGGCGGGCGGGGGCACAATCACCCATCACCACGCCGTTGGCACCGACCACCGGGCCTGGATGCAGGCGGAGGCCGGCGACCTCGGCGTGGAGATATTGAGCGCGGCGGCTGCAACGGTGGACCCGGCCGGCGTGCTGAACCCGGGGAAGCTGATTCCGCCCGCGACCAACACCGAAACCGGAGGCAGCCGATGACCGGCCCGCTCACCATCGTGATCAACCCGGCCGCCGGGGGCGGGGCGCCAGCGCGGTCGCTGGCGGAGGTCACCGCGGTCCTCGACGCCGCCGGCACCAGGTACACGGTGCTGGAGAGCAAGAGCCTGGAGCACGCCCGCTCGCTGGCAGCGACCGCGGCAGCGGGCGGGGACACCGTGGTGGCGTTCGGCGGGGACGGCCTCGCCGGCGCGCTGGCGGCCGCCGTCGCCGAGACCGCCGCGGGCAGGCCGGGCAACGGCGGGGCGGCCGCCCCGTGCTTCGGCGTGATCCCGTGCGGGCGCGGCAACGACTTCGCGCGCAGCCACCGGATCCCGTTCGAGCCGGCCGCCGCCGCGCGAGTGCTCACCGAGGGGGAGCCCAGGCCGGCCGACCTGATCGAGGTCGCGCGCGCCGGGGAGCCGGGCGCCGACGCTCCGCGGATGATGGTGGCCGGGAGCGTCTACCTCGGGATTCCCGCGGTCACCGGCGAGATCGCCAACCGGACCCGGTTCATCCGCGGCCCGATGGTGTACAACCTGGCGGCGCTGCGCGCGCTGCTCGGCTGGAAGCCGAGCAGCTTCCGGATGGAGGCCGCCGGCGCCGATGGCGGGCAGGTGGACCGCGAGTTCCGCGGATTCGGGGTGGTCGCTGCCAACGTGCCGTACTTCGGCGCGGGAATGAAGGTCGCGCCGGACGCCGACACCGCGGACGGCCTGCTGGACGTGGTGCTGTTGCGGGACGCGGCGAAGCTGACGTTCGTCCGGGCCCTGACGAAGATCAAGGACGGCTCGCACGTGAACCTCGACCAGATCGAGGTGCTGCGCGCCAGCAGCGTCACGCTCAGCACCGACCGCCCGATGCCCGCCGGGGCCGACGGCGAGTTGCTCGCCAGCGCGGCCCCGCTGCCCGCCGGCGTCCGGCTGCGGCTGCGCGCCGTGCCGCGCGCCCTGCGGGTCATCGCCCCCCGCTGACCCCCGGTCGCGTCGGCCGCCTGGCTGATCCAGGCGGCCGCCGCGGCAAGGTTCACTTCATCGTCGGCGTGCTGGTGGTGGCGGCGTGCCACCCCGGGATGTCGGCGCCCTTGGTGTCGCCCGGGGCGTCCGACTTGTAGGTGTAGAGCGGGTGGCCCTTGTAGGTGATCTGGACCGCGCCGCCCATCCCGTGGATGGTGCTGAGGCCCGTCAGCATCGTGCCCGGCGCTGCCTCCGGCTTGCCCTCCAGCGCCGGCCAGAGCGAGGCGCAGGTGGCGGTGCAGTCCGACTTCGCCGTGGTGTCCTTCGTGTACCAGTACAGGGTGTCGCCCTGGGCGTTGGTCAGCACCGTCCCGATCTTCGTCTTCTTCGTCTTCAGCACGGCCTGCTGCGCCGACGCGGCCGCGCCCGGCGCCGGCGACCCGGCCTTGCTCGCGGCCTTGCTCGGGGCCTTGCCGGCCGCCTTCGCCGGCGCCTTGCTCGGCGCCGAGGCGGCGGACGAGCCGCTGTGGCAGCCGGCGATCAGCAGCGGGGCCGCGGCCAGGCTCGCGACCGCCCACATTCGCGTACGCATCCTCAGATCTCCGTTTCCCGTCGTTTCTCTAGTGACGGGAACGTGTATAGCCGCGGCGCGCGACCCCCGGCCGACGGCAGACGGTCATCGGAATCGTCCCGTGACGGGTGTGTAATCGGACGCGGGGTCAATGGTTACCGAATGGTAATTTCGGTGCGGGAGCCACCGGGCAGCGCCCGGCGCGGGCGTTTCACCCCCGGAAAGCGCCGGTATGGGCCTTGACCAGGCCTTTGTAGGCAAAGCCCCGGACGTGCACGACCGGGGCGTCGCTGCCGAGCGAGCGCTCGACGTCGTTTTCGGTCCGGCCGCGGGTCACGCCGACGCCGTCCATTTCGACCCGGACGCCCGGGGGGACGGTGATCTCGATGTCGGATTTGTAGGCGACCGCGAAGATCGTGGTGACCGGCGCCGTGAACTGGGCGGCGCGCAGGTCCAGCCATCCGCCGCCCTTGTAGACCACGGACGTGTACCGCTCGGGCACCCGCCAGCGCCCGGCCCGGCGAACGGAGTTCTTGTAGGCGATCGCGAACCGGCCCGGAGGGACCGAGGCAACGGGCGGGACCAGCCGGCGTTCACTGGCCGGAGGCAGGTCGGCGAGGAGCCGGTCCAGGTCTGGACGGGTGCTGGCGGTCAGCGCGCCGCGGACTCGCTCGTCGAACTGCTGATCCGTGAGCCGCCCCTCGGCGAAAGCGTCCTTCAGGCGGCTGACCGCGCCGTCCCGTTCCTGGTCGGAGGCCCGTACCGGTTCCATCCACGCTCCCTTCCCTCACGACGAGATATATCGCAAGTCTGTGCCCCGGATCAAGGGGACCGCAGCTGCCCGTCGCGCGTCAGGGGGCAATCTGCTCGCAGAGCCAGGCCAGCGACTGCGGCCACCGGTAGCTGATGTCCCCGTGCTTGCCATCGACGAGCTCGAACCGGATGATCGACGGCGGAACGCCCGCGTCGGCGAGGGCCTGCCGGAAGGCCTCCGCGCCGAGGTCCAGGAACCACTCGTCCTTGACGCCGGCGTCGATCCAGATCGCCCGCATCGAGCGCATCTGCTCCGCGTACCACGGAACCATCCGGACCGGGTCCCAGTCGAGCCACCGCTGCCACACGTCGGGAAGCAGGACGCCGGTGAGCGGGTCGAACGGGAGTTCCGGCGTTCCGTCGTCGGCTGCCGAGAAACAGGCCGCCATGCACAGCAGCATCGCCAGGTCCACGTCGTCCTCGGTGACCTGGTCGCGCGAGCTGAACTCATCCCACCAGTGGAAGATATCGCCGCCGTAGGGCCGCAGCAGCCGCGCCGCCTGCCCGAACCCCGGGATGTAACACAGCTCGTAAAGGCTGTCACCGGCGTGCGTGGCGAACGCGGCGAACAGGTCGGGGCGCAGCATCGGCGTGATCATCGCCCCGAAGCCACCGCTGGAGTGGCCGGTGATCGCGCGGTGCTCGGGGGCTGCGAGCGTCCGGTACCGGCCGTCCACCCACGGCACCACCTCCTCGCACAGGTAGGAGTGGTAGCGGCCGGTGCCGGGCGAGTCGACGAACTGGCTGCCGCCGTAGGCGGTCCACGCGTCGACGTAGGCCACGATCGCCGGCGGCGTCCGGCCCGCCGCGAAGATCGCGTCGGCCCACTCCGGCAGCGGCTGCTGGAACGCCTTGCGGTTTCCCCACATGGCGACGTGCCCGCTGTAGCCCTGGATCACGTAGATCACCGGGTACCGCCGGTCCGGCTCGTCGTCGTAGCCGGGCGGCAACTGCACCCACAACGGCCGCTGAGCCGGGTCTCCCAGCGGGTTATCGCGCAGCAGTTCGCTCGTGATCAGGTCTTTCTCGATGCGGCCAGCCAGCTCGGCGGACCAGGGCAGCATTGCGCCTCCTGAAGTTGCCAACCACAGGCAAGTGTGGCAGCAGTGGCCGCCGGTTTTGGTGCTGAACGGCGTTGCTTGCTGCCCGCCGGCGCGATGTTCGGCTCTCCCGGCGCTAGGCTGTCGCGGCCCGCCCGGTCCGGGGTGTCACCGTCGTGGGCAACCGGTCGAAGCCGCGCACGTTCACCCAGCGTGCCCGGTCGATTCCCTCGGTGCCGATCTCGTAGTCGCGCACCCGCCGGGCCAGCCCGGTGAGCACCAGCCGGGCCACCAGCCGGGTCAATGGCGCCCCGAGGCACAGATGCCGGCCCGCGCCAAACGCGATCACCTCCGAGGTGTCGCGGTCCAGGTCGATGCGGTCTGGGTCCGGGAACACCCGGTGGTCGCGGTTGGCCGAACCGGTGACCAGCAGCATCGTGCCGCCGGCCGGAACGACCTCGTCATGCATCCGGGTGTCCCGGGTAAGGGTCCGGGCGACGAACTGGCTCGGGCCGTCATAGCGGAGCGTCTCCTCGGCCCAGTCGGCAACCCGGTCCGGGTCCTGGAAGGGGACCGCCCCCTGCACCGGGTTCCGCCACGCCCAGTACCAGGCGTTGCCGAGCAGCATCGCCAGCGCCCGGGCACCCGCGAGCAGCGCCAGCAGGACGCCGACGATCTCGTCCTCGGTGAGCCGCTCGCCGCCCGCGTCCGCGCCGAGCAGGGAGGAGGCGAGATCCTGCGACGGCTCCCGGCTGCGGGCGGCGAGGATGTCCCGGTGGTACTGGGTCAGCTCGGCAGCCGGCCCGGCCGGGGCCGCGCGGCCGGCGTCGGGGTCGTCCCGGTCGCCGAGCGCCGCCAGTGCCAGGCGGCGGACCTCATCCCGGTCGCATCCGGGTACGCCGATCAGGCCGCTGAGGACGTCCAGCGCGAGCGGCTCCGCGACGTCAGCGATGAAATCGAAGCTGCCGCCACCGACGGCCGGTTCCAGGTAGCTGCGGGCCAGGTCGTTGATCAGAGGTTCGAGCCGCGCTGCCCGCCGGGGGGTGAAGGCGCGGGAGATGACGACCCGCAGCTGAGCATGCCGCTCCGGGTCCATCGATGCGAGGCCGGCGGTCCGGTGCACGTCGCACCTGCCAAACAGCTGCGCGTTCCCCGGCGGCCGGGGCCCCGGCGGCAGCGGCCCCGGCAGCAGCGGCCCAGGCGGCGGGCCGGCGGCGAACAGGGTGTGATCGCGTAGCGCGGCGGTGACATCGCTGTGCCGGGCTAGCGCCCAGAATCCCAGCTCATCGTTCCGGTAAATCGGGGCCTGGTCGCGCAGCGCCGCGTAAACCGGGTATGGGTCCATATAGACGTCGTGGTCGTACGGGCTGTAGTGCACACACATCACCCGGACCTTCCACTGACGGCAGGCGGCTCCGGCGACCGGGACTCTCCAGCCGATACCCGTCCAGACGGTAGCCCCGCGGAAAACCCGGGGCAACCAGAACGTATATCCTCCGGAGTCATTTTCCCGGAACCCGCGCCCGCGGCCGTGGTGCGCCTCCGCAAAGCGCCGAGTCACCGGTCAGGAACGCACCGTCGGCAGCCCCGGGGTAACCCACAAGAACTGAATTGTTAGCATTCCGGGCCAACGCCGTGGACCCCACCGGAGTAACCTGCGGCACGCAGCAAGTCTCGGAGGAGGATAAGTGAGTTCTGTGAGTGCAACTTCTGGAAGCGGCAACAGCCGCAGTGGCCTTGTCGCCTTGGGTGTGGTGCTAATCGTCATCGGCATTCTGGCTGCGATAGCCGGGATCCTCTACCTGACCCAGACTGAGGCGAACATTCCGGCCTTCCTGCCGGGTCACGTGACGACCGGCAAGGACGCGACCCTTCACCACACCCTCCGTGGCATCGGCGGGATCGTCGTCGCTGTGATCCTGTTCATCGCCGCCGGGTTCACCTTCCGGCGCCCGAAGGTGAAGTCCTAGTACACGGAGTAACCGGGCCCAGCATGCGCCGCCAACCGGTGTCGCGGGCCCCAGCCGAACTTGACCGCTGGCCTGCCGCTCCCCCCCTGCGGCAGGCCAGCGGCACGGAGGGACGTAATCCGGGCCGACCCGTCCTTCCGGGCCCGACCGGTGCCCAAGTCCGGCTACATTCGGTCTGACTGGCGACCCTGGGGCGGCGAGTGGATGCTTCGATAGTGACCGGCGTGTGGGACCGGCTGACCGGGATAGAGCCCACCCCCCCGGCCTGGATCGTCCTCGCCGACGCGGTCGCCGCGGCGGCCGCCGTCATCCACCGCCCGACGTGGCGGATCGCGCGGAACGTCGCCACGATCGCGCACGAGGGCGGGCACGCTCTTATCGCCGTTGTGACAGGACGGCGGCTCTACGGCATCCGGCTGCACTCCGACACGTCCGGACTGACCCTTTCCCGGGGCAGCCCCACCGGCCCCGGCATGGTGGCCACCGCAGCCGCCGGCTACCTGGCGCCGCCGTTGCTCGGGCTGGTGGGAGCGGTGCTGCTCGCCGCTGGTCACCAGACCGCCACCTTGTGGCTCGCGGTGGCGCTGCTCGCCGCCATGCTGGTGGAGATCCGCAACGCGTACGGCGCCGTAGCCGTTCTGGTGACTGGCCTGATCATCCTTGCCGTATCGGTGCTCGCGCCGGAGAACATCCAGGCTGCCTTCGCGTATCTGGCGATCTGGTTCATGCTCGCGGCCGGCCTGCGCCCGGTGGTGGAACTGCACCGCCAGCGCCGCCGGGGCCGCGCTCGCGACTCCGACGCCGACCAGCTTGGCCGGCTGACCGTGTTCCCGGCAGCGGCGTGGGTCGCACTGTTCGGCATCGTTGCCGTCGGCGCACTCGTCATCGGCGCCCGCCTGCTCCTTCCCCCGTCGCTGCACCTCTAGGGTCCGCCCGCCCACGGCGGGACTAAGCGCCGGCGCGCTGCGCCTATACGGCCTCCTCACAACACCGTCACCACGCGACACCGCCTCCACGGGACGCGGCCTGAGCCGCGCGGTATGCCGTTGCGGCCCCGCCCGCCACGACCGGGCGTCCGACGCCGCGTCGGGAACCGGGGCCACCGCAGAGCCGTTTGGAATCTAATTCTTCGATATCTATCGATTGTGCTACCGTGGGAACGAGCCCGGGTCGCCCGGGTGCTCAGAAAGGAGCTCGCCATGGCTGATTCGCCGCTGGACGGCACGGTGGCTTTGGTGGCGGGAGCCAGCAAGGGGATCGGCGCGGCCACGGCCGAGGCGTTCGCGGCGGCGGGCGCCTCCGTCGTGCTGGCCGCCCGCAGTGACGACGCACTGGAGTCGGTCGTGTCGCGGATCCGGGAGCGCGGCGGGACGGCGATGGCCGTGCGCGCCGACGTCTCGGACGAAGGTTCCATGCGGGACCTGGTGGACGCGGCGATGACGTCCTACGGCCGGCTGGACGCCGCGTTCAACAACGCGTCGGGCGGACCGCTCCCGGCGCCGCTCGCCGAAATCGATGCGGCCGAGTTCGACCGCGGCATCGCGACCAACATCCGCGGGACGTTCCTCGGGATGAAGTTCCAGATCCCCGCCATGCTCGCCAGCGGTGGCGGCGCGATCGTCAATATGGCATCGATCGCCGGGCTGAACGGGACCGCGAACCTGGCCGCCTACGTGGCCGGCAAGGCGGGGATCATCGGGCTGACCAAAGTCGCCGCGCTGGATTACGCCGACCGCGGCGTCCGGGTCAACGTGGTGGCCCCCGGCCCGATCCTGACTTATCACCTGGAGGCGGCGGGCCCGGAGGCTCAGCGCCTCGCCGGGCTGTCCACCCCGATGCGCCGGACCGGTTCTGCCCAGGAAGCGGCCGACGTGGTGCTCTGGCTCTGCTCGGACCAGTCGTCGTTCGTCACCGGCACCGTGGTCCCGATCGACGGCGGACAGGCCGCCGGGAACAAGCCCCCGCAGATGTACCGCCAGGGGCAGCCGATGCGGACGCCCGGCCGGGAGCCGGTGAACCCGTAGCCGCCCTGGCCCTACGGCGCCGCTGCCGGGTCCGTCGGCCAGGCCGCTGCCGGCCCGTCGGCCGCACCGCTGCCGGGGCCGACTTCGGCGCCACCGCCCGCGCCACCCACATTGGCCTCCAGCCGGCCGAGGATTTCCCGCAACCCGGCGAGTTCCTCGTCGCTGACGCCGTCCCGGATCTGGCGGTCGAACGCCACGGCCGCCTCGCGCAACCGGAGAAAGGCGGCCTCCCCGTCGCCGGTGAGCTCGACGACATGAACCCGCCGGTTCGCCGGATCGCGCCGCCGGGTCAGCAATCCTTGCGACTCCATCGCGTTCAGGTGATGGGTGAGGGTCGCCTCGCGGATCCCAACAGCCTCGGCCAGTTCGCGCTGGTTGCTCACCCGCTGGCTCTTGAGCGAGATCAGCACCAGCCACATCGGGAGAGACCCGCCCTCAGCGGCCAGCGCCGCGTCGAACGCCCGGCTCACCGACCTGGCGGTGCGCGCGAGCTGAAGCCCGATCGGGGTTATGGCAGGCCGGGACATGAGCCGATAGTACCCGTAGCAATCTAACGATTAGGTCTCATCACGATCTGCGCTTTGCGCGAAGCCATCGGTGACCGCGACCGGATCACCCACGGTACCGGTCCCGCTCCGCTCAGGCCTCCCCGTGCCTACCGGCTCGGATCAGCGCTTCCGTTTGGCCGATCGCCGTATGGAGCCGGATGAGACCGGCGGCCGGAAGGTCGATGACGCGGTGGCCGGTGATCCCGGGCGGGATCCGCGCCTGGTCGATCAGTGCTCGCGCCTCGTTCTTGGTGAGGACGACGCCGCCGTTGCGGGCGGCGGCGATGAGCCCTTCGCGCCAGGTGTTGCCGACCCGGCCGTGCGGCCGGTCCCACACATAGCCGGCCACCGGGTCCGGCGACTCCCGTCGGCGAAGCACAACGACCGCAGCGGCGCCGCTTCCCCGGGCCGCTCCTGCTGCGCCGCCCGGTGTGGCATCGGCGCCGAATGGCCGCAGCAGATTCTCGATCATGTACTTCGGCGCGAGCGCGGAACGGAGCACGTCCTGCTCCGCCGCCGACCGGACACCGTAGGCGCCCATCGGCGCGATCACGATTAGCCGGCCGGTGCTGGCCGCGAGCCCGGCGCGGATCAGCGACCACCCGAAGAGCGGGCGGAGATCGACAATCGTGGTGCCCGCGCCCCCGCCGGGAGGCCCAACGCCGGGAACCTCGCCGCCGGGAACCTCGCCGTCGAGGAAACGCTCGGTTGACACGGCGCCCGGCTGCGCCCAGCCCGGGCCTGCCAGCAGGAGCCCGGGGCTCCCGCCGTCGCCCCGCGGCCCGTCGGTGCCGCCGAACCGGTCCAGAACGGCCCGTGCCACATCTCGCCCGCCTCCGCCGGCCACCTGCGGGACCGCGCCGCCCGGCTCGCGGTTGTCGCTCGGGCCGGACCGGGCCCGACTGCCCGCCTGCTCAGCCTGGCTGCCCTGGGTGTAGATGGTCCCCGCGTACCGTCCGGCCTTGCGCCGCGCGATCGCCGCGCTCCGCCTGGTCGGCCGCAGCCGGTACAGGTCGGCGCTGGACCCGATCGCCTCCGCGCCCCGGTACCGGTTGAAACCGGGCAGGACCGCCTCGAACAGGAGGTCAAGCTCGCCGAGCGCCTGCTGGACCTTCAGCCCGAGCGCGGGCGCGGATTCGGAGTAGCCATACGCGACCAGAACCCGGCCGTTGACGGGCTGCGCCAGGGCCTGCACCGCGCGCGCGGCGAACAGCCCGACGCCATCCGGGGTGTAGGGCGGATCGGTGAATACGACCTCGTGCGCGGCGCGTGCGCGCTCCGGCAGCCCGATCCGCAGATCCGCGAACAGCGGGACAACCGGCGCCCCGGTGGCGGCCGCCTCGGCGCCGATGAAGCCCAGCAGCGGCTCGTCGATGTCGATCACCGTGACAGCGCGGGGCGCGAGCCCGAGCACGCCGAACGCCAGCGAGGTGCAATCGTGATCCCCGGCGAACAGCACCCGGCTACGGTCCAGGTCGAACTCGCGCGCCAGGTACAGCGCACGGCGGAGCACGGTCTCCGCGGTGGCCGGGACGTGGTCGAGCGCCCGGACCGGAGCCGGCGCGCGCGCCAGGATCTGCTCCATCCGCTCGACCGACGCGGTTGACAGCTGATCGTCCGCGCGCCCGTTACCGCCGTCCCCGGCAACCAGGTGCGCGTACTCGCCAGCCGCGCCGGTGAAATGCACGATCTCGCCATCCCAGGCCAGATCGCCCCCCATGCCGCGGAGCAGGTCCAGCAGCAACCGCCGGGACAGCCCGCTGCCGGCGACCAGGTCCGCGACGGCGCGGTGACCGCCGGAGAGCACGACCCGCAGGGCTGCCGTCAGCCGAGGTTTCTCCGCGGGTAGCTCGTCCAGCAGCGCCGCGACCCGGTCGGTTCCCCGGTGAGCGGAACCGCCACCGGCCGCCGGGCGCAACGACCGCGCTGGCGGCTCAGAAGATCGCGGCACCCATTCAGCCTATTGAGGGCACCCGGGGCGGGCGCCAGTCCGGCGTCCGGCCGCCGCTGGGCCGGCGTCAGACCGGGGCATCCGCCCGTCTGTCCAGCAGGAACTTTCTGGCCTGGCCGGCATCACGCGGGATCCCGTTGGCATGGGACATCTGGATGACGAACTGTGTCGCGGCCCGCACGCCGTTGAGGAACAGCTCGTTCTGCTGGTCCTGCGTCAGGTCGAACTCGGTGGCCGTCAGCCCGGCGTTGTCAACGAAGATCGTGCGGGCGGCCGTGGTCTCTTCGACGTTGTAGCGGTCCCACTCGTTCATCATCGTGTGCAGGGCGCGGATTCCCACGCTCAGCGCGGTGCCGCAGCCCTGGGTGGCCGGAAACGTCGTCTGCAGCGAGGACAGCTTTATCCCGATCGTCGGCCAGCGCGGCGGCTTGCCGTCGACGCGGTCGAAGGCGTCTATCGGGAAGTTCCGCAGCATCCCGCCGTCCACCCACGTGACGGACCCGGCTGCATAGTGCTGCGGGACCGTGCTGCCATCCGGCATCCGCACGTCGACGGTTGCCTCGCGTGCCTGCACGGTGACCGGGTCGAAGAAGAACGGAATCGACATCGACGCGCGCACCGCGCCGGTCACTTCCTGCTCGTCGGCGCGCATCCCGTAGTACTGGTAGTCCCAGGGCAGGCGTGCCAGCTCACCACGGGTGATGTCGGACGTGTGGACGACCAGGCGGTATCGGCGGAGCTCAGGCAGGCTCATCCCCGGATCGTCGGCCCGATCGATCTTCAGGTCCGCGAAGGTCAGCACGCCCAACTCGGCGAGAATCGGCCGCAGCCATTGCTCCAGGTATGTGCCCGGATACAACCCCACCTGGTGGGTGAGGATGGCGGCGTCGGTTGCCTTCTGGACGGCCCCGCCGAGGTGGTCGAGAAAATGGTGAATCTTGCCCTCAGGCATGAATTGGGTGAAATCCACCTTGCTGATGTAGGTCCGCAGCGCCGTCATCGGCCGCCCCGCCTTGGACAGCGACGCAATCAGCGAGGCGGCAATGGCGCCGGCGCTGGTACCCGCGACCCGGGGAAAGGAATATCCGGCCTCGTCCAGGACAAGCACCGCCCCCGCCAGGCCGATGCCCTTCACGCCGCCTCCCTCGAGTGCCAAGTCGGCGCGCAGTTGCCGGCGATGGCCGGGATCGACCGGGTCGGGATACCCGTCGACCTCGCGGAGGTGCTCGGCGGCAGCCTGGAACTCGCGCTGCAGCTCCGGGCTCCGGCCATATCCCCGGACGCTGCCGGGGTCTATCCGCACATCGGGGGAGGTTCGCTGCGGGCTATTCATCGCTACCTCCTGGCGCTGGCGCCGGTTCCGTTTCATCCGGCCAATTGAGATTCTCTCTCCGGAAGGCGCCGGTGGAAAAGACCGCGCCATTGCAACACGCCGGCGTCGGCGGGACCGCCGGTTAGCTGAACGGTGACGGGTCGCCGGCGCCGTAACGCACGATCTCGGGTTCTCCCTCGGAGAAGTCGATGACCGTGGTCGGGTTGGTGCCGCAGGTCCCGGAGTCCAGCACGGCGTCCACGGCATCGTCGAGCCGTTCCTTGATCTCCCAGCCGTCGATCAGCGGCTCGCCGTCGTCGGGCAGCAGCAGCGTGCTGGACACCAGCGGCTCACCCAGTTCGGCGAGCAGTGCCTGGGCGACCGGGTGAGCCGGGATCCGCACTCCCACAGTCTTCTTCTTGGGGTGCAGCAGCCGGCGTGGCACCTCCTTGGTGGCCGGCAGGATGAACGTGTAGCTGCCGGGCGTGGCCGCCTTGATCGCGCGGAACACCCGGTTGTCGACCACCGCCAGCTGGCCGAGCTGGGCGAAGTTCTGGCACACCAGCGTGAGATGGTGCCGGGAGCCGAGCTGGCGGACCCCCCTGATGCCCTCGATCCCGTCCCGGTTGCCGAGCTGGCAGCCGAGCGCGTAGCAGGAGTCGGTCGGGTACACGATCAGCCCGTCGGCGCGCACGATGTCGGCGATCTGGCGGATCACCCGCGGCTGAGGGTTCTCGGGGTGGACGTCAAAGTACTTCGCCATGCCGGAGCGTTACCCTTCCGGACCGGTGGTAATGCCCGCCGGTAGGCGGAACTCGCAGCCCCGGCCGCCATCGGCTGGGCGGCTTCGGCTAGGTCAGCAGCCAGCCGCCGTCGACGTTGAGGCCGACGCCGTTCACCGATCGGTTGCGCAGCAGGAAGACGACCGCGTCCACCACGTCGCTCATGGTGGCGAGCTGCCCGGACGGGGTGCGCGCGACCACCGCGTCCAGCGGCTTGCCCTTCCAGTACGGGCTGTCCCCCACGATCCCGGGATGCACCGCGTTGACCCGGATCGGGGCAAGCTCCACCGCGAGCGTGTGCACCATGCCGGTGACGCCGCCGTTCACGGTCGAAACGGTGGTCGAGCCGGGGTAGGGCCGGTCCTTGGCCAGCCCGCCGAACATGACGATCGAGCCGTCCGCGGCGAACCGCGGCAGCAGCGCGTGCACCACCTCGGTGTAGCCGACGAGCTTCAGCGTCGCCAGCCGCAGTGCCTGGTCCAGGTCGTATCCGGCGCAGGTGTTCTCGTCGCGGTCGATCGCCGACAGCACCAGGTGATCCGCCGCCGGGACGCTGGACAGCGCCGCGCCGATCTCCTTCGGCCGGGTCAGCTCCAGGCCGATGCCACGGACCCGCCCGGGGGCATCCGCGCCGATCTCCTTGGCCACGGTGTCGGCCCGGCCGCCGTCGCGCCCGGTCAGCACCACGTCGTCGCCGGCGCCGGCGAAGTGACGCGCGATCTCGCGCCCGATCCCCGAGGTTCCGCCGACGATCACGACGTTGGTCATTACGTCCTCCTCTGCTCGCCGGCCTCGCCGGACTGCGCTGCGCCGTGCTGCCCGCTCTGCTGGCTGCCGTGCTCGCCGCCGAGCACGCTGGTCAGGTAGTCCCAGTCCCGGGCGAAGCGGTACGAGTGCCGGGCCGGCGGCTGCGGCGCCTGGGT
Source organism: Streptosporangiaceae bacterium (assembly GCA_051986485.1). Classification (GTDB taxonomy): domain Bacteria; phylum Actinomycetota; class Actinomycetes; order Streptosporangiales; family Streptosporangiaceae; genus JBPYFL01. Next base: position 60,443 of record JBPYFL010000007.1, on the reverse strand, counting down.
CTCCAGCCAGCGCACCGGCCCACTGCCGGCGTTCACGAACGAGTGCACGCAGCCCACGCCCGCCCAGGCGATGTCGCCGGGCCCGAGCCGGTACCGCTGGCCATCCAGGGTGACGTCAGCGGCGCCCTCGAGGAGCAGGTAGGTCTCCTCGAACGGGTGGTCGTGCGGGCCCGCGACCCCGTCCGGCTCGTACTGCACCATGAACATCGTCGACAGCTGCGCGCCGAGGTCGGCGTCGACCATCATCTTCACGGTGATCCCGCTGTAGACCAGCAGCGCCGTGCGCATGCTCGCCGAGACCGCCAGCATGTCCTGGCTCTGCTTGGCCGGATCCAGGTTCGCCGGCTCGATGTGGCCGAAACGGCGGGTCCGCGGGTCGCGCACGTCGACCGGCTGCGGCTCACCGGAAGTGTGCCCGCCGGGGATGCCAAACGGCCGGTGCGGCGTGCCCGCCGCCGGCTGCGGCCCCGCGCTCCCGGGCGCATCGCGGCCGGGTTCCGGGTCCGGCAGCCGGTAGGTGTCGCCGCCATGCCCGGCGCGCGGCTGCGGCGCCTGCATGTCCGCCCAGCGCGCCACCGTGTCCCCCGGGTTGTGCCACGAGTGCGGCACGCCCACCGGGACCAGCCCGTAGTCGCCCGGCTCCAGCCGGAACATTCCCTCGATGGTCCGCACCACCGGGTTCCCGGCGAGCACGAAAAAGCTCTCCTCGAACGAGTGCGCGTGCGCGGGCACCGAGCCGCCGGTGCCGAGCTCGCAGACACCGAAGCCGGTGTGCGCCGCGCCGGTGTGCTCGCCGACCGCACTCCAGCGGCTGAGTCCCGCGCCGCCCGGCGGAGCGCCGGAGGGGCCGGGCGGCGGCCCCGCGCCGTCCCTGGCGGGCGCGTACCGGGCGGAACCGGCCGGGCAGACCAGGTGCCGTGAGGGTCCGCTGCCGTCGGCGCCGTGGCTTCCTGCGGTCATCTGGCTGCCTCCTGCTGGGTGGCGCGGGTGAGCACCGAGTCCCGGGCGGTCGTGACGAGGCCGCGCGCCCGTGCGGTGTCGGCGAGCAGCTTGCCGTCGCGCTTGCGGAACGTCCCGGCGACCAGCACATGGTCCACGTTGGACACGTCAGCGCCGTTCACGACCGCGGCGACCGGGTCGTTCAGCGGCGCGAGGTTGATCGCCGCCGCGTCGATCACCACGATGTCGGCCTGTTTGCCGGCCGCCAGCGAACCGGTGCGGTCGCCCAGCCCGATGCCGCGGGCGCCGTTGATGGTGGCCATCTCCAGGATCTGCCGGGCGGTGAGCATGCCGCCGGCCGGGCGGGCACCGGCCTCCCACGACGCGGCGCAGGCCCGGGCCCGCTCGGCGGCGAAGGCGGCGCGCATCTGGGTGAACATGTCGCCGGGCGCGGAGGTGACGACGTCCGCGGACAGGCTCGGCGGCAGCCCGGTGGACAGCGCCTTGGCCACCGGCGGCCAGCCGTGCCCCATCTGCAGTTCGACCTGGGGCGCGACCGAGACGTGACCCCCACTGTCGGCGACGAGCTTCCATTCCTCGTCGGTCAGGTGGCAGGCGTGCACGTAGGTGGTGCCGTCGCGCAGCAGGCCCATCTCGCCCAGCTGCCGGACCATGCCGGACCGCCCGGCCACTTCCCCCATGGCCGTGTGCATGGTGACCGGAATGCCGAGGTCGGCGGCGGTGGCGAACTCCTCGTGCACGACGCCGGGAACGCAGAACCCGGGGCCGCGGGCCGCCAGCGCCATGCTGAGCAGGCCATCAGCCGAGGAGAAGTAGGTCTCCCGGACCCGCCGCACGTCGCCCGCAGGCAGCGGGATCGTGCTGTCGTTCCAGTGCTCGCCCTGCCGGCTGTTGCCGCAGCCGTAGGCGTATTGCGCGCGGATGCCGGCCTCGGCCAGGCCGCGGATCGCCGCGTCGGGATGCTGCGGCGTGTTGTTGATGTGCGACCAGTCCACCAGCGTGGTGATGCCGGCGTTCAGGCACTCCAGCGCGCCGGCCAGGTTCGACGCGTACACGTCGTCCGGCTCGAAGGCGGGGGCGAGGCGGAACTTCACCAGGGCGATGTAGCCGTCCAGGGTCACGTCGGGGGCGCAGCCGCGGATCGCGGTCTCCCAGGTGTGCCGGTGGGTGTCGGCGAAGCCCGGGATGACGATCTTCCCGGTGACGTCGACGACCTCGGCGGCGCCGCCCGCGTCGATCCGGGGGGCGACCGCCTCGATCTCCTCGCCGGACACCAGGACGTCCCCGGGCTGCATATCGCCGGTGACAGGGTCCATCGTGAGCACGCAGCCACCGCGGAGCAGTAGCCGGCCGCTCATCGCCTGCTGCCGCCTTCCCCCTCCGGGGTGTTCAGGTGCGACTGGGACTCGCGGACGGTGCCGAGCGATCCCCCGGCTGTCCAGTACTTGCGGCCGGCCACCAGCAGTTCCTCGGCGGGGAACTTGGTGATGACCTCGCAGCCGTCCGCGGTGACCACCACCTCCTCCTCGATCCGCGCCGCCGACCAGCCGTCGGAGGCCGGCCAGTAGGTCTCCAGCGCGAAGACCATGCCCTCCTCCAGTGGCTCGGGATGCTCCAGCGACACCAGCCTGCTGAAGATCGGCTTCTCCCAGATCGACAGCCCGACGCCGTGGCCGTACTGCAGCGCGAACGCCGCCATCTCGTCCGGGAAGCCGAACTCCTGCGCCCGCGGCCACAGCGACACGATGTCGGCGGTCGTGGTGCCGGGCTTGACGAGCGCGATCGCGCGGTCGATGTACTCACGGCACCGGGTGTAGGCGTCGCGCTGCGCCGGGGAGGCGCTGCCCACCGCGAAGGTGCGGTAGTAGCAGGTCCGGTAGCCCAGGTGGCTGTGCAGGATGTCGAAGAACGCCGGGTCGCCGGGCCGGATGATGCGGTCGCTGTAGACGTGCGGATGCGGTGAGCAGCGCTCACCGGAGATCGCGTTCACCCCCTCGACGTATTCGCTGCCGAGGTCGTAGAGAACCTTGCTGACCAGGCCGACGCACTCGTTCTCCCGGACCCCGGGCCGCATGTAGCCGTACAGCTCCTCGTACGCGGCGTCCACCATCGAGCACGCCTGGGTGAGCAGGGATATCTCGTCCGGGGTCTTGATGCGGCGGGCTTCGAGGAACAGCTGCTGGCCGTCCACAACCTGGATGCCACGGGCCTGCAGGGCCGTCAGCACCGGCATCTCGATGATGTCCACGCCGAGCGGCTCGCCGGCCACCCCGTGCTCACGGAGCTCGGCTTCGACCTTCGCGGCCACGTCCGACGCGATGTCGGCGGCCGGGTTGAAGGCGCCCCGCAGCGTCGAGATTCCGGCCCGGGCCCCGGTCGGGGTCCCGGCTCCGGCCCCGCCGGCACCGGTGCTGCCGTTCGCGCCCGAGTAGTCCAGCCACGGGTTGTACAGCTGGTGGTGCTTCGCCGCCGAGCCGAAGTCCCACACCACCGGCTCGCCGCCGCGGGTGAGCAGCGCGAACCGGATCAGCTTGTCCATCGCCCAGGTGCCGATGTGGGTGGCCGTCATGTACCGGATGTTCGAGAAGTCGAACGTGAGCACGGCGCCGAACTCGGAGCGGTCCAGGGCCGCCTTGAGCCGGGCGAGGCGGTCCCGGCGCAGCCGGTCCAGGTCGATCCGCTGCTCCCAGTCCACCGCGTTCGGGCCGAAGGTACGGATCGCCATCTCGACCACCTCATCGCGCTCTGCTGCGGAAGCTCGCCCACCAGTCAAGGACCAGCCGCCCCCGGCCGTCAAGCCCGGCTGAACACCGGGCGGCACCGGTCCGGCAGGCAGGCCGGGCTGGGGGTTCAACCCGCGTCAGTCACGTACCAGACGCCGACGGCGGGCACGTCGCCGTCATTGCGGTAACGGTGCGGGGTCGCGGATCGGAAGCTGATCGCGTCGCCCGGCGTGACGGGGTAGTCGTCGAAACCCAGAGTCATGATCAGCTCGCCCCGGATCAGGTAGCCGTACTCGGTGCCCCCGTGCCGCATCAGCTGGCCGGTGCTGGACGAGCTGCTGCCCGGCGGGTACGTCACCAGCAGGAAGTCGACCTCGATGCCGGGGACGTGGCCGAGGCGTTCCCAGGTAACGCCGGAATCCAGTTCCAGGATCTCCCGCTCCGCCGGGCGGACCAGCGGCCCGACGCGCCGTCCGGCGGTCGGCGGCGCGCTGTCCACCGCGGCCGCGCCGCCAGCGACCAGCGCCAGGCCAGCCGCCGCGCCTGCCGCCGCCGCGGGCTGCGCGGTCTCCCGGCCGGCGGCACTCGCCGGGGTGGCCGCGCCCGGCATCGCATCCATCGCGGCAGCGGGCTGATCGAAGACCACCTCGATCGAGACGCCGAGGGCGGTGGTGATCGCGTACAGCGTGCTCACCGATGCCTGGCACTTACCGGTCTCGATCTGGGACACGAAGCTGGCCGACACGCCGACGGTGCGCGCCAGCGACCGCAGGCTGACGCCCTGGCGCTGGCGCTCCATCCGGATGCGCTCGCCGACCTGGGCAACCGATGGACGATCCACCGTGCCCTCCTTCCGCGGTCCCCGGCCCGCCGCACTTCCGGTGCAGCGTCCCTGCGGAGAATGGTACAGCCAGTGCGTACAGTGTCCCTTGACACGGGAGAACGGCGATGGCAACTGACTTCACCGAGGAGACGGCGGCGCAGGCGGTCATCGACAGCTTCGCCTCGACGCCGGACCCGCGGCTGCGGGAGATCCTGACCAGCCTGGTCAGCCACCTGCACGACTGGGTGCGCGATATCCGGCCGACCCACGGCGAATGGGAGGCCGCGATCAGCTACCTGACCGCGACCGGCCACGCGTGCACCAGCACCCGGCAGGAATTCATCCTGCTCTCCGACGTCCTCGGGGTGTCGATGCTGGTGGAGACGATCAACGATGCCGCGGCGGCCGGCGCGACCGAATCGACGGTCCTCGGGCCGTTCCACGTGGTCGAGTCGCCCCGGCGGGAGCACGGCGACAGCATTGACCTGGTGGGCGGCGGCGAGCCGTGCGCCGTGCGCTGCCGGGTGCTGTCGGCGGACGGGACGCCGCTGGCGGGGGCCAGGGTGGATGTGTGGCAGGCAAACGACGCGGGCTTCTACGACGTGCAGCAGCCGGAGGTGCAGCCGCCGGGGAACGGCCGCGGGCTGTTCACCGCCGGCGCCGACGGGCGCTTCCACTTCACCACCGTGGTCCCCAGCGAGTACCCGATCCCCTCGGACGGGCCGGTCGGGCAGCTGCTGGAGGCGGCCCGGCGGCATCCGTACCGGCCCGCGCACATCCACTTCATCGTCCAGGCCGACGGGCACCAGCCGGTGACCACGCACATCTTCGTCGCCGGGTCCCGGTACCTGGAGTCGGATGCGGTGTTCGCGGTGCGGCGGAGCTTGATCCAGGATTTCCAGCAGGTCGACGACCCGGAGCGCGCCGCGGAGCTCGGGATCGGCAACCCGTTCCGCCTCGCCGAGTTCGACCTGGTCGTGCAGCCGGCCGGCGGGCCGGCATGAGCGGGCCGGACACGGCGCGCGGGAGGGACCGGATGAACGGCTGGACCCAGTTCCGTTACCAGGCGCTGCCGATGAGCGTGCGGTTCGGCCCGGGCAGTTTCGGCGAGTTGCCGGACGCGGTGCGGGACCTCGGGCTGGGCCGGGTCCTGGTGATCTCCACCCCCGGACGGGCGGGGCTGGCCGGGCTCGCGGCCGGGATGCTCGGCCGTTATGCCGCTGGAATCCATCCGGAAGCGGTGATGCACGTGCCGGAATCCGCAGCCACCCGGGCGCGGGAGGTGGCGGAAGGTCTCGGCGCGGACGGCTGCGTGGCGATCGGCGGCGGCTCGGCGATCGGGCTCGCCAAGGCCGTCGCCCTGACCAGCGGCCTCCCGGTCGTCGCGGTGCCCACCACCTACTCCGGGTCGGAGATGACGCCGGTGTGGGGGCTGACCGGCGACGGGACCAAGCGCACCGGGCGGGACCGGCGGGTACTGCCGGCCGCCGCCGTCTACGATCCGGAGCTCACCCTGTCGCTGCCGGCGCAGACATCCGCGGTGAGCGGGCTCAACGCGCTCGCGCACGCGGCCGAGGCGCTGTACGCGCCGGACGCCTCGCCGGTGACGTCGCTGATGGCCGAGGAGGGGGTACGGGCGCTGCGGGAATCGCTGCCCCGGGTGACCGAAAGCCCCGCCGATCTCGGCGCCCGCACCGAGGCCCTGTACGGGGCGTGGCTGTGCGGCTCGTGCCTGGGGGCGACCACGATGTCGTTGCATCACCGGATCTGCCACGCGCTCGGCGGGAGCCTCGGCCTGCCGCACGCCGAGACGCACGCCGTGGTGCTGCCGTACGTGCTTGCCTACAACCTGGCCGGCCCGGATCCCGCGGCCGGCCGGGCCGCTGCGGCACTGGCCCGCGCGCTGCAGCAGCGCGGCGGGCCCGGCGCGCCCTCCGGCGGCGGGAGCCCGGCCGAACCGGTGCGGGCGCTGGCCGCGCTGAAGCGCAGCGTGGGAGCGCCGGCGTCGCTCGCGGAACTCGGGATGCGCGCCGCAGACGTGGACCGGGTCGCCGCCGAGGTGGCCGAGCCCTCCCCCGCCCTGCGCGCGAACCCCCGGCCCGCCACCGCGGAGGACGTACGCGCCCTGCTGCTCGCCGCGCTGCGGGGCGCCGATCCGGCCGCGGTGGAAACTACGATGACCAGCACCGGCGGCCCCGGCCAGGGCCTGCCGCGCGATACCAAGCTCACCTAGTGAAAGGGGTCCCGTGATGGCGCGCCGCGAAACTCCCCCGTTCCGCGCCGACCACGTCGGCAGCCTGCTGCGCCCGCAGGCACTGCTGCAGGCGCGGGCCAGCTTCGCCGACGGGCGAATCAGCGCCGGCGACCTGCGCGCGGCCGAGGACGAGGCGATCCGCGGGGCGGTGGCGATGCAGGAGGAGGTGGGCCTGCAGTCGGCGACCGACGGCGAGTTCCGCCGAACCTCATGGCACATGGACTTCATCTACTCGCTCGGCGGCATCAACCCGGCCGAGGAGCACATCAAGGTCGAATTCCGCAACGCCGACGGCGTGCTCGAGTTCGAGACCGCCGCGTTGCACGTGGACAGGAAGATCCGGCTGGACGACACGATCTTCGCCGATGCGTTCCAGTTCCTGCAGCGGACCGTGACCACGGCCGTCCCGAAGCTGACCATCCCCTCGCCCAACATGGCGCACTACCGCGGCGGGCCTGCCGCGATCAACCCGGAGGTCTACCCGGACGTCGAGGAGTTCTGGAGCGACCTGTCCGCCGCTTACGCCGAGGAGGTGCGCCGGCTCGGCGAGCTGGGATGCCGGTACCTGCAGCTCGACGACACCAGCCTCGCCTACCTGAACGACCCGCGGCAGCGGGCGATGGTCAGCGAGCGCGGCGACGACGCCGAGCACCTGCACCTGCGCTACATCCGGCAGATCAACGACGCGCTGGCGGCGAAGCCCGCGGGGATGGCCGTCACCACGCACCTGTGCCGCGGCAACTTCCGGTCGTCGTGGACCGCGGAGGGCGGCTACGACTTCGTCGCCGAGGCGCTGTTCAACGAGCTCGCGGTGGACGGGTTCTTCCTGGAGTACGACGACCCGCGGTCCGGCAGCTTCGAACCGCTGCGATTCGTCCCCAAGGGCAAGCAGGTGGTCCTCGGCCTCGTCACCACCAAGCGTGGCGCGCTGGAATCCAAGGATGAGCTCAAGCGCCGGATCGACGAGGCGGCCAAGTACGTGCCGCTGGACCAGCTGTGCCTGTCCCCGCAGTGCGGCTTCTCCTCCACGGTGGAGGGCAACGTCCTCAGCTACGACGAGGAGGTCGCCAAGCTCCGCCTGATCGTGGAAACCGCCCGCGAGGTCTGGGGCTGAGCACCCGCGCGCCCGCGCGTTTCAGCCGCCTGCCGGGCGCGGGGCGTGCGCGGCGATGGCGTCGGCGACCTCGGCGACGATGGAGCGCAGCGCCTGCTCCGCCTCGTCCGGTTGACCGGTCATAACGGCGGTGGCGACGGTGCCGTGCAGCCGGATGGCCTCCGGCTCGGGGGTGGCCGGCATCATGTTGCCGTGCGTCCGCCCGGCCAGCACTTCCTCCACCACCGTGACGAGCCCGCTGAACATCGGGTTTCCCGTCGCGGCGAGCAGGGTGCGGTGGAACCGGGTGTCGTGCACCAGGTAGGCCTCCAGGTCGCCTGACCGTGCCGCGACGGTCATCTCGATGACGGCCGAGGTCAGCGCCCCGCACTGCTCGGGCGTCGCCCGGCGGGCCGCGAGCCGGGCCGCGGCGGGCTCGATCGCGGCGCGCAGCTCGTTCAGCGATTGGAGCACCTCGACCCGCTGCGGGCTGGCGAGCCGCCAGCGGATCACCCGCGGCGCGTAGGGATCCCACGCGTCGGCGGGCAGGACGCTGACGCCCACCCGCCGGCGGGAGGTGACGAGGCTCAGCGATTCCAGCACCCGCACCGCCTCCCGGATCACGCTGCGCGACACGTCGAAGCGCGCCTCCAGCTCTTCGCCGCGCAGCACCGTCCCCGGCGCGATCTCGCCCCCGACGATCGCCTGCCCGAGCACCTCCAGGACGGAGTCGTGCAGGTCCCGGCGTCCCGAGTCGGCCGGTGGCTCCTGGATGACACTCACCGGATCATCATGCCCCGCTGGCGGTGCGCTCGCGGCACTCACGGCCTCCCCGTTAAAAGCAGATTATTGAAATCTTCTTCTTGATCTAGTCTGCTGTATTCCCCTAGAGTCGCTGCCACCACGCCACCCGAGCGGGCTGTGAGGTTGCCCTTGTTGACCGACAAAACCGGACGGTCGGCCGCCGATCAGGAATCCACGCGGCGGGGCGCGCCTCGCACCCGCCGGGGCGTCCTCCGGATGGCCGCCGGCGCGGCGGGCGCCGCCGCATTCGCCGGCGCGGCCGGGTGTGCGGCCAGTTCGCAGGCTTCCACGGGGCGCGGGAAGCTCCAGATCGCGCTGGCGAATTCCTACATCGGGAATACCTGGCGGATCGAAATGGAGAACCAGTGGAAGGCCGCGCTCGCGATGGAGCCGTACGCCTCCCAGGTCGACGGCCCGATCTATAACGCCAACAACAACCTCCGGGATCAGTCGCAGCAGCTCAGCAACCTGGTGTCGCTGGGCGTCCAGGCGATCTGCATCGACGCAGCCTCGCCCACCGCGCTGAACGAGATCCTGGAGCAGGCGTCCGCACACGGGATCCTGGTCGTGTCGTTCGACAACACGGTGACCGCGCCGTCGGCCCTGAGCGTCAACACCAACCAGTTCCAGTTCGGCCAGATGCTCGCCGAGCACCTGGCGGGCCAGCTGCACGGCCGCGGCAACATCGTGATGGTCACCGGCGTCCCGGGGACAACGGTGGACGCGGACCGCAACGCCGGCGCGGCGAGCGTATGGAAGCGCTATCCCGGCATCAAGGTCGTCAACCAGTACACCGGGATGTGGGACTCCTCGGTCGCGCAGAAGAACACGGCCGCGATCGTCTCCTCGCTGCCGAAGATCGACGGGATCTGGTGCCAGGGAGGCACCGACGGGGTGCTCAAGGCGTTCCAGGCGGCCGGCCGGCCGCTGCCGCCGACCTGCGGCGAGAGCGAGAACGGATTCCGCAAGTTCCTGACCGGGATGCCCGGATACCCGAAGGTGCACGGCCTGTCCATCGGGCAGCCGACGTACCTGAGCGTCGTGGCCCTGGAGGTCGCGCGGCGGATTCTCCGCGGTGAGTACCCGCGCCGCAACGTGGTGATCCCGTTCCCCACGGCGACGGACGCCACGGTGCGGATGGGCCAGACCGTTTTCAACGGCGTCCCGGACAGCTTCTTCGACGGGTTCACCGACACCAGCCGCAGCCCGGTGCTGCGAATGTGCCTGGCGTCGGCGACGAAGGGCACGCCGTGCGGCGGGCAACTCCAGGTCCGTCTGCCGAACGCGTGATGAAGGGAGGCCGCTGACGTGACCGCTGACGTGCCGGCTGATGTGACCGCACGGGGGCTCGGCCGCGACGCCCCGGCGATCGAGGCGGCGGGTGTCGGCAAGCGCTACGGCGCGGTCGAGGCGCTCACCGACGCGTCGTTCGCGGCGTTGCCGGGAGAGATCCATGCTCTCGTCGGGGAGAACGGCGCGGGCAAGAGCACGCTGATCAAGGTTCTCTGCGGAATGACCGCGCCGGACACCGGAACGGCGCGGGTGTTCGGCAGCGCGGTCCGCGCCGGCGGCCGGGACACGGCAGCCCGGCACGGCATCGGTGTCGTGTTCCAGGAACTGACCCTGCTGCCCTGGTTGACCGTGGCGGAGAACCTGCTGCTGCATCGCGAACCGCGGGGCGCCCTCGGCCTCATCCGGCGTAGGGACCTGCCCAGCCAGGCGGCCGGTGTGCTGGGCGACTACCGGGCCAACTCGATCGATCCGCGCGCCCTCGTCGCCGACCTTTCCCTGGCCCAGCGGCAGATCGTCGAGATCGTGCGCGCGGTGAGCGCCAGGCCGCGGGTGCTGTTCCTGGACGAGCCCACCTCGTCGCTCGCCGACGCCGAGGTGGGCTGGCTGTTCCGGCTGGTCCGGTCGCTGCGCGACGCGGGCACTTGCGTCGTGTTCACCTCGCACCGCTGGCAGGAGGTGACGTCACTGGCCGACCGGATCACCGTGTTCCGCGGCGGCCGGCACGTCGCCACGAGGGACCGGCTGGACGAGCAGGAAGCCGTCCGGTTGATGAGCGGGCGCACGCTGGCGGAGGTGACCAGCGAGAGCGAGCCGCCGCCGCGGTCGGATCCCGTGCTCGAGGTTTCCGGGCTCTCCGGCGGGCGGCTGCGCGACATCTCGTTCGCCCTGCACAAGGGCGAGATCCTCGGCATCGGTGGACTGGAAGGGCAGGGCCAGCGGGACCTGTTCCTCGCGTTGTTCGGCGTGCAGCGGGCCCGTGGCGATATCCGCGCCGGCGGGAAGCGGCTGCGGCTGAGCAGTCCCAGCGATGCCATCAACGCGGGTGTGAGCATCGCGCTGGTGCCCGAGGACCGCAAGAGCGAAGGACTGTTCGCGCCGATGTCGGTCCGCCACAACCTCTCGCTCCCGGTGCTGCGCCGGATTTCCGCGGCCGGCCTGGTGCGGCCGGCGGCCGAACGGGACCGGGTGCGCCGCACCATCGAGCGGATGCGGATCAGCGTGTCCGACGACTCGCAGCCGGTGGACACGTTGTCCGGGGGCAACCAGCAGAAAGTGCTGCTCGGCCGGTGGCTGCTCGCCGATGCCCGCGTGCTGCTGCTCTACGACGTCACCCGTGGGGTGGACGCCGCCACCAAACAGGACATCTACCAGCTCATTCTCGACCTCGCCGGGCAGGGGCGGTCGATCCTGTTCTACTCCAGCGACACCGGCGAGATGGCGCGGATCGCGCACCGGGTGCTGGTGCTCCGGGAGGGACGGGTCACCGCCGAACTGGACGGTCCGGGAATCGACCCGGAGCAGATCGTCAGCGCGGCGGTGACGACCCCGGCCGGCGAGCGGGAAGGCGCCGCCGCGATGACCGGCCCGGACGGTCACGCCACGGCCAGGGCAGACACCGGCAGCACCGTCTCAGGAGGTGGACCAGCGTGACCACCCGGACCGAGACCGCGCCGAGCCGGCCCCCGCCCGGCCCGGCGGTCAGGCGGCCCCGGCTGACGGCGCAGAACATCGGCCTGGTGCTCGCCGCCACGCTGCTCGTCGCGATCATCGTCGTCTACCTGGCGCTGTTCGGCGCCCGCAAGGGGCACCTCCCCGGCAACTTCGAGCTGACCACCACGGTGAACAACGCGCTCCCGCTGGTGTTCGCCGCGCTGGGCCAGGCGGTGGTCGTGCTCACCGGGGGCCTCGACCTGTCGGTGGGCGGCCTGATGGACCTGACCAACTCGGTGGCCGCCACCCAGATGCACAACTCCGCCGGGAGCATGGCGCTGTGGAGCGTGCTGATCCTGCTGATCGGCGCCGCCACCGGGTTGCTGAACGGCACGCTCGTGGCGTACGGGCGGCTGCAGCCGATCCTCGTCACCCTCGGAACGCTGGCGATCCTGCAGGGCCTCGCCCTCAAGGTGCTGCCCCAGCCGGGCGGCACCGTCCCGGCCGGGATCACCCACACCCTGGCCAACCCCGCCCAGCCAACCGGGCTCATCGTGGTCGCCGTCGCCTGTGCCATCTGGTTCGTGCTGCGGCGCCGGAGGCTCGGGACCGACATCTTCGCCCTCGGCAACGACCGGATGGCGGCGCGGGCCAGCGGCGTGTCAGTGCCGCGCACCATCGTGCTCACCTACACCACGGGCGGCGTGCTGGTCGCCGCGGGCGGGCTGCTGCTCGCCGCCGAGACCAGCGGAGGCGACGCCACCAGCGGCGACGTGTTCACCCTGACCTCGATCGCGGCCGTGGTCATCGGCGGGGTCAGCCTCTTCGGCGGCCGGGGAAGCGGGATCGGCGCGGTGGCCGGGGCATTCGTGCTGACCATCCTGGTGAGCGTGCTGTTCTTCGCGAACATCGACCCGCTGTACGAGCCGTTCTACGAGGGCGTGTTCCTGGTGCTCGCCGCCAGCCTGACGGCGGTGCTCGGGATGCTGGTGCGGCGGCGGCTGATGGCAGGGAGGCGGGACCGATGACCACGTCCACCCGGCCGCGGCCCGCGGTGCTGACCATGCTCAAGCCGGACCGGCGGCGGACCCTGTACGCGCTGCTCGCCGCGGTCGCGGTCTTCATCATCGGCGACGTCATCCAGCCGGGGTTCGCCAGCGCCAGCGGCGTGAAGACGGTCCTGGTGGTGTCCTCGTTCGTCGGGCTCGTCGCGGCGGGCCAGACCTTCGTGGTGCTGACCGGCGGTATCGACCTGTCCGTCCCGTGGATGCTGAACGGCGCGGCGGTGCTGCTCGCCGTCGTGGGGGCGGGCAGCAACACCAGGGCCCCCTGGGCGATCCCGCTGGTGCTCGCGGTGGGGCTGGCCTTCGGCGCCATCAACGGCCTCGGTGTCGCGTATCTCTCGGTGCCCGCCGTGGTGATGACCCTCGGGATGAATGGAGCGCTGCAGGGCCTGACCCTCGGCCTCACCGGCGGCTTTACCTGCGGCACCTGCTCGTCGCCGCCGCCGCCGGCGCTGGCGGGCATCGTCAACGGCAGCGTGCTCGGCATCCCCGGCGAGCTGATCGTTTGGTTCGTGGTCGCGGTCCTGGTGACGGTGGTGCTCAGCTGGACCACGATGGGCCGGCGTATCTATGCGACCGGCAACAACCCGCTGGCCAGCTACCTCTCCGGGGTCAACACCCGGGCGCTCACCGTCGGCCTGTACGCGATCTCCGGGTTCTTCGCCGCGCTCGCCGGCCTGCTGCTGATGGCCTACGGCGGCAAGGCGACCCTCACGATGGGCGATCCCTACCTGTTCCAGTCCATCGCCGCGGTGGTGGTCGGCGGGATCTACATCCTCGGCGGCCGGGGCCATTACCTGGGTGCACTGGGCGGCGCGGTCACGCTGACCGCGCTGGTGAGCGTGCTGCTGGCGAAGAACATGCCGGACTACGGCCGCGACATCGTCTATGGCGTGGTGGTGCTGGTGATCCTGCTGATCTACGGGCGGGGAGAGCGCCCGGGCTGACGGCGCGGGGCCGGTCCGGGTGATGGGCCGCCGGGGCGCACCATCGCACGGACCGCGTTACATCCGGTCCGGGGCGTTGATACCGAGCAGGCCGAGGCCGGTGGCCAGGGTGCGCGCGGTCAGGTCGCAGAGCACCAGCCGGTTGTCGCGCACCGCCGGATCCGACCGCAGCACCGGGCAGTTCTCGTAGAAGCCGGTGAAGGCCGTGGACAGCTCGTACAGGTAGCCGCAGAGGCGGTGGAACTCCAGCGTCCGCTCGACCTCCGCCAGCACCGGGGCGAAGTCGAGCAGCTGGAGCGCCAGCGCGCGCTCGGCGGGCTCGGTGACGGCCACGCCTGCCTCGGGCGGGGAGGGAGCGCCGGTCCCGGCCCGCCGGAATATCGACCGGATCCGCGCGTGCGCGTACTGCAGGTACGGGGCCGTGTTGCCGTCGAAGGACAGCATCCGGTCCCAGCTGAACACGTAGTCCTTGGTCCGGTCGGTGGACAGGTCGCTGTATTTGACCGCGCCGATGCCGACCGCCCGGGCAACCTCCGCCCGCTCGGCCTCGCCGAGATCCGCGTCCTTCTCCGCGATCAGCGCCGACGCCCGGGATACCGCCTCATCGAGCAAGTCCACCAGCTTGATCGAGGCACCGGACCGGCTGGCCAGCATCTTGCCGTCCTCGCCGAGGACCGATCCGAAGCCGACGTGCTCGGCCCGCGCGGGCGGCCGCAGCCAGCCTGCCTCGCGTGCGGTCTCGAACACCATCTGGAAGTGCTGGCTCTGCGGCAGCCCGACGACGTACACCATCCGGGTCGCGTGCAGGTCCCGGACGCGGTGCCGGATGGTGGCCAGGTCGGTGGCGGCGTAGCCGTACCCGCCGTCGCTCTTCTGCACGATGAGCGGCAGCGGGTCACCGTCGCGGTTGCTGAATCCCGCCGGGAACACGCATTGCGCGCCGTCGGACAGCCGCAGCAGTCCCAGCTTGTCGAGCTCTTCGACGACGTCGGCGAGCTGGTCGTTGTAGAAGCTCTCACCGGCGAAGTCGTCCTCGGTCAGCCACACGCCCAGCCGCTGGTAGACGGCCATGAAATAGCGCTTGGACTGCTCGACCAGCAACTCCCACATCCGCAGCGTCGCTTCATCCCCGCCTTGGAGGAGGACCACCCGGCGCCGTGCCCGCTCGCGGAACGCCGCGTCCGCGTCGAACTTCTTCCGTGCGCCCTGGTAGAAGCCGGCCAGGTCGCCGACGGACAGTTCGTGCGCGGCCTCGGCCTCGCCCACGTCCTGCAGGTGCTCGACCAGCATGCCGAACGGGGTGCCCCAGTCGCCGATGTGGTTCTCCCGCAGCACCGCGTCGCCGCGCCAGTCCAGCAGCCGGACCACGGCGTCGCCGATGATGGTCGAGCGGAGGTGCCCGACGTGCATCTCCTTCGCCGCGTTCGGCGCGGAGTAGTCCACGGTCACCGTGTCGGGCCGGCCGGTCCGCCCGACGCCGAGCCTGTCGTCGCCGGCGGCCTCGGCCAGCATCCGCCCCATCGCGTCCGCGGAGACGGTGAGGTTGATGAAGCCGGGACCGGCTACCCCGGCCGCCGAGCACAGGTCATCGAGCCGGGCCCGGCGCAGCACTTCTTCCGCCAGGTCGCGGGGATTGCGCCCGAGACGCTTGCCGAGGGCCAGCGCGCCGTTGGCCTGGAAGTCCGCGCGCTGGGAGCGGCGCAGCACCGGGTCGGCCGGTTCCCCGGCGACGGCGGCGAACGCCTCGCTGAGGCGCTGGTTAAGGGACTCCTCCAGGTTGACCACCGCTCAAGGTTACCGGCTGACCACGACCTGACCGCCAGGCGTTTTCGCCGTGTGTGCCGGTCACCGGACGTGCCGGCGACGCGTCCCGGAGGGGCACTCGCGCCCGGCGGCGGGCTGCGCCCGGCGTGCCGGCCGGTCAGCCGCGCTCGCCGACGGCCCGGAGCGCGTCGACCAGGATGCCCAGGCCCTCCTTGGCCTCGGCCTCCGTCAGCGTGAGCGGCGGCGCCATCCGCAGCGTGCTCCCGTTCAGGCCGCCCTTTCCGATCAGCAGGCCGCGGGTCCGGGTCTCCTCCAGCACCCGGGCGGCGAGTGCCGGGCTCGGCTGCCCGGTGCCGGGGTCCAGGATGTCCACCGCGAACATCAGCCCCCTGCCGCGGACCGGGCCGGCCAGCTTCAGCGGTTCTGCCTCTTTACGGAGCCCGTCGATGATCAGCCGGCCCAGTGCCCGCGCGTTCGCCTGCAGGTCGTGGGCGAGGACGTAGTCGACGGTCGCGTTCGCCGCCGCGGTCGCGAGCGGGTTGCCGCCGAAAGTGGATATGCCGTTGGCGGGCAGGCCGTCCATCAGCGAGCCGCGGGCCACCACGCCGCCGATCGCCAACCCGTTGCCCAGGCCCTTCGCGAACGTCATCACGTCCGGGGTCACCCCGTGGTTGCCGATCCCCCAGAAATGGTCCCCGGTGCGGCCCCACCCGGTCTGCACCTCATCGGAGATGAGCAGGATCCCGAGCGGATCGAGCACCTCCTTGTAGGCGGCGAGCAGGCCGTCCGGGGGCATCGTGAACCCGCCGACGCCCTGCACCGGCTCGGCGATCAGGCAGGCGACATCACCGGCGGTCGCGGTGGCCAGCAGGTGCCGCAGGTCCGCGGTGCAGGCCGCGATGTACTCGTCGTCGCTCATCCCGGCGAACGCGGGCAGCTGCCGGTCGGCACCGTGCAGGTAGTGCACGTTGAACGGGGAGCGCGAGCTGTTCTTCCAGCTCCGGATCCCGGTGATCGCCACCGCGCCGAACGAACGGCCGTGGTAGCTGCCGCGCATCGCGAGCACCTGATCGCTGCGCCGCGCGTGCGAGGCGAGCAGCAGCGCGGTCTCGTTCGCCTCGGTGCCAGAGTTGCAGAAGAAGACCTTCGCGTCCGGGATCCCGGACAGCTCCGCGATCTTCTCGGCCAGCTCGACCTGGTTCCTGATCAGGTACAGCGTCGAGGTGTGCACAACCCCGGTGGCCAGCTGGCGCTGCACCGCGTCGCGCACCTCCGGGACGTCGTAGCCGATCATGTTGGTCAGGATCCCGCCGAAGAAGTCCAGGTAACTGCGGCCCTCGGCGTCGGTGACCCGGTTCCCGCTGCCGCTCGCCAGTTCGATCGGCTGGTCGTAGTACAGGGTCATCCAGTCCGGGAGGACCGCGCGGTGCCGCGCAAGCAGATCGGGCATTTCCCCAGTCTTACACCCGCGGGGCAGCGGGCAGTGATGCCAGCCAGCGGCGGACGCGGCTACCGATCAGGTGGGCCTTACTGCAAAGTTGTTGCAATTACCAGCGTTCAGCGTTTAGGTTGATCGAGGGGTGTGAGCCGTCCGTGTAGTAGCTGCCGCAGCTGACGACGATTGGGGACCCCGCCTTGGCCGTTAGGACTCTCGACGCGGCCCGGCCGGCCGCCCGGCGCGTGCGCTACGCACTCACCGGGCCGGAGTGGGCGCGAGCGGGCGGGATGGCGGCGTTCATCGCGCTGCTGCACCTGGCCGGGTGGTTCGTCCTGCTCGCGCTTGTGGTGCCGGGGCATTACAGCCTTGGCGCCAAGACGTTCGGCGTCGGCATCGGGATCACCGCCTACACCCTCGGCATGCGGCACGCGTTCGACGCCGACCACATCTCCGCGATCGACAACACCACCCGCAAGCTGATGGCCGAGGGCCGCAGGCCGCTGTCCACCGGGTTCTGGTTCTCGCTCGGCCATTCGAGCATCGTGTTCGGGCTGGCGCTGCTGCTGTCGTTCGGCGTGAAAGAACTGGCCGGGCCGGTGAAGAACAGCGGTTCCTCGCTGCACCAGGTGACCAGCGTGATCGGCACCGGCGTGTCCGGGACGTTCCTGTACATCATCGCCGCGATCAACCTGGTGATCCTGGTCGGCATCGTGCGGGTGTTCCGGGAGATGCGGCGCGGCGTCTACGACGAGGAGTCCCTCGACGCGCAGCTGAACTCCCGGGGGTTCATGAACCGGTTGTTCGGCGGGCTGATGAGGTCGATCACCCAGCCGTGGCAGATGTACCCGGTCGGGATGCTGTTCGGGCTGGGATTCGACACCGCCACCGAGGTCGCCCTGCTGGTGCTGGCCGGATCCGGCGCGGCGTCCGGGCTGCCCTGGTACGCGATCCTGTGCCTGCCGGTGCTGTTCGCGGCCGGGATGAGCCTGTTCGACACCGCCGACGGCACCTTCATGAACTTCGCCTACGGCTGGGCGTTCTCCAAGCCGGTGCGCAAGGTCTACTACAACATCACGATCACCGGGCTTTCGGTGGCCGTGGCCCTGCTCATCGGCACCGCCGAACTGCTGGGCCTGGTCGCCCAGGAGTACCGGCTGGGCGGGCCTTTCTGGAGCTGGGTGTCCGGCCTGAACCTCAACACGCTCGGGTTCATCATCGTCGCCCTGTTCGTCCTCACCTGGCTGGCCGCCGTCGCGATCTGGCGGGTCGGGCGGTTCGAGGAGCGCTGGTCAGCGCGGCTGGCCGGAGGCCAGTTCGGCGACGGAGAGTGACCCGAGCCGGTCACCCCGCGGCGGCGAGTTCCTCCACCAGCGCGGTCAGGGCCGGCCCGAGCGGCGCATCCAGGGCCAGCGCCGCGTGGGCGTCGCCCCGGGTGGCGCCCTGATTGATGATCGCGACCGGGATGGTGTGCTTGCTGGCGTGCCGGACGAACCGGAAGCCGGACATCACCGTCAACGATGATCCGAGCACCAGCAGCATCCGGGCCCGCTCGGTCAGCGCGTAGCACTCCTCGACCCGCGGGCGGGGCACGTTTTCACCGAAGAAGATCACATCCGGCTTCAGCACGCCGCCGCAGCTGAGGCAGTCAACGATGCGGAAGGAATCCACCTGGTGATCGGCGAGGACCGCATCGCCATCCGGGTTGACTCTCTCGGGGTTGACCCTGTCCGGGTTGATGGCGCCCCCGCGGGCGTGCCATCCCGGGTTTGCCTCGCGCAGCCGCTGGTCGAGGGCCTGGCGGGAGGTACTCCGGCCGCAGCCCAGGCAGCGGACCCGGTCGAGGCTGCCGTGCAGCTCGATCACCGGCCGCGCCCCGGCGGCCTGGTGCAGGCCGTCGACGTTCTGGGTGATGATCCCGGTGACCAGGCCCTCGCGCTGCAGTTCGGCGACCGCCCGGTGACCGGCGTTGGGGCGCGCGGCAGCCACGTGCCGCCAGCCGAGGTGACTGCGCGCCCAGTAGCGCTGGCGGGCGGGTGCGCTGCCGGTAAATGTCTGGTAGGTCATCGGCTCCGCCCGCCGGCGGCGCCCGGTTTCCCCGCGGTAGTCCGGGATCCCCGACTCGGTCGACAGGCCCGCCCCGCTGAGCACCAGGATGCCGCCGTCCGCCGCGAGGCGGGCCAGCCGCCGCAACGGGCCGCCAGCCTCGGGGACGCAGCCACCGCCCGGAAACTCCTGTACCGCCGACGCCACTCCCCCATCGTGCCCGACGTCCGGCGCAGCCGATGACACGCCGACAGCCGCCAGCGCGACGGGAGGCGTCGCGTGGTTCCGGCTCACCGTGACTGCGGCAGCTTGACCGATCCCCGCTTGGCGGCCGGAGCGGACGGAGGCGGCACGACCGGCCCGATGTCGCCGTCCGGCGCCTCGTCCAGGTCGACGATCACCGGAGCATGATCGCTCGGACCGCTTCCCTTGCGGGCCTGGCGGTCGACCCATGCCGCCTTCACCCGGCCCGCCACCGCGCCGGTCGCGAGCGCCAGGTCGATCCGCATTCCCAGGTCCTGGTGGAACATTCCGGCCCGGTAGTCCCAGTATGTGAACACCCGCTCGCCCGGCCAGTGATCGCGGACGACGTCATGCAGCCCGAGCTGCTCAATCTGGGCGAGCGCCTCGCGCTCCGGTGGCGTGACGTGGGTGTGACCGGCGTACGCGTCCGGGTCGAACACGTCGGCATCGGACGGCGCGATGTTCCAGTCGCCGCACACGACCGCGTTCGCCGGCGCCGCGGCGGCGAAAGCCTCCCGCAGAGCCGCGAGCCAGGCGAGCTTGTAACGGTAGTGGTCGGAATCGGGCGTCCGCCCGTTCGGCACGTAGACCGAGTAAACCCGGATGCCGCCGCACACCGCGGATACCGCGCGCGCCTCGGGATCGGGAAACCCGGGCGCGCCGTCGATTCCCTGGGCGACGTCGTCCAGCCCGGCGCGGGAAAGGATCGCGACCCCGTTCCACCGCGCCTCGCCATGGAGCGCCGCCGAGTACCCGCGGCTGGATAGCTCGTCGCCGAGCAGTTCGGTGAACGCGTCGTCGGCGAGCTTGGTCTCCTGGAGGCAGACCACATCGGGCTGCCGCTGGTCCAGCCAGGGAAGCAGCCGCGGCACCCGCTGCTTGACCGAGTTGACGTTCCAGGTCGCTACCCGCACCGCACCCACACTAGCCGCGGCCGCCGACACCTCCTGCGTCACCGGCGTTCGGAGGCGGCATTAGCCCGGGACCGGGCTCGGCTGGGCGGCCTTCCAGTCACGGCCCCGGCCATCCCGGGGCCGAGCCCGGCAGCCTAGGCGGCCAGCACGTCGCGCAGATCGCCCTCGGGCCCGAACAGCGTCTCCCGCCACTGCGCCACCAGCTCCTTGGTGTCCCGGTCGTTGGGGTGGAACCCGGGCCGGTGGTAGGCGAACAGCAGCTTGATGGCCTCGGGCGAGACGAAGGGCGTCTTTCGCGCCTTGTGTGCGCTCTTGATGACCTGCCACGGGTGCCGACGGGCGTACGGGTCCCGCGCCATCGAGATGCCGGCCCAGATGCCCGTCTCCAGCACGAAGGTGAGATGCGTGGCAACCATGGCCAGCTGCCGCATCCACTCAGTCCCGCCGGCGTTGCGGAACACGTCGAACGCCACCGCCTTGTGCTCCGACTCCTCGAGCGAATGCCACACCAGCAGGCACCGCACTCCGGGGTGTTCGATCGCTG
Source organism: Streptosporangiaceae bacterium (assembly GCA_051986485.1). Classification (GTDB taxonomy): domain Bacteria; phylum Actinomycetota; class Actinomycetes; order Streptosporangiales; family Streptosporangiaceae; genus JBPYFL01. The sequence goes on along the minus strand of JBPYFL010000007.1, from coordinate 39,886 downwards.
CCCGGGCCTCCTCGTGGCCGAGCACCGTCTCGGCCAGGGACGCGGTGTAGTGCTCCAGGGCGGCGGTGATCGCGAGGTTGCCCTTCTTGCCCTGGATTCGCTCCCGGATAGCTGTAGCGACCCGCACGTAGCGCCCGATCTCGCGGGTGGGGTAGCCCAGTTCGGCCAGCTTGTCGTTCAGCACCCGGTGCTCACGACCGTGCATCGCCTCCTGGCCGATGAAGCCCTCGACATCCTTGGCCAGAGCCGGATCGGTGATCTCGCCGGCGGCCGCCTGCACGGATCGTACGAAGAAGTCCTCACCGTCGGGGAACACCGACGACAGCACCGCTATCACGTGGGACAGCACGATGTTGCCATCGGCCGCGAAGTACTTGGGCAGGTCGGCCACCCAATCGTCAAAGTCCATCGGCCGGGTGGGCACGGCGTCCGAGCCGGGCAGCTGGCGCTTCACCTCGGCGTCGGCCAATGTCGTCTTGCTCGGCTCATAATCGCGGGCGATCGAGCCGCCATCCTCGGGGTTTTTCTCGCTCATCTGCGACCTCCGGGGGTTAAAGTCCATGGTGTAACCACCGGTAACGTTACTACTGGTTACATATATACTGCAACCCTGTGCCGAACCGTCATCATGCCCGCCGCGCGCCTCGGGCCGAGTATCACGCCGCGCTGGCCGCCAAGCGCCAGGCCCGGCGCCAGGTGCTGCTGAGAGCGGCGACCGACGCCATCCGCGAACTCGGCCCCGAGGTGTCGATGGACGCCATGGCCGCCGAGGCGGGGATCACAAAGCCAATCCTGTACCGCTATTTCGGTGACCGGGACGGGCTCGTCACCGCCGTGGCCGATTGCTTCGCCGACGAACTCGTTGCCCGGTTGGAGAAAGTGATGACGGCCGGCGCGCGTCCGGCGGAGCAGACCCGGCTCGCCGTCGACTGCTACGTGGGGTTCATCGAGGAGGACCCCTCGCTCTACGGCTTCTTCGCGCACCACGCCGCCGTCGGCGGCCCGGCCGTGCAGAGCGTCGTGGACCGGGTGGCAGCGACCCTGGCGCGGAACCTCGGAGAGGGGCTGCGCGGCTCCGGTGTCGACTCGGCGCCGGCCGAGACCTGGGCGTACGGGATCGTCGGAATGGTGCATCTGGCCGGCGCCCGGTGGGTTGCCCACCAGACGATCCCCCGGGACCGCTTGATCGAGTATCTGACCGACCTGATCCGCTTCGGCCTCGACGGCGTTCCCCCCGAACGCGACGTGAGCCGGCCCGCCATCCGGCCGCGGCGCCGGGAACGGGCCTGAGCGCGGTCGTTGCCCCGCGGTCACGGCCGTTCGGCGGACGTGCCGGCCTGCCGGCCGGCCTCGGTGCCGGCCCGGCTGTCTGCTTGACTGTCGGCGCCCTCGGCGTGGCTGTCGGCGCCCTCGGCGTGGCTGTCGGCGCCCTCGGCGTGGCTGTCGGCGCCCTCGGCGCGAAGCGCGGCCTTTGTGTCCCGCCGGATCCTGTCCCGGTCGATCTCGGCGTTGATCTCGGCACCGATGAGGATGGCGAGGCTGGTGACGTAGAGGAAGAGCAGGGCAGCGATCGGGGCGGACAGCGCACCGTACGTCGGGCTGTGCCCGATGGCGTATGCCAGGTAACTGCGCAGCAGGTAGCTGCTCGCGAGCCACAGCAGCATGGCGATGACGGCCCCCGGCAAGTCACGCCGCAACGGCCCGCGCACCGGCACGGCGACGTGGTAAAGAACCACCAGCAGCAAGGTGCACAGGGCTACCACCGTTGGCCAGTAGCCGTATTCGACGGCGGGCCGCACGATGCCGCTCACGCCTTTCGGCGATACCGCGATGATCCATCCGGGCGCGGTGACGAGCATCGGCAGCGCGACGATTCCGACGACCAGCGCACCTAGGTAGATCACGAAGGCCAGCAGGCGGGCCCGCACGGCGGACCGGACGTCGCGCATTCCGTAGGCGATGGTGATCGTATTCACGTACGTGTTGATCGCCGTCGACCCGGTCCACAACGCGAGCAGCGAGCTGATCGAGATGATCCCGCCCCGCCCGTGCTGCACAACATCGCTCAGCACCGGGGCCACCACGTGCTCCACCGCCGTGGGCGCGAGGATGTGCGCCGCGGCGTGCTCGATCTTCTGCTGGACCAGCAGGGTGATGTGCGGGCCGAAAAACGGCGCCAGATAGCCGATCGCCGCGACCAGCACCAGCAGCAACGGTGTCAGCGACAGCAGCGCCCAGAATCCCGCTTCGGCCGCGAGCCCGAGCACCCGGTCGCTCCATGCCTTCGCCGCGGCGCCGCGGGCCACGGTCCAGCTCTCCACCGCGGAGGCGCGGGCAACGGTCCGTGCGGCCGCCGCGGCGCGCTTCGGGCTCGCCATCCCCGCCCGCCTCATCCGGGCGATTCCGGCCCGCCGGCGACGGGCTGCCCGCTCCCGCTTCGAGCCGTGGGTCCTGCCCGGCCCAGTGCCGGCCGCGCCGGACCGTTTCACCCCGGCCACCTCGGCCAGCTTCAGCCCGGCGCCCTCGGCTCGCGTGCGCATCCGGGCGACGAAACGGCGTGCCGCAACGCGCCGGACGGCCACCTGACCCCGGAACTGCTGAAAGTGCCCGCCTGCGGCCCGCACAGCTGCTCCCGGCCCGGGGTGTTCACCCATCGGCCGCCGCCGGTGACATCTCTCCTCCTACGCTCGGGCCCATTTTTCTTCCCACTTTCACGCAGCGCATCCGGCCGGTGGCCGATGTTTGAGGAGATCGCAGCGTCGCGAAAGCGGTGATCAGGGTAAGCCACGGGGGGCAGGTCGGAGCACAGCTAGCCGAATCGCGCGCTCGGGGATTCCACCTAGCAGCATAGTTCACCCGTGATCGGGACCCGGGCCATATGCGCTGGTCAGGGGCGCCCCAAAGGAGAATGTGACGAGTGTGGCCGGTGGGACGCGAAGGAGAGGAGTGGCGAAGCCGCGATCAGCGTCCCCCGGCCGGAGGATTGGGCCCGGACGGCGGGTCGGCGGGCGCCGCGCCGGCCCCGGGCGCGGAGTCGGGCCCGGGCGCGGAGCCGGTCAGCGGGCTGTGGTTGACGTACCGGATCTCGTAGGCCCACTCGGTGAACTTCCAGCCGTCGGCGGGTCGACGCGGTCGGCGATGGCCTGAAGGCCGGTCATCGGTTCTCACCTTCTTCTGGCAGCCGGGCCAGATCAGACACCGGTCCGATATGACCCAGCTTGTCGGGGTTGACGACGGCATGGATCGCCTGGACCACGCCGTCTGCCATCTCGAGTTCGAACACGTTGATCACCCGCCCCGCGGCGTCGTACCCGACCGCGCCTGGCTGGCCGTTGACCCAGGCCAGCCGCAGCGAGGTGCCCAGGAACCGGCCTCGGCGCAGCAGGCCGATCAGCATCCGGGCGACTCGCTGCCGCCCGTGCAGCGGCACGCCGAGCGCCCGCGCCTTGCCGCCACCGTCCCCCTGGAAAACGACGTCGGGCGCGAGCATGTCGAGCAGCGCGTCGATGTTGCCGCCGTCCGCGGTCTCGAAGAATCTGCGGGCGAATTCCTCGCCTTCCGCGCGGTGCGCCGGGGACGCGGCGCTGCCGCGTGCCTGCCCTCCGGCGGCGATGCGCTGCCGGGCGCGGGCGAAGATCTGCCGGCAGTTCACCTCGGTCTTGCCGGTGATCCGCGCCACGTCCGGGTAGCCGTACCCGAACACTTCGCGCAGCATGAACACCGCCCGCTCCACCGGCGAGAGTGCCTCCAGCAGCACCAGGAAGGCCATCGACAGCGAGTCGGCCAGTTCGGCGTGCTCGGCCGGCCCCGGCCCGTCGGCGGGCACCACGACCGGCTCGGGCAGCCAGTCCCCCACGTACGTCTCCCTTCGTACCCGAGCCGAGCTCAGGTGGTTGATCCCCAGCCGGGTCACCGCCGTCGCCAGGTACGCCTTCAGATCGGTGATCGTGGTCCCCGCCTGGCGGGCCCGGGTGAGGCCGAGGAACGCGTCCTGCACGATGTCTTCCGCATCGCCCACCGAACCGGTCATCCCGTAGGCGATGGAGAACAGCAGCGGCCGGTACCGCTCCTCGGCCGCGCCCGCCTCATCCGCTGACCCAGGCACGGAACCCCTCCCGCCAGCTCGGGTACCGCGGCACCCAGCCGAGCTCTTTCCTGGCCTTCTCGTTCGAGGATCCGCGCGAGGTGGTCATCTGGGCCACCACAAACTCCCCGGCGAGCAGCTGCCCGAGCCAGGCGGGCACGTGCAGCGGCGGCTTCGCGCCCGCGAGCTGCGCCAGGTACGGCACCCACTCCGCCACCGGTGCCGGGTCGTCGTCCACGACGTTGTAGATGCCGGGCGCGCCGTGGCCGACCGCCGCGATCGTCGCCGCGGCGGCGTCGGTGATCTCGATGAACGACCAGACCCCGGTCCCGCCACCAACCACCGGCAGCTGCCGCTTCCGCAGCATGTCCAGCAGGAAATCCGAAGCTCCCGGCCCGTAAAAGGTGCCGTAGCGCAGCACGATGCCCTCCGGGGCATCCCGCGGCACGGTCTGGTCCACATATGCGATTGACGCCGGTGCGTGCACCGCCGACCGGATGGACCGCCAGCTGGGCGGATCTTCTTCGGTCTTCAGCCGACCGCCGGATGGCTTGTCGGGCCCCGCGCCGGCGTAGCCCTGCGCGATGACCCGGCGGGTACCGGCCGCCGCGGCGGCAGCCAGCAGGTTGTCGGTTCCCCGGGTCCGCAGCTGGTTCGTGGCGGCGAACGCCTTGTCGGGATTGCGGAGGTTCCGCATTTCCGCCAGCGCGGTCATCTGGTGCACGACCACCTCCGGCGATGCGGCCCGCACCGCCGCGATTACCGCGTCGCGATCCAGCCCGTCGACGACCACCGGCTCCGCGCCCGCCTCCCGCAACTGCGCGACCTTACCTGGCGTCCTCGTGGTGGCGGTGACCTCGTGACCCGCCGCGACCAGCCCGGGAACCAGGTGCTGTCCCAGTGCCCCGGTCGCTCCAGTGACGAAGACTCGCATGATCTTTCCTCCCGTTGGTGCTTTCCCTTGAAGACAAGGCACCGCCCGAAGCTGTGACACTCTGCTGCCCCGGATTCCCGGGGCAGGAGATCATGTTGCCGACGCAGCGGTCGCTCAGCCGATGTATGGCCGCGGCCGCCGCTCCAGATAGTGGCTGATCCGCTGGCGCATCGACCGATGCATCCGCAGTTGCGCTATCCCGGTTGCCGGCACCCAGAGCACCTCCGATGACTCGCTGCTGGTGGCCGGAGCGCCGCCCACCGGACGCGCGGCGAAGACGACCGAGAACTCCTGGCGGACTTCGCCGTTGCTGGTGTATTCGATGAGATGGCGCGGGTCGGTGTAGATGCCGACCAGACCGGTGACCTCGCACCGGATGCCCGTCTCTTCCTGAGTTTCGCGGACAGCCGTCTCGGCGATGGACTCGCCCAGGTCCAGCGCCCCGCCGGGCAATGAGTAGTTCCCGTTGTCGCTGCGGCGGATGAGCAGTATCTCGTCATCATCGCCGGCGACGACCACGTTGGCCGACGGCACGACGCTGTTCGCCGTGGGCGCGTCAGGGTCGTTGAGGTAGTCGATGCGGCGGCCCATTCCACCCAGTGTGCGCGGTCGGCCGGTGCCCACCGCGCCCGCTCTAGCCAAATGTGAAAGCGAAGGCCTGAACGGGGTCGAGGAAGGTGATCTCGAGGGTGCGGTCGGCAATGCGGCCGCGCTGGCGGATCAGCTGGTACAGCCGTTGTTCCAGCACCTCTCCGTTGCCCTGACGGTCCACGTCGATCCCGTGCGCCTCGCCCGGCGGCTGACCGTCGAGGAGCACGCGGAACCCGGTAGATGTTCCTGGTACTGCCGGACCCATGACCAGGTGCAGGTCGCGGGCGTGGAACCGGTAGGCGATCCCCCCGCTGCCGATGTTCAGCGTGGCGGCCTGTTCCTCCACCGTCCAGTCGCCTGAAATAGCCCAGTGATTGAGCGCTAGCTGCGCGGGGCCGGCGTAGAGGTTCGGCTTGCCGGGCACCAGACCGTCAGGAGATGCGAAGTTCTCGGTGCGCTCGTAGCCGGTGTAGTTTTCCGCTGATCTCAGGTTGTCCCAGTCGGCCGGGGCTTCCACTCCGCTGGGGTCGGCCGAAACCATTTCCTGGCCGGCACCGCCAAAGCCGGCGTCGTCCAGCAATTGCTGGATGATCATTTCCGATTGCCGGTATTCGCCTTCGCCGTAGTGGTGATGCCGGATCTGCCCTCGGGCGTCGGCGAAGTAGAGCGCGGGCCAGTAATTGTTGCGGAAGGCCAGCCAGACCGCATAGTCGTTATCGGTCGCAACCGGGTAGCCGATCTCCATGTCCTGCACGGCCCGCCGGACGTTGTCCGGGTTGTGCTCGAACGTGAACTCGGGCGTGTGCACGCCGATCACGACCAGGCCGTGGTCCGCGTATCTCCCGGCCCAGGCGCGGAGGTAGGGAAGCTGGCGCAGCCAGTTGATGCAGGTATAGGTCCAGAAGCTGACCAGGACGATCTTCCCGCGCAGGCCGGCTGGCGTCAGCGGTGCTGAGTTGAGCCATCCGGTTGCGCCGGCGAACGAGGGTAGTTCACCCTCGACCGGCAGCCGGGACGTCGGCACGTGCAGCCCCGCGGGCATGCGCCAGTGTGTGTTCATCACAATGCCTTCCCGGTGTATGGGCGATCGCCGCGCCTGGTGGGGGCCGCCGCGCCTGGCGCCCGCATACCGGGAAGACCGGTGGGCTGGCTGCCGCCGCGTCGGACCCCCCTAATCAACGCCTACGGCTGTTCGTTGACGCCCGGCCAGAGGGCCAAGGTCCCGCTAACCGGGGACGTTGCGCCCGGCTGGCCGTCCCGGTACGGCCCCGCGCGCAGCGACGCCGGGCCGGCCTCGCCCGCAGCCGCGATGGCCGCAAGTGGCCACCGGGACCGCCGGCGGGCGAAAAGCCTGGCAGGTGGCCGGCAGGTTAGCCCGGTCCGACGCGCAGCCCGGTCGCGTTCAACGACTGTTCGATTGGCGGCTTTGCCTGCGTCATATGCGGTCTCTAGCTTCCATTTCGGCCGAGCGGATTTATTGCTTTCTGGCCGACGGGAGCTATTTGCTGACGAAAGGATCTATGGTGACAGCCCAGGCAGTCCGGGCTCGCGGGATCACCAAGTCTTTCGGCGATGTCGTCGCCCTGGACCGTGTCGATCTGGATGTGCCGCAGGGGCAGATCCACGGGCTGGTCGGGCCCAACGGTGCGGGGAAGACGACGTTGCTCGGCCTGCTGCTAGGCCTGGCGGTCGCCGACACTGGCGGTCTCGAAATCCTGGGGACACCGGTCGGCCGGTCGCTGGCCGCTCCGGACGGTGTCGCTGGCTTCGTGGACGGTCCCGGCCTCTACCCATCGCTCACTGCACGGCAGAACCTCGCAGCCCTGGCCGCTCTCCGCGGCCGCGACGCGCGGACCGCGGGGATCGACGAGGTGCTGCACGAGGTCGGGCTCACCGACGTCGCCCGCGACCGGGTCCGGGGCTTCTCTCTCGGGATGCGCCAGCGGCTCGGGCTCGCCACCGCCCTGCTCACCAACCCCCGGCTGCTGGTGCTCGACGAACCCGGCAACGGTCTCGATCCGGCCGGCAAGAAGCACGTATACCGCGTCCTCGGACGGCTCGCTGCGGACGGGACCACCGTCATGCTCTCCAGTCACCGGATGGACGACCTGGAGGCACTCTGCGCTGAGGTCACCATCCTCGCGACCGGCCGGGTCGTCTTCTCCGGGCCGCTGAGCAAGCTGTCCGCCGAGAACCGTGACCTCGACTACCGGCTGCTGACCTCCGACCGGGAGGCCGCGCGCCGGCTGGCCGCCGAGACCGCCGGGGTCCAGGTGATCGATGACGCCGGGATTCAGCCGGACCGCGATGTGCTCGTGGTGCGCGCACAGGTGCCCGCCCTCGACGCCCTGATACCGCGGCTCGTTCAGGCCGGCGTCGCGGTGCGCGAGCTGGCGCCCGTCGTCCCGCCGCTCGAGACCGCCTTCCTCGCCCTTACCGAGCAGCAGGAGTCCACGTGACGATGACAACGACGGCCCCCGCCGGCGCGCCGGCGCGCACTGCTGTCCCAGTGGCGCGCGGATACCGTTTCGAGCTGGTCAAGCTGCTGGCAACGTGGCGGGTCCGGGTGCTGATCGGTTTGTCCTTGATCGGTCCGGCGCTTTTGGTCGCCGTGGTGAGCCACCAGACCGCGCTTCCCGCCGACACGCTTTTCGGCCGCTGGATGCACGCCACGGGCTGGGCCGGGACGCTGGTGGTGCTGGGCTTCGCCGGCACCTGGGTTCTCCCGCTGCTCACCTCGGTGGTGGCCGGCGACGTGTTCTCCTCCGAGGACCGGCTCGGCACCTGGCGCCACCTGTTGGTGGCGGTGCGCTCGCCGCTCCGGATCTTCATCGCCAAGGCGCTGGCGAGCATCACCGTCGTCCTGGTGTGCGTGACCGGGCTGGCGGTCTCGGGGATCGTCGGCGGGATCGTGGCGATCGGCAGCCGGCCGCTGGTCGGTCTCGACGGCCACCTGCTCTCGCCCGCCGACGCCGCCGGGAAGATCCTCCTCGCCTGGCTCTGCGTGGTCGCGCCGACGCTGGCCTTCGCCGCGATCGGGCTGCTCGGGTCCGTCGTCTTCGGGCGGTCCCCGATCGGCCTGCTGCTCCCCGCCGTCGCGGGGCTGGGGATGCAACTGGTGAGCCAGGTGCTGCCGATGCCGGCCGCCATCCGGCTGTCGCTGCCCAGCTTCGCGTTCCTGTCCTGGAACGGCCTGTTCACCAGCCCCGCGCAGCTCGGGCCCCTGCTGACCGGCATCGTCGTGAGCCTGGCATGGGCGGCCACCGCGACGTTGATCGCGTACCTGCTTTTCGTCCGGCGCGATTTCACCAGCCCGGCGAACGACGGCTCGGTGCGGCGCGCGATCGCCTTCGGCATCCTGCCGCTGCTCGGGCTGACCGCCGTTACGGCCGGGGTGGTGGCCGCCGCGACCGGCGCCACAAGCTCCGGAATCCAGCAGGACAAGGTGCAGCGATCGCTCGCCACATCGTTCGCCCATCTCTACCGCCTGCAGAGCCAGCAGCTGAACCACGAGAAGGTCACCGAGGCACAGCTTCGGGTCACCGCGTCCTGTTCCAAGGAAAACGGCATGGCCGCGCCGCAGGGACCCGGAAACGACTGGCGCTGCTACGTCTACTGGCACCTGCCCGACGTCAAAAATGCCACCGCACAGGCCATCTACCAGCTCGACGTCAACGCGAACGGGCGGTACGTCGCCGACGGCGACGGACCGAACGAAGTGAACGGCTACTTCCTGGTGCACACCCAGTACGGGGCCGCACCGAACCCGCTATGGCAGTTCGACGGCCTGGTCGATCTGCTGTCCACCGGATCGAAGGGATGAGGTTATCGAAATGCAGGTAAAACGCAAACGCCGGCCTGCGCGAGAGCAGGCCGTCCCACTCCGCGGCCTCCGCCTCGGCGGGCGCAAGGTCCGCATGGCCACGGCCGGCGGGGCCGCGGTCGCCATCGCCCTCACCGGCACCGGCATCGCATTCGCGCAGACCCACGAGTTCGGAACCGATGAGGTCGGCCAGACCGCCAGCCAGGGCATGGTCATGTCCGACGACCAGTTCATCAGCCAGTACGGCAGCCGCCTGGTGATGAACAACGGCAAGATCATGTCGTCCACGGTCAGCCCGGACGGCACTCATATGGCAGCCACGCTCGCCGACGGTTCGCAGGCGGTCGGCATCATCAACCTGCAGACCTGGACGGTGCAGCAGTACATCAGCCCCGGCGGGGGTGACGTCGGGCAGGAAGGCCCCACCTACTCCCCAGACGGCAAGCAGCTGTGGGTCGGCCGCAACAGCGGTTACACCAAGTTCACCGTCGGCCCGGACGGCACGCTGTCCAACCCGGTGCAGGTTTCGATCCCCGCGCAGAGCGGCCATAGCGCCCTGGTCGGCGCCGCGGTGTTCTCGGCCGACGGCTCGACCGTCTATTCCGCCGTCAATGGCCAGAACCGGGTGGTCGCCATCAACGCGGCGACCGGGGCGATCCAGCAGAGCTGGAACGTCGGCACCGCGCCGCGCGGCCTCGCCATGGTCGGCGGCAAGCTGTACGTCAGCAACGAGGGCGGGCGGCCAGCGCAGGCCGGCGACACCACCATCAACTCCTACGGCACCCAGGTTCCGGCCAACCCGGACACCGGTTCGTCCACCACCGGCACGGTGAGCGTCATCGACACCACCAACCCGTCCGCGGCGCCGGGGAGCATCGACGTCGGCCTGCACCCGACCGCCCTGTACGCCAAGAACGGGGCGCTGTTCGTCACCAACACCAACAGCAACAGCGTCTCGGTCATCGACACCGCCAGCGACAAGGTGGTGCAGACCATCGCGACGCAGCCGTGGCCGGAGTCGTCGGTGGGGTATGAGCCCAACGCGACGACGCTCACCAGCGACGGTCACCTGCTGGTGACGCTCGGCGGCGCGAACGCGGTCGCCGTCTACAAATACACCAGCCCGCAGGACCCGGTCAGCTCCGTCGGCCTGCTCCCCACCGACTACTTCCCGTCGGAGATCACCACCAACGGCAACGACGTGCTGGTCTCCAACACCCGCGGCATCGACGCCCGCCGTTCCGCCGGCCCCGGCCACGGCACCCACGACACCACGGCGTCGCTGACGAAGTTCACCCTGCCCAGCGACGGCACTATCAGGGGCGAGACCGGCACGGTCTTCACCGCTAACGGCTGGAACGGCAACAGTGTGGCGCTCGGCGGCAGCAGCACCGCGTCGCCGGTCCCGGTCCCGGTGAAGATCGGCGACCCATCGACGATCAAGTACGTGTTCCTGATCGTCAAGGAGAACCGGACCTACGACCAGCAGTTCGGCGACGACCCGCGCGGCAACGCCGACCCGGCGTTCACCCAGTTCGGGCAGAGCGTGACGCCGAACAACCACGCGCTGGTCAAGCAGTTCGGGCTGTATGACGACTTCTACGATGCCGGCACGAACTCCGCCGAGGGCCACAACTGGATGATGCAGGCGGACAACCCGGAGTACACCCAGTCACTGGCCGGTCAGTACGTGCGCAGCTACGACACCGAGAACGACGTACTCGGCCACCAGTCGAGCGGTTTCATCTGGACCGGCGCCCAGGCCGCCAGCAAGTCCGTCAAGGACTTCGGCGAGTTCCAGTCGTCGGAGACCAAGCCGGCCGGGGCGACCTGGCAGAACCTGTATTGCGACGAAAAGAACATGCAGGCCAACCCGTCCGCGAACACCGCCTACCCGATCACGGTGGGCTCGGCGATCCCGTCGCTCAACAAGGTGTCGGTGCAGGGCTTCCCGTTGTTTGATCTCAACGTGCCAGACATCTATAAGGAGCAGATCTGGAAGCGCGACTTCGAGAAGAACGGCCCGGCGAACCTGAACATGTTCTGGCTGTCCAACGACCACACTGGTGGCCCCGTGAGCCCGGCCGCTGGCGTCGCTGACAACGACCTCGCCCTCGGCCGGATGGTCGATGAGATCTCGCACAGCAGGTACTGGCCGCAGTCGGCGATCTTCGTCGCCGAGGATGACTCCCAGGCCGGTCTCGACCACGTCGACGGCCACCGCGCCCCGGTCCAGGTCATCAGCCCCTGGGCGCAGCACGGCGTCGTGGACAACACCTATTACTCGCAGATCACCATGGTCCGCACCGTCGAGCAGATCCTCGGGATCCACCCGATGAACGACAAGGACAGCGCGGCCAGCCCGATGAACGGTGCGTTCACCGGCCACGCCGACAACACGCCGTTCAACGCGGTGCCCAACCAGACCTCGCTGACCGCTGGCCTGAAGACCCAGCCGTCCTGTGGCCCGGACGTCCCGCCGGGGACGAGCCAGGCCGCGATCGCGCAGTCGACCGCGGTGCCCGCCAGCATGCAGCCGCTCGCCGCGCAGTGGGCGCAGTGGCAGTCCCAGCAGCACACCACCGGGCCGGGCGCCGTGCCCGACCACGCCAACCCCCAGCAGATGAACCGATACACCTGGTACCAGACGACCGGGTGGACCAAGCCCTACCCGGGCGACAGCAAGATCTACGCGCCGAACCAGGTGCCGGGAGCGGCCTTCCCGGCCTCCGACAACGGCTGACACCAGCCTCATCACACCAGGAGGACCCCGTCCGGCACCCCGCCGGGCGGGGTCCTTCACTATCAGCCCGCCGGAATGAATGGTGGCTCAGTGGGAAGCGTGCCCGGGGTGAACGACCGGATTGGAGGTTCCATGGGCGCCGAAGACAAGGCCCAGAACAAGGCCGACGAGATTAAGGGCAAGGCGAAGGAGAGCGTCGGCAAGGCAACCGACAACGAGCAGTGGGAAGCCGAGGGCAAGGCCGACCAGGCGGCGGGTAACGCCAAGCAGGCCGGCGAGAAAATCAAGGACGCGGCCAGGAACATCTTCCGCCGATGATCCCGGGCGGCGGGACGCGATCGCGTCCTGCCGCGCCGCCCTCGGCGCGATTGCGCCCCGCGCCGCCCTCAGCGCGATTGAGCCCAGCGCCGGATGGTGTCGATGCGGGCCCGGATCTGGTGCCCGCTGGCCTGGGGCAGCGGCGGGCCGCCGCAGGCGCGCCGCAACTCGGTGTGGATCACCCCGTGCGGCTGGCCGGTCCGGTAGTGCCAGGCCCGCACGAGCCCGTTCAGTTCTCCGCGCAAGCCGGCGAGGCTTTCGCGGGTGGTGACCGGCGCGGGGTTAGCCGGGTCCGGTCCAGCCGTATCCGGCGCCCGCCCGGCCGCATCCGGCGCCCGCCTGGCCTGACCTGGCGCCCGCGGATCGGCAGGCCCGGCGCGCCCGGCCTGCTCGCGAGACTGTTCCGCCTGCCGTTTGCGCAGCAGCACCGCCATCTGATCTTGTGTCAGCAGGCCCGGCAGGCCGAGGAAGTCCTCCTCCTCCGCCGAGGTGCCGAACTCACCGCCGTCGTAGAGGGCGCGGTCGAACTGTGCCGAGGCCGTCAGCGCCCGGAACGGCTCGCCCGGCTCGTCCGGGGTGTCCCGCCGCCTCCGCGCCTCGGCTAGCTCACCCTCCTCGGCATCCTCGCCGGGGCGGCCGAGCACGTGGTCGCGTTCGGCCTCCAGGCTGCCCGCGTAACCCAGCAGGACCGGGATGGACGGCAGGAATACCGAGGCGGTCTCGCCGGGCCGCCGCGCCCGCACGAACCTGCCCACCGCCTGCGAGAAGAACAGCGCGGTGCCCACGCTGGTGGCGTAGACACCGACCGCCAGCCGCGGAATGTCCACCCCCTCGGAGACCATCCGGACCGCCACCAGCCACCGGTCGCCGGACCCGGCGAAATCGGCGATCTTCCGGCTAGCCGACCGGTCGTCGGAGAGCACCACCACCGGCCGGGTGCCGGATATCCGCCGCAGCAGCGCGGCATAGGCTCGCGCGTCGGCGTGATCGCCGGCGATCACCAGACCAGCGGCGTCCGGCATGCTGCGGCGCACCTCGGTCAGCCGCCGGTCGGCGGCCTCCAGCACCCGGGTGATCCATTCACCGTCCGGGTCCAGCGCCGTCCGCCAGGCGTGGGCCAGCACGTCCGGCGTCATCTCGGCCCCCAGCGTCCCGGCGGCTTCCTCCCCGGCACGGGACCGCCATTGCATCTCGCCCGAGTAGGCCAGGAAGATCAGCGGCCGGACGGTCCCCTCCTGCAGCGCCGGCCCGTACCCATACCAGTAGTCGGACGAGCTGCGGCGCACGCCGTCGGCGTCCTCGGTGTAGCTGACGAACGGGATCGGGTTGGTGTCGCTGCGGAACGGGGTGCCGGTCAGCGCGAGCCGCCGCCGAGCGGGCTCGAACGCCTCCCGGGTCGCCTCGCCCCACGACAGCGCGTCGCCGGCGTGATGGATCTCGTCGAAGATCACCAGGGTCCGGCGGTTCAGCGTACGCTGCCGGTGCAGCGCCGGGTGCGCTGCCACCTGGGCGTAGGTCACCGCCACCCCAGTGAAGTCGGCCGACGTCCGGCCCTGCGCATTGCGGTAGGCCGGGTCGAGCGCGATCCCGGCCCCGTGCGCCGCCCGCGCCCACTGGTGCTTGAGATGCTCGGTCGGGGTGACCACCGTGAGCGCCGCGATCTCCCGGCGGGCCAGCAGTTCAGCCGCGACCGCGAGCGCCCACGCGGTCTTTCCCGATCCGGGCGTCGCCACCAGCAGGAAGTCACGCCGGGCAGCGCGGAAGTACTCCCGGTAAGCCTCCTTCTGCCAGCGGCGCAGGGACAGGAACAGGTCCGGCCGGCGGGCCTGTTCGCCGGTATCGGCGGCCTCGGGGTCGTCGGCGGCGGGAGTGCTCACGAGGCCGAAACGCTACCAGGGCCGGCCGACATCGGGCCGGGCCGGCACACCGGGCGCCGCGTGTCGTTCCGGGCTCTGCTCTACCGGATCACGCCGACGCGTCGCGTGTCATCCGGGCGCTGCTCTGCCGGACCGTCAGGCGCAGTCGGCCCAATGGGAATGGGGCCCGCGAGCGGGATAGCCAGTGGCCTTTTTCCCAAAGAAACGTGACCTTTTTCCCTATCTGCCGTCACGCACGCCGCGGAGACTTCTCCCGAGCCGGCCGAACGGGCCGGCGAGCTGGCGCCCGCCCGGGCGCCAGCTTTTTACGGGGAGCAGGGACGGCACGACTTCCGGCAGAACCCGGGCAAGCCGGCGCCGTTCCTGGTCGAAGGGAGCGAACACAATGCGGCCAATCTTGAACGAACCCCTCACCCGAGCCTTCCCGCCATTAAGGCATCGGGCGCGGCGCAGAGGCCATCTGGCGGCACTGGCCACGGCGGTGGTCACGGCGCTGGCCGGGATGGGCATGGTCACCGTGTCCGCGGTTGCGGCGTCCGCGGCCCCGCCGGCTCCGGCACACGGCGTGACACCGGGGGCAGCGGCAGTGTCGTCATCGGAGAACGACATGTTCTTCACCGCGACCGACGGTTCGGTGTGGAACGTGAACCCGCGAGGAGTGGAGCCGTTCGACCTGAGATCGGTTGGCGGCCGGCTCGTCAGCGCACCGGCGGCGATCTGGACTGGATCCCAGCTGATCGTTTTCGGCCAGGGAACCGACAACCAGCTGTGGTATACGACCTGCCCGCCCTTTGCGTCTGGTAGTTGCAGCGCCTGGGGGCCGCTCGGCGGCAAGCTCACATCGAAGCCGGGAGCCGCCTTTGCCGGCCCCACCGCCGCCGGTTACTCGGTATACGTGCGGAGCACCGATGGGGCACTGTGGGCGCGCGACCACAGCACGGCCGGCTGGAACGCCTGGCACTTCATCGGCGGCCAGATACTATCCGGAACCGGCCCAGCCGCCACCGGGACGAACGGCGGTAGCGCACCGGTGGTCACCGTCGTGGGCACCGACCGGGAACTGTTCGTGTATGGCCGCACCGGCACCGAAACCCATTTCGTGGACTTCGGCGGCCAGACCACCAGCAGCCCCGGCATTACCTACCTCGGTGGGGGCAATCTGGCCGTATTCGCACGCGGCACGAACAACGCGGGCTGGTACCGGACGAGCAGCCTTCCGATCGGGCCGACCGGTCCCTGGACCTCGATCGGCGGGAGGCTGACGTCGGGCGTTGCGGCGGACACGGTAACGGGCGGCGAGACGTCTGTCTTCGGGCTCGGAACAGATAACCAGGTGTACGAAAACCAGGGGCAGTTCCCGGCATTCGGTGGCTGGAATAGGCTCACCGGCTACTGACGGATGCTGAGTGGGACCGGCCCGCCGGATGGCAATGGCCGGGCCCGCGGGTTTGCACCGAAAGGCACGCCTATCCGTTGAGCGAAGGCGCCCCAGTCCGGCCGTGACCCGGCCGGACTGGGGCGCCGCACAAATTCCAACGGTATACGGGTGGCCACATGCGGCCACCGGGCTTGATCTCCGTCTGAATTCAGCGAAATCTAGGTTCGCTCGGATTAACCGGCGCTGGGGGCGAGGGAGTTATGCCGGCCCAGGGCAGCGCCCGCGCGACGGAGGTCTCCATGTCCCCAGTCCTCATCGGCCGACGGCGGACCCCGTTGCGGTGGCGGGCCATGCTGGCCGTGGCGTCTTCGCTGGCCGCGGTAATGGCCGGTGCCGCCTTAACCTCGCCGGGCGCGGCCGCGCAGGCCACTACGAGTGCCAGCCAGCCGCCCGCCTGCCCGGTACCCGGATCCGCCGCTGCGCCGTTGTATCGCGATACGCGGTACTCGTTCGCCGAGCGTGCCGCCGACCTGGTGTCCTGCATGACGCTGGCGGAGAAGGTCGCCCAGCTGCATACCAACAGCGCGCCGGCGATCCCGCGGCTTGGGGTGCAGCAATACACCTATTGGAGTGAGGGCCAGCACGGGATCAACAGGCTCGGCGCGAACACCAACCCGGGCAGCCAGACCAGTGGCGGGCCGAACGCGACCAGCTTCCCGACGAACTTCGCCAGCACGATGTCGTGGGACCCGAGCCTGGTGTATCAGGAGACGACCGCGATCTCCGACGAAGCACGCGGGTACCTGGACAAGTCGTTGTGGAATACCGGGAAAAACAACATCGGCCCCTCGAAGAGCGATTACGGCTCCCTCACCTACTGGGCGCCGACGGTCAACATGGACCGCGACCCGCGCTGGGGGCGCACCGACGAGGCGTTCGGTGAGGACCCGTACCTTGTCGGCCGGATGGCAGGGGCGTTCGTGGACGGCTATCAGGGAGAGAGCCTGGATGGCCAGCCGATGACGCACTACCTCAAGGTCGCCTCAACGGCTAAGCACTACGCGCTGAACAACGTCGAGGACAGCCGTACGACGGGCAGCTCGGATACGACCGACGCGAACATCCGCAACTACTACACCGCGCAGTTCCGGGACCTGATCGAGAACTCGCACGTGTCCGGGCTGATGACGTCCTACAACGCGATCAACGGGACACCCGCGCCCGCCAATACCTACACCGCCAACGAGCTGGCGCAGCGCACCTACGGGTTCAACGCCTACACCACCTCCGACTGCGGCGCCGTCGGCGACATCTACTCCTCGAACAAGCACGACTGGGCACCGCCGGGCTGGACCACGACCACCACCAACGCCTCCACGGTCTGGACGAACAACACGACCGGCCAGACGGTTTCCGGCGCGGCCGGCGGCCAGGCATATGCGCTGCGGGCGGGCACGCAGCTGAACTGCACCGGGGCCGAGGACACGCTGTCCAACATCACCGAAGCGATCAACGCGGGCGTCCTGTCGGAGGGCGTGATCGATAACGCGCTGGTGCACCTCTTCACGGTGCGGATGCAGACCGGCGAGTTCGACCCGCCGAGTTCCGTGCCGTACACCAGCATCACCAAGGATCAGATCCAGAGTCCGGCGCACCAGGCCCTCGCGCAGCAGGTCGCCGACAACTCCCTGGTGCTGCTGAAGAACGACAACGTGCCCGGGACGAGCTCACCGTTGCTGCCAGCCAACCCGAGCAAGCTGAACAACGTGGTCATTGTCGGCAACCTGGCGAATACGGTTCAGCTTGGCGGTTACTCCGGCAGCCCGACCTACACGACCAACCCGGTGCAAGGGATCACCTCCGCGGTGAAGGCCGCTAACCCGAACGCGTCGGTGACCTTCGACGCGTGCGGCACGTCCACCACCGCCACGACCCCGGCGAACTGCTCGGCGCAGACGCAGAACGACATCAAATCCGCGGACCTGGTGCTCGTCGTCGCCGGCACGGACGCGAAGGTTGCCGGCGAAGGCAACGACCGTAAGACGATCGCGATGCCTGGCAACTACGACTCGCTGATCAGCGACGTGCACTCCCTCGGGAACCCGCGCACCGCGCTGGTGATCCAATCCGACGGGCCGGTCAGAATCGACGACGTGCAGGGCGATTTCCCGGCGATCGTTTTCTCTGGCTACAACGGGCAAGCCCAGGGCACCGCGCTGGCCGACGTGCTGACCGGCAAGCAGGACCCCTCCGGGCACCTCGACTTCACCTGGTACTCCGATGACTCCCAGCTTCCGGACATGACCAACTACGGGCTCACCGCGTCGCAGACGGGTGGGCTGGGCCGCACCTACCAGTACTTCACCGGCACTCCGACGTACCCGTTCGGTTATGGCCTGAGCTACAGCACCTTCACGTACTCGAACGTGCTGGCCGACCCCAAGGCGACCACCGCCGACGGGCAGGTCAACGTCCACCTCGACGTCACGAACACCGGCACGACTGCGGGTGCGACCGTCGCCCAGGTCTACGCCGCGACGCCGTTCTCGGTCCCAGGCGTCGAATTGCCGCGCAAGCGGCTCGCGGGCTTCCAGAAAACCGGCGTCCTGCAGCCGGGACAGACGCAGCAAATCGCGATCCCGGTGAAGATCAGCGACCTCGCCCTATGGGACGCGCAGCACAGCAAGAACGTCGTGTACGACGGGCCGTACCAGTTCCAGGTCGGGGCGGACTCGAGCCACGTGGTCGGCGCCGACACCGTCGACGTCTCCGGAGCGATCACCCAGCGGGTCAAGTACGTGACCGTTCAGCCGGACCAGGTGGACTTCACCCCCGGCCAGAACCTGGACCTGACCGGCAAGAACCCGTGGATCGCGGACGACACCGGCCAGGCGGCCCAGCATGTCCCGGCCGCCAACATCGTCGAGGCGGTCAACAATGACCAGTCGTTCGCCGACCTGGGGCAGGCCCACGTCACCTACAACAGCAGCAACCCGAATGTGGCGTCGGTCAGCAGTAACGGAACGGTGCACATGGTCGCGGCGGGCACGGCGACGATCAGCGTCACCGTCAACGGTGTCACCGGCTCGGCGCCGATCGTGGTCAAGCAGCCGTTCACCCTCACCGCGCCGAATATCGCCAAGCCGGGCTCGACGGTGACCGCGACGACGACGCTGCCCAACCCCGGCAGTACGCCGCTGTCGAAGGTCAGCATGAGCCTGTCCGCGCCGGACGGCTGGCAGGTGCAGGCCACCTCGCCATCGTCGTTCAGCACCGTCGGCCCCGGTCAGACCGCCCGCACCAGCTGGAACATCACCGTTCCGGCGAATGCGAACCCGGGCAATGACGACCTGTCCGCACAGGCCACCTTCACCAACGCGAACGGTCAGGCCACCGCGTCTGATGTCGCGACGACCTCCGTCCCGTTCGCCTCGTTCACGGAGGCATTCAACAATCCGGGAATCACCGACGACTCCAACTGGACCGCAGGCAACCTCGACGGCGCGGGGCGAAGCTACTCCGCCCAGGCTCTCGCCAACGCGACACCGAGCCTGACGCAAGGCGGCACGGTCACCCATGACGGACTGACCTACACGTGGCCGAACGCCCAACCCGGCACGCCGGACAACGTCGTCGCGGGCGGGCAGACCATCCCGGTCTCCGGCTCAGGCAACACGCTCGGCATCCTCGGCGCTTCCAACAACGGCACCACGACCGGTACCGCGACGGTCACCTACACCGACGGCAGCACCCAGTCCTTCCCGCTGTCGTTCGCCGACTGGTGGGCCAACGCGGCCGCCGGAGGCGGTGACATCCTCACCACCATGCCCTACATCAACAACCAGAGCGGCAGCAAGATCAGCCGCAAGGTGAGCGTCTACGCGGCTAACGTGCCGCTGCAGTCGGGCAAGACCGTCGCCTACCTCACCCTGCCCAACATCAGCAACGGCGTCGCGTCCGGCCAGGCGGCCATGCACATCTTCGCTGCGTCGGTCGGGGGGTGACCGGCACAAGCTCACGACCTGCCGAAACGGCCCGGCTCGTCAGCATCACGGCGCAGCGGCGCCCTGATGCTTCATACTTGAGCAATGGGCGTGCGCTGCCTTTTGGTCGATGACGACCATAACTATCTCCTTGCTGCCCGCTACCTCCTTGAGCGGGAAGGGATTGACGTGGCCGGCACCGCGTCGACGGGAGCGGAAGCCCGCCGCGACACCGTCGAGTTGAGGCCGGACGTTGTCCTCCTCGACATCGAACTCGGCGTTGAGAACGGGTTCGATGTCGCCCGCGACATCACCTCCGAGGAACCAAGCGAGCATCCGCCGATAATCTTGATCTCCTCATATTCGGAGGATGATTTCGCCGACATTCTCGAGGACAGCCCCGCGCGGGGATTCCTGCCGAAAGACCAGCTTTCCGGCGAAGCGATTCGCGGGATCCTGACGGCGGCCAGCACCCGCTAACCGCGATTCGTGCGGGCGCACGCGGCTACCTCGCTGGCGCCAGGTTCCCGTGTCCGGCGGGGCCGAGTAGGTCGCGGATCACCATCCATACGGCGGGTTGGTTGAGCAGGTCGAAGTGATGCATTCCGCCGAGCGCGCGCGCCGTGAACGGGATGTGCTGGTGAGCGCCACGCCTGCCGTGCGCGCTGGCTGGCTGGACGAGCAGGTCGCCAGCAACGGCGCCGAGCGGGTGACCGGGATCGGCGGTGACGGTGGCGCTGATCGTGCAGTGATTCACCCCGGGTAGCAGCGGGGTGGCACGCCGGTGATCGCGCAGGCAGCTGTCCTGGTCACAGCCGGCCCACTCATCGGCGACCACGTAGCCATAGCGCAGGTCCTTGATGCCCGGGCTGAAGCCGTTGATCAGCGTCACGAACGGCCTCGTTTCGGCCAGCTTGCCAAAGGCCCAGCCCGCAAATCCGGCAGCCCGGGCGAGCGGAGCGCCCAGATGCGGCGTGCCGAGGTAGAGCACGTGCCGGACGCGCTGCACCCATGCGGCGGATTCTTGCCGACCGTGGTGGCAGGCGCTCCGGATGACCAGGCCTCCCATGGAATGACCAACCAGTAGCAGTTCGTCCACCTGCTCCGGCCAGGCCGCTATCAGGCCATCCAGCAGTCCGGCCAGGGCGTGGCCGTTGTCGGACACATGCCGCCCGGTGTTGTAACGGACGTAGACAGGCGTATAGCCGAATTCCGCCTGCAGGCGCGAGCCGTAGGGTTCAGATTCGGCGGCCCCTCGTTGCCACGAGTCCTCCGTCTCGGCCAGCCCGTGGACGAAGACCGCCAGCTTGGAGGTCGGGTGGCCGAAGACGGCCGACAGTTCCGGCGTCGTCAAGCCAACATCGCATCTATCTGCCCGTACTGCCATTGCGATGTCCAGTGATGCCGAGCCGGGCCCGAGCTGACCACCGGCTACCGCGTTCAGTGCGGCTTGCGCCCAGTTGCCTTCGGGCGTGAGGCCGACGGGCTGCCCGCCGGCGCCGAGGAGGGACACCGCCTCCGCGCCCACCACCCCTGCCGCTGTACCGGCACCGCGGACCGCGAGGTACACGCCTTGGGTGATCGAGCCTTGGATGACCTGGACCGGAGCGCCCGCCGGCCCGACCGCGGTATAGGCACGGCCAGCGATGGCCCGGTGCACCTGCTCGATCCGCGACACGAGCCCCGCGAACGCCTGGCCACCCAGCCTGCTCACCGCACGAATCTCCGCTGGCGTCACAGCGCACCTCCGAAGCCCCGGTGCGCCCGGGGAGTTCTCATCTCAGCGGCTCCTCATGTCATCGTCTCTGGCAGCCTAGACAAGGGTTTACGTTGCCGGTGTGTGCGCGTCTCGGGGAGGAGCTCCCAAGCTGACCCTCCCCCACCTTGACCCCGTCGCCGTCGAGCTGACCGTGGCTATCCACGGGGGCGATCTCGATGCGCTCCGGCTGCTACTCGCCGAACGGCCGGAGCTCGCCTCGGTCCACATGATCGGCCGCAAAGGCATCGAGGGCGGCTGTCGGACGCCGCTGCACGCCGCAGCCGATTGGCCTGGATACTTTCCAGCCGCTCCCGCGTCGGTGGCATTGCTTCTCGAAGCTGGGGCCGATCCCAACGACGACGGCGGTGGCGGCGAGACGCCGCTGCATTGGGCAGCGAGCACGGATGACGTCGAAGTGGCCGTTGCCCTCATCGACGGCGGCGCCCGAATCGGTACTCCGGGCGGGTCGATCGGGACACCGCTCGACAATGCGATCGGCTACGGCTGCTGGAACGTCGCGCGTCTCCTCGTTGAGTGCGGTGCGCCGGTCGACGAGCTGTGGCACGCCGCGGCTCTGGGAATGCTGCCAAGGCTCGACGAACTGCTCCGGGCGAGCCCGGCTCCCGGCGAAGACGACCTCAACGAAGCGTTCTGGCAGGCCTGTCACGGTGGCCAGCGCCGGGCAGCTGACCGACTTCTCGCTGCCGGGGCCGATATCGATGCCATTCCCGCCTATGCGAACGGGCAGACGGCGCTCGATATAGCCGTCCACGCCGACACCCGCCGGGAGCAACTTGCCACCTGGCTGCGTGAGCGCGGCGTTGCTCCCGGCGGCGGAGACTAGTGTTCCTTACGGGGCCGTCGGCGGCTCCATCAAGTCTGGCGCCGGCGGCGCCGGGAGCAACCAAGGGTTTCGGGGATTTTGGGGGGTACCGATGGCGACGTACCGGATGGTCTATGGAGACGATGACCAGGCCGTGACGGAGATCTACGACAACATCGACACGGTGGAACGAGAGGACGGCTGGCTCGTGCTGTTCCGCGGACGGGACGCGATCCTGCGCGTCCAGGAGAGCCACGTCCAGTCCTTCGAACGTCTGGTGGCCTAGGATCACTGCAACCAGGACTGCGACGCGGCAACGATTCGGGACCGGTGCGGTCCGCGGCCCGCGGAGGCCTCGCCCGACCTGTTTGACGGGGTTGTTCTGAATCGCCGTGCGCAGGTGCGTCTCGCGTGATACGCAGGGGCGGGTGAGCCCGCATTGCCCGATAACCGATCGGGCTCGTTGGCGGTGCGTTGGTCGCCGTTCGGGCATCGGTGGTTGCCGTCAGTAACCGCGCGGCCCCACGAACCACACCGCCGCGAGCGTAAGGCACCGTGTGGGGCATCAGCTTTGAAGTCGTCGGCGCTCGTAGGGCGTCGCGGGAAGGATTTGCAAATGAACGACGCGCACCAGACCGAACAGTCTGCCGCCGGGGAGTCGGCGAGCGAGGAGAGTTCAGGCCAGGGGGACGCGTCCCAGGATCAGGCCCAGCAGGACCAGGCGTCGGCCAACGGCCAGGACGAGGTCAGCGATGGCATCCCGACCTTCCAGCCGGGTCCACCCGATCAGGCGCAGCACACAGAGGCTGACGGCGGTGAGGATAAGAGGACGGAGTTGCAGGGCACCTCGGCCGCCCCGCAGAAGGGAAAGAAAGCTCTGCTGCTCGGAGTTGGCAGCGGCGTTCTGGGCCTGATAATCGGACTCGTGGTCGGCGGGTTCGCCGGTCCGGCCGTGCTGTCCGGGGGGCCGGGCAAGCCGGACGGTAAGGCTTCCGAAGCCGTTGCGGCGCTGGCCAGTAAGAACCCCACTCAGTTGGGGAAGGTCTACTGTGATGGCAGCAATGGCAAGCCAGTCGCCCAGCTTCCGCCGCAGGCTCTGCAACAGATCCAGTCCGTGAAACAGGCCGGCAAAGTCCAACAGCCATTGGACACTGAGGCCCAGGTACCCATCAGCATCACCGTGAGCAACCAGGGTCGAACGCAGACACTTCCGCTCCAGATGGTGCTCGGAGTGACCAAGAGCGCATGGTGCATGAAGGGCCTCGCACAACCGCAACCGCAACAGTAGCCAGGTGCTCCGTGTCCGGCTCGGCCTAGATCAACCGCCGGATGCGGGCCCGGATGTCTGGTGGCGTGGTAGGGGGCGGGGCGACCCGCCCCCTACCGGCGACCCCTCACCGGAGTGATTCATGGCAGACGCAGCAGCCCGCCCGGGCCCCCTGGACAGCGCGGCTGACCGAATGCGGCAACCAGACCCACGCCATCCGCACTTCTCACCCCACCGCACGCCTCTAGCAAGCCGACCCGGCGAAACGCGCGGTTCCCACCCGGGCAACGACGCCATCCATCTGATCGGCGGTGAGTTCTGGGGCCGCAACCCGCACCAGGAGCTGACCTGGATGCGAGCGAACGCGCCGGTGTACTGGGATGAGCGCAGTCAGGCCTGGGGCATAACCAAGCACGCCGACGTCCGGTACGCCTCTCTGCATCCAGAGACATTCTCGAGCGCGGGTGGCATCCGCGCCGATGCGCCGGCGGTACCCCAGATGATCGACATGGATGATCCCGCGCACTCGCGTCGCAGGAAGCTCGTCAGCCAGGGCTTCACCCCACGACGGGTGGCCGGGCGGCGGGAGCGTATCCGCCGGGTATGCGATCAGATCCTCGACCGGGTCTGCGAGCGCGGCGAGTGCGACTTCGTGTGGGACATCGCGGCCCCGCTGCCGCTGATCGTGATCGCGGACACCCTCGGCATGGCAGCCGAAGACCATGACCTGCTGATGCGCTGGTCCGATGACCTGTTGCGCGGGCTCACCGACGTGTCCGATGCGGATCTGGCCGGCCGGGCGGCCGCCGCGTTCGAGGGGTACTACGGGTACGCGTCCCGCATCATCGCCGACCGCCGCGAAAGCCCGCAGGACGATCTCATCAGTACGCTCGTGCACGCGGAAGTGGACGGTCACCGCCTGGACGAGGAGACGCTGGTCCACGAGTCGCTGCTGATCCTCATCGGCGGTGACGAGACCACCCGGCACGTGCTCTCGGGCGGCGCGTATCAGTTGTTCACGCAGCCCGGGCAGCGCACGCTGCTGGCCGACGACCCGGGCATGAACCCGGTCGCGGTCGAGGAGATGCTTCGCTGGGTCTCCCCGATCAAGAACATGAACCGGACCATCACCCAGGACGTCGAGCTGCGTGGCCAGCTGCTCAGGAAAGGCGACAACGCGCTGCTGCTGTACCCGTCGGCCAACCGCGACGAGGACGCATTCGCCGATCCGTTCCGCTTCGACGTCACACGCTCGCCGAACGAGCACCTCGCGTTCGGACTGGGCACGCACTTCTGCCTGGGTAACAGCCTCGCCCGGCTGGAGCTGCAGGTGATGTTCGAGCAGTTGCTGTCCCGGCTCCCTGACATGGAGCCGGTACACGACGGCGAGCCCGCGTACCGGCCAGCCAACTTCATCTCCGGCTACGAATCGTTGCCGGTCCGGTTCACTCCCAGTGCGGCGGTCGCCCAAGCGTAGAGTCAGTCTCCTCGCTGTGCTCCTTGCGGATCGCCGTCGCTCGGTTCATGGCTGGGTTCAGCAATGAGGCAGCCGGCCGTTGTGATCAGTGTCTCTATGGTGTTCCAGAAGGGCTCGGAGCTGCGGGCGGCGCGGCTGAGGACTAGCGCGCCCTCGAAGACCGCCATGATGAGATCGGCCATGGCCACTGCTTGCTCGGGGCCAACGCCCCAGGGTTGCAGGTGGCCGACGAGCGTAGTCCGCCACCGGGTGAACACCTTGTCGAACTCGGCGCTGAGGTCTTCGTCCTGGGGCGCCAGTTCGAGCACCATCGTGGCGATGGCACAGCCGCTGCAATAGCCAGACGCTTCGAGGCGCTGCACCTGGATCTCCGCTAGCGCCTGTATCAGTGAGGCGGGATCATGGGCCTGGCTAGCCGCCTGGTGGACCATGTCCTCGATCTCGTCTGCCGCTCTGGCGATGGTTTCCCGGGCAAGCTCCTGCTTGCCACCGGGGAAGTGGAAGTAGATGGAGCCCCGGGGGGCGCCACTTTCTTCGACCACATCGGAGAAGGAGGTGGCGTGGTAGCCGCGGTGCCGGAACAGCTCGCTAGCGGCGTGGATCATCCGGGAGCGGCTGTCAGTGTGTCGTGCCATCAGTCCAATCCTAGGTTGACTACGTCGCACGTCCGTCATACTTTGTCGTCCCGCCGGGCACGTGCAGCGCACACCGGGCACCAGGAAGAGGGCCGAAGCCACTTCTCCCGATCGGCTAACCGCCGGGCGGCCGGTCACCTGCTGCCCGGCCTGTCCCGTCGCGATCGAAAGGAGCCCGTTGCCCGTGACCACCACCAGCTCGGTCACGATGACCGGCGCGGAGCCATAGACGGTGCACCCTGAGGAGGTCGGGTCGAGCGCGACACGTGACGAGGGCACGAATAGGGCACAGCCAGCCGCACCGAACCGCCCTGGACGGCACATAACCGCACGGCTCACAAGTGATCGAAGCGCCTCTGACCGGCTGTATGCACTGGTCAGGGCGCTTTACCTGGGGTGTGACGTGTGGGGCGGGTGGGGCTCGAACCCACGACCCACACGACCCACGGATTATGAGACCAGCGAGCGTGAAACCATGCGCGATGCAGTTGACCTGGGCAAACAGGCCACTGTCTAGATGCCGCCGGATGCTATTGCGCACGTATTTGGCATGATCAAGCTCCGAGGAGCCCGGGACCACGTCGGAGAGCACGGCGAGTCGCGAGCCAACGTCTCGGACGTGTCGGCGGTCGGGTGCCCTGCCACGTGGCGGACGAAGGTCGCGGGCGGCGAGTTAGCCGCAGCGCAACTGGCCGAACGCGTTCATGCTGGTTGGAGGGTCGGTTAGGGCGACGCTTTGGCGGTGCGTTTGCCGAGGAGGCGGCGCTCGGCGCATCGCCCGATGGGGTAAGTGCCGACGGCCGGCACGTTTTTGTTCGCGCCCTTATCCGGCGCGAAGACACTCAGTGATCATCAGGGTCGAGCAGCGCGCCCTCGACGTCGTATCCCAGTGCGGCCGCCACGTCGGTGACCGCGCCGGAGACCCGGCCGAGCCCGACGGCGGGGCCAACCGCCAGCAGCACTTCGGTGATCTCACCTTCGGTCGCGCCGGCCGCGAGTGCCCGGTTCGTGCCCCATTCGAGGCAAACCCCTGTTGACCCGGTCGCCACCAGCGCTCCCACCTGCACGAGGGCCGCGGTCTTGGGATCCAGGAGCCGGAACCTGGGCTGGCCGACCGCGAGGCCGGCCTGGGATTCGACGAAGCTTTCATCGACGATCGCCAGCCTAAGCAGGATGTCCTGAAATCTGACCGCTTGATTCATACCGATTCCTCGCCGCCGAGGACACCGGTTTGCATCCCTGGCCGGAGCACGTCTCACTGCCCTTCATCATCAGAACCGCAAGGTGATCGCCGCATCGCCCCGATTTGGGTAAGCCTCGTTGGATGCGAAGCTTCGGTGCTGTGGTGGGGCTACATGCCGAGCAGGCCGACTGCCATTGCTTTTTGAATCGCATCGTTGCGCGACGAGACACCCAGCTTGCGGTAGATCGACTTCACCTGGGTCTTGACTGTGTGGCTGGAGAGGAACAGCCGGTCGGCGATCCGGTCGGCGGTCAGGTGCGTTTGCAGGTAGGGCAGCAACCGTAGCTCAGCTGGTGTGAGCGGGGGCGCGCTGGCGAGGGCGGCGCTGGTCGCTAGGGCCCGGCGGAAATCTTCGACCTCATCCACGAGAGTCCCGAGCCGCGGCCGATGGATCAGGATCTGCTCGATCTCGCGGAGCAACTGCCAGGCCGTCGCCACGTCAGCAAGGGCCAGGTATACCTTCGCCAGCTGCAGCCGCAGCCGCACCGCCACGAACGGCAGCGCGTAGGTGGCTGACGGACGTCCCCGCATAGCCCTGGCGAGCTGGCTGTGGGCCTCGTTCAGGTCACCGCGGTGCACGGAGAATCTCGCTCCCCCGGCGAAGGCCGGAAGACACAGGACGTAGTCGTGCAACCGTTTCTCATCGATAGTGGCGTACGCGGATCCCAGCCGACCGGCCGCCTCGTCCCAGTCGCCGCGATCCATCGCTAGCAAGGCGAGCTCGACCTCGCACAGGGCGATCATTCCGCTGTTTCCCATCGGGTACGCGGTCGTGAGCGAATCGGCGAACAGGCTGCGCGCCTCGCCGAGGTGCCCGTTCAGCAGGTGCGCCTCGGCGAGCAACCAGAGGACGCCGGCGCGAAGTGGGCTCCACTCCGGCTCCCGGGCGACAGCGAATGCCGCGTCGGCCATCATCGGCTCTGGGCCTTGCGCGCACATAACCGCCCGCAACATGGCCCGGGCGGACTCGAAGGAGGCAGACCCATCTGGAGGCACATCGTCGAACGAGGCAGCGTCCACAAGCGCCGCCCACCGGTGCGCGCTTGCCGTGTCGCCGGTCAGCGCAGCTTCCCAGCACCGCAGAACGGCCAACGGCGGATAGCGATCGACGTTCGCATCGCCGATAGCGCGGTACCAGCGCTGAAGAGTCGGAAACTGCCCGGCCTGATATGTGGGAATGGCCAATGCGCAGGCCAGCCGCACTGAGCGGTCCCAGTCGTCCGTGTCCAACAGGTGCTCGAGGGCCAGTGCCCGCAATCCATTGCGCTCGTACCAGTCAGCGGCGCGCTGGTGCAGCGTCTCAATGGCTTCGGGCTCGGCGCGGCCGAGTTCGTCCAGCAGGAACTCGCGGAACAGTGCGTGGTAGCGGTACCACCCACGCCGGCGATCGAGCCCGATCACAAACAGGCTGGAGGCCTCCAGCCGACGCAACTGCCCCGCCCCGCCCGAGGACCCTAGGACGGCATCGCAGAGCGGACCACATACCTGGTCCAGCACGGCCGTACGGCGCAGGAACCGCTGCGTGTCCTCCGGCTGCCGGGACAGGGTCTCCCGGTACAGATAATCGGCCACATACCGGTCATCTCCGGTGATGGTGCACGCCGGGTCCTGGCTCTGCTTCGAGATCAAGCTTGCCAGGTAGAGGCCAGCTGGCCAGCCCTCGGTCCGTTCGGTCACCGCCGCTGCCTGCGCCGTAGTCAGGTTGACATCCGCGTTTGCGAAAACCTGCTGAGCGCCGACAGCGTCGAGGGCCAAATCACCAGCCCCGAATTCCAGCGCCTCGCCGGAGGCCCGTAGCCGCGGCAGCCGGGGCTGCTCGCACCGACTGGCGCTGGCGACTTGAGATGCGGAGGGAATCGCCGAGATCACCATGCCCAGCACATCATGGCAGGCGGGTGCCTGCAGTTCGTGAAGATCGTCAAGCATGAGAACGAATGGGACGTCGCTCGTGCGGAATTCCGAGACCAGAAGCGGAGCGGCGCTGCCCAGCACCGAAGCTCCGGGATCTCCCATGGCAAGTACCAGGCCAGCGCTGCCCAGACCAGCCCGGGAGTACGCGGTTGCCATCGAGACGAGCAACTTCGCGGGATCATCGTCGAAGCGATCGAGAGATACCCACGCCACGCGGCGATTCTCGGCCTGCGCCCACTCCGCGAGAAATGTTGACTTGCCGTAGCCCGCAGGCGCCGTGACCGCGACCAGCCGGCAAGGGCTCGCACGAGCCTTGTCGACAAGGTCGGCGCGGCTAACAGCGCCCGGGTAAGGCTCCGCAACGGAATACTTCGCGTCCAGAAGCGACCGAGCCAACTCAGGCGCTGGCGGGACCGGATCGTGTGAGTCCACGGTCACGGCCGGACCCCCGTCTTAAGACCGCCCCCGGTGCTCGCCACACCACCGCGCTGCACCGGCCCATTCGCGCAGCGCCACCGGAGACGGCCGAGGCCAGTCTGGTTGTGCCAGCTCGTCATGGCCGCTCCCCCGTAGCTGCCACGACACCATCCACCCGGTTAAGGACGTGATGCTACGCCGCGATCAGGCGGGCCGCGACATCCACCGCGGGTGGTTTGCGAGCCACGCGCCTTCGGGGCCGCAGAGTCCTGCGCTTGCTAAGTACGCCGATCAGGAGCATGACGAGCACGGCAAGGCGTGACCACCGGAGCCGTCCTGGCGGCTTTTTCACCAGGAAGAGGGGATGCCCCGCGCCCGTCCCGCGGCGATGTATGGGAGTAAACGGACCGGGGTGACCGCAGACCATCGCGATGGGGGCAAAAGATGACGAATGATCCGTTCGCGCACTTGCCGTCGGTCCCGAACTTTGTACTAACCAGCATGGATGTCACCGATGGCCAGGCGTTGCCCGTCGCGCAGATGTCTGCCGCCTTCGACGTTCCCGGTGGCCTGGACTTCTCTCCCCAGTTGTCCTGGTCTGGCGCCCCGCCGGAAACCAGGAGCTACACCGCCACTATGTACGACCCTGATGCGCCCAGTGGCTCAGGCTTCTGGCACTGGGCCGTCGCCGACATCCCGGCTTCGGTGACCGAATTGCGGGCCGGAGCGGGCGACTTCACCGGGCAGCACCTGCCGGCCGGGGCATTCCAGCTTCCCAATGACATGCGCGCCCCCTCCTTCCTGGGTGCGGCACCACCGCGGGGGGGCAGACGTCACCGCTACGTCATCGTGGTGCAGGCCATCGACGTAGAACACGTCGGGAAGCTCGGTGTGGAGGCCACCTCCACACCGGCCCTCTTGGGCGTCAGTATCAATAACGGCGGCCATCTGCTGGGCCGTGCGGTCCTCATCCCCTGGGCGGAAGTACCGGCCGCATGACGACCATCTGGCGCGCCGCCGCCTCCGGCCTGAGGTGGCAAGAGGGAGCAAGCTCCACCGGCTCGCACCGGCGTGATGCCGGCACGAGAAGGAGCAGGCGATGAGCACCAACCAGATCCTGTTGGGGGTGGGCCTGATCCTGGTGCTCGCGGTGGGCTCGCAGGTGCTGGCGAGCCGGCTGCGTATCCCGGCGCTTATCATCTTGCTCCCGGCGGGCTTCATCGCCGGCGCGCTGACCACCGACGTTAATCCGCAGCGCCTGCTGGGGGCGGCGTTCTCGCCGCTGACATCGCTAGCGGTGGCGGTGATCCTCTATGACTCCGGCGTGGCGCTGGAGTGGGGCAAGGTGCGCGGGCGTGCCCGCCACGTGGTCCCCCGGCTGGTGATCTGGGGGGTGCCGGTCACGATGGCGTTCGCCGCGGTGCTCGCTGCCCCGCTGCTGGGAATGTCGGCCGGAGCGGCGGTGATGATCGGCGCGATCTTGGTGGTGTCCGGGCCGACTGTGGTGGGCCCGCTGCTGGCGTTCGTCCGGCCGTCCGATCGCCTGCAGCGGATCCTGTCCTGGGAGGGCTCGCTGATCGACCCGGTTGGCGGCATCCTGGGCGCGGTGGTGTTCCACGCCGTGCTGGCCAGCACCAGCGGCGGGGTCAGCCACCCGCTGGCGCAGTTCCTCCTGTCGCTCGCCGTCGGCGTGGCCGGTGCGGTGGTCGGCGTGGCAGTGCTGTGGTTGTGCCTGTGCAAACTCGGTCTGGACGACGTGCTCGCCACCATGGCCCAGCTCGCAGCCGTGGTGGGCGTGGCGGCCGTCTGCGACGTGGTTCGGGACGACGCCGGGCTCATCGCCGCGATCCTGATGGGGCTGGCGGTCGCGAACCTCCGGGTCTTCGATGTGCCGCAAAAACGGCCGTTCTTCGAGACCTTGGTGCAGTTGATCATCGGGGTCCTGTTCGTGTCCATCTCGGCCACCGTCACCCCCGCGTCGCTGCGGCACATCGTGCTGCCCATCCTCGGCCTGGTGGCCGTCCTGGTCCTGGTGACCCGCCCGCTGGTGGCCTTCTTCGCCACCATCCGGACCGAGCTGACCCGGGGAGAACGTGCGTTCACCGGCTGGATGGCACCGCGCGGAATCGTCGCCGCGGCCACCGCCTCGACCTTCGGGGCCGCACTGGCCGCCCACCACGTCGGCGACGCGGCCAAGATCCTTCCAGTCGCCTTCCTGGTCATCGTCGCCACCGTGACCATCTACGGCCTGACCGCGGTCCCGGCGGCCCAGCGGCTCGGCGTCACCCGGCCCGCCCGCAGCCGCCCGCTGATGGTTGGCGGCGACCCGTGGGTGATCGACCTGGCGCGCGCCTTCCGCGCCGCCGGCCTCGAGGTGCTCATGTGGGGCACCTCCGACGGCCAGCGCACGGAGATCACCCAAGCAGGCCTCGAACTAGCCCAAGGCGAGCAAGTCGTCTCGGCCGTCGCCCAGGGCGCCGAGATCGAGGGCGTCACCGCCGTTCTCCTTCTCACCGGCGAAGACGACTACAACTCCCTGGCTGCCACGACCCTCGCGGGCAACTCCGACACCCCTGTTTACCGGCTACCTCCCAGCCAATCCGGCGCGGTGGCCTCCTACACCCCCGGCGAAGCCCTCTTCACCCCTGCCCTCACCCACCCGACCCTGACCGCCCGTTACAGCGCGGGCGCCCGAATCACCACCCAGGCGTCCGATGGTGGGATCCCCCCGGCCGCCGACCTCTTGTTCCGCGTCAACCCCAACGGCACGCTGATCCCGGTAACAGCCTCGCACTCCCCAGACCCCCAGCCGGGCGACACCCTCGTCTTCCTGGGCGCGGGCGAAAGCGGTACGCCGCAGTAACGGTGGCCTCAGGCCAGTGCACGCTCGACCCAGGTCCGCAGGGCGGGCAGTGGGAGGGCCCCTGCCTGCCTCGCAGTGACCTCCCCCTTGCGCAGGATGAGCAGGGTCGGAACGGCGCGCACGTCGAAGCGCTGCGCGAGCTGGGGTGCCTCGTCGATGTTGACCTTGACCAGCTTGATCTGGCCGACCAGGTCGTGGGCGAGGCGCTCGAGCGCGGGGCTGACCATGCGGCAGGGCCCGCACCAGGGGGCCCACAGGTCGACCACGACCGGGACGGTACCGGCCTCCGCGATCTCGGCGAACGTGGCGTCGCCGGCGTCGGCGGTCCAGGGCAGCGGCTGGTGGCATTTCCCGCAGCGGGGGGTTCCTTTCGCGGCCGCCGGGACCCGGTTGGTGCGGTCGCAGTGTTCACATCGGATCAGTCCCGCTGCCATGGTTCCTTCCTTCCCCGCACCGCCGGTCACGCGGGGTTGTCGTAGCTGATGGCCAGCTTGCCGTCTCTGAGGCCGACCTTGATCACGGCGCCGTCGCGCACGTCGCCGGCGACCAGCGCGCGGGCGACCGAGGTCTCGACCTCGCGGGCGATGTGGCGGCGCAGCGGACGTGCCCCGTAGACGGGGTCGAAGCCCTGGCGGGCGATGAACGCGCGTGCGTCTTCCCCAAGCTCCAGGGTCACGTTCCGGTCAGCGAGGCGGGTGCGCAGCGCGCCGGCCATCAGGTCGACGATCTGCTCGATCTCGGGCTGGGTCAGCGGCTTGAACAGCACGATGTCGTCCAGTCGGTTCAGGAATTCCGGAGGAAAATGCCTGCGCAGCGCGGCCATGACCGCCTCGCGCGCTTCGGGCTTGATCTCGCCGTCGGAGGTGATTCCGTCCAGCAGGTATTCCGAGCCGATGTTGGAGGTCATGATGATGATGGTGTTGCGGAAGTCGACGGTGTGCCCCTGGGCGTCGGTCAGCCGCCCGTCGTCGAGTACCTGCAGCAGCGTGTTGAACACGTCCGGGTGGGCTTTTTCGATCTCGTCCAGCAGCACTACCGAGTAGGGCTTGCGCCGGACCGCCTCGGTCAGCTGGCCGCCCTGTTCGTAGCCGACGTAGCCGGGCGGCGCGCCGACCAGGCGGCTGACGGTGTGGCGCTCTTGGTATTCGCTCATGTCCAGGCGGACTACGTTGTCCTCCGTGTCGAACAAGGCTGCGGCCAGTGCCTTGGCCAGCTCGGTCTTGCCGACCCCGGTCGGACCGAGGAACAGGAAGGACCCGGCCGGCAGGCGCGGGTCCTTGATCCCGGACCGGGCGCGGATGATCGCGTCGGCCACCACCTGAACGGCCTCGTCCTGGCCCACGACCCGCTCGTGCAGGACATCGTCCATGCGGAGCAGTTTCTGCCGTTCGCCCTCTTCCAGGCGGCTGACCGGGATACCGGTCCAGCGGGATACGATCTGAGCGATTTCCTCCTCGGTGACGACCTCGCGCAGCAGCCGCTGCCCGCCCTGCTTGGCGGCGAGTTGTTCCTCCTCGGCCGCCAGGCGCCGCTCCAGCTCGGGCAGCTTGCCGAGGCGCAGTTCGGCGGCCCGGTTGAGGTCGACCTCGCGTTCGGCCCGCTCGGCCTCCTGGCGCAGCTGCTCTATCTCCTCCCGCAGCGCCTGCACCCGGCGCAGCGCCCGCCGCTCGGCCTCCCACTGCGCGTGCATCGCGTCCGCCTCGGCGCGCAGTCCGGCCAGGTCCTTGCGCAGCTCGTCCAGCCGGGCGGTGCTGGCCGGGTCGTCCTCTTTGGACAACGCGGCCTCCTCGATCTCCAGCCGCATCACCCGCCGGGTCAGCTCGTCCAGCTCGGCCGGCAGCGAGTCGATCTCGGTCCGCAGCATCGCACAGGCCTCGTCGACCAGGTCGATGGCCTTGTCCGGCAGGAACCGGTCGGTGATATAGCGATGGCTCAAGGTCACGGCAGAGGTCAGGGCGGCGTCGGCGATCTTCACCCCGTGGAACACCTCCAGCCGCTCCCGCAGGCCCCGCAGGATGGAGATGGCATCCTCGACCGAGGGCTCGTCCACGAACACCGGCTGGAAGCGGCGCTCCAGCGCCGCGTCCTTCTCTACGTGCTTGCGGTACTCATCCACGGTGGTCGCGCCGATCATGTGAAGCTCACCGCGGGCCAGCATCGGCTTGAGCATGTTCCCCGCGTCCATCGCGCCCTCGGCGGCGCCCGCCCCCACCACCGTGTGCAGCTCGTCGACGAACAGCAGGATGCGCCCATCCGACGCCTTCACCTCATTCAGGACCGCCTTGAGACGCTCCTCGAACTCGCCGCGGTATTTCGCGCCGGCGACCAGCGAGCCCATGTCGAGCGCGAAGATGGTCCGGTCCCGCAGCCCCTCGGGCACATCACCACGGGCGATCCGCTCGGCAAGGCCCTCGACGATCGCGGTCTTGCCGACGCCGGGGTCGCCGGTCAGCACCGGGTTGTTCTTGGTCTTGCGGGACAGGATCTGGATTACCCGCCGGATCTCGGCGTCACGGCCGATGACCGGTTCGAGCTTGCCTGTCTCGGCGTCGGCGACCAGGTCGCGGCCGTACTTCTCCAGCGCCTCGTAGGAGGACTCGGGAGTCGCCGAGGTGACCCGCTGGCTGCCCCGGACGGAGGCCAGCGCCTGCAGGAACCCGTCGCGTGTCACCCCCGCCGATGCCAGCAGCCGCCCGGCCGCAGACTGCTGCCCCTCAGCGAGCAGGGCGATGATCAGATGCTCGACCGACACGTAGTCGTCCTTGAGCCGGCTGGACTCTTGTCCGGCCGCGTCGAGCAGCCGGGCCAGCCGCTGAGTCACCGCGACCTGGCCAGGTGCCGCGCCGGGACCGCTGACCCGCGGCCGGCGCGCGAGTTCGGCTTCCAGGTCCGCCCGCAGGCGGC
The DNA here is from genome assembly GCA_051986485.1 of Streptosporangiaceae bacterium. Taxonomy (GTDB): domain Bacteria; phylum Actinomycetota; class Actinomycetes; order Streptosporangiales; family Streptosporangiaceae; genus JBPYFL01. The sequence goes on along the minus strand of JBPYFL010000007.1, from coordinate 4,856 downwards.
TGGTGTCGCCGCCGGCGGACTCCAGCAACCGCAGTGCCAGCCCCTCCGGCTGGTCGAGCAGTGCCTGCAGCAGGTGCTCGCCGTCAACGTCGGTGTGGCCGAAGCGCAGTGCCTTGGTCTGCGCGTCGTGCAGCGCTTCCTGGGACTTCTGGGTCAGGCTGTTCGGGTCCATCGGCGGCCTCCGCTCCGTTGAGCGCCGTATCGCAGGCTGGCCTCGGCGGCTTCGAGGCGGTCGAGCAGATCGAGAACGAGGCCGAGCGCCGCGTAGTTGAGCGCGAACCCGGCCCGGAGCCGCTGAATGCGTGCCATCACCGCCACCTGCCCCGGCGGGAAGCACAGGCGGCCGGCGGCGTCCTGCTCCGCGTCGAGCAGCCCGAGGGCGACCAGCCGGCTGATCAGCTCCGGGTGGGTGCCGGTGGCCCGCGCGAATGATTCCAGGTCCAGCCGCGCCGGGCGCGCCAGGGCATAGGTCGCTGGCCTGTCCTGGCCGGGCGGGTCAGCGCGGGATCGGAAATTCATGGTCACCGCCTCTTCCGCGGGTCGAAGTCGGAGACCGCGGCGAGCTGCTCGAACAGCTCCCGTTCCTTCCCGGACGGCCTGGCCGGCACCATGATCTGGACCTCCGCCAGCAGGTCGCCGTCCTTCCCGCGCGGGTTCGGGAGGCCGCGCCCGCGCAGGCGCAGGCGGCGGCCGCTGGACGTGCCGGCCGGCACCTTCACTTTGGCCTCGCCGCCGGGGGTGCCCACTACCGCCGAGGTGCCGAGTGCCGCCTCCCACGGGGCCAGCGGCAGCGTCACGTGCAGATCGCGTCCGTCGACGTGGTACACCGCGTGCGGCGTGATCCGGACGATCAGATACAGGTCACCGGGACTCGCGCCGTCGCTGCCGCGGCCGCCCTGGCCGGCGAGCCGGATACGCTGCCCGCCGGCCACCCCGCGCGGGACGGTCACATCGAGGGTGCGCTGGCCGTCTATCCCGTCGATAGTGATCGTCTGGCGGCCACCGTGGTACGCCTGCTCCACCGTCAGCGGGATCTCTGCCTCCTGGTCGGCACCGGGCACCGGCCCCCAGCCCCGCCCCGCCTGGCCACCGAACAGCCCGCCCAGAAGATCCTCCAGGTTCACGTCCTCGCCGCCGGTCGTAAACACGCTCGGTCCCTCGCTGGCGCGCCTGCCACCAGCCCTCCGCCGTCCCGGCCCGCCTGGACCGGCACCGGAGGTGGCCCGGCGCCAGGTTTCGGCGTCCATGCCCTCGGGGACCGAGCGGAAGTCCAGCCCGAACGTGTCATACCGGCTGCGCGTCTCCGGGTCCGACAGCACCTGATAGGCCTCCGAGATGTCCTTGAAGCGTTCCTCGGCTGCCGGATCGTGGTTGATGTCCGGGTGACTGGCGCGGGCGAGCTTGCGGTAGGCGCGCTGGATCTCCTCCTGGCTCGCCGCGCGGCTAACCCCCAGCACCTGGTAGAAGTCGCGTGCCTGCGCCATCATCAATCCCTGGCCACGACCACCTGTGCCGGGCGCAGCTGGTGGTCACCGTCGCCATAGGCGGGGTGAAGGACCTCGACCACGGTCCCCGGCGGCGCGCCGGAAGCGGGTATGGATGCCACCGCGTCATGGCGGGCCGGATCGAAACGGGCTCCTAGGTCGTCCCGTCGCGGGTAGCCCAGCCGGGAAAGCAGGTCCGTCGCCTGGTTCCGGACCGCGCGGACGCCCTCGATGATGGCGGCCGGGTCAGTGCCAGCGTGCTCCAGCGCCCGGTCGAGGTTGTCGAGCACGGGCAACCAGTCGCGGGCAGCTTCGGCCCGCTCCTGGTCCCGCAGCCGTGCTGACTCACGGGCGTGGCGCTTGCGCAGATTGTCGGCGTCGGCCAGGGCCCGCCGCCACAGGTTCTCGAGTTCGGCGACCCGCTTCGCTAGTTCGTCGGCCCGGGCCTGCAACGTCGCGGCGTCAGCGATGCCCCCGCCGTCGGCCGTTGTTCGTGGCTCTGCCGCAGGCCCGGCCGTGCCCGGCTCCGCTGCAGGCCCGGCCGGCTCACTGCCCGGTACGGGATGAGCTGCGTCACTCATGGGGGGTGAACTCCGCGTCGATGACGTCGTCGTCTCCGCCCTGCCGGCTACTAGCACCCGGGCCTGCCTGTGGCCCTGTACCCGGCTGCGCGGCGGCGAGGCCGTGGTAGGCCTGCTGTAGATCGCCGGTCAGGGTCCGCAGCTGGTCCAGCGGCGCTTCCGCCTTGATTGCCTGCCGGGCGTCGGAAATCAGCGCCTCGGCGCGGGCTTTCTCGTGCGTGGGAGCCGACGGCCCCAGCTCGCCGAGGCGCCGCTCGACCTGATAGGCGGCTGAGTCGAGATCGTTGCGGGCGTCGGTGAGCTCACGCAGCCGCCGGTCTTCTTCCTGGTTACGTTCAGCGTCGGCGATCATCTGCTCGACTTCGGCCTGGGCCAGGTTCGAGCTTTCGCTGATGGTTATCCGCTGTTCGGCGCCGGTGTCCTTGTCGCGGGCCGACACGCTCAGGATGCCGTTGGCGTCGATGTCGTAGGTGACTTCGATCTGTGGCTCCCCGCGGGGAGCGGGCCGGATGTTTTCCAGCCGGAACCGGCCCAGTACGCGGTTGTCGGCGGCGCGCTCACGCTCGCCCTGCAGCACCACCACGTCGACCGCGGTCTGGTTGTCGTCGGCGGTGCTGAACGTCTCGGCACGCCGGGCCGGGATCGTGGTGTTGCGCTCGATGACCCTGGTCATGACGCCGCCAAGGGTCTCGATCCCGAGCGAAAGCGGCGTCACGTCCAGCAACAGCACATCCTTCATATCGCCCTTGAGAACCGCGGCCTGCACCGCGGCGCCCAGCGCGACCACCTCATCGGGGTTGACCGTCATGTTCGGGTCCATGCCCCCGGTCAGCTTGCGCACCATCTGCTGCACCGCCGGGATCCTGGTCGACCCACCGACCAGGATCACCTGATCCAGGTCGGCCACGGTCAGTTTGGCGTCGGCGATGGCCTGGCGCACCGGCCCGGCGGTGCGGTCTACCAAGTCGGCGGTGAGCTGGTCGAACGTCGCCCGGGTCAGCGTCGTGTTGAGATGCTTGGGGCCATTGGCGTCCGCGGTGATGAACGGCAGATTGATCGTGGTCTGGGTGACCGACGACAGCTCCACCTTGGCTTTTTCCGCCGTCTCGAACAGCCGCTGCAGCGCCTGCGGGTCCGCCCGCAGATCGATGCCGTTGTCCCGCTGGAACTCATCGGCCAGGTAATCCACGATCCGGCGGTCGAAATCGTCCCCGCCCAGATGGGTGTCACCCGAGGTCGCCCGCACCTCGACCACCCCCTCGCCGATGTCGAGGATGCTCACGTCGAATGTGCCGCCGCCCAGGTCGAACACCAGCACTGTCTCACTGGCCCCCTTGTCCAACCCGTAGGCGAGGGCGGCCGCGGTTGGCTCGTTGATGATCCGCAGCACCTCTAGCCCGGCGATCTTGCCCGCGTCCTTGGTCGCCTGCCGCTGCGCGTCGTTGAAGTACGCGGGCACGGTGATCACGGCCTCGGTGACCTTCTCCCCGAGGAACTTCGCCGCATCGGCCACCAGCTTGCGCAGCACCAGCGCCGAGATCTCCTCCGGGGCGTACTGCTTGCCCCGGACATCGAACCTGGCCGTTCCGTCCGGGCCAGGCACGACGTCGAACGAGACCGCCTCCCTTTCGCTGGTCACCTCGTCATAACGCCGCCCGATGAACCGCTTGGCCGAATAGATCGTCCCCTGAGGGTTCAAGATCGCCTGCCGTCTGGCCAACTGCCCCACCAGGCGCTCACCCGCCTCGGTGAAGGCCACCACTGAAGGCGTCGTCCGCGACCCCTCCTCGTTGGGGATCACCACCGGCTTTCCGGCCTCCGTCTCCGCGATCACCGAATTGGTGGTACCAAGATCGATACCGACTGCTGCCGCCATCACTACCTCCCACGGGACCCGCCCTCACGAATACGGAACTGGCTGGTCCCTGGCCGGGCGTCCCCGGCCGCTCCGGCTCCTGCCGTTGCGATCTGTGATTTCCCGTTGTCCGTTGATCCAGGCAGACCTGAACACCAGTCCTGTCTGCCGCCCACCACGATCACCGCCTCTGTCCGCGCGGGCATCGCCCAGATGTGGTGAAAGAGGGTTCCCGTCCGGCGCCGGCCGTGGCGATCGCCCTAGTCAGGCTGGGGAAGCATCGGCAGGCGGGCGTGTTCAAGCCAAACGCTCCGGCGGCCCCCTATGCGCCGCCCAGGACGCGGATCTTATTGGTGATGCTGAGCACCCCGCCTACGCCAGCCACGGCGTCTTCGGCGGCGGCCCGCTGAGCGCTGCGGCTCACGGTGCCGGTCAGGAAGATTAGGCCTGCACGGGCCGTCGCCCGGACGCCGCCCGGCACGGCACTTTCAGCCGCGAGCGCTTCGTTCGCCAGCTGTGCCAGGGCTTTGTCATCCCCATAGTCGCTGTCAGGCAGTGCGACCGCCAGGAGATTACGCACCACGATCGCGCCAGCCACCCGCCGCGCCGCCACGGTCGCCTCCGAATGCTGGGCCTGGCTCGGCACCGTGCCGTTGAGCGACAGCTCGCCATACAAGACCTCGACCTCGATGTCGTCCGCGTCGATGCGCGGGTCGGCCACGAGCTCGTCTTGCACTGCCGCGCGGACGTCGCTTTCCATCCTGGTCTCCTTAAGTTCTTTCCGGTACGGCACGATTTGTTGTGCACCCGGGCGGACCGGGTGAGGCTCTGGGGTCTTGCCGGTCTTGCGGATGCGGCTCGAGAGGAGTGGCCGCCCGGTTCGCCTGGACGTTCCTGGCCGCTGATTGAGATGTGCGTGTGATCGCTGGTTTAAGG
>JBPYFL010000006.1:0-3478 GCA_051986485.1 Streptosporangiaceae bacterium | reverse complement strand
GAGCACTGGATGAGCACGCCCTGGGCGCCGACCGCGGCCCCGATCAGGCAGGCCACCGCGTTGCTCGGAGCGTCGGCGAGCACCGGGACCGTCGTCTCGACCTCACGGAACCCGAACGCCGCGGCGGTCGCCGAGTCGGCCGCGAGCAGCAGCGGGTCGTCCAGCCGGTTGGTGACGTGCGCCTGGTTGCTCGGGGTCCGCCTGGCCCGCATCTTCGTCATTGCCTGGCCGAGTTCGGGCGGCCGGAGCAAGGCCAGCACCCGGGCCAGCTTGGCGGGCGTGGCGCCCGCGGACAACCGGATGATCTCCGACCGTGGGACGTCCGGGCTGACCAGCCGGCGAGCGAACTCGACATCGGGCAGGCTCATCGCCTCCTCGGCCACGGCGAGGTCGATGCCGTGCCGGGCGATGTAGGCGTCCAGCGAGTCGAACCTGTCCTCCGGCACCCCGTCCATCTCGGTCACCCATCCGTCGCGGATCACCAGCCCCGGCTCGGGGTCATACGGCGAGCGCATCGCCATCAGCCCAAGCTCGGCGTCCTCGACCGCGAAGCCGTCCAGGTTGACCCGCTGGGCGTCCATGAACCTGATCCGGCCGACGGGCGCCTTTTCCTCCGCCGTCATCGCACGGCCCCCTTCCGCTTCAAGGCACTGCGCGGCCCCGGCCGACGGGCGCCTTTTCCTCCGCCGTCATCGCACGGCCCCATTCCGCTTCAAGGCACTGCGCGGCCCCGGCCGCCTGGCGCCCTTTCCTCCGCCGTCATCGCACGGCCCCATTCCGTGTCACGGCGCGGCCTGGGCCCGCAACTCGATCAACTGCCCGCGACCGCGCGAGGTGCGCGTCAGGCCGGCGTGTCCCGGGGTGCGCACCACGATCCGGGTGCGGTCGCCGCGGAACAGGTCGTGTGAGAACTCAAACGGCTCGCCCTGGGTGTCGGTGGTGGTCCGGGTGATGGCCAGCAGCGGGGCGCCCGCCGGTATCTCGAGGATCATCGCCTCGTCCGGGGACGCGCTGACCACCTCGATGCGTTCCACCGCCTCCTTGGGGCGGGTGCCGTAGCTCTGCTCCAGCAGCTCGTATACCGAGCCGCCGAGCGACATCTCCAGCAGCCCGGGGAACCGGTCCGCGGGCAGCATCAGGTGCTCGACGGAGAACGGGCTGCCGTCCGCGAGGCGGATCCGCACCAGGTCGATGACCAGGTCACCGGGGTGCAGCCGCAGTGCACGGGCCGCTGCTTCGTCGGCCGGGGCCAGCCGCGCGGACAGCACCCTGGTCCCGGCTACCACGCCCTGGCTGCGCAGCAGGGCGGGCACGCCGACCACCCGGGACAGGTCGCGCTCGATCTTGCCCTTGCTGACGAACGTGCCACCGCCCCGGCCTGGCACCCGGCGCACCAGGCCGCCCTCCTCCAGCACGGCGAGCGCCTGGCGCAGGGCCGCGCGGCTGACGCCAAGCTCCGCGGCGAGCGCGCGCTCGGCCCCCAGCCGCTGACCCGGGCGCAACCGTCCCGCGGAGATCTGATCCGCCAGAATGCGGCGCACGTCCTCGTGCGTGCGCGCGGCTTCGGTCATCAGCCGTCCAGTGCGGCGAGCGATTCCGGCAGCACCTGGCCGCCGTCCACCACGATGGTCTGCCCGGTGATGTACCCAGCTTCGTCGGTGGCCAGGAACAGCGCGGCGTACCCTATCTCCTCGACCGTGCCCAGCCGGCGCAGCGGGATCGAGGCCGCCATCTGCGCCTGGTACTCGTCGCCGAGGTCGTCCAGACCCTCGGTGACGATGTTGCCCGGTAGCACCGCGTTGATCGTGATGCCGTTGGCCGCCAGCTCGATCGCGGCGGTCCGCAGGAACCCGAGCTGGCCGGCCTTGCTGGCGCCGTAGTGGGCCCAGCCGGGGAACCCGGTGATCGGCCCGGTGATAGACGAGGTGAGGACGACCCGGCCGTGCCCCGAGGCAGCCAGCGCGGGCAGGCACGCCTGCACCGAGAGGATCGTCCCGCGCAGGTTGGTGCCGAGCACCTCGTCGATGTTCTCGTCGGTCATCTCGGCCAGCGGCGCCGCCGGGAAGATCCCCGCGTTGGCGCAGAGGACGTCGATGCCGCCGAACCGCTCGGCCGCCGCAGCCGCGATCCGCTGGCAGTCCTCCCGCCGGCTGACGTCGGCGAGGACGTGGGCCACCTCTGCGCCGGTGGCGGACAGCTCGGCCACCGTGGCCTTGGCCGCTTCGTCGTCCCGCCCGACGATGAGCACGCGGGCGCCCGCGCCGGCGAACACCCGCGCTATGCCCTTGCCGATGCCGCGGGTCGCTCCGGTCACCACGACGGCCCGCCCGGCGATGGATGTGAACATGCTCGCCCTTCCCTTTCCCTGCGCCCTGTGCGGGGCTGACCCTGTCTCCTGTGGACCTGCGCCGACCCTCAGCCGAGCCGGCTGAGGTAGGCCTCGGCCAGGTCGCAGCTCCCGGCGGTGTACCCCGCCCCGAGTTGTTGTGCGATGTCGACCCCCGTGTGCGAGCCGATCCAGGCGACCAGCAGCAGCCGGCGGTACATGATGAACGTCCAGATCTCGGCCTCGTCTTCGGCGCGCAGCTCCAGCACCCGCCGGTAGCCGGACAGCCACGCGTCCACCAGCGCGGGCACGTGCGGCTGGTGTTCGAAGAAACTGACGGACGTGCCGACGTCGTAGAGGAACCAGCTGAACCCGGAGTCGTCGAAGTCGATAACGCTGACCGCGTCGCCGTCGACCAGCAGGTTGGCCAGCCGGGTGTCGGCGTGCACCAGCCCGTACCGCTCCGGGCCGGTGCCGAACGCGGCCAGCCTGGCCCGCAGCGTTGCATCGAGCCGGCCGAGTATCTCCCGCTCGGCGGGGCCGACCCCGATCCCGTCCTGCCATCGCCCCCACCGGGCGCCCGTGCCGAACGCGGCGTCGTAGTCCCAGTGGAACCGGGTGAAGCCCGCCGGGCGCTGCCAGGCCCGCGCGTGCCGGTGCATCCTCGCGGTGATCTCGCCGAGCTCGGCGAAGTGGGGTTGTGAGTCGTCGGCCGGCTCGATTCCGGCCAGGAACTCGAACCGCACGCAGTTGCGTTCCTGTCCGCTGGCCTCGTCCGTCACGGTGACGATGCGCTCGCCGCCGGGGGCGGGCAGCACCCGGGGCGTACGCACCCCGGCCTCGGCGCGCAGCGCGTCCATCCAGGCCAGCTCGGAGGCGATCTCGGGCGGTGTGTGGTACCCGAGCCGGTGCACCCGCAGCACCGAAGGCCCGGCGTCCGGATCGTCGATCAGGTAGGTCGCGTTCTCAGACACGTTCAGGAGGCGCACGGTGGCGCCGGGGTGGCACCGGTACACGCCGAGCGCCCGCTGCGCGCACCGGGTGACCCGGTCCAGCACGTCCCCGCCGACGGACAGGTCATGCGCCGACATGGGGCGTCCCGTCCTGGTCGCGGCCCTCGACGCCGGCGAGCACGTCCGCCATCGCCTGCTG
>JBPYFL010000005.1:0-197795 GCA_051986485.1 Streptosporangiaceae bacterium | reverse complement strand
TTGATGGTGTCGGCGAGTGCCGCGACCTCGCCCTTCGCGTCGACGGTGATCTTCTGGGTCAGGTCGCCACGGGCGACTGCGGTGACGATCTGCGCGATGTTGCGGACCTGGGTGGTCAGGTTGGCCGCCATCGAGTTCACCGCATCGGTGAGGTCCTTCCATGTTCCCGCAACGCCGGCCACCTCCGCCTGGCCGCCGAGCTGACCTTCGGTGCCCACCTCGCGGGCGACACGAGTTACCTCTGCTGCGAACGACGAGAGCTGGTCGACCATCGCGTTGAGGGTGTCGGCAAGTGCGGCGACCTCAGCCAGGAGATCACCGTTGACGTCAAGGGCGAGATCCTCGAGCTCAAGGACACGATCAACACGATGGTCGACCAGCTGCGTTCGTTCGCGGCCGAGGTGACGCGGGTTGCCCGTGAGGTGGGTACCGAGGGGATCCTGGGTGGTCAGGCCGAGGTGGAGGGTGTTGCCGGTACGTGGAAGGACCTGACCGACAACGTGAACTTCATGGCCCGCAACCTGACAGACCAGGTGCGCAACATCGCCGAGGTCGCCACCGGGGTCGCCCAGGGCGACCTGAGCAAGAAGATCACCGTCGACGCCCAGGGCGAGATCCTCCAGCTCAAGGACACCATCAACACGATGGTCGACCAGCTGTCGGCGTTCGCGGCGGAGGTCACCCGGATGGCCCGCGAGGTTGGCACCGAGGGCCAGCTCGGCGGCCAGGCCCAGGTCCGCGGCACATCCGGGATCTGGATGGAGCTCACCGACAACGTCAACTCGATGGCGGAGAACCTGACCGAACAGGTGCGGAACATCGCCCACGTGGCGACCGCGGTCGCCCAGGGCGACCTGAGCCGCAAGATCACCGTCGACGCGCGGGGAGAGATCCTGCAGCTCAAGGAGACCATCAACACGATGGTCGACCAGCTGTCGTCGTTCGCCGCGGAGGTCACCCGGGTCGCGCGTGAGGTCGGCAGCGAGGGAAGCCTGGGCGGCCAGGCCCAGGTCAAGGGTGTCTCGGGAACCTGGCGGGACCTGACCGAGAGCGTGAACGAGCTGGCCAGCAACCTCACCACCCAGGTCCGCGCGATCGCCGCGGTCGCGAGCGCGGTGGCCGAGGGCGACCTGAGCCAGTCCATCCAGGTCGAGGTGCGCGGCGAGGTCGCGAAGCTCAAGGACAACGTGAACCTGATGGTCGCGAACCTCCGCGAGACCACCCTGGCGAACAAGGAACAGGACTGGCTGAAGACCAACCTGGCCCGGATCTCGGGGCTGATGCAGGGGCACCGGGACCTACTGGAGGTCGCACGGCTCATCATGACCGAGCTGACGCCGCTGAGCTCTGCCCAGTTCGGCGCCTTCTACCTGGCCGAGTACCCACCGGACGGGCGGCACGCCGGCGGTCCGACCGAACCGGTGCTGCGGCGGATCGCCGCCTACGGCTTCCGGAAAGGCGGCGCCAGCGATTTCGCCTTCGGCGAGGGGCTCGTCGGCCAGGCAGCCGTGGAGCGCAAGCGGCTGCTGATCAACGACGTGCCGCCCGGCTACATCAAGGTGGGCTCCGGCCTCGGCGAGGCGTCCCCGGCCAGCGTCGTGGTGCTGCCGATCCTGTTCGAGGACCAGGTCCTCGGCGTGATCGAGCTCGCCTCGCTGCGCTCCTTCACCGACATGCACCTGGCGTTCTTCGACCAGTTCGTGGGGACGATCGGCGTCACCATCAACACGATCATGGCGAACTCGCGCACCGAGTCGCTACTGTCCCAGTCCCGGCGGCTCACCCAGGAGCTGCGGGAGCGCTCGAACGAACTGCAGCGCCAGCAGGGCGAGCTGCGGCGATCCAACGCCGAGCTGGAAGAAAAGGCCGCGGTGATGGCGAAGCAGAACCGCGCCATCGAGGTACAGAACTTCCAGATCGAGCAGGCCCGGCGTGCGCTGGAGGAACGCGCCCAGCAGCTCGCGCTGTCGTCGCGGTACAAGTCCGAGTTCCTCGCGAACATGTCGCACGAGCTGCGCACGCCGCTGAACAGCCTGCTGGTGCTTGCGAAGCTGCTGTCGGAGAACCCGGACGGGAACCTGACCGGCAAGCAGGTCGAGTTCGCCCGCACGATCCACGACGCGGGCAGCGACCTGCTCCAGCTGATCAACGACATCCTGGACCTGGAGAAGGTCGAGGCCGGCAAGATGGACATCCATCCGCAGGTGCTGCGGATGGAGACGCTGGTCGAGTACGTCGAGGCCACGTTCCGGCCGATGGCGGTGGACAAGGGGCTGACGTTCCAGGTTGACGTCGCCCCGGACGTGCCCGGGCAGCTCTTCACCGACGAGCAGCGGCTGCAGCAGGTGCTGCGCAACCTGCTCTCGAACGCCGTCAAGTTCACCTCCGCCGGGAGCGTGCGGCTGCGGATCTCCCGGGCCGGGGACGTGGAGTTCACGAGCAGCGTGCTGACCGCGGGAGGCGAAGCGGTCGCGTTCGCCGTCGCCGACACCGGGGTGGGCATCGCCGAGGACAAGCTCCGCGTCATCTTCGACGCGTTCCAGCAGGCGGACGGCACCACGAGCCGCCGGTATGGCGGCACCGGCCTCGGGCTGTCGATCAGCCGCGACATCGCGCGCCTGCTGGGCGGCGAGATCCGCGCCCGCAGCCGGGTGGGCCACGGCAGCACGTTCACGCTGTACCTGCTGGCGCGGCTGCCCGGCCCCGAGGAGGGCCGGTCCCCGGGCCGCGGGCCGGACGCGGCGGGGGTGGAACCAATTCCGGATCCGGCCGCGGGCGCGGCACTGGGCCAGGACATCATCGGCCAGGTCATGCCGGACGACGACGGCGACGGGGCGGACGCGGGGACCGCACCGCCATCCATTCCGCCAGCCCGGGCCGGCGGCGATGCACCGCCGGCGGGTAACCCGGACCGGGAGTCCGGCCAGCCGCCGGGCCGGGCAGGCACCGGAGCGCGCGGCGCCGGGCGCCGTGTTCCCGGCACCGACGGGTCACCCGGCACCAACGGCGCCCGCGCGGGCATCCCGGCGATGCGCTCCGGTGCGGCAACGAACGGCGACGGTATCCGGCTCTCGCCGCCCGGGGCGGGCGGCGGCCGGGGGGACTCCGCCGGCGCCGGTACCAAGGGCCCGACGTGGCAGCAGGACGGGCCCGAGGGCATTCAGCCCGCCGCGGGCCCGGAATCCGACCACTCGCTCGACGACGTCAAGGTGCTGATCATCGACGATGACGTCCGCAATGTGTTCGCCCTCACCAGCGTCTTCGAACGCTGCGGCGCCGAGGTGCTGTACGCGGAGAACGGCCGGGAGGGAATCGACGTGCTCGAGCGCAACGAGGACGTCACGCTGGTGCTGATGGACATCATGATGCCGGAGCTCGATGGTTACGCGACGACGGAGACGATCCGGCGGATGCCGCAGTTCGCCGATCTGCCGATCATCGCGCTGACGGCCAAGGCGATGAAGGGCGACCGGGAGAAGACCATCGGGGCGGGCGCGTCCGACTACATCCCGAAGCCCGTGGACGTGGACAACCTGCTGAAAGTCATGCGGAAGTGGCTGCAGCGGGATCCGGACCGGTGAGAATCGACAGCGTCCGGCATGATCGACAGCCGGGAAAGCCCTGCCGGTAACGGCTGCGGGTCGATAGCATACTCAACCGAACGGAGCGGGCGGGCAACCAGCCGGAGAGGAAGCACGGACGTGGCCGAGAAGGCGAAGATCCTGCTCGTCGACGACCGCGATGAGAATCTCGTCGCGCTGGAGGCGATTCTCAGCTCGCTCGACCAGGAACTGGTCTCCGTCCAGTCCGGCGAGGCGGCGCTGAAGGCACTCCTCACCGACGAGTTCGCAGTGATCCTGCTCGACGTGGTGATGCCGGGAATGGACGGTTTCGAGACCGCGACCCACATCAAGCGCCGGGTGAAGACGCGGGACATCCCGATCATCTTCCTCACCGCGGTGAACGCCGACCCGGACTACGCGTTCCGCGGCTACGCGGCCGGCGCGGTCGACTACATCTCCAAGCCATTCGACCCGTGGGTGCTCCGCGCCAAGGTTTCCGTCTTCGTTGAGCTCTACAACAAGAACCGGCAGCTGAAGGAACAGGCAGAACTGCTGCGCGCCAGGATCGGCGACTCACCGGACGCGGGTACGTCGGTGATGGCCGAGCTTTCCGGGCGGCTCGCCTCGGTGGAGGACCAGATCGCGGTGCTCGCGGGCCAGGCGTCCCTGGCGGTGGACGGCGGGATCGCCGACTCGGTCTCGCGCCTCGACCAGCGGGTGACCCGCCTCCGCGATGCGTTCGACGCGCTCCGCGCCGACACGACATGACCAGCCGGCGGGCCCAGGGTCCCGCCCCGGGCCCGCGTCGGCCTTAGCCTTGGTCGGCGACGCTGAACGCCACGTCTCCCTCGTCGTTCACCTGGGCATCGAGCGCCTTGTCGTCGAGCGCGGTTGCGGCGGTCGGTTCGAGGAAGACGCGCGCCCCCTCGGACTCGATCACCTGGTCGCCGGCTACCGGGCCCTCGGTCACGGCGAGCTGGAAGGTCGCCATGTCCTCGTCCCGCGCGGTGATGCGCAGCCCGGTCTCCGCAGGCAGTTCGGGCTGCGAGGTCAGGGTCCGTATGACCTGCGCGGCGCCGTCGGTAAGAGTGAGCATCAGTCTTCCTCGAATCTTTGTTTGAATACGTGATTTACCGCTTCGCGTACCCGCCCCAGCCAACCATCTGATGGGCTGTCGTCAAATCACCTCCACCGCCTGGCCGTAGTACCTGGCCGTAGTACCCGCCAAACGAGGTTCATTCGCGCAGGCGATGTTTCCGGTACCGGCCGGAGAATCCCCATCCGGCGGCCGCCGCGCGTCGGGCGGCTGCCCGGGCTCCCGCCGTTTCGCCTGGGCACCCCGGGTAGGGGCATTGATTGATGACGCGCTTCCGGTACCGGTCGGCGGTGAATCCGCCGGGCCCGTCAGGCCGGGAAGGCGCAATGGACCAGCCGGCATTCAGGCAGGAGCAGCAATGGCTGATGGTCAGCAGCAACCCTACGTCGACCCGCAGCGCCTCACCGACGACGAGGCTGGGCTGTATGAACTGGTGGCCACGTTCGAGTTCCAGGGCAGGCCGATGACGGTGGATGCGATCTCCGCGGCCGCCGGGCTGGACCGCGAAACGGCCACCGAGATGCTGCAGCGGCTGACCGAGCAGAACGTGCTGGTGCCCGGCGACGCGCACGGTGAGGCGGGCTATCTCCTGGCCCGCCGCGACTGGAGCACGGCGCCTGGTCTCCGCCGGCATTTCCCGCCGGGCCACGGCGCCGAGAACCAGGAGCCCGCTGGCCAGATGCCTCCGGCGGCCGAGCCGCAGCCACCCGAGCAGGGCCAGTCCGGTGCCGGGGCCGGCCGGCAGCGACGGCGCGCCGGGCAGGTCCGCGCGGAGCATCTGCGAGCAGAAGAGGACCGGGGCGAGCAGGCCCGCGCGGAACTCGAGCGCACCGGCGGCACCGGCGAGCCGCGGAACACCGGTGACGGCGGCCAGGAACGGCGGCCATGAGGCCGTACCGTTTTACCCGCCGCGGCACGGGGTACTCACACGCCTGACGATGGCACGTCCGGGGATCGTCCGGAACGCGAGGCCGTTACGCATCCCCGTGGGGGAAGGGGAAGCAATGCCGAAGCAGCAGCACAAGCCCGGGAGCACCGGCAATCCGGAACGCTCGGACCGGGCCGGTCGCCATCGCCGGCCGGGTCCGCCGGACCGGCATCCGCACTTCGGCCGGCAGGGCCGCCACCGCAAGGCCACGGCGCGGGCAGGCGCGGCCCCCGTCGGCGCGCCCGCCCGCTGATCAGCGGCCGGCCGCCAGGAACCTTCCCATCCGGCGCTGCCTCATGCGGCGGCGAGGTCTGCCCGGCACTGCCGCCTGCTCTCGCCTACCCGGCGAGGAGTTCGGCGAGGTGCATCGGCCGGGCCCCGGTACCCGCCTCTATCTGGGTACGGCAGGAGAAACCGTCCGCCAGCACGGCGACGTCCGGTCCCGCGTCCCGCACGGCCGGCCACACGCCGAGTTCCGCCGCGCCGGTGGACACCTCGTAGTGGCCGCGTTCGAAGCCGAAGTTGCCGGCCAGCCCGCAGCAGCCAACGTCCAGCACGTCGGTGCGCACCCCGGCCCGCTCCAGGACCTCGCTGTCGGCGCCGAACCCCCAGATCGCGTGCTGGTGGCAGTGCGGCTGGGCGATCGCCGTGCGCCCGGTCCCGGGCAGCGCCGCCGTGATCGCCTCCGGCGCCCGGTCGAGCAGGAACTCGGCGAGCGAGACCGTCTGATCCGCCAGCAGCTTGGTGTCGGAATCGTCGGAAAGCAGTTCCGGGGCGTCGGAGCGGAAGACCGCCGTGCAGCTCGGTTCCAGCCCCACCACCGGGACTCCGGCCCGTAGCGAGGGCGCGAGGTACCGGACCGTGCGCCGCAGCATCCGTTCGGCCACGCCGAGCTGCCCGGTGGAAATCCAGGTCAGCCCACAGCACATCGGTTTGACCGGCATCTCGACCCGGAAACCGGCTCTTTCCAGCACCGCCACGGCGGCCTTGCCGATGCTGGGTGAGAAATTGCTGGTGAACGTGTCCGGCCAGAGCACGACCGTCGGGCCGTCCACGTTCCCGCCGGCGACGCTTCCGGGCACGGACCCCGGGACCGCTCCCCCGCGGCGGGCGAACCAGTCGGTCAGCCGTTGCGCCGCGAACCGCGGCAGTTCCCGCCGGGGGTCGACGCCGCCGGCCCGCTTGACCGCGCCGCTGAGCGCTTTCGAATGGGTGATCGCGTTGACCGCGCCGGGCGCGGCGGACGCCAGCCGGGCCCACACCGGCAGCCATCCCATCGAGTAGTGCGACAGCGGGCGCGGGCGCCAGCGGTAGTGGTGCGACAGGAACTCCGCCTTGTAGGTCGCCATGTCCACGTTGACCGGGCAGTCGCCGCGGCAGCCCTTGCACGCCAGGCACAGGTCCAGCGCCTCGTGCACTTCGGCGGATCGCCAGCCGTCAGTGATCACGTCGCCGCGCATCATCTCCATCAGCAGCCGGGCCCGGCCGCGGGTGGAGTGCTTCTCCTCCCGGGTCACCCGGTAACTGGGGCACATCACCCCGCCGGAGGACGAGCGGCATTTCCCGATCCCCACGCAGCGCCCGGCGGCGTGCTTGAACTTGCCGTCGTCGTGCGGGTAGGCGAAGTGGGTCGCCGGATCGCCCGGATGGTAGTCGAGCAGGTTCAGGTTCTCGTCCAGCCGCTGCACTCCCCTCCCTCGCGGCGGCGCGGGCTGCCCAGCCTCCAGGGGCGATGCGACTTTGCCCGGGTTCATCCGGTTGCCAGCGTCGAACAGCTGCTTGACGCGGCCGAACAGCGAGACGACCTCGTCGCCGAACATGATCGGCAGCAACTCGCCCCGGGACTGCCCGTCGCCGTGCTCACCGGACAGCGAACCGCCATAGGACACGACGAGCGCGGCCGCCTTTTCCACGAACTCGCGGTACTTCCGCACGCCCTCGGTGGATCCAAGGTCGAAGGGGATCCTGGTATGCACGCATCCGTGGCCGAAGTGGCCATACAGCGACGAGGACTGGTAGTCGAACTCGCTGAGAAGTTTGCTGAAATCCCGGAGGTAGTCCCCGAGGCGCTCTGGCGGTACCGCAGCGTCTTCCCATCCCTCGTGGGTGTCGCGCCGACCGGGCGGGTAGGCGGTCGCGCCGAGGCCGGCCTCCCGGATCCCCCACAGCCGCTCTTCTTCGTCCGGGTCGTCCAGGTAGGAAACGCCCGGCCCGTGTTCCGACCGGTGGATGTCATGCAGCAGCGCCTCGGCACGCTCATCGGCCTCGTCGCGGGTGCCGCCGCCAAACCGGACCATCAGCCAGCCTGACCCGCTCGGCAGATCCTTGAGCGTTTCGGTACCGGCGATGTGCTCGGCGCGCGCGAGGTCGACCAGCGTTTCGTCCAGGCCTTCGAGCGCCAGCGGCTGATGGGGCGTGATCACCTTGACGGCGTCGCCCGCCTGGCAGATGTCGTCGTAGCCGAGCACCACCAGTGACTGGTACCGCGGGACGGGCACCAGGGAGATTTCCGCCCGCAGCACCGTCACCAGCGTGGACTCGCTGCCGACGAGGGCCCGGGCGAGGTGGAACCCGTTCTCTGGGAGAAGGGCGTCGAGGTTGTAGCCCGACACCCGCCGCGGGATACGCGGATAGCGGGTGCGGATCAGCGCCATGTTCTCGTCGCGGAGCGCGCGGAGTGCCCGGTAGATCTCGGCTTTCCGCCCCCCTGAGGCCAGTACCCGCTCGTACTCCTCGTCGGATGTCTCGCCCACCCACATCCGCTGGCCGTCATAGGTCAGCACCTCGAGACGGTGCACCGAATCGGCCATCTTCCCGTATGCCTGCGCGGAGGCACCGCACGAGTTATTGCCGATCATGCCGCCGATCGTGCAGGTGTTGTGGGTGGACGGCCGCGGCCCGACCATCAGCTGATGCGGCGCGAGTTCGGCATTGAGGTCGTCGAGGCACGCGCCCGGTTCGACCACCGCCCGACGGGCCTGTGGGTCGACCTGGGTCAGCCGGTGGCAGTACTTCGACCAGTCGATGACGACGCCGTCGTTGCAGCACTGCCCGGCGAGGCTGGTTCCGCCGCCGCGGGAGAACAGCGGCACGTCGTGCTCGCGGCACACAGCGACCGCCGCGGCCCCCGCATCCACCGTCCGCGGCACCACCACCCCGATCGGGGGCTGCCGGTAGTTCGACGAGTCGTGAGCGTAGGCCGCCCGAGACCCGGCGTCGAAGCGCACCTCCCCATCCACCCGGTCGGCCAGCGCGCGTTGCAGGGAATCGACCGCCATGTCGCTCCTAACTTCCGTTATGGGTTCCGCGACGACCGTTACCCGCTGGGCACGTTTCAACCGCGCACCGGGGGAACCCGGCTACAGGTACGTGACCAGGTTTCCTAGGGAGGCGGTGCCGGATGGCGGCCACTAAAGTCAGCGACTACCTTTTGCGCAGGCTGCGCGAGTGGGAGGTCGAGAAAGTCTTCGGCTACCCCGGCGACGGAATCAACGGCCTCCTCGCCGCATTCGGGCGGGCTGACAACAATCCCCAGTTCGTGCAGGCCAGGCACGAGGAAATGGCGGCCTTCGAGGCGGTCGGCTACGCGAAATTCAGCGGGAAGCCGGCGGTATGCATGGCCACCAGCGGGCCCGGGGCGGTCCATCTGCTCAACGGCCTCTACGACGCGAAGCTGGACCACGTCCCGGTGGTGGCGATCGTGGGCCAGACCGCGCGCAGCGCCATGGGCGGCCACTACCAGCAGGAAATCGACCTGATGTCGCTTTTCAAGGACGTGGCCAGCGAGTACGTGCAGATGGCGATGGTGCCCTCGCAGCTGCCGAACCTGATCGACCGGGCGATCCGGATCGCGATGGCTGAGCAGGCGCCCACCTGTGTCATCATCCCGTCCGACCTGCAGGACGCGCAGTACCAGGAGCCGGAGCACGCGTTCAAGAACGTGCCGTCGTCCCCTCCCGGCTACACCCGGCCGGTGACGTGCGCCCCGCGCCCGGAGATCGAGCGTGCTGCCGAGGTCCTCAACTCCGGCTCCAAGGTGGCGATCCTGGCCGGCCAGGGCGCCCGCTCCGCCGCGGCGGAAGTGATGCAGACCGCGGAGCTCACCGGCGCGGGGGTCGCGAAGGCGCTGCTGGGCAAGGATGTGCTCCCCGATGACCTGCCCTATGTGACCGGCGCGATCGGGCTGCTGGGCACCCGGCCGTCGTATGAGCTGATGCGCGACTGCGACACGCTGCTGATCGTCGGGTCGAACTTCCCCTACACCCAGTTCCTGCCGGAGTTCGGGGCGGCCCGGGCGGTGCAGATCGACATCGACGGGTCGATGATCGGGATGCGCTACCCGACCGAGGTGAACCTTGTCGGCGACGCCGGCGAGACGCTGCGCGCGCTGAACGGGCTGCTGCGGCGCAAGGACGACCGGGTGTGGCGGAAGAAGATCGAGGACAGCGTCTCCCGCTGGTGGTCCACGGTCGAACGGCAGGCGAAGGTCGACGCCGACCCGGTGAACCCGATGCTGCTGTTCTGGGAGCTGTCGGCGCGCCTGCCCGACGATGTCATCGTCGCCGCCGACTCCGGCTCCGCGGCGAACTGGTATGCGCGTGACCTCAAGTTCCGCGCCGGGATGCGCGGTTCGCTGTCCGGAACGCTCGCGACCATGGGCCCGGGCGTCCCGTATGCGATCGGCGCGAAGTTCGCCCATCCGGACCGGCCGGTCATCGCCCTGGTTGGTGATGGTGCGATGCAGATGAACGGCCTTGCGGAGCTGATCACGATCCGGCGCTACTACCCGCAGTGGCGGGACCGGAGGCTGATCGTCGCGGTCCTGCACAACAACGACCTGAACCAGGTGACCTGGGAACTGCGCGCGATGGCCGGCGCGCCGAAGTTCGAGGAATCGCAGTCGATCCCCGACGTCTCCTATTCGTCCTTCGCCCGGTCCATTGGCCTGCAGGGGATCGACATCGATAAGCCGGGCGACGTCGCGCCGGGATGGGATCAGGCCCTCGCCGCCGACCGGCCGGTCGTGCTGGACGTCCGCTGCGACCCCGATATCCCGCCGATCCCGCCGCACGCCGAGTTCCAGCAGATGAAGGACGCGGCCGAGGCGATCATCAAGGGCGACCCGGACAGCTTCGGCGTGATCCGCAAGGGCGTCAAGACCAAAGCCCAGGAACTGTTCTCGTAACCGGTCACGGCCAGGCGACCCGCCGCTTTCGGCGGGTCGCCTGGCCGGTTTCGTGCCATCTGAGGAGAAGACAACAACCCGAGGCGAGGTGCAGACGTGCCGGCGATGACCGGGATGTTCCGTTCAACACTGGCCACGATCGGTGGCCCGGCCCGCGCCGCGGCCGGCACCGCTGCCGCGGCGGGCCGGGCCGGCGGCCTCGTCACGGGGGACAATGCGGCGAGGCTTGCCGGGCGCGCGGCAGGAGCGGCCGCCGGCCAGGCGGTGAAAACCTTCCAGCAGGTCTACCGGGACCCCGCACAGCCGCGGCCCCGCCCGGATCGTGGCTCCAGCGAGAACGGGGCCGGCCCGGCCGGTTCCGACGGCGATCCGCAGCTGGGCGGCATCATCGGGCACCGCCGCCGGCGGCGCTCGTGGTCTCGCCGGGGCCGTGGCTACATCGAGGTCCGCGGCCTGGCGAAGGCCTCCGGCAGGCGCCTCGCCGCGAAGGTGACCCGGACGCTACGGGACACCCGCGGCGTGCGCTGGGCGGATGTCAACGCGATCACCGGCCAGGTGCTGATCGCTTTCGACGAGGACCGGGTGGACTTCGGGGCACTGGTGGAGACCGTGCAGGCCGTCGAGGACGCGCACGGCAACGGCGACGAGTCTTTCCGGCATGACGACGACGGCAGCCACCCGCTCGACCCGGGGCGGCTGAATGCCGCCGTGGTCACCCTGGCGTCGGACTGCCTGGCGATGGCCGTCGCGGCCGGCGGCCGGCTGCTGCCGTTCCGCCCGGCCCCCCGAAGCGTCCGGATCGCGATCGCCCTGATCGACAGCCAGCCGGCGCTCCGGCGCGAACTGGAACGCCGGTCCGGCCGCCTGGGCGCGGACGTGATCCTCGCCCTCGGCAACGCGGTCGCCTACGGCCTGACCCAGGACGCGTCGCAGCTCGGCATCGACGCACTGCACCGGACGCTGCTGCTGTCCGAGGAACGGGCCGCCCTGTCGGTCTGGAACCGCTGTGAGGCGGAGCTGCGGACGAGCGGCATCCCGCAGCGGCCGGTGCGGCGCGCACCGCGCCCGCGGCCGCTGCCGGACGGCCCGGTGGAGGAATATGCCCGGAAGGCGGCGAAGGGCCAGTTGCTCGGCGCGGCGGGCGTGCTCGCCGCGACCCGCAACCCGGGCCAGGCCGCCGACACCCTGATGGCGGCGGTGCCGCGGGCTGCCCGGTACGGACGGGAGGCCTTCGCCGCGCTGCTGAGCCGGGAGCTTTCCCGCCGCGGCGTGGTCCCGCTGGACGCCAGCGCGTACCGCAAGTTCGACCGCGTCAGCGTGGTGGTGGTGGACTCGCGGGTGCTGTGCTCGCCGGACAGCGACTATCTGGACCCGCTCGCCGAGCACGTGCTGAGCGCGGCGCGGGCCGGCGGAGCGCGGGTGCTGCTGGCCCTGGCCGCCGAGAACGACACCGCCGGGGAGCTTGCCCGTTACGTCGATGAAACGCTGGCCGCCGGGCTGCCGCTGACCGACCACGTCCGGCGCCTGCAGGAGGACGGCCACGGGGTGCTGGTCGTCACGTCCCACGATCAGCAGGCGCTGGAAAGCGCGGACGTCGGCGTGGCGGTGACCGGCCCAGGCCGGCCCGGCTGCTGGGCGGCCGACCTGGTGTGCGGGCCCAGCCTCCAGCAGTGCTGGGAGCTGCTGCACGCGGCGGGCGCCGCCCGGGAGGCCAGCAAGCGCTCGGTGACGCTGGCGCTGGGCGGCTCGTCGCTGGGGACCCTGATGGCCATCACCGGCAGCCGGCAGCGCTCCCCGGTGCTGAACCTCGCACCGGTGCACGCGGCCTGCCTGATCGCCATGGCCAGTAGCGCGGTTGCGGTGCGCCGCCTCGCCGGCCAGGAGCATCCGCCCCCGATGCCGAGAGCGCCGTGGCATGAGATGGCAGCTGGCGAAGCGCTGCACCGGGCCAGGTCCATCGCGCCGCACGATCCGGGCCACCAGCCCGAAGCCGCGCCGGACCGGACGCGGCCGTCACCGGCGATGCCGGCCGCGCTGGCCGCGCCCGCGCGCGGCGCGTACCAGCTGGCGTCCGCGCTCGGCCGCGAGTTGCAGGACCCGCTGACCCCGGTGCTGATGTTCGGCGCGGCGGCGTCGGCGGTCGTGGGCTCCGGCGTCGACGCCGCGCTGGTCGCCACCGTGATGACGGGAAGCGCGCTGATCAGCGGCGTCCAGCGGCTGCGCGCGGAACGGGCGCTGCGCGGTCTGACCCTCGGCGAGGACATCCGCGCCCGGCGGCTGCGCTGGTCCCCCGCGCCCGCGCCGGGCCGGCGGACCGGCGACAACCGCGGGCCGCTGCCGTCGGAAGGCGAACTCGACCTGTGCGAGCACGAAGCCGTCCCGGCCGGCGAACTGGTCCCCGGCGACCTCATCGCGGTCCGGGCCAACGACGTCGTTCCCGCCGACGCCCGCGTCCTGCACGCGCGTGCCCTGGAGATGGACGAATCCAGCCTGACCGGTGAGTCGCTCCCGGTCGCGAAGTCCACCGAGCCGGCGCCCGCCCCCGACCTCGCGGGCCGCACCTGCATGCTCTACGACGGGACGACCGTCCTGGCCGGCGAGGCCTACGCGGTCGTCGTCGCCGCGGGCGTGGCGACCGAGTCCGGACGGGCCGTCGCGATGGCCGGTAAACCGAGCGCGCCGGTCGGCGTGCAGGCCCAGCTCAACGAGATCACCGGCGTCGCGCTGCCGATCACCGGGGTCAGCGGCGCGCTGGTCAGCGCGCTGGCCGCCGTCCGCGGTGTGCCGTTGCGGCAGGCGGTGGCCTCGGGTGTCGCGGTCGCCGTCGCGGCCGTTCCGGAAGGCCTGTCGCTCGTCGCCACGGTCGCGCAGCTCGCGGCCGCCCGGCGGCTGTCCCGGCGTGGCGTCCTTGTCCGGTCGTCGCGCACGCTCGGCACGATGGGCCGGGTCAGCACGGTCTGCTTCGACAAGACCGGCACCCTCACCGAAGGCCGGCTGCAGGTCAGCCGGCTGCAGGGGGTGAACGGCGACCTCCGCGCGGACACCCCGGCGGGCCGGCGCCTGCTGACCGCTGCCTGGCGTGCCTGTCCCCCAGCCAACGGCGACGGCCGGAGGCGCAAGCTCGCCCACGCCACCGACCACGCGATCGTCGAGGCCGGGCAGGCACGGTTCGGCGACGACCACGGTTGGCGGCCGGCGTCGGTGCTGCATTTCGAGACGAGCCGCGGATTCTCCGCTGCCGAAGGCCAAGCCGACGGGAAACCGTACCGCTGCGCCAAGGGCTCGCCCGAGGAGATCGTCGCGCGCTGCGAGCGGGTCGCCGACGGATCCAGGACATCCCAGCTCACAGCCGAGCGGCGGCGGGCTGCGCTGCGATCGGCAACCAGTCTCGCCGGGGCGGGCCTGCGCATCATCGCCGTCGCGGACGGGCGGCCCGGGCCCGGCGGCGACGGCGGCCTGGACGACGTGTCCGACCTGACGCTGCTCGGCTTCGTGGGCATTGCGGACTCGCCGCGGCAGCAGGGGATAACCGCCGTCCGCCGCCTCACCGAGGCTGGCGTCGACGTCACGATGATCACCGGCGACCATCCCGACACGGCCCGGACCATCGCCGCCGAACTCGGGATTCCCGGCTCGGACAACGTGCTCACCGGGCCCGAACTGGACCGGCTGAGCGAGGACGAGCGGGTCGCCAAGGTGCGCGAGACCGCCGTCTTCGCGCGGGCCACGCCGGAGCACAAGGTGAGCATCGTCCGGGCGCTGCAGCGGCTCGGCCGGACGGTGGCGGTGACCGGCGACGGGGTTAACGACGCCGCGGCCATCCGCCTCGCCGACGTAGGCATCGCCATCACCGGCAGCCGAACCCGCGCCGCCCGCAGCGCCGCCGACATGATCGCGCAGGGCACCGAGCTGGAGAGCATCGCCGACGCGATGCTGGAGGGACAGAGCCTGTGGCACAGCGTCGCGAACGCGGTGTCCATCCTGGTCGGCGGCAACGCTGGCGAGATCGGCTTCACGCTGTACGGCACCGCGCTGGCAGGCCGGGCGCCGCTCGGCACCCGGCAGTTCCTGCTGGTGAACATCCTCACCGACATGCTGCCCGCGCTCGCCGTAGCCCTGGCACCGCCGGCAAACGGCCAGGCCAGCGCCCCGGTCCATGACGGCCTGCGCCGGACCCTCGTTCCGGGAATCGCGGTTCGCGGCTGCGCGACGGCGCTCGGCGCGATCGTTGCCTGGCACATCGGCCGGGCCACCGGACGCGCCCGCCGCGCGAGCACGATGAGCCTGGCCGGCCTGGTGCTCACCCAGCTCGCCCAGACCATGCACACCGGCTGGCGAAGCCCGGCGGTGCTGGCGACCGGGATCGTGTCGGCGCTGGTGCTGGCGGCGCTGATCCAGACGCCCGGTGTCAGCCAGTTCTTCGGCTGTACACCGCTCGGGCCGGCGGCGTGGGGCGGCGTCGCGGTATCCGCGTCGGCGGGGACCGGCGCGGCGGTGGTGCTGCCGCGGATCCTCCCGCGGGTGCTCCCCCGGCTGCTCCCCGCGGCAGCCGCCGTCCCGCCTGCACCGGTCAGCTGACCACCAGGTCCCCGGAACCCTGTGCACATGGGGTTTGGGCACACCCGCCTGGGTACGAATACGGCCCATATCCGGGGTTGGCCGGTGCCGCCGTCTCCAGACGGCGCCCGCCTCGGTGCGATGTGGCACGAATGTCGCCTGCGCGCAGCCTGGGAGGTGGGTTCAGATGCGGACCGTCAGCAGCGCGATGACGGCCGTTCCGGTCACGCTGCACGACGGCGAGAAGCTCCCCGCCGCGGCACGGGCGATGCGTGACAACGCGGTCGGCGCCGTGATGGTTGTCCGGGACGGCCGGCTCCGCGGCGTCCTGACGGACCGCGACATCGTGATCCGGGGGCTGACCGATGGGCGTGACCCGGCCGAGATGTCGGTCGGCGACGTCTGCACCCCGGATCCGGTGACGGTGCGGCCGCAGGATGACCTGGACGAGGCAGTCCGGCTGATGCGTCACCGCGCGGTGCGCCGGATACCCGTTGTCGAGGAAGGCGAGCCGGTGGGACTGGTCTCGATCGGCGACCTCACCGTCGGGCCAGGCGACGACTCGGTGCTGGCGGAGATATCCACGGTGCCGCCGAACACCTGAGGCCGGCTACACCGAGGCAGCGGCGTCACCGGCGGTGTCACCGTCGCCGGCATCAGCGGCAGCAGCGGCGGCGGCAACGGCGGCGGCCGCGGCGGCGGCCGCGGCGGCGGCCTCAGCAGGGTCTGCGGCACTGTCGGCGGCGGGACTGCTGCTGCCGGACGGCGGCTTCCAGCCGCTTCCGGGAACGTACTCCCGGACGATCTTCGCCGGGACCCCCGCCACGACGCACCGGTCCGGGACCTCGCCGCGGACAACCGAACCGGCGGCGACCACCACGTTACGGCCGATCCTGGCACCGGGAAGGATGATCGCCCCGGCCCCGAGCCAGCTGCCGGAACCGACGGAGACGAAGGTGTTGCTCGGCCACTGGAGGCCGATCGGGACCTCAGGATCTGTGTAGCTGTGGTTCTGGTCCGTGATGTACACGTACGGCCCGGTGAATACGTCGTCACCGATCTCGGTGGACCGGTGGGCGATCACGTGACTCCCCCGGCCGATCACGCACCGGTCGCCGATCCGCAGCACCGGGTCGGCGCCAAGATCCTGGCCGGGCACCATCCCCGCGCACAGCGTGACCTGGGCTCCGATCAGGGTGTCCGCGCCGATCTCGATCCACCGCTCACCGAACATCGTCCCGGCCGGGAACGCGACGCTACTGCCCCGGCCGAACGACCGGAAACGCCGGCCCGCCGCCGTCTCCGCCGTGATCATCCCGGTGCGCTGCATCGCCCGCCACGCACGGTGCACGAGGTTCGCGAAAGCGACCCGCAGCAGCGCCCGGGGGGAGCGCCGGCCGGTGACGGCCCGCACACCGTCATCGCGGCGCGCGTCACCCGGACCGGATGGCCGGCCGGCTGGGGCGTCGTTCACCGCCATGACGGCCAAGGGTAGCGGTTCGCGGTCATCGCGTGTGGTCACGGGGCGCACGGCGAGCCGCGCGGCAGCTGTTCGCGGACATCTCGCTCCGGTCATCGGGCCCGCGGCGCGCTGCCCGGCAGTGGTTCGCTGGTGTCAGGTGGGCTCACCGGGCGTGCGGCGAGCTGGCCGCAGGCACCGTCGATCTCCCGGCCCCGGGTGTCGCGGACGGTAACCGGGATTCCCCGCGCGCCGACGCGGCGAGCGAACTCGCGCTCAGCCTCGGGCGCCGACGCCGTCCACCGCGAGCCCGGGGTGGGGTTGAGCGGTATCAGGTTGACGTGGACGGGCCGGCCCGCCAGCAGTTCACCGAGGGCGTCGGCGCGCCACGGCTGGTCGTTCACGTCGCGGATCAGCGCGTACTCGATGGACACCCGCCGGCCGGTCGTTTGCGCGTACTCCCACGCGGCGTCCAGGACCTCGGCGACCTTCCACCGGGTGTTGACCGGGACCAGTTCGTCGCGCAGCCCGTCGTCCGGGGCGTGCAGCGAGACCGCGAGCGTCACCGGCAGGCCTTCGGCGGACAGCCGGCGGATCGCCGGTACCAGGCCGACGGTGGAGACGGTCACCGAACGCCGGGAGATGCCGAGGCCGTCCGGCGCCTTGTCGGTGATCCTGCGGACGGCGCCGAGAACCGCACGGTAGTTGGCGAGCGGTTCGCCCATCCCCATGAACACGACGTTCGAGACCCGCAGCGCCCTGGCCACCGCCGCCTCGGCGGGAGGGCGCAGCGCCGCGCCGGCGGCCAGCGACCGTGCTCCCGCGACCACCTGCTCGACGATCTCCGCCGCGGACAGGTTCCGGGTCAGCCCGCCCTGCCCGGTCGCGCAGAACGGGCAGGCCATCCCGCACCCGGCCTGGGACGAGACGCACATCGTGACCCGGTCCGGGTACCGCATCAGCACCGACTCGACGAACGCGCCGTCGAACGTGCGCCACAGCGACTTGCGGGTCGTGCCGCCGTCGCACGACACCTCGCGTTCCGCGGTGAGCAGCCGCGGCAGCAGCGCGCCCGCGAGCCGCTCACGCGACCGGGCCGGAAGGTCGGTCATCTCCGCCGGGTCGTCCACCAGCCGGGTGAAATAGTGACGGGAAAGCTGTCCCGCCCGGTAGGGGGGCTCACCGGCCTCCGCCACGGCAGCCCTGCGCTGCACCGGATCGAGGTCGGCGAGGTGGCGTGGCGGCTTGGCGCCGCGAGGCGCCGCGAAGGTGAGGGCACGGCTCGGCACGCGTTCTCCGTCTCCGGGCTTTCCGATCGCTTATGGTGGGTCGCTGACCAGGATAGGCAGTTGCGAAAGCGTTAACGATGTGGCCGGATCGCCCCCGCGGGCCGGGCACGTCAGTACATTGTCGTTCCATGCCGACCTTGCGCCGTGGGGCCGCCCAGACTCACGAGCCGCGGGTCCTCCTGGAAAGCGTCAGCCCGTACGAGAGCCGGCGGCTCACCGTCGAAACCGACGGCGTCACCACGGCGGCATACCTCTACGACGACAGTTCGGCGCTCGCGGCGACCTGGATCGCCAACCACCAGCCCGCCCCGCCGTCCACCGACCTGAGCCGGCTGAACGCGGGCAAGGCCCCGGTCATGCCGCTCGCGCACACCCGGCACCCGCACGGACGCCCGCAGCTGGGCACACGCTCGCTGACGGCACTGTGGTTCGAGGAGGGTGACAGCGTCGCCCTGCTGGAATCCGGCGAGCTCCTCGCCGTCATTCCCGGCTGGGCGGACATGAGCCGCGGGATGCCCGGATACAGCCGGGACGTGATCGGCCAGACCCCCTTCGGCTGGTCGCTCGGCGACGCGATGGAGGGGCTTCGCCCCCGGGTAGAGCAGGCCAGCGCGTTCTGGCAGTGGCGCTCGCAGGAAAGCTCGTGGGGCAACTTCCAGCAGGCCGTGCTCGGCCACCTGCTGCACAACCTCGGCCCCGGCGCCCACTACTGGGACGCCGGTAATGGCAAGCAGCCGCTGGTTGGCGTATCCGAGCGGCCGCCGACGCCGGGCCGGCCGTATACGGTGCTGTCCACCGTGGGGATGAGCTGTCAGCGGATGCCGGTGGTGGAACAGTTCGTGGACGACCCGGCCGGCTACGGCCGGATCGAGCTGTGCATGGCCGCGACGATCCCGAGCGCGCAGGCCGCACGCATATTCCTGTGGCTCGCCCAGTACCCGTGGCGCGCGATCACCTGGTTCGGCCCGGGGCACAGCGTCCGCTGGTACCACGAGCCCGCCACCTTCCCGCTCGGCGGCGGGCGGGAGGCGGTGCTGCTGCTCGACGAGCCGGGCGGCCTGCTGGGCCCGGAGCCGCCGGACCTGTCCGGATTCTCCTTCGGCGGGGACCCGGTCCGCTGGCTGTGGGTCATCCCGATCACCGAGCGCGAGCGGCTGATCGCAAAGGAGCGCGGCTCAGCCAGCCTGGTCAACCAGCTGGCCGCGCAGCGCCGCTCCTGGATCGTGGAGCAATGATCGCGGTGAAACCGATCAATGCGCGCCCGCCGGGACGAAGAGGAAAAGCAGCAACCAAGCAACCGGGGCGTTCGCGAGCAGCGAATCGAGACGGTCCAGGATACCGCCATGGCCGGGCAGCACACTTCCCATGTCCTTGATGTCCAGGTCCCGCTTGATCATCGACTCGACGAGGTCGCCGAGGGTCGCGGCGGCCACCGCCGCCAAGCCGATGACGGCCCCCTGCCAGAGCTGCCCGTGCAGCAGCCACGGGAGCAGGCCTATTCCCGCGCCGACGCAGACGACGGTCGATCCGGCCAATCCCTCCCAGGTCTTCTTCGGGCTTATCCGCGGGACCAGCGGGTGCCGCCCGATGAGGATGCCCGCGAAGTATCCGCCGATGTCATTGCAGACCGTCAGGGCGATGAACACCAGGACCCGCCGCGCACCATCGGCCGACGCGAGCATCAGCACCACGAATGTGGCCAGCAACGGCAGGTAGGCCAGGGTGAACACGCCCGCCGTCACATCGCGCAGATAGCCGGCGGCGCCGCCGGCCAGCCGCCAGGTGATCACAGCTACCACGGCCAGGCCCGCCGCGGCTAGCGCCGCGCGCGGTCCGATCCAGTACGCCGACACCCACATCGCGGCCGCGCCCGCGGCCAGCGGCACCACCGCCAGCCGGATGCCCGCGGTGCCGAGCGAGCGGATCAGCTCCCAGCCGGCCAGGCCGATGGCCGCGGCCATATAGATCAGGAACGTCGCCTTGACCGTGAACAGCGACACAAACACGAGCGCGCCCATCGCCGTCCCGACGGCCGCCGCGAGAGGCAGGTTCCGTCCCGTCGAGATGGTGCGCTTACCACTGGGGCCGGCGCCGGAGGTGCCCGGGTCGGCCGCTTCGCTGCTCTCGGCCATGCCGAGCCCCCGCGAGCTTCCTAAACCTCGAGCAGCTCGCCTTCCTTGTTCTTGAGCAGCTCGTCGACCTGTGCCACGAAACGGTGGGTGAGCTCGTCCAGATCCCGTTCCGCCCGGTGCACCTCGTCCTCGCCAGCGTCACCGTCCTTGACCAGCTTGTCGAGGGCGTCCTTGGCGTGCCGCCGGATGTTGCGGATCGCGACCCGGCCGTCCTCGGCCTTGTGCCGGGCGATCTTCACATACTCCTTGCGGCGCTCCTCGGACAGCTCCGGGAACACCACCCGGATGATCGTGCCGTCATTCGACGGGTTCACGCCGAGGTCGCTGTTGCGGATCGACCGCTCGACCGCCGGCAGCGAGGACTTGTCGTAGGGCTGGATGATGACCATCCGCGCCTCGGGCAGATGGAACGAGGCCAGCTGGTTGAGAGGCGTCTGCGTTCCGTAGTACTCGGCGGTGAGCTTGTTGAACATCGCCGGATGCGCCCGCCCGGTGCGGATGCTGGCGAACTCCTCCCTCGCTACCCCGACGGCCTTCTCCATCTTCTCCTCGGCTTCGAGGAAGGTCTCGTCAATCACTGCGGTCTCCTGTGTATAGCTCGGCTAGCTAGCCTCATGGTGCCCGCCCCGCGGAGATGGCACCCGCGCCCGGCTCACCACTAGGACGAGGCGGCTGGAGCGACCAGAGTGCCGATTGTCTCACCACGCACCGCGCGGACGATGTTCCCGTGATCCATCAGGGCGAAAACGACGATGGGCAGGCCGTTGTCGCGGCACAGGCTCACCGCGGTGGCGTCGATCACCTTCAGGCCGCGGCCGAGCATCTCGTTGTAATCCAGGGCGTCGAACCGCACCGCCTCCGGCCACCGCTTCGGATCCGCGTCATACACGCCGTCCACCTGGGTGCCCTTGAGCACCGCGTCCGCCCCGATCTCCAGCGCCCGCTGCGCCGCGGCGGTGTCGGTGGAGAAGAACGGCGCGCCGAGCCCGGCACCGAAGATCACGATCCGCCCCTTCTCCAGGTGACGGATCGCCCGGCGCGGGATATAGGGCTCGGCCACCTGCCCCATCGTGATCGCGGTCTGCACCCGGGTCTCGACGCCGAGCTTCTCCAGCACGTCCTGCAGCGCCAGGCAGTTGATCACCGTGCTGAGCATGCCCATGTAGTCGCCGCGTGCGCGGTCGATGCCGCGTTCCGACAACGCCGCGCCGCGGAACATGTTGCCGCCGCCGACCACGGCCGCGACCTGGGTTCCGTCGCAGGCGGCCTCGGCGATCTCGCGGGCGATATGAGCAACGACGTCGGGGTCGATGCCGAGCGGCTCGCTCCCGGCGAACGCGCGGCCGGACAGCTTCAGCACCACCCGCCGCCACGGGCCAGGGTGCATCCGGACGGCGTTCCCAGCTGTCGCGGCGCGGGCGGTGCTGACGCTGCCGCCGGCTCCGCCCGCGTTGCTTCCGGCCCCGCCGTCCGCGTTGTCACCCATCCGTTACGCCTGGCCCACCTTGAACCGCGCGAACGCCCGCACCGTCACGCCGGCCTCGCTGAGCAGCGCGCCGACCGCCTTCTTCTGGTCCTTGACGTATGCCTGCTCGGTCAGGACGACGTCCTTGAAGAACGCGTTCAGCCGCCCCTCGACGATCTTGGGGACGGCGCGCTCCGGCTTGCCCTCCTCGCGGGTCGTCTCCTCGGCGATCCGGCGCTCCTTGTCCACCACGTCGGCGGGCACCTCGTCGCGGGTGATCCACCGGGTGCTCTGCGCGGCGGCGATCTGCAGGGCAAGCTCCTTCGCCAGCTCCGCGTTCTCGCTGTCGATCTGGACCAGTACGCCCACGGTGGGCGGCAGCGAGGGGTCCGTCTTGTGCAGGTAGCTGGCGATGTAGCCGCCCTCGAGGTGCGCGTAACGGCCGAGCTCGAGCTTCTCCTTGATCGTGGCGCTTACCTCGTCGATGCGCTGCTGGACGGTCTTCCCGGCCTCCACCTCGGTGGTCAGCAGCGCGAGCCGGTCGGCAGGGCGCGCCTTGGCGGCGGCATCGACGATCTCCGCGGCGAGCTTCTGGAACCCGTCGTTCTTGGCGACGAAGTCCGTCTCGCAGTTCAGCTCGACCAGCAGTCCCTCGCTGGTTCCGTCGAGGCGCGCGGCGACCAGTCCGTTGGCGGCGGTGCGCTCGGCCCGCTTGCCGACATCCTTGGCGCCCTTGATGCGCAGTAGCTCGACGGCCCGGTCGAAGTCGCCCTCTGCTTCGCCGAGCGCGTTCTTGCAGTCAAGCATGCCCGCGCCCGTCAGCTCACGGAGCCGCTTGATGTCCGCGGACGTGAAGTTCGGCATGTTCGGCCTCTCGTTATCCCGTTCCTGAAACATAGCCCACAGGCCTGTCCATGACCGTAGCGGAGCCGCTACGGCCAGGGACCCGTGGCTGCCTGGCTGTCAGGCCGGCCGGGCGCGTCAGGCCTGGCCGGTCTCGCTGTCCTCGGTGCTGGGGGCGGTGCCTCGCTCGGCGGTCTCCGTCTGCTCGGCGGTCTCCGTCTGCTCGGCGGTCTCCGTCTGCTCAGCGGTCTCCGTCTGCTCAGCGGTCTCCGTCTCCACGGCGGCAGTTCCGTCGGCGGCGGCGGGCTGGGCCGCGGCGTCCGCAGCCGGCGGCGCGAGGCCGGCGGGTGTGTCCCCGGCGGTGTCCGTGGCGGGCGTCGCGGCGGCGTCACCGTCCGGGGGGGCCGCGCCGTTGGCCATCGATGCGCCCGCGGGCGAGGCCTCGTCGCCGCGCAGCAGGTCGCGCTCCCATTCGGCGAGCGGTTCCTCGGCACCGATTTCCGCGCCGGGCAGGTCGGCGGACGGCTTCTCCTCGCCGGCCGCGGCCCCGGCACGGGCGATCAGCCCGTCGGCCACAGCGTCGGCCACCACCCTGGTCAGCAGGGAGACGCTGCGGATCGCATCGTCATTCCCGGGGATCGGGTAGGTCACCTCGTCCGGATCGCAGTTGGTGTCGAGGATGGCGACCACCGGGATGCCGAGCTTGCGCGCCTCGCTGACGGCGATGTGCTCCTTCTTGGTGTCGACCACCCACACGGCACTGGGCACCCGGCTCATGTCCCGGATCCCGCCGAGCGTCCGCTCCAGCTTCTCCTTCTCCCGCCTGAGCTGGAGAAGTTCCTTCTTCGTCATGCCGGAGCCGGCCACGTCGTCGAAGTTGAGCTCCTCCAGCTCCTTCAGCCGCTGCAGCCGGCGGTAGACCGTGGAGAAGTTGGTGAGCATCCCGCCGAGCCACCGCTGGTTGACGTACGGCATACCGACGCGCCGGGCCTGCTCGGCGATCACCTCCTGCGCCTGCTTCTTGGTGCCGATGTACAGGATGGTGCCGCCGTGGGCGACGGTTTCCTTGATGAACTCGTACGCGTTGTCGATGTAGTTCAGCGACTGCTGGAGGTCGATGATGTAGATCCCGTTGCGCTCAGCGAAGATGTAGCGCTTCATCTTGGGATTCCAACGCCGGGTCTGATGCCCGAAGTGGACGCCGCTTTCCAGCAGCTGCTTCATGGTGACGACCGGTGCCATGCCGGCAGTCCCCTTCCTGTCGTGCGCCGTGCCGGGGCACGGCGCTTCCCGGTTTCCTCCTGGCGCCCGTACGCACCGGCAGCGGGTTGCGGAAGCCGCAGACCCGGGGACCGAGAGGTGCGTACCGCCGGGACCGATCCGGGTCCCGGACGGCGGGCGGGCGCGCGAATTTGGCCACAAGGGCCGTGTGATGGAGTCTACCTGGCCGGGCGGCTGCTTCCCGCCGCACGCCAGGCCGGTAAAACGGCGCTGTGCCCAGCCCGTGAGCGGCGCCTGGTCCGGGTAGTGTTCGCCTGTACACCGGAACGTACCGATGCCTT
The DNA here is from genome assembly GCA_051986485.1 of Streptosporangiaceae bacterium. Lineage (GTDB taxonomy): Bacteria > Actinomycetota > Actinomycetes > Streptosporangiales > Streptosporangiaceae > JBPYFL01. The sequence continues at coordinate 173,716 of JBPYFL010000005.1, read as the reverse complement.
CACCTCAGCCCGAGCCCGGTTCAGCCATCGTGGCCAGGCTCCGGGCCGCTGGCTGCGTGTTCGCCGAGGACGAGGCGAGGCTGCTCATTGCCGGGGCGCGGACGCCAGCCGATCTCGAAGCCATGGTGCAGCGGCGGGCCTCGGGCCTGCCGCTGGAACAGGTTCTCGGCTGGGCGGAGTTCTGCGGCCTGCGGGTGGCCATCGAGGCAGGGGTTTTCGTGCCGCGGCGGCGCACCGAGTTCCTCGTCCGCCGGGCCGCGGCCCTCGCCCGGGCCGGCGACGTCATCGTCGATGTGTGCTGCGGCTCGGGAGCCGTGGGCGCGGCGGTGGTGTCGACGATCGGCCGGGCCGAACTGCACGCGGTCGATGTCGAACCGGCCGCGGTGCGGTGCGCCCGCCGCAATGTCGCCGCAGCGGGCGGTCACGTTTACCAGGGTGACCTGTTCCAGCCGCTCCCCGCCGAGTTGGCCGGGCGGGTGGCCCTCGTGGTGGCCAACGCGCCGTACGTGCCGGCCGCCGAGATCGCCCTGCTGCCCCCGGAGGCCCGGCTGCACGAGCCGCACCAGGCGCTCAACGGCGGCGCGGACGGTCTCGACGTCGTGCGCGCCGTGATCGCCGGTGCGCCGCCGTGGCTGTCGCCCGGCGGATCGGTCGCGGTCGAGACCAGCGAGCAGCAGGCCCCGCAGGCGGCCGAAGCGGTGGCGAGGGCGGGGCTGACCCCACGGGTGGCGACGTCGGCCCGGCTCGGGGCCACGGTCATCACCGGGACCAAGCCGGCAGGCCGCTCCCGCGGTCCGGCGCCCCCTTCCGGACACGCGCCACCAGGGTGATCTGCCGGGCATCCGGCGGACGTATCCGTGCGGGCCGGAGGCGATCGCCAGCAGGCCGCACGCGTTCAGGCCCGTGGATGGGCCTGCCGGTAACTGGAACGCAGCCGCTCCGCCGATACGTGCGTGTAGATCTGCGTGGTGGCCAGCGAGGAATGCCCGAGGATCTCCTGGACGCTCCGCAGGTCCGCTCCGCCTTCGAGCAGATGGGTCGCCGCGGTGTGCCGCAGGCCGTGCGGCGCCGTATCCGGCACTGTCGGCACGGCCGCCAGCCGTTCGTGCACGATGCGCCGGGCGGAGCGCGGATCCAGCCGCCTGCCCCGGACACCGAGGAACAACGCCGGCCCGCTGTCCGGGGTGGCGAGTTCAGGCCGTCCGCGGCTTTGCCAGCGGTCGGTGGCCCGGGCGGCGGGAACGCCCACCGGTACGGTCCGCTCCTTGCCGCCCTTGCCGAGCACCCGGATCGTGCGGCGGCCGGTGTCGATGTCGTCCACGTCCAGCCCGCACAGTTCGCTCACCCGGATTGCGGTGGCATACAGCAGTTCAATCAAGGCGGCGTCGCGCAGGCCGACCGGCCCGCGGCCGGCGATCCGCTCCGCATCGGTCAGCACCGCGCGCACGGCGTCGGCGTCGAGCGGCCGCGGGAGCACCCGGCCCGCGCGTGGCATGCCCAGCAGGGGGCCGGGATCGGCACTGAGCCAGCCCCTGCGGTGGGCGAACGCGGTGAACGCCCGCGCTGATGCGCCACGCCGTGCCAGGCTGGCACGCGCCTGGCCGGCCGCATGCTGGCTCACGAGCCACGCCCGGATGACGCCGATCCCGATTCCGTCGACCCCGGTGATGCCGGTGCTGCTGACGTGCTCGAGCAGCGACCTGGTGTCCGCGATGTAGGCCCGGACGGTATGCGGGGACAGACCGCGTTCCGCGGACAAGTGCCGCTCGAAACCGCGAAGGCAGCGCTCGAACGTTTCGGGAAGCGCCGCGGGGGCCGGGTCGCCGGACACGCCTCCTAGTCAAGCACCCCCGCCGCCGCCGTCCGGGGAACCTGGCTGGCGAGCCGCCATCCGCGCGGGCCGCGCTGGACGAACCCGCCGGCCGCGAGGCTGCCGAGGCAGCCGACCGCGGTGTCGACATCGACCCCCGCGGCGACCGCGATCGTGGCCGGGCCGGCGCCGCTGCGGACCGGAACCGCCTCCAGCACCCGCAGCGTCAGCGGATCCAGCTCGGCGCGCGCCACCACCGGGCCGCCCGCGGCCCCGCTACCCTCATCTCCGACCGTGAGCTCATCCAGGACGTCGGCGACTCCGGTCACGCACGTGGCGTTCCATTCGCGCATCATCCAGTGGCACCCGGCCGACATCTCGGATGTGACCGGCCCCGGTACCGCCATCAGCGGACGGTACAGGTCACGGGCGTACCGGGCGGTGCTCAGCGCTCCGCTGCGCACGGCGGCCTCGACGACAACGGTGCCCCGCGCCAGCGCGGCGATCACCCGGTTCCGGACGAGGAACCGCACCCGCGTCGGTGTCCGGCCGGGCGGCCACTCGCTGGTGAGCACGCCCTGGGCGGCGATCGCGTCGAACAGCTCGTGATTGCCCCGCGGGTAGGGATCATCGACTCCGCAGGCGAGGACGGAAATCGTCACCCCGTCGGCAGCGAGCGAGCCGCGGTGGGCGGCCCCGTCGACGCCATACGCGCCGCCGGAGAGGACCGCCCAGCCCCGTTCTGCCAGCGCCGCCGCCATCTCGGCGGCGACGTGCGAGCCGTACGCGGTCGCTGCCCGGGAGCCGACCACCGATACCGACCGCAGGCAGCTGTACCGCAGGTCCACGCTTCCCCGCAGCCACAGCGCATACGGGCGGGTGTCGCCCAGGACGTCGAGCTGGCTGGGCCATTCCGGGTCCCCCGGGCAGACCAGCCGTATCCCGCGGCGCTCGAAGGCCACCAGGTCGTGTTCGTCCGGCAACTCCGCAAGCCGCGCCCGCCAGTGCCGCATCGCGCGGTCAGCCGCTGCCAGCCGCCGTCCGCCGAGGGCGAGCGCCTGTTCCGGCAAGCATCCCGCCCGGATCCCCGCCACCAGCGCGGCCGGATCGCAGGAGCCAAGCAGCGCTCCCAGGAGCCGGTCACCCGGCTCGGCCAGGTAGGTCAGCGCGGCGCGCGCGAGCCGCTCCTCGTCGGTGACGCCAATCACTGCGCCACCCCCAGCCACAGCCCCAGCGCGTATCCCGTTTCGGCCGCGCCCGGTCGCGGCTTTCCCGCGAGGTCCGCCAGCGTCCAGGCGACCCGCAGGATCCGGTCGAACCCGCGGGCACTGAGCTGGCCGATTTCCATCGCCCGCTCCAGCCTGTTCAGCGCCCCGGGCGCCGCGGCGAAACGGCGGCGCAGCTCCCGGCCCGGAACCTGGGCGTTGACCAGCCAGGGTGTGCCGGCGAACCGGATACGGGCGCGTTCGCGGGCGTCGGCAACCCGCCTGGCGACCGTCGCGCTGTCCTCGGCGAAAGGCCGGTCGCTTAGCAACTCCGCCTTGCCGACCGGCAGCAGCTCGACCTTGACATCCACCCGGTCGAGCAGCGGTCCGGACAGGCGGCCCAGGTAGCGGCGGCGCGCCGCCGGAGTGCAGGTGCACGCCTGCCCCGGGCCTGCCCGGGCACAGGGGCACGGATTGGCGGCGAGCACGAGCGTGAACGCGGCCGGGAACCTGGCCGTCATGCCCGACCGCGCCACCACGACCTCTCCGGCTTCCAGCGGCTGGCGCAGGGCATCGAGCACGTCCCGGCCGAATTCGGGAGCCTCATCGAGGAAAAGCACCCCGCGGTGCGCGAGGCTCGCCGCGCCCGGGCGGATCGTTCCACTGCCACCGCCGACGATGGCCGCCTTGCTCGCGGTGTGGTGAGGGTCGCAAAACGGCGGCTCGGTGATCAGCGGGCAGCCCGGGGCGAGCAGGCCAGCGACCGAATGTACGGAGGTGACCTCCAGGGACTCCGCGATGTCGAGGCGCGGCAGCACCGTCGGGAGCCGTTCAGCGAGCATCGTCTTCCCGGCCCCGGGCGGCCCGAGCAGGCAGAGGTGATGACCGCCGGCGGCGCAGATCTCGACTGCCCGCCGGGCGACCGGCTGCCCGAGCACATCCGCGAGGTCGGGGCGCGGATGGCCGGGCGCCGGACCGGTGCCCGCCGCGCCATTCCCGGCCCCGACGGCGTAGCCGGCTGAGCCGACGCCGCCGCCCGAGCCGCCGCCGCCGGAGCCGCCGGAGCCGGGGCCGGGGCCGCCGATTGCGCTGCGGCTTCCCTCCGCTGGGTCGCGCTGGGCACCGCCGGGATTCCCGCCATCCATGACCGTCACGGCGGGCGCGGCGTCGCCCGGCGGCAGTCCGCGCAGATGAGCCACGAGCGCGGCGAGCGTCGGCACCGAGAGGACGCGCACACCGGGCACCAGGGCCGCCTCTTCGGCGTTCGGCCCGGGCACGGCAATCGTGGCGAATCCCGCCGCCACGGCCGCCGCGGCCGATGGCAGCACCCCCCTGACCGGGCGCAGGCGCCCGTCGAGGCCGAGTTCGCCGAGGAAGACCGTCCCGGCCAGCGCCGCAGCCGGCACTGAACGCGAGGCCGTCAAGATCGCGAGGGCGATGCCGAGGTCGAAACTGCTGCCGCGCTTGGGCAGGCTCGCCGGCGAGAGCCCCACCGTGACCTTCCGCTGCGGCCATTCCTCGCCGCTGTTGACAATGGCCGAGCGGATACGGTCCCTGGCCTCCCGCAGCGCCGTGTCGGGCAGCCCGACAAGCAAGAGCCCGACCAGGCCGTTGGCGATGTCGGCCTCCACCTCCACGAGATGACCCGACACGCCCACCAGGGCGATCGAGTGGGTGCGCCCCACCACCTAGCCCACCCCCCGCATGTGCTCGGCGAGGAGCCGGCCGGACCGATCGCGGGTGACCCCGATCACGTCGATCCGCACCTGGTCGAACAGCACGCCGTGGGCCACCAGCCAGCTCACCGCGAGCCGCCGTAGCCGTCGCTGCTTCTGCCGCGAGATCGCCTCGAAGGGGCTGCCGTAGCGGTTGCCGGAGCGGGTCTTCACCTCGCAGACAACCAGCGACCGTCCCTCGGCGGCGACGATGTCCAGCTCGCCGTCCGCGCACCGCCAGTTCCGGTCGAGGATGCGGAAACCCGCCGAGGTCAGGTACTCGGCTGCCGCCTGCTCACCCTGTTTGCCGAGGGCGTCCTTGGATCGCATCGGCCCATCACCTCCGCGATCCACGCTGGCCCGGGACCGCGCCGCAGGTGTTGGCCGAATGCGGTTCTGTGCATGAAGCGGGGGTTCGCCGCGGCGCCTGTGGAGATCGGCCGCGGAATGTCGGCGGCGGGTGATAGCCCGGCGGCCCTGATGCCGCCAGACACCGCCCGGACGGCCAGGCACCGCCCGGCCAGCCAGGCACCGCCCGGACAGCCAGGCGCGTGCCTTCAGACGCCTCAGATGCCGCCAGGCGTGCGCAGGTCAGGACCCCAGGTCTGGCTTGTCGGGCAGTTCAAGATCGCTCTTGGCAAGTTCCTCGATGTTGACGTCCTTGAACGTGACAACCCGGACGTTCTTCACGAACCGCGCCGGCCGGTACATGTCCCAGACCCAGGCGTCCTGCATCGTGACCTCGAAGAAGACGTCCCCGTTGTCGGCCGTGCGCACGTTCAGCTCGACCTGGTTGGTGAGGTAGAACCGGCGCTCGGTCTCGACTACGTGGCTGAAGAGCCCGACGACGTCGCGGTACTCGCGGTAGAGCTGCAGCTCCATGTCGGTCTCGTAGTTCTCAAGATCCTCTGCGCTCATGTCTCCCCTCCGATCCGGCGACCGGACCGATCATGGTCCCTGCCGTCCCGGCCCTGGCCTCCGTGCCGACACCCGTGCCCGGCGGGCCCTACGGCGGGCCGGCCGTCACGCTGCCTCCTCCGCCGCCGTGACGCGCGGCATGACCTGATGCCCTACATTCACCGCCCCGGGCATCAACCGTGTCCTCCAGCGGGTGCCGCACCCACCGACCCTGCGTCGGATGGCACACACTCATCCTTCATAACCTCATCCGCGACCACATCATCCATCAGGGCCGGATCTGTGTCTTCCGCTGTTTCCAGCGCGCGGAGAGCTTCGTTCACATTGGCGTAACGGAAGCGGTGCTCCGGGCACGGTCCGTGTTCGGCGAGTGCCTGCGCGTGACGTTCCGTCACGTACCCCTTGTGTTCCGCGAAGTCGTACTGGGGATAACGCTCATGCAGGTCCGTCATGATCCGGTCCCGTGTCACCTTCGCCAGGACGGAGGCCGCGGCGACGCACGCGGCGACCTGATCGCCTTTCCAAACGGCCAGGCCGGGCGCCGGCATTCCGCTGACCGGGAAACCGTCGGTGAGCACGTATCCGGGACGGAAGGCGAGGCCTGCGACCGCCCGGCGCATCCCGGTCACGTTACATACATGCAGGCCCAGCCGGTCGAGGTCGCGCGGCGGGATCACCACGACATGCCAGGTGAGGGCGCGGCGCAGGATGTCGTCGTATACCCGCGCGCGGGCGGCGGGAGTGAGTGCCTTGGAGTCGGCGAGCTGGCCGGTCCGGAACCGGGAGCCCGCGGCATCGACCGGGAGGACCGCGGCCGCGACCACCAGGGGCCCGGCGCAGGCGCCACGTCCCGCCTCGTCGATCCCGGCGACGGGGGCGAACCCCGCGCGGGCCAGTACCCGTTCGTAGCCGAGCAGCCCGGACCCGGACCGGGGGGTATACCCCAGTGGCCGCTGCAGCGTCCGGCTCGGTTCCGCACGCTTTGAGCCGTTACGCGCGGTGTACCGGTTCCTCATGACATCTCGCAGGGTATTCCGATCGCCTGGCCGCCCGCAGTACCGCCGACGGCAGTACCGGCGACAGTATGGCCGCCGCCCGTCAGGCTAGCCCTCCGCCACGCCGCCGACGGTCACGCCGAGCGGAGTGGCGGAGCCGCAGCCGCCGCTGCAGGAGCGTGAGGGGCACCGCTCCGGCGAAACCAAGCAGCGCCGGGGCTGCGGGCGCCGCGCCGCCCGCCACGCGAGCCACCTGCCCGACCGGGCCCGCCGCCGAAAAGGCCTTCTGCTCGAAGGTCGAGGGAATCGGCAGGATGCGGAACCGGTTGAACGGCCATACGATCATGAAGGCGCGGCCGACGATCTTGTTTTCTGGAATCGAACCGCCGCCGGGGTCGCCGAGGTGCTGCCGGGAGTCGTACGAGACGGCGCGGTGGTCTCCCATCACCCACAGGCGGCCTGTGGGGACCGTGATGCTGAACGGCGTCGCCGACGGCGCGTTGCCCGGGTACAGATACGAGCTTTCCGACAGCGGCACGCCGTTGACCGTTACGCGTCCCTTCGGGTCGCAGCATTGCACATGGTCACCAGGCACCCCGATGACGCGCTTGATGTAGTCCTTTTCCCCGGCCGACACCCCGAAGGCCGCGCCGACCCAGTCAGCGGCCCGGCGCAGCGGGTTCGACGGCGGATTCTGTGGCACCGAGGGGTCCCAGGAATCCAGGCCGTTGAACACCACGACGTCGCCGCGGTGGATGGGCCGCGTGTGGTAAACGATCTTGTTGACCAGGACCCGGTCACCGATGTCGAGGGTGTTCTCCATCGACGAGGACGGGATGAAAAACGCCTGGACCGCGAACGTCTTGATGAGCAGCGCCAAGCCGAGAGCCACGACGATCAGGATCGGCAGTTCCCGCCAGAACGACCGGCGCCGTGCCGGGCGCTCCGGGGCCGCCTGGTCTCCGCCGGACCCGGGTGGTGGCTCACCCTGGCCGCCCGCCGCGCTCCCGGAGCCGCCGGACCCGGTCGCGAGCCCCTCGGCGGGCTGGGCGGACACCGGTTGCCCGGGCGTGCCGGGATGGCCATCCCCGGCCTGCAGCCGGTCACGGGCAGTTGCCCCGTCACCGGGCTGCCCCGCCGTGAACGGCCGCACCTCGTCCACCGGCGACGGACCGTGCCCGGCGCCAGCCCCATCCCCCGTACCGGCCGCGTCAGCGGAGGACGGCGCGGGCCCGGACCCGGCGAACGGGTGCCCGGCGCGACCAGGGCCCGGTTCGGGATTCCCAGACCGCGGCATCCCGTCGCCGTCGACCGGCGTGCGCCCGCCTTCCGTAGATTCCGCGATCGCCGGGTCGCCCCGACCTTGCTCGTCGTCCCTCATTGGTTCGAGCCTAGCGCCCGGGGTCCACGGCAACTGCGGTTACACGGCGGCACCGGCCACCCTGTGTGACAATTCATCGGCTCTACCATTCCCGATCGCCGGCCCGATATCCATTCCCGTTCGCCGAGGCCACCGCCCCGGTGCGGGCGCCGGCGCCCGGCGCGCGCCCGCCTGCCGGCCCCCGCCCGCTGGCGCGCCTGCGCCGCACTCGCCGCCACCTCAGCCAGCCAACCGGCACGGCGGCAGCCGCTCCGGCTGCCAGCGCGGCGGCTGGAGCCGCTCCGGCAGCGATCCCGTTCGCGGCGGTCAGCGCTGGCTGCGTGAATGTCTGCGGGACGTCCAGCGACTGCACGCGCGGCGGCGGCCAGATGATCAGGAATGCGCGGCCAACAACCTCGTTCTCCGGGACGGAGCCCCCGCCGGGAGCCGACGGGTGATACCGGGAATCCTCCGAATCGCCCCGGTGGTCTCCCATCACCCAGACGTGCCCCGGGGGAACCGTCACCCGGAAACGCATGTCGGACGGCGCGTTGCCCGGGTAGACATACGGCTTCTCCGACAGGGCGGCACCGTTGACGGTGATCTGCCCAGCGGCGGTGCAGCAGACGACGTGGTCCCCCGGCAGCCCGATCACCCGCTTGATGTAGTCGGTGCCGACGGTTTCGATGCCGAGTCCCCGCATCAGGTCGTGGTAGGTCCGTATCACCGGGTTCCCCGACGGCGCCGGCCCGCCCGGGTCCCAGGACCCCTCGCCGTTGAACACCACGATGTCGCCGCGGTCGATACCGCGGAAATCATAGACGACCTTGTTGACCAGGACCCGGTCGCCTATCTGCAGGGTTTCCTCCATCGACGCTGACGGGATGCGGAACGCCTGGAAGAGGAATGCCCGGGCGAGTAGCGCGAGCAGCGCGGCCACCACGAACAGCAGCGGCAGTTCGCGCCACAGGGGCCGCTGGGTTTCGGCTTTCGCGGTCTGCCTGGCATGGGCTCCGCGAGAGCGGCGCGACACGTTCGGAAGCCGCGGCCTGTTGACGCTGGGCGGGGCGCCGAAACCGGCGTGGCGGCCACTGTAGGGCGGCCTGGGGTCGTTCCGTTGGCCGCCTAGCCGGATGCGGCCGGAATGGTGCCATTCCGCAGGACCGGCGATTCGGGTACGGCGCCCGGGCGGCGGGAAAGGGCCGCCCGGCGGCGCCGGGCCGGTGGGCTGAACGGGACCTGCCCGCAGACTTGAGCGGCGCCGCCGTCCCCGGCCGGTCCGCGGCGCAGCACCAGGCCGCTGAACGGGGCCGCCCAGCGGTGGCCGCGCGCGCGTGGCCGGATCACCGTTGGGCTGCGCCGGATCTGGCATGGCCGGCGATGGCCGCCGTGACGCGGGACCGGCCATTGGCACCCGCTCGCTGTTGCTCAGCGACTAGGAGTCTCGCGGCGCTCCTTGATCCGCGCTGCCTTGCCGCGGAGACCGCGCAAGTAGTAGAGCTTCGCGCGACGGACACGGCCCCGGGTGACCACTTCGATCCGGTCGATCGACGGGCTGTGGACGGGGAACGTGCGCTCGACACCGACGCCGTAACTGATCTTGCGGACGGTGAACGTCTCTCGGCCGCCGCCGCCCTGGCGGCGGATGGCCACGCCCTGGAAGACCTGGATACGGGACCGGTTACCCTCGGTGACGCGCACGTGCACCCTCAACGTGTCGCCCGGACGGAAGCTCGGGATATCCGGGCGGAGCTGGGCCTTCTCAAGCTCTGCGATCGCGGTGTGCATGGCGGCGGTTTCCTCGTGGCAAGCGCGCAGTCGTGTCCGTTGCGGACCAGCGCGGCGTGGTTGGCTGTCGCGTTCAGGCCGGTCCCCGCGGCATGTCCGGCGGCCTCCTCGGTTCCCTTCCCCGGGCGCCTCAGCACCCTACGACTCGCGTTGGAGGCCACGCGGCAGCTCTGCTCGGCTGGGGTGGCGGGTTTCAGTGTGCCATATCTTGTCCACTGACCGGAAAACCTTCGTCAGCCAGGACCTGACGATCGCGGTCGTCCAGCGCGGACGCGGGCAGCCGCCCGAGGAGTTCCGGTCGCACCTCCGCGGTGCGCCGCAGCGCGGCATCCCGCCGCCAGCGCGCGATGGCGCGGTGGTTGCCGGACAGCAGCACGTCCGGCACCTCAAGCCCGCGCCACTGACGTGGCTTGGTGTAGACGGGGCCCTCGAGCAGGCCGTCCGAGCCGAACGAGTCGTCGGCCACCGACGCCGCGTTGCCAAGGACGCCGGGAAGAAGCCGGCAGATCGCCTCGATCATCACCAGCGCCGCGGCCTCGCCGCCGGCGAGGACGTAGTCGCCGATGCTGACCTCGTCGACGGGCATCCGGGACCTGGTGTCGGCGCCGACGCGGGCGTCGATGCCCTCGTACCGGCTGCACGCGAAGACGAGCCGCTGCTCGCGCGCGTAGGACTCCGCCATCCGCTGGTTGAAGGGGGCACCGCTCGCCGCCGGGATGATCAGCCGTGCCGGACCCGCAGCGTATCCGGACGCCCGGCTCCCGTCCGCTGCCCGCTCGGCGGCGGTGCTCACGTCCGCGGACGCCCCGGCGGGAGGGGCGATCTCGTCCAGCGCCTCCCCCCAGGGCTCCGGCCGCATCACCATCCCCGGCCCTCCCCCGTACGGGGTGTCGTCGACGGTCCGGTGCACGTCGTGGGTCCAGTTCCGCAGGTCGTGCACGGCGAACTCGATATCGCCGCGGGCCGCGGCCTGGCCGATCAGCGACACCCGCAGCGCGCCGAAGTACTCCGGGAAGATCGTGACGATGTCGATCCGCATGCCGCTCACACGGCCTGGCCGGGGTCGAGCAGTCCCGGCGGAGGATCGATGACCAGGTGACCGGCCCGCACGTCCACCTCCGGGACGATCGCCGCGACGAACGGCACCAGCACCTCAGCGGAACCGGCAGCGTCGCCCGGGTCGCGGCCGCGGATCACCAGCAGGTCCTGGCCGTGATGCAGCACATCGGTTACGGTTCCCACCGCGTTCCCGTCGACGGTGCGGACGGCCAGGCCGATCAGCTGCACGTCGCGGAACTCGTCCGGGTCGTCCGGCGGAGGTAGGTCCGCGGAGTCGACGACCAGCCACGTTCCGCGCAGCCGCTCCGCCGCGCTGCGGTCGGTGATCCCGGCGAAGCTGGCGATCAGCCGACCGGAGTGCCAGCGGGTGGCCGCGACGGCGAGCGGCCCGCGGTCAGGGGGTTCGGTGGTCAGCACCGCCCCGACAGCGAGCCGCTCGCCTGGGTCGTCGGTGCGGACGTCGATCTGGACCTCCCCGCCGATCCCGAACGCGCGGCCGATCCTGCCCACCGCAAGCTGCATGCTCAGCTCAGACGCCAAAATCCTGCCGTCGCGCGCTGGGCCGGCCGGACACCGCTAGCGGACCTCGTCGAGATCCAGCAGGTCCACACGAACAAAACGGCCCCGGGCGAGTGACCCGATAACCGTACGCAGCGCCCGGGCGGTGCGGCCGCCACGGCCGATGACCTTTCCGAGGTCGTCCGGATGCACCCGCACCTCGAGCACCCGGCCGCGGCGCAGCCCGCGGCTGCCGACGCGCACATCGTCGGGATGTTCGACGATGCCCTTCACCAGGTGTTCAAGGGCCTCCTCGAGCACCTCAGTCTCCGCTCCCGGACTTGCCGGCCGTTGTGGATTCCTTGCCCCCGGCGTCCGCCTTCTCCGCTGCCGTCCCCTTCGCCGCCTGGGACCTGCCGCCTGACTTGGCGCTGTCCTTGCCGCCGCTGTCCTTGGCGGGGCTGTCCTTGGCGCCGCTGTCCTTAGCGGGGCTGTCCTTAGCGGGGCTGTCCTTAGCTGCGCTGCCCTTGGCTGCGCTGTCCTTGCCGGTGCTGCCCTTGGCTGCGGTGGCCTTGGCTGCGCTGCCCTTTGCGGGGCTGTCCTTGGCGGGGCTGTCGTCGCCGACTGCCTCGCTTGCGGAACTCTGCTTAGCACTGCTGGCAGCCGCGGACTTCTGCTCGTCCTCGCCCGACGAGTCGGCCTTCCCGGCCTTGCCAGCCTTCTCCGCCGGCTTGTCCGCAGCCTTGTCAGCCTTGTCCGCAGCCTTGTCCGCAGCCTTGTCAGCCTTGACGGCCGTCTTCTCGGCCTTGACCTCGGCGTCGGCGGCGTCGCCCTTCTTAGCGTCGCCGTCGGCCTTCTTGGCGTCGCCGTCGGCCTTCTTGGCCCGGCTCTTCGGCTTGCTCGCCTCGCCGGTGCTCTCGCCGTGCACTTCCTTCAGCGCGGCGGCGAAGGCCTCCTTCTTGTCGGGCCTGGTCGCAGCGGCCTTCAGGGTGCCCTCGGAACCGGGCTCGCCGCGGAACTTCTGCCAGTCGCCGGTCAGCTTGAGCAGGCTCATGACGGGGCTTGTGGGCTGCGCTCCCATGCTCAGCCAGTGCTGCGCCCGCTCGGAGTCGATCTCGATGAGTGACGGCTCCTGCTTCGGGTGGTACTTGCCGATCTGCTCGATCGCCCGCCCATCACGCTTGGTGCGGGCGTCGGCGACGACGATCCGGTAGTAGGGCGCACGGATCTTGCCCATGCGCATTAGCTTGATTTTCACAGCCACGGGTGTGGTCTTCTCCCAGCGATCTCGATACGGCGGGCGGACTCCTGCCGGGTGGGGTCCGGCAATACCGCTCGAAGGAACCCGGTCCGCGAGTGTGAGAGGGCCTCGAGCCCGGGTAGTCGCGCTCACATTGTGCCAGACTCCGAGCGCCTTAACGTAATCACAACGGCTGGCCGGGCGGCCGGCGCAGCGCGGACCGGCTGGCCGGCGGGCCGGAACGGCACGTAATCACACGTTTCGCCAGTGGCACGGCGCACACCGGATCGCCCGGACCTGCGCGCCACCCGGACCTGCGCGCCACCCGGACCCGGTCCGCGCGGCTTTCGCCTCCGGGCATCATCGAAGACGTGAGCATCGACGTCACCGTCCGGGGAACGACGATTCCGGCGGAGGAGCTGTCCTGGCGGTTCTCCCGGTCACCGGGTCCGGGCGGCCAGTCGGTGAACACCGCCGACAGCCGGGTCAGCCTCTCCTACGATCTGGCGCGATCGGGCGCTCTCCCAGTGCCGCTGCAGGAGCGGGCGCTGCGGAGCCTCGCGAGCCGGCTGACCGACGGCGTCATCACCGTGACCGCGTCGCAGTTTCGCTCGCAGCTGAGGAACCGGGAGGAGGCGGCGCGGCGGCTTTCTGCGCTGCTCACCGCGGCCACGGCCGCGCCCCCGCGGTCCCGGCGCCCGACCAAGCCCACCCGGGCCGCACGCGAGCGGAGACTGTCCGCCAAGCGCCGCCGCTCACAGGTGAAGCGGCTACGGCGGCCGGACGGCGAGTGAGCCCGAGCCCGGGTCATGACCCGGGTCATGGCCCGGGTTAGGGCCCGGTGACGAAATCGATCAGCTCTTCCACGCTGCGGAGAAGACCCGGCTCGAGATCGGCGAAGCTGTGCACGGCGCCAAGGAGCCGCCGCCAGGCGGCGCCGGTGCTCATCTCCCAGCCGAGCGCGGCCAGCACGCCTTCCTTCCACGGCACGCCGCGGGGCACGTCCGGCCACGCCCGGATCCCCGCGGCCGCTGGCTTGACCGCCTGCCAGATGTCGATGAACGGGTGTCCGGTGACCAGCACGTCGGGCGAGCTGACGGCTTCGGCGATGCGGTGCTCCTTCGACCCGTCCACCAGGTGGTCGACCAGCACGCCGAGGCGCCGGCCGGGGCCCGGGGCGAAACCGGCCACGATGGCGGGAAGGCCGTCCACGCCCTCCAGGTACTCCACCACGACGCCCTCGGCGCGGAGGTCGTCGCCCCAGATCTTCTCCACCAGCTCCGCGTCGTGCGTCCCCTCGACGTAGATGCGACTGGCGCGGGCGGTCCGTGCGCGGGGCCGCTGCCCGGGCGGGGCCGGGGCGGCGCGTGACCCGGACGGCGTCCTGGCCGGCCGCAGGGGGGAGGCCGCGGGCTGCAGTGGCCGTACCAGCGTCACTGGCCTGCCCTCCAGGAGGAAGGCGGCACGCCCGAGCGGGAAGACGCGCCGTTTCCCGCGGGCGTGCTCCAGCGTTACCGCGTCCTTCTCGCAGCCGACGACGGCGCCGCAGAAGGTCTCGCCGGCGTCCTCGACGACCAGGCCCGGCTGGGCCTCGACCTGGGGAATCTCGCCGCGGCGGGGCCGCCGCCAGTCCCCGGCGAGCACGTCGGGCCCATAGTCCTTGCTCCGCACGTCGGTGAGCACCTCCGGCCCGGACCGTACCGGATGACGGTGCTCTATCGACCGCGGCGCGCCGGCGCCCGGAAGTCCGCTACGGCCCGCCGGCGCCGGGCCCGGCGAACGGCGGGTCCGGCGGGTCGCCCCACCAGCTGCGCAGGAAGCTGGCGGCTTGCTCGCAGGCTCCGGTCAGCGGGCCGCTGGGGTGTTCCAGCGCGGCACGGGTCAGCGCCGCGATCCGGGTGCCGACGCGCTCAAGCACCTGTTGAGGCGTGTCCGCGTCGGCGGACCGGTACCCGATCACCGCACCCGCATTGCAGACGAAATCGGCCAGCGCGATGATCCCCCGGTGCCGCAGCACCTCGGCACCCTCCGCCGTGTAGGGAGCATTCGCCGCGGGCGCGATGACCCGCACGCTGTTCGGCAGCGATTCCGCCACCGGCCGGCCGATGGCCCCGGGCCGGGCGCCGGGAACGACGACGTCCGCATCCACGGTCGTGAACAGCCGGCTCGGATGCCGGATGGACAGGCCGTAATGCAGGACGCAGTCATCGCCGTGGATCCGGCGCAGATCGAGCAACCGCTGCACGTCCAGGCCGGATGGATCAGAGATGAACCCGGCCAGCGTGGACACCGCGGCAACCCGGCCGCCGCGGGCCTCGATCTCGCGGGCGACTCCTCCGCCGACCTTGCCGAACCCCTCGATGGCCGCGCAGCGGCCCTCCCAACCGCGGCCCCCGTCGCTGCTCAGCGCCGTCTCGGCGGCCACGACGACGCCGTATCCGGTGAGGATGTCCTCGAACGGCACGTCATCGACAACGGCGCGCATCGCCGCCGGCGGGCGCCGTGTTCCGCGCAGCGGCGTGAAGTCCTCCTCGGAGGTGCCCATGTCCGGCCCGGTGCGGAACCGGCCCGCGTCGACAAGGGGCAGGATCTCGGCGCAGTACCGGGCCATCAGCGCGGCCTTGGCGGCACGGTCACCCGGATCGCCCGCCACGCCCGCTTTGGCGCCGCCGGACGGCTCGCCGAGGGCCGCGAGCTTGTAGGTCATCGCGCGCGCCAGCAACGCCACCTCGGAGCTGGAGACGTCCGGCGCGAAGCGTGTCCCGCCGGCCGACGTGCGGGCCCCGGGCAGGTCGAAGACCACGAACCCGGGCACCGACGTCAGCTCGATGATCTCGGCTGCGGGCGAGTCCCGTCGAGTGGTCATGACAGCCGGCGGGCAAGCTCCTGCGGATATTCCGGGAAGTACCGGGAGATATCGCTGAGCGAGAACTGCCGCAGGATGGATGACGGGGACTCCCGTTCGAGCAGGAAGCCGAAGGACTCGCGGACGGCGCGCTCCAGGCCGTCACCGGGCAGGTCCACGCTGCCCACGCGCTCGGGCACGCTCACCCGGTGCGTGGTCTGCTGCCCGCGGTCGCGCACGTCGACCTCGAAATCCCGGCCGCCCAGCGGGCTGATCACGATCTCTGCCATCGCTCGTCCCGTCGTCCGGAGTCTCAGGTGTCTCCCCGACCCTAAGCCCTGGGGCCGGGCACCCGGCCGCTGCCCGAGGATGCGGCGCGCGGCTAGTGGCGGCCGGAACGGTGCCGCCTACAGGCGATAACAGGGTGACCCAGCTCCTGGCGCGGCCGCACTGTGGCAGCACGCGGCCACCGGTGGCACCGGGCATCCCCGCGGGCCAGTGCCGCTCAGCGTCACCGCCACCGCGACCAGGGCCGCTGAAACGGTCACCCACAGCACAAGCAGCGCCCGGGACCACCGCTGCAGCGAGCGGCGGTGAGGCGCGTACCGGTAACCACGGGCGCCCCGGCGACGGCGGTTCTGCCGCGCGCCACCCGGTCGCGCGCGATGCGGTCGCGGCAGTCTCCACCGGTTCCGCCGCCGCCCCGGCATCAACTCGGCCGCTTCCAGCCGGTTGAACATTTCCAGCAGTGCTGACAGCTCGGGGGAGGAGGCCGAGAGGGATTCCGCAATGGCCGTCAGGGTCCGTCGGTCCCGCGAATTGAGGCTCATACCGCGGCTCACATTTACCTCGGGAGACGATATAAATCACGGGGGGCCGCTCCCCGGCGCCCGCGCCGCCACGACGCCAGGAGCACTCCTGATCGCCGTCGGCGGGCCGGAAGCCCGGAGCCGTCGTCTGCGCCGGGTCGTTTAGCTCAACGACCACGTCGGGATGAGCTCCCTGCGGAAGGTGGCATTGGTGACGTGAGCGAACGCCACGTACCAGGCGGTGACGCCGCATGTGATGCCGACGTACCCGGCGATCGGGAGCAGCGTCGAGGTGGCGATGCTGAGCTCGGCGAGCACCAGCAACACATACGTGGCGGTCAATGTGATGAAGACCCACAGGACCGCGGCATTCGTCTTCAGCGCGGCGATCGTCATGTAGAAGGTGAAGATCGCCCAGCCGATCAGGTACAGCGCCGTGGCGTCGGCGGCGACCGAGGGGGCCAGCTTCGGGGCGATGAAGTACGCGAGGAAGAAGTACGACAGCCAGAAGCCGCCGCCGTACGAGCAGAACGCCACCGCGACAAACGTCTCGCCCCTGCGGAATGCCCACATCCCCGCGAGGAGCTGGACCAGGCCACCGTAGAAGATCGCCAGTCCCAGGACCATCGGCGCCGAAGCCGCGCTCCCGAAGAACCCGGCGTTGACGCAGGACAGGACGAAGGTGGTCATGCCGAACCCGGCGATTCCGACCGGTACCGGATCGGCGATGCTTGGCGCGCGGGCGGGCTGGGCCGGCGCGGCCTCCGCGCTGGTTCTTGCCGAAACGTCACTGGAGGACATCGGCTAACCCCTTTCTGTGGGCGCGCCGTCCCTCGCGCATCAATATCGTAGCACGATATAAATAGCGAGCGGGAGCCCTCTGGGGTCAAACAAGATCACGCGGTCATGCCCGCCGGAGCCGCCGAGGACCGCACCGGCAACCGGGCTGCGACGGGCGCCTACTTCTTCTTGCGCTTGGGCTTGCCCTGGCCGCGCGGCTTGAACGCGGCCGGGACGCCGCCGCCGGGGCGATCGCCGAGCGGCGGCAATCCCGGAAGGCTGCCTGGACCGTTGCCCAGGCCCGGCATACCGCCGGGGAGACCGCCGGGCAGCCCACCCGGGGGAAGCCGCAGCCCGCCGTCGCCCCCGGCCGGCTGCCCGTTGCCCGATCCTTCGGCTGATGGGTCACCGCCCTGCGCCGCGCGGGCGCCGCCGGGCGCGCCGCCTGGACGCCCGCCCTTGGCCTTCTTCTTGCCCTTCTTGCCCTTGGCTTGCTTTGTTGCCTTGCGCCGCATCCCGGGCATCCCGGGCATCCCCGGCATCCCGGGCATCCCGCCACCGCCGGCGAACATCTGCTTCATCATCTTCTGCGCCTCGAAGAACCGCACGACGAGGTCGTTCACCTCGCCGACGGCGGAGCCGGAGCCACCGGCGATCCGCGCGCGGCGGGACCCGTTGATGATCTTCGGGTTGCGCCGCTCGTCCGGCGTCATCGAGTTGATGATTGCCTCGACGCGGTCGAGCTGACGGTCATCGATCTGGCTGAGCATCTCCCGGTTCTGGCCCGCCCCGGGGAGCATCCCGAGCAGGTTCCCGATCGGGCCCAGCTTGCGCACCATCCGCAACTGGTCGACGAAGTCCTCAAGGGTGAAGCCGTCCCCGCCAACCAGCTTGCCGGCCATCTCCGCGGCCTGGTCCTGGTCGAAGGCCCGCTCCGCCTGCTCGATCAGGGTGAGGATGTCCCCCATGTCGAGGATCCGCGACGCCATCCGGTCCGGATGGAAGACGTCGAAGTCCGCCAGCTTCTCCCCGGACGAGGCGAACATGATGGGCCGCCCGGTGAGCTGCCGGATCGACAGCGCGGCACCGCCGCGCGCGTCTCCGTCCAGCTTGGTCAGGACCACGCCGTCGTAGCCGACGCCGTCCAGGAACGCCTGTGCCGTGGCGACGGCATCCTGGCCGATCATCGCGTCCACGACGTACAGCGTTTCGTCCGGCTCGACCGCGGCGGCGATGGCCGACGCCTGGGCCATCATCTCCTCGTCGACGCCCAGCCGCCCCGCGGTGTCGATGATCACCATGTCATGCAGGTGGTGGCGGGCCTCGTCGATCGACCGGTTCGCCACATCCACCGGATCGCCGACGCCGTTGCCGGGCTGCGGAGCGAAAACCCGCACGCCCGCCTGCTCGCCGAGCACCTGAAGCTGCTGAACAGCGTTCGGGCGCTGTAGGTCGGCCGCGACGAGCATCGGCGTGTGCCCCTGGTCGCGCAGCCACAGCGCGAGCTTCGCGGCCAGCGTGGTCTTACCTGAGCCCTGCAGGCCGGCCAGCATGATCACGGACGGCGGAGTCTTCGAGAACTGCAGCCGGCGCGCCTCGCCGCCGAGGATCTCGATAAGCTCCTCATGGACGATCTTGATGACCTGCTGGGCCGGGTTGAGGGCGCCGGAGACCTCGCTTCCGCGCGCGCGCTCCTTGACCCGGGCGACGAACTCCCGGACCACGGGCAGGGCGACGTCCGCCTCCAGCAGCGCGATCCGGATCTCGCGGGCGGTCGCGTCGATGTCGGCCTCGGACAGGCGCCCCTTGCCCCGCAGCGACGAGAAGACCTGGGTCAGCCGGTCGGAAAGCGTCTCGAACACGTGTTAGGCCATCCTCAGGCAGGAATGCACGGTGGTGAGCGTGTGCGCGCTCAGCCATCCAGGTTATCCGGTCGCGCCCGGGCACCGGCCGGCGACGACCTGCTACCGGGCGCCTGCGGTCCCGCCTCCGGGCTCGGCCGTGCTGGCAGGCGATAGCGCCGCCAGCACCCGGCCGGTGATTAGTGCGCGCACCTGCCCGCCGGCCGGTGGGCTTCCGGACGAGTCGACCACGTAGAAGGCGTCGACCGCCTCGGCACCCAGCGTCTCCACCCGCGCCGCCCGCACGTCCAGGCCGCATTCTCCGAGGGCCCGGCCAATCCGCCAGAGCAGGCCGGGCTCGTCGTGTGCCCGCACCTCGACCACCGCGGCGTCGTCGGAGGCGTCATCGAGCATCGTGACCTTCGGCGGAGCGACCGGGACACCGGGCCGCGGCCGGTACGCGCGCTGGCGCCGTGCCACCCGTTCCGCCACATCCAGCCGGCCCGCCATCATCCGGCGCAGGTCACCGGTGACCAGGGAGGCGTCCGGGGGCGCCCCGAACTCCGATGCCACGGTGAACGCCGTCACGGCGACACCGTCCACCGTGGTCGCCGTGGCCGACTGGACCGCCAGCCGGTGCGAGGCCAGCACTCCGGCGGCCTCGGCGAGCAGGCCGGGCCGGTCCGGGCCGACAATGGTCACCTCGGTACCGGACATCACCGCCTGGGGACCGCCGCCCGCGGCGAGCGCCCGCTGCTGGGCGGTGAGCGGGCCGGGCCGCGGGGCCTCGCCGGTGGCCAGCACCTCCGCGGTGCGCCGCACCAGGTCCGCGACCAGGCCCGCCTTCCATTCGTTCCACGCGGCCGGGCCGGTCGCCTGCCCGTCGGCGATGGCGAGCGCGTGCAGCAGGTCGAGCATGTCGCTGCCGCCCACCGTCTTCGCCACCTGCTCGACCGTCACCGGGTCGTCGAGGTCACGCCGGGTCGCCGCCTGCGGGAGCAGCAGATGATGCCGGACACCGGCGGCGAGCGTCTGTACGTCCCGGTCGTCCAGGCCGACCCGGTGGCCGATGTCGCGGGCCACCTCCGCACCCGAGGCGAGGTGATCCCCGGGCCAGCCCTTGCCGATGTCGTGCAGCAGCGCGGTCAGCAGCAGCAGGTCCGGCCGGGCGACGTCGCGGATCAGCGACGCCGCGCGCGACGCCGCCTCGATCAGGTGCCGGTCGACGGTGAAGGTGTGCAGCGGGTTCCGCTGCGGCCGGTTGCGGACGCGTTCCCAGTCCGGCAGCAGCGCCGTTATGAGTTCTTCCTGGTCGAGGGCCTCCCACACGCCGATGGCGGCCGGGCCGGCGCCGAGTAGCGCGACCAGCGCGTCCCGAGCCTCGTCCGGCCAGGGCACCGGCAGCGGCGGGCATTCCCGCAGCCGGGCGAGCGTCCGCGGCGCGAGCGGCATCCCGTTCCGGGCCGCCGCGGCGGCCGCACGCAGCACCAGCACCGGGTCGTCGGCGGGACTGGCGGACCGGGCGAGCACGATCTCCCCGTCCTGTTCCACCACGCCTTCGGCGAGCGGGCTGCGCTCGGCGGGACGGCGGCCACCCGGGCCGCCGCCGGGTCCGCGCCGCCGGCCGAACAGCCGGCCCGGCCGGCCGCCATCCTGCCCGCCCGGCGCGGCGCGGGACTCCCCGCGGCGCTTGCCGAGGCTGCGTTCGACCTGCCACCAGGTGTGGTCGGAGGCGTAGGCCACGGTCCGCCCGGCCTCCGCCAGCGCGCGAAGCGCCGCGTCGGCATCGAGCAGGCCCAGGACCCGGGCCACCTCGTCCTGCTCCTGCAGCACCAGGCGGTCCGACTGGCGTCCGGTGACATCGTGCAGGGCGTGCCGGGTGTCCATGATCAGCTCGTAGCCGGCCCGCACCCGGGGCCCGGGCGCCGCGGCCACCCAGGCCGCCGCGACGGCCTGGATGGCGTGCACGTCCCGCAGCCCGCCGCGAGCCTCCTTCAGATCCGGTTCCAGCAGGAACGCGAGCTCGCCGAACTGCTGGGCGCGCAGCGCCGTCATCGCCGCGAGTTCGGGCAGACGGGTCCGGGCGGCCGCGCGCCAGTCGCCGAGTATCGTCTCGCGGAGCTGGCCGGTCAGTTCCGCGTCGCCGGCGATGTGCCGCGCGTGCAGCAGGCCGAGCGCCGCCTTGAGGTCGGAGGCGGCGACCCGGCGGGCTTCCGGGACGGTGCGGACCGCGTGGTCGAGATGCGCCCCGGAGTCCCACACCGGGTACCAGATCCGGTCCGCCAGCGTGCCGACTCCGGGCCGGCCGGAGTGCACCAGCAGGACGTCCAGGTCGCTGCCCGGGGCGAGCTCCCGCCTGCCGTAGCCGCCCACCGCGACCAGGGCGACGCCGGTCTCGGCGCCGAGCAGGCCGGCGAGCCAGCGGTCCGTCTCAGCGGACCGCTGGGCGCGCTGCGCGGCGAACGACGTCTGGGCCCTGGTCCGGCCGGTCACTGTTCCTCCTCCCCCGCGGCGGCCTGCGGCCAGGTCAGAGGGCGTCCGTGCCGCGCTCCTCGGTCCGGACCCGCACGGCCGTCTCCACCGGAACCGACCAGACCTTGCCGTCCCCGATCCGGCCGGTCTGCGCCGCCTTGACGATCACGTCGATCAGGTCGTCGGTGTCACCGTCATCGGCCAGCACCTCCACCCGCACCTTGGGGACCATGTCCACCTGGTATTCGGCGCCGCGGTAGACCTCGGTATGGCCCCGCTGGCGGCCGTATCCGCTGGCCTCGGTAACGGTCATGCCGTGCACGCCGAAGGCCTGCAGGGCGGATTTGACATCGTCGAGCTTGAACGGCTTGATCACGGCTGTGATGAGCCTCATTGCGGCACCAGCTCCTCTGCCTGCTTCCCGGCCGCCTGCGTTATCCCGCTGCCCGGGTGCCTGCCCCGACCTTCCGCCGGGCGCGTTTCACCGGACTTCCCGCGGCGTTTCGATGGTGTGAAACCCCCCGCCAGAATGTTTCGGCCGTGTTTCCGGCGAACGGCGAACCTGGCGGCGGCGCGCATCCGGGCCGCCACCGGAGGCCGTGCCGCGCTCAATTGCTGCCGAGGATGGCGTCGACGAAGGCGGCGGGCTCGAACGGGGCGAGGTCGTCGGGACCCTCGCCGAGGCCGACCAGCTTGACCGGCACGCCGAGCTCGCGCTGGACCGCGATCACGATGCCGCCCTTGGCCGTCCCGTCGAGCTTCGTGAGAACGATCCCGGTGACGTTCACGACCTCGGCGAACACCCGCGCCTGGCGCAGCCCGTTCTGCCCGGTGGTGGCGTCGAGCACCAGCAGGACCTCGTCCACGAGGGCGCGTTTCTCGATGACCCGCTTCACCTTGCCGAGCTCGTCCATCAGGCCGGTCTTGGTGTGCAGCCGGCCGGCGGTGTCGACGATCACCGCGTCGACGTGGTCCTCGATCCCCTTGTTGACGGCCTCGAAGGCGACGCTCGCCGGGTCCGCGCCCTCCCGGTCCGAGCGCACCACCTCGGCGCCCACCCGGTGACCCCATGTCTCCAGCTGATCCACGGCCGCGGCACGGAACGTGTCCGCCGCGCCGAGCAGCACGGTCCGGCCATCACCCACCAGCACCCGGCCCAGCTTGCCGCAGGTGGTGGTCTTGCCGGTGCCGTTGACACCCACCACGAGCAGCACCGCCGGCTGCCCGCCGTGCGGCTCGGTGCGCAGCGACCGGTCGTCGTCCGGGCCGATCTGGGTCAGCAGCCCGTCGCGCAGCAGCCCCCGGATCTGGTCCGGATCCCGGGTGCCGAGCACCTTTACCTTGGTGCGCAGATCGTCCACGATCTCCCTGGTGGGCGCCACGCCGACATCGGCGGAGATCAGGGTGTCCTCGACGTCGTCCCAGGTCTCGTCGTTCAGCGTGCCGGACGACAGCAGGCCGAGCAGTGCGGCGCCGAATACGCCCTGCGAGCGCGCGAGCCGGGAGCGCAGGCGGACCAGCCGCCCGGCCGACGGCGGCGGCTTCTCGACCTCCGGGACCGGCGGGGCCTCGGGGACCGGCGGCGGCGGCGCCGTGATCGTCCCGGTGGCGGCCCCCTCGTCAGCCGCGGGTGCCTGAGCCTCGCCCGGCGGCCCGGCCTCCCCCGGCGGCGCTCCGGGTGGCCCCGGAGGCTTGCGCAGCCGGCCGCCCGGCCGCAGCAGGGAGGTGCCCACCGCCACGAGGGCGAGAAAGACCAGGACGAGGATGATAATCAGGGATTCCATGGCGTTCCCAGGGTATTCGGCTGACACCGGCGGCCACGACCCGGAGCGGGGCGGCGGGCACGGGGTCGTCAGGCTGTGGCGCGGTCCTGCATTCGCTGGCTCACCACCGCGGAGACGCCGTCGCCGCGCATGCTGATCCCGTAAAGCGCGTCGGCGACCTCCATGGTCGGCTTCTGGTGCGTGATGATGATCAGTTGTGAGCTGTCCCGGAGTTCCTCGAAGATCCCGAGCAGCCGCCGCAGGTTGGCGTCGTCGAGCGCCGCCTCCACCTCGTCCAGCACGTAGAACGGCGACGGCCGGGCCTTGAAGATGGCGAGCAGGTAGGCGATCGCCGTGAGCGAACGCTCCCCGCCCGACAGCAGCGACAGCCGCTTGACCTTCTTGCCGGGCGGACGCGCCTCCACCTCGATCCCGGAGGTCAGCATGTCGTCCGGCTCGGTGAGCACCAGCCGCCCGTCGCCGCCGGGGAACAGCCGGGAGAAGACCTGCTCGAACTCCCGGGCGGTGTCCTCGAAGGCCGCGGCGAACACCTGCTGGACCCGGTCGTCCACCTCCTTGATCACGGTGAGGAGGTCGCGCCGGGTCTTCTTCAGGTCCTCGAGCTGGGAGGACAGGAACGTGTGCCGTTCCTCCAGGGCCGCGAACTCCTCCAGGGCCAGCGGGTTGACCTTGCCGAGCTGGGCGAGCTGGCGCTCGGCGCCGCGGGCCCGGCGCTCCTGCTCGTCGCGCTTGTAGCGGACCGTGCGCGTCGCGGTTTCGCCGTCGCTGCCGGCGTCGCCGCGATGGGTGGCGACCGCCGCGGCGGCACCGGCGCTAGTGGCCGTACCGCCGGTTTCGCCGGAATTCTTACCGCTGCTGGTACCGTCCGCATTGCCGCCGCCACGGGTCCCGGGCACGTCCGGGGCACCGTCCTCGAACACCGGGACCGGGACGTCCGGGCCGTATTCGGCCACCAGCGCGCCCGCCTCGACGCCGAACTCCTCGACGGCGCGGCCCTCCATCTGCTGGAGCCTCAGCCGCTGCTCGCTGCGGGCGATCTCGGCACTGTGCGCAGCGTCCACGAGCCGGTCGTGCTCGGTGGTGAGCTCACGGAGCCGGGAGCGGAGCTGCTGCTGCTCTGCCGCCCGTGCCTTGCCCGTGGCCTCGGCCTCCTGCCGCTGGGCGAGCGCGGCGGAGACGAACCCGTCCACCCGCCGGACCGCGTACCCGGCGCCGTCTGCGACGGCCCGCGCGGTCACCGCCTGCCGGGCCCGAAGCTCACGGCGATTGCGCGCCCGCTCACGCGCGGAACGTTCGCTGGCAGCGGCGGAGGCGAGCGAGCCGGCCCGCCCGCTGATCGCGCGTACCCGTTCCTCGGCGGTCCGCACCGCGAGCCGCGCTTCCATCTCGGCGTTGCGCGCGGCCTCCTGGCGGACGGCGAGTTCCTCCCGGTCGCCCGCGCTCCCGGACCCGCCCTCGGCGACGCCGTTGGCTGTGCCGCCGGCTGGATCATCCGCGTCGCCGGGCACCTCGCCGCCATCGTCGCCCGCGAGCCGCCGGGCATCGGCCTCGGCGTCTTTCACCTGCTGTTCCAGGCCGGCCAGCCGTTCGCGGTCGGCTTCCCGCGAGCGCTGCGCCGCCTCGATCGCCGCGTCCAGCCGCTCCGCCTCGTCGGACGCGGCCCGCGCGGCCTCGCTGAGCCGCCCGAGCCGGCCGGACAGCTCTGCGGCCGCCGTGTCGGCCTGGTGCATCCGCGCGGCCGCCTCGGCGATCGCGCGCTGCTGCGCTTCTTCCGCCTCGAGCGCACCGGCCAGCTCGCGGCGGGCTTCCTCACACCGCCGGTCGGCTTCGGCCAGGCGCTCGGCCGTCTCCTCGGCAGCCGCACGCAGCTCCAGCAGGCTGGGCGCGTTGGCCGAGCCGCCATGCGCCCAGTGCGTGCCCAGCAGGTCGCCGTCCCGGGTGACCGCCCGCAGCGCGGGATGCGCCCGCACCAGGCTCCGCGCGGCGTCCAGGTCGTCGGCGACCACCACGCCCTCGAGCAGCGCCGCGACCGCCGCCGCGAGCCCGCGCGGTGCGCGCACCAGGTCAATCGCATACATAACGGCCGGGGGCAGGTCCTCCCGGGGCACCGGTGCGCCGCCACCGGGGTGGTCCAGCCGCCCGGGTGACTCGCCCGCGCCGGTTTCCGCCGGGGTGGCGGTGGCCGCGTCGGTACCCACGACCATCCCGACCCGGCCCGCGTCCTCGTGTCTCAGCTTCGCCAGCACGTCGGCGGCCGCCTCCAGGTCGGTGACGGCGACCGCCTCCGACGCGGCACCCAGCGCGGCGGCGACCGCGGTCTGCGCGCCGTCGTCGACGGTGAGCACGGTGGCGACCGGCCCGAGCACGCCGCCGAAACGCTCCGGATCGCCCAGCACCGCCGCGGCGGCGTCGGCTCCCCGGCGGACGCTCAGCTCCAGCGCCTCGGCGCGGGCGTGCAGCGCGGCCCGCTCCTGGCTGGCCTGGTGCTCCTCGGCGCGCAGCCGGGCGGCGCGTTCCTTGATGTCCGGGAGGGCGACCGCGGCCTGCTCGTGCTGGCGTTCCAGCTCGCCCCGGTCGCCTCCGCCGTCGGCGGTCTGCTGCCCAACCTCGTCGTGCTCCCGCCGGGCGCGGTCAGCGCGGGCGCGCGCATCGTCGGCGGCGGACGACAACCTGCCTGCTTCTTCCTGCGCGGTGGACAGCCGGCTGCGCAGCGCTCCCGCCTGCTCGCGGAGCTTCGCCGCACGCCGGTCCGCGGCCGCGGCCTCCCGGGCACGGTCGGCGATCCGCCGGTCGGCTTCGGCGAGCGCCGCGTCGGACGCCTGCCGCGCGGACACCGCCTCGGCCATCCGGCCACGGTCCGCCTCCAGCTGCCGCGTCAGCTCGGCTTCCTCGGCCCGGACCCGCTCGGCCTCCGCCTCCAGCTCTTCCGGGTCGCGGCCGCGGCGGACCGGCTCTTCCTCAGCGGTGAGGTGACGGTGCCGCTGCTCGGCCAGCTGGGCAACCCCGCGGAGCCGTTCTGCCAGCGACGATAGGGCGAACCAGGTCTCCTGGGCGGTTGTCTGCCGCGGCGCGTCGGCGGCCGCTGCCTCTTCCAGTTCGGCCTCGCGGCGCCGGGCCTGCGCGAGCTCCGCCTCGATGCTGTCCCTGCGCTCGGAGACCACCGCCTCGCCGGCCTCTTCGCGGTCCAGTTCGGCGTGCAGCGTCACGTAGTCGTCGGCGAGCAGCCGCAGCCGGGCGTCCCGCAGGTCGGCCTGGATGACCGCCGCGCGCCGGGCGACGGCGGCCTGGCGGCCGAGGGGCTTCAACCGGCGCCGGAGTTCGGCGGTGAGGTCGACCAGCCGGGTGAGGTTGCCCTGCATGGCGTCGAGCTTGCGGAGGGCTTTCTCCTTGCGCCGGCGGTGCTTGAGCACCCCGGCCGCCTCTTCGATCAGCGCCCGCCTCGCTTCGGGGCCGGCGTGCAGCACCTCGTCCAGCTGGCTCTGGCCGATGATCACATGCATTTCCCGGCCCATGCCGGAGTCCGACAGCAGGTCCTGCACGTCGAGCAGCCGGCAGTGGTCGCCGTTGATCGCGTACTCGCTCTGCCCGGAACGGAACAGCAGCCGGCTGATCGTGACCTCGGAGTACTCGATCGGCAGGGCACCGTCACTGTTGTCGATGGTGAGGGCGACCTCGGCGCGCCCGAGCGGCGGCCGCGACGACGTGCCGGCGAACACGACGTCCTCCATCTTGCCGCCGCGCAGCGATTTGGCGCCCTGCTCGCCCATCACCCAGCACAGCGCGTCCACGACGTTCGACTTTCCGGAGCCGTTCGGGCCGACCACGCAGGTGATGCCCGGCTCGAGACGGAGCGTGGTACTGGAAGCGAACGACTTGAACCCGCGGAGGGTAAGCGTCTTCAGGTACACCTGAGGGCACTCCTCCCGTTACGGCAGCGCCGCGCCGCAGCGCGCCGCGCGCCATTGACGCGCGTGTGTTGTTCATTTGTCGCGGCCACCGCATCGCCCTGCCGGCTTAAGACATTACCTCGCCGCTGCGCCAGCAGCGGGCAGGCACGCGGGAGCGGGACCGCTTGGGGACGGCCTGCCAGGGGCTTTTCCCTGAGCGAACGCGGCCTCGACCAGGGGGCGCTATCGGCGACGACGACAACGCCGCGAGGGACCCGCCTGGACGCCGCGCAAACACACGAAGAGGGACGCCTGGATCAATCAGACGTCCCTGTTCCGTGTGCTGGCCGGCAGCCGTCAGGTAAGCGCGGGTTCGCGGTCGAGCGCTGGTGAGTGGTCAGGTACAAGCAGTTCCTGGCCTGCCTCCGCCGCGAGCGCGTCATTCTGCTCCTGGAGCCGTACAAGCTCCTCTTCGAGATCACGTACTCGCTGCTGGAGACGGCGCATCTCCGCGACCATGCGGGGATCGGGTCCGCCGACGTGGCCGAGTAGAGCCTTCGCCATAGTAAGAGGTCCTCCACACTGAGTGACCAGAGTGGGCACACGTGCACAATAAAAGATTGACGCACGTGG
Organism: Streptosporangiaceae bacterium; assembly: GCA_051986485.1. Lineage (GTDB taxonomy): Bacteria > Actinomycetota > Actinomycetes > Streptosporangiales > Streptosporangiaceae > JBPYFL01. The sequence goes on along the minus strand of JBPYFL010000005.1, from coordinate 146,077 downwards.
GTAGCCGTTATTAGGGTCCCACCACGGCCCTGATCGGGTCAAGTTGAGCCCTTCCCCGATCCCCGAACCGCCGGTCCGCCCTGGAGTTCCGGACGGGCGACGGCCCCGTGAGCCAAAGCAGCCCGTTGGGGTTTGTTCCCCGGCAAATCAGTATACCCGCATGTCACGGCGATAAGCGCCCTTGACTTTTCGTGAAGAACGGCCGCGTACGGCAGAAACCGGATTTTCCACCCCGTTCCGGGAGTTAGTACTCGGCGAAACCGGTGAGCGTGCCGGACGGCGCGCTCCACCGGGCCGTGACGTTCCGCACCCTGCCGGGCGTTCCCGGGGCGCGGAGCAGCGCGAGAAGCCGCTCGCACGCGGGGCGGGGACCCTCCGCGATGACCTCGACACTGCCGTCCGGGAGGTTCGCCGCCGATCCGGCCAGGGCGAGTTCGCGCGCCCGCACGCGCACCCACATCCGGAAGCCGACGCCCTGCACCCGCCCATCGACCCGGGCGACCAGCCGCGCCTGCCCGGCATCGCCCGCCGCTGGCGCGCCAGAAGATGTCATCCCCGGATCACCACCGGGCCCGCCGGGGCCGGGGCTGGCACCGCGGGCAGCTGAACGCGGACCTGTTCATGAACTTCTCTCGCTGGATCGGGGTGCCGCAGCGGCGGCACGGTTTGCCGGCCCGGCCGTAGACCGCGAGAGAGCGCTCGAAGTATCCGCTGTCGCCGTTCACGTTGACGTACAGGGAATCGAATGAGGTCCCGCCGGAGGCCAGCGCGTCGGTCATTACCCGCTGCGCCGCCGACACCAGCCGCCGGATCTCCGGCGAGTTCAGCGTCTCGGTCGGGCGCGCCCAGTGCAGCCGGGCGTGCCAGAGAGCCTCGTCGGCGTAGATGTTGCCGATCCCGCTGACCAGCGACTGGTCGAGTAGCGCGCGCTTGACCCCGGTCCGGCGGCGGCGCAGCCTGGCCGCGAACAGGTCCGGATCGAACCCGTCCTCCAGCGGGTCGGGGGCGATGTGCTGGATCAGCGCGGGGAGCTCGGCGCCGCCCGGCACCAGGCACAGGTGGCCGAACGTGCGCTGGTCCACGAAGCGGAGGTCGGGACCGCAGTCAGCGAACGTGAACCGCGCGCGCATGTGCCCGGTCACCGGCCGGCCGGGATCGCCGACAAGCAGCTGGCCGCTCATCCCGAGATGCGCGAGCACGGCGTCCCCGTCGAACGCGAGCCACAGGTACTTGCCGCGCCGCCGGACGGCGGTGAACGTGCGGCCGCGCAGCCGGCCGGAGAAATCCTCGGCTCCGGGAGCGTACCGGCGCACCGTCCGCGGATGCAGGACGGTGACCGCCTCGATCGGGCGGCCGACCACGTGCCGGTCCAGCCCTGCCCGGACTACTTCGACCTCGGGCAGCTCAGGCACGGGCCCCTCCGGCGGCGCGCATGCCGGCCCTACGCTCCGGCGGCTCCGCCAGGTCCGGTGGCACCGGCGCCGCCGGGCCCGGCACCGGCTCCGCCGGGTCCGGTCGCACCGGCTCCGCCGGGCTCGGCGGAACCTGCTACAGCCGAACCGTCATCACCGTTCGGCTGCGCGGTGGACGGCGCGGCGCTGATCGTCGTCCACGCATGCTCCGCGGCCTGCTGCTCAGCTTCCTTCTTGGACCGGCCCGCGCCCGTTCCGTAGATCTGGCCACCGACCCGGACTTCCGCCCGGAACGACTTCTGGTGATCCGGCCCGCTTTCGGCGACCTGGTACTCCGGGACGCCGAGCAGTTCGGCGGCCGTCAGTTCCTGCAGTGAGGTCTTCCAGTCCAGGCCGGCGCCGAGCCGAGAGGATCGGGCGATCACCGGGTCGAACAGCCGGTGCACCAGCGCGCCCGCCTCGTCCAGGCCGCGGTCCAGGTAGACGGCGCCGATGATCGCTTCCAGCGTGTCGGCGAGGATGGACGACTTGTCCCGGCCGCCGGTGCCCTCCTCCCCCCGGCCGAGCTTGACGTACCGGCCGACCTCGAGGGTCCTGGCGACACCGGCGAGCGCGCGCATGTTCACCACGGCCGCCCGCAGCTTCGCCAGCTGACCCTCGGGCAGCTCCGGGTGGTCACGGAACAGCGTGTCGGTGACGACGAGGCCGAGGACGGAGTCGCCGAGGAACTCGAGCCGCTCGTTGGTGGGCAGCCCACCGTTCTCATAGGCGTACGAGCGGTGCGTCAGGGCGCGCTCAAGCTGGTCAGGACCTGGAGGGACACCCAGCGCCTGGCGAAGCTGGGTCAAGTCCTGGCCGACGGCGGCCTGGCCGCCGGGCGGTTCGCCGCTCAGGCTCACGGCCCCTCCTCGCGCTTGCTACCGCTCCTCTGCATTGGCAGCCATATCAGCTGTTGACGTCCGGGTGGGCGGGCACCGGACACCGTCAGGTGGGGTTGATCACCTGGCGCCGGTTGTAGGTGCCGCAGGTCGGGCACGCCGTGTGCTGCAGCTTCAGCTCGCGGCACTGCGGGCACCGCACGAGCGCGGACGGCGCGGCCTTCCACTGCGCACGGCGCGAGCGGGTGTTGCTGCGCGACATCTTCCGCTTCGGGACGGCCACGTCAGCCCTCCTGTCGATTGCTTTCCGGCCCGGGCAACTGGCCCGGATGGTCATCATGCTCGTTCGGGTCGGACACCGCGAGCGCTCGCAGCGCGCCCCACCGGGGGTCGGTGCCATCGCCATGACCGTGCCCGGGTCCGGCGTCCGCCAGCCGCGCCCCGCACTCGGCGCACAATCCCGGGCAGTCCTCCCGGCACAGCGGCGCGAGCGGCAAGGCGAGCACAACGGCATCGCGCAGCACCGGCTCCAGATCGAGCAGGTCGCCGTCGAGGCGGTGAAGATCCCCGGCTGCCTCGGTGACGCCGCTGTCGTCGCCGTCGTCATCGTGGCCGGAGCCGGGGTAGGTGTAGAGCTCCTGGAGCCCGACCTCGAGGTCCAAGGTCAGCGGATCCAGGCAGCGCGCGCATTCCGCGTTCGCTTCCGCCCGCGCCGTGCCGGACACCAGCACGCCCTCCATCACCGCCTCGAGCCGGAGATCCAGCTCGATGCCGGTGCCCTCGCGGACACCGGCAAGCTCAACACCGAGATCAGGTGGTGCCGCCACGGTCGCGGTCTCGGCATGGCTTGATCCGGGCTGTCGGCCGAGCGGGCGTGTGTCGAACACGAGCGGGCCGTGTGGATCGAGGTGAGCCGAGATTTTCCTGGTTCCGTGAGACATAACTGTTAACGGGGTTGGGCAAGGCCGCGCTAAGCCTACCCAACGACCCGTGGGTAACCCAATCGCCGGCGCGCTAGATCCGTTCCCCGGTGATGTGACGCATCTCACGACCGGCCCTCCGCCAGGCGCGCCGCCAGAAGCTCCCGGACCGGCTCCGGGACCAGGCCGGAAACGTCGCCGCCGTACTTGGCGATCTCCTTGACCAGGCTGGAGGACAGGAATGAATACAGCGGGTTGGTGGTCATGAACATCGTCTCGACCCCGGCCATGCTGTAGTTCATCTGCGCCATCTGCAGTTCGTAGTCGAAGTCGCTGATCGCCCGCAGGCCCTTGATGATCACCGCAACGTCATTAGCGCGGCAGAAGTCGACAAGAAGCCCATCGAACGTGGCGGGCCGGACGTTGCCGTAACCGCTGGTGACCTTGGCGAGCATCTCGATCCGCTCGTCCACGCTGAACAGGCCATGCTTCGCCAGGTTCGTCCCGACCGCGACGATCACCTCGTCGTACAGGCGGGAAGCCCGGCTGATGATGTCGAGATGCCCATTGGTGACGGGGTCGAACGATCCGGGACAGACGGCACGGCGCACGGGCGGCCACCCTTTCGTTACGCGACTGCGGCGAAACCGTACCAGAGCGTGGCTTCGCCGTAACGCCGTGACCGGTCCGGAACGTACCCCTCCGGCCACGGAACCGGTCCTGACCTGGTTGCCCGCTCCACGGCGACCAGCGTGTCCGGCGGGGACAGCCAGCCGTGATCGCGCAGCGCCGCGAGCACCGCGGTTATCTCCTCATCCGGCACCGCGTATGGCGGGTCGGCGAACACGAAACCGTACGGACCGCCGGGGCCGGGCCCTCGGGCCAGCACCCGCCGGACGGGTTCCGCGGCCACCTCGGCGCCGTCCAGCGCCAGCGCGCCGATGTTCGAGCGGATCGACCGCACCGCGGCCGGGGCGGACTCCGCGAACAGCACGTGCGCGGCCCCGCGAGACAGCGCCTCCAGGCCGACGGCGCCCGATCCCGCGTAGAGGTCGAGCACGCGGATGCCCTGCAGCCCGCCCAGCACCGCGATAGCCGTGCCGAACAGGCCCTCGCGCGCCCGGTCGCTCGTCGGCCGCGTCGCGAGCCCGCGCGGGATGGCGAGCCGCCGGCCGCCGGCGGCCCCGGCGATAACGCGCGTCATACCCCCAGTGTCGCGCCCCCGCCGGCCACGGCGCGCCGCGGCCGTCTCCGGGGCCGTCTCCGGGGCCGTCTCCGGGGCCGCCGCCGCGGCCGCCGCCGGGCCGGTCAGGTCTTCTCCAGGTACTCGGCCCTTTCCGGGCCCAGCAGGTCCGCTAGGGCGGCGGCCAGCGCGGGGTGACGGGCAAGGTCGGGGTCGGAGCCGACCAGTTCGGCGGCCTCGGCCCGGGCCTCGGCGATCAGCTTCTCGTCCCGGAGCAGGGTGAGCAGCTTCAGGCTGGAGCGGCGGCCGTGCTGCGCCGCGCCGAGCACGTCGCCTTCCCGTCGTTGCTCCAGGTCCAGCCGGGAGAGCTGGAACCCGTCCGCGGTCGCCGCCAGCGCATCCAGCCGCTCCCGCGCCTTGCTCCCCTCGGGTCCCTCCGTCACCAGCAGGCACAGCCCTGCGGCGCTGCCCCGGCCGACCCGGCCCCGCAGCTGGTGGAGCTGAGAGACGCCGAACCGGTCGGCGTCCATGACCACCATCACCGAGGCGTTCGGCACGTCGACACCGACCTCGACGACCGTGGTCGCCACCAGCACGTCCACCGCGCCCGCGGCGAACGCCCGCATCACCCGGTCTTTCTCGTCGGGCGGGAGCCCGCCGTGCAGGACGCCGATCCGCAGCCCGTTCAGCGGGCCCCGCTCCAGCTCCGGTGCCAGCTCGGTGACCGCGGTGGCCGGCCGGCCCGTGGCCGCGGAATCGTCGCCGCCAAGGTCCACGCCCTCGGCGGCGCCGTCGTCGTCGGCCGTTTGCGCCTGCGCCGTTTTGCCCGCTGTTGTTCCACCTGATGTTTGGACGGTGTCGCCGCCGATCCGCGGGCAGACCACATAGACCTGGCGGCCGAGCCCCACCTCCTCGCGGACCCGTTCCCAGGTGCGCTCGATGAACCGCGGCTTCTCCGCGGCCGGCACCACATGGGTGGCGATCGGCGACCGGCCGGCCGGCAGCTCGGTGAGGGTGGCGACGTCCAGGTCGCCGTAGACGGTCATCGCGACCGTGCGCGGAATCGGCGTGGCCGTCATCACCAGCACGTGCGGCCGGCCGGCCGGCGCCTTCTCGCGCAGCGCGTCCCGTTGTTCCACGCCGAACCGGTGCTGCTCATCGACGACCACCAGGCCCAGGTCGGCGAACTGGACGTGTTCCTGCAGCAGCGCGTGCGTGCCCACCACGATCCCCGCTGCCCCGGACGCGGCGTCCAGCAGCGCCTGACGGCGCACCGCCGCCGGCTGCGAGCCGGTGAGCAGCGCGACCCTCGTTGCGTTCTCCGCGCCGCCGAGCTGGCCCGCCTCGGCGAGCGGACCGAGCAGGCCGGTGATGGAGCGGTAGTGCTGCTGCGCGAGCACCTCGGTCGGGGCCAGCATCGCCGCCTGCCCGCCCGCATCGACGACCTGCAGCATCGCCTGCACGGCGACCACGGTCTTACCGGCACCGACCTCGCCCTGCAGCAGCCGGTGCATCGGATGGCCGCGGCCCAGTTCGGCCGCGATCGTCTCCGTCGCGGCCCGCTGCCCGTCGGTCAGCGTGAACGGCATCCGGCGCCGGAACTCCGCCAGGAGCCCGCCGTCGCTGTGCGGGCGCGGCGCCGCGGGCAGCGCGTCGGCCGCGCGCCGCCGCTGCGCCAGGGCTGACTGCAGCACGAACGCCTCGTCCCACTTCAGCCGTTTCTCCGCCTCGGCCTTCTCGCCCCAATCGGCGGGCCGGTGGATCATCCGGAACGCCTCACCCAGCCCGGCGAGACCGTGCCTGCGCCGGATATCGCCGGGGATCGGGTCGTCGAGCTCACCGAGCGTGTCCAGCACCACCCGGATGGCGGCGGCGATCTTCCACGAGGACACGTCCTGGGTGGCGGGGTAGACCGGGATGAGCTGGGCGGCATATTCGGCCGCCTTGGTGTCCCCGCTGTCGTGGCCGTCGAGGATCTCGTAGTCGGGGTGGGTGAGCTGGCGCTTCGCCGTGCGGGCGGTCCGGTAGGTGGACACCTTCCCGGCGAACAGTCCCTGGCAGCCGGGCTTGAGGTCCTTCTCCCGCCAGGCCTGCTTGAAGAAGGTCAGCGTGAGCTGGCCGCGGCCGTCGGTCACCGTGACCTCAGTGATCTTGCCCCGGCGGTTGCGCATGTCGCGCGTGGTGACCGAGGCGATCCGTGCCAGCACCGTCACGTGCTCCCCGTCCCGCAGCGAGGCGAGATCGCTCAGCTCACCGCGTTCGGCATACCGGCGGGGATAGTGCCGCAGGAGGTCGCCGACGGTCTCCAGGTCCATTTTCGCGAGCGCGCCCGCGGTCGTCCCGACGACCTTGCGCAGCGGCTCCTCCAGCGCGCCGCCGGGGCTGGCCGTCATGGCGGACCCGTGCGTGCTTGTCATAATGTGATCAGCCTGCCAGACCGTGTGCGCCGGTTGGCGCACTGCGTTGCGTGTCGGATATCCTCTGGTAGCTCTCCTGGGCGCCATAACGGGTGACCCGGGGCACCCGTTGACTTCACGCGCATCCGATGCGCGTAAACCCATTGGAGCGATCCCAAGTGGCTTCCGTCTGCGACGTTTGCGGCAAGGCGCCGGGGTTCGGCAACCGGATTTCGCATTCGCACATCCGCACCCGCCGCCGCTGGAACCCCAACATCCAGACCGTGCGCGCCGTCGTCGGCGGCACCCCGAAGCGGCTGCGCGTCTGCACCTCCTGCATCAAGGCCGGCAAGGTCACCCGCTAACACCGCCGGTGCCGCGGTCCGGCCGCCCAGGCGCCGGTTATCTGCCGGCGGGTGCGGGCAGCTGCCAGCCGTGATCGACCGGGCCGGTGCCCGATCCGAGCGGGAACGACGCCCGGATCGCCCCCGTCACGTATTCCTTGGCCCGCTCGACCGCGCCGGGGACATCCTCGCCGCGGGCGAGCCAGGACGCGATCGCCGATGCCAGCGTGCATCCCGTCCCGTGGGTGTTGCTGCCCGGTAGCCGCGGGCCGGTGAAACGGTACGTGCTGTCGCCGTCGGACAACAGGTCGACCGGTTCGCCGGGCAGGTGACCGCCCTTGATGAGCACCCACCGGGGTCCCAGGGCGCGTACCGCTTGCGCTGCGGCCGCCATTTCGGCCTCGCTTTCCACCTGGACGCCGGTGAGCGCGTGGACCTCGGCGAGGTTCGGCGTGACCACCTCGGCGAGCGGGAGCAGCCGGGTCGTCACCACCTCGAGCGTGTCGGCGGCCAGCAGGCTGTCGCCGTGCGCGGAGACCGCGACGGGATCGACGACCACCGGCGCGGCCACCGCAGACAGTTCGTCCGCCACGGCGTGCACCGATCCGGCCGTCCCCAGCATCCCGGTCTTCACCGCGTCCGCGCCGATGTCCGACAGCACCGACCGCAGTTGAGCCCGGACGGCATCCGCCGGGACCTCCCACCACCCCTGCACCCCGGTGGAATTCTGGGCGGTGATGGCGCACACCACGCTCATCCCGTGGACGCCCAAGGCCAGCATCGTCTTCAGGTCGGCCTGGATGCCGGCGCCGCCGCCGGAATCGGAACCGGCGATGGTCAGTACCCGCGGCGGCACCATCCGGTCCGGAGCGTGCGTCACGGCGCCTGTTACGGCGCCTGTCACGGCGCCTGTCATGGCGTCCGTCCGCGCTTCGGTCACGGCTTCCGTCCGACCGCGCCGAGGGTCTCGATATCCGCGGGCGGGGTGAGTGGCGGAACCTCGGGCCGCCAGTGCGACACCCGCACCACCCCGGGTTCGGCAAGCTCCAGGCCATCGAACAGGCGGGCGATCTGGTCCGGGAACCGGAGCTGGTACGGCGAGGCACCGCTGTCGTTGTAGCGCCTCAACGCGGTCGCGAGTTCCTCGTTGGCGACGTCCACGCCGTCGGAGATCACCAGGTAGCTACCCGACGGCAGGCCCGCCAGCAGCGCCCGGACGATCGATCCGGCCTCGTCATCGTCGGCGATGTGACCGAGCACCTGGATCAGCATCAGTGCGACCGGCCGGGTGAGATCGAGCGTGCCCGCCGCCGCGGCCAGGATCCGGTCCGGATCGCGGATGTCGGCGTCCACGTAGTCGGTGGCCCCCTCCGGGCTGCCGGTCAGCAGCGCCCGTGCGTGCGCGAGCACCAGTGCGTCGTTGTCCACGTAAACGATCCGGGCGTCGGGCGCCGCGCGCTGGGCGACCTCGTGGGTGTTGTCCACGGTGGGCAGCCCGGTGCCGACGTCGAGGAACTGCCGCAAGCCCTGCTCCCCGGCCAGCATCCGCACCGCGCGGGCCATGAAGTACCGGGAGGTGCGGGCGATGTCGATGATCCCAGGGAACGTCTTCACGTACGCGTCCCCGGCGTCGCGGTCCACCTGGTAGTTGTCCTTGCCGCCAAGAAAGTAGTTCCACACCCGCGCCGAGTTCGGTACCGACGTGTCGATCTTGGGTGATGCCGGACGCGGGCTCGGATTAGTAGTCATGGAGCACCCTCCTGACGCTGCTGATCACGCTCTTCCCACCCGTGGGTCCCGTTACGGCCAAGGTAACCGCACGGCCAGACGGCTGCGAGGCGTTCGCCGCGCCGATGCCGGCGGACCGTTCAGGAGGGGCTGGCGGTGCGACCCCGAAGGAGCCGACGCCATCCGCTGAGGCGACCGTCTTGCCCGGCAGCGGCGACCGGACCGGCGGCCGCCGGAAGGGCGGCGGCCGGACCGACGATGGCCGGACCGGCTGCCGCGGCGTCGCCCGGCCTGGCCGCCGCGGCAGCCGCCGCATGCGCCTTCCGCCGCCAGAACCTGACCAGCACGATCCCGAGGGCGGCGCACAGGGCCGCGAGGCCGAGGAGCTGGGTGCCGAGCATCTTGCGGCTCAACGGGCCGGACGCCGTGCCGTGATAGCTGGCGGGCCCGGCTGTCGGGTCCGTCACGGTCGGCGGTATCGACGGGAGCTGCGCGCTGATGCTGCCGGGGGTCTTGGGCGAGCCGCCGTTGATCACCGGTAGGAACTTCCGCAGCGGTCCCGCCGTGTAGGCGAGCGGGTTGCCCGTGCCCGCCGCGAAGGTCGCGGGGTTGGGAGCGCCCGCGGCGGCCCCGCCGCCGGGGGCGCTCCCCGAGGGTCCGGTGGATCCGTTGGAACCGGTGGGACCGCTCGGCGAGCCGCCGGTAGTCGAGCCGGTGACGGTCCCGCCGCCCCCGCGGCTGACCGGTCGTACGCCGCCGCCGCTCCGCGTCGGCGTGCTCGTCACAACGGAGGTCGATGCCGAGTCGGCCGGGACGTTAATCGCCGGGGTCTGCGACGTCGTCGTGGCTGTCAGCGTCACACTTTGCTCGTTGGCCGCCGAGGATGGCACGTTCACCGCCGCCGGCAGATTCTGGGTCTGACCGGAACTCAGCGACGAGATCGTGCAGGTGGGTTCGTGATTGCTGTCGGTGCCTGGCGTACCGGGGCAGGGGGTGAACTGGGGCGTGACCGCCGAACTGCCGACCTTGGCCGTCAGGGTGACAACGGCATTGGACGCCGTACCGCCAGAGGACGAAACCATGATCGTAAACGGCGCGGACGCGCCGGGGCTGACCCCGGAATTGCCGGAGTAACTGACGGTCTCGCACAGTTCCACCGGGTTTGCCGAGGCTGCGGGTGGCGATGAGCTCGACGCCTGCGTTCCGCACTGCTGGGGGGCCTGGGCGCTCCCGTTGGCGCTGGTGAGCGCGGTGGTGCTGAGGACGACGGCGATTGCGAACAGGCACCCAGCAAGGATCTTCGCGGCTTTACGCGCGCCGATGGTCATTGCGGCCGATCCCTCTGTCTGTCTGTTCAGCATCTGCCGAGCGTTTGTCAATGCGCGATTGCGTCGCCGAGACGGCATCGTACTCCGCTACTTCCCAGTAACTTGGCCGCCGACCGCTTCTGGCCAGCCAATCGGGCAACGCGGTCACGGCCGCTGTGGGATGCTAAGCCACCGCACGCCTGTTCGCCGGTTAAGAGCGTGACCGGCAAATTCCCGGAAAGCCAGGGTTCCGATGCCGGTGACACCTGAGGACCAGGACCCGCTCGCCGGGCAGCTGCTCGGCGTCCGTTACCGGCTGGAGTCGGTCATCGCGGCCGGGGGGATGGGCGAGGTATACCGCGGCCGGGACGAGTTGCTGGACCGGCCGGTCGCGGTGAAGCTGATCAAGGGCAGCCGCCTCACCGACGAGTCGTCCCTGTCCGCGTTCCGCGACGAGGCGCGGCTCGCGGCCTCCCTGTCGCACCCGGGCGTCGCGCAGGTCTTCGACTACGGCGAGCAGTCCGGGCCCGGCACGGGAGATGGCCCGCCGCGCCCGTACCTGGTGATGGAGCTCGTATCCGGGCAGCAGCTGTCCGCCCTGATCGCCACGGCCGGCGCTCTGCCGGCCGGGGTGGTACTGGATATCACCGGCCAGGCGGCGCAGGCCCTTCAGGCCGCGCACGACCTCGGCATCACGCACCGCGACGTCAAGCCCGCAAACCTGCTGATCACCGACGACGGGCGGGTGAAGATCACCGATTTCGGGATCGCCGCCGCGGGGCCGGGCGCTCAGGCCCCGGGCGGTGCAGGCAACGAGCCGGTGCTGGGCACCGCGAGCTACATGTCTCCGGAGCAGGCCGAGGGCGCCCCGGTCGCCCCGTCGTCGGACATCTACTCGCTCGGCATCGTGGCCTACCAGTGCGCCGCCGGCAGGCTGCCGTTCACCGCGGAAACATCGATGGCGCTGGCGGTCGCGCAGGTCCGGGAGGAGCCGCCGCCGCTTCCGGCCGGAATCCCCGCTCCGGTGCGGGACCTGATCATGCGGATGATCGCGAAAGATCCACTGCAGCGGCCGGCCACCGCGCGGGATGTGGCGGATGCGGCCAACGGGATGCTTGCCGAGCTGCCGGCCGACGGGCCGCAACTCGCCGACGTGGCTGCCTCGGTGGCGGCCGGCACCGGCGAGCCGCTGAGCGAAGCGGAGTGGCGCGGCACCACGATGGTCCAGCCGGCCGTCCGCAGCGGCCGGCTGTCATCGCGCCGCAGCCGCAGCCTGGTTGCCGCCGCGCTGATCTGCCTGGCAGGCGGCACAGCCGCGGCCGTTACCGCCGCGGTTCTGATGCTCCCCGGCAGCGGCAAGCCGGCTACCACCCACATCCGAACCGGTCCGATCACCCTGGTACCCACGCCAACCGCGCGACCGGTGACCCACCACAGCTCCAGCACCACCCCATCGCCAGTGGCCGCCACCGTCGGCCCGACCCGGACGCCCCAGCCCGGCAGGGCCAGTCCCCAAGTCTCGCAGCAGCCCGTCATTCAAGCGGCGCCGCCGAACCCGCCGCCGAGCTCCAGTGCGCCGCCGAGCCCGCCGCCGAGTACCAGTGCGCCGCCGAGCTCGCCGCCGAGTTCTCCATAGCCGGGCCACCCAGGTGTGCCATTCGGGTTTCCCGTCCCAGGCACGCTGCCGACGTCGGCCCGAATGATGTACCGGCGGATCTGCGAACCCCGGTACCAGCTGGTGACAGCGCGGCTCAGGACCGGTTGCGGACGGCCGGCGACACCGTCACCGCCACCGGGTTCGCGAGCGTCTGGTAGACGACGCAGTACCGTTCGGTGAGGCTGATGAGCTTGGCGACCTGGTCGTCGGTGGCGTCGGCGTCGAGGTCGAAGCTCAGCCGCACCGAGGTGAAGCCCACCGGCGCCTCCTTGCTGACGGCCATCGTGCCGCGGAAGTCCAGGTCGCCTTCGGCCCGGACGGTGCCACCGCTCACCGGGATCTCCAGGGACGTCGCGACCGCCCGCAAGGTGACGCCCGCGCACGCGACAAGCGCCTGCAGCAGCATGTCGCCGGAACAGGCGAGCGAGCCGTCCCCGCCGCTGGCGGGGTGAAGCCCCGCGACGGCAAGCGCCTTGCCGGTGGCGACCGAGCAGCTGATCTCCTCCTGGCCGAGGTCACCCTGGGCCCGCAGGGTCACCACCGCTCGCTGCGGATCCTGCCGGTAGGAGTCCTTGAGCGGCCTCTGCACGTCACGCAGCCCGGCGCTGTCCATGAATAACCCCCTCGCTGGCCACGGCCTCCCCGGTCGGCGGGCACGACGCGGCGCCGATGGATCCGTTACGTTCAGGCTCGCACGCCGCGACCCCGTTCAGCCACCCACGGCTGCCGCCTGGCCGGGCCCACCCCGGGTGCCCCATAACGTGGCCCGCATGGCCGACTCCACCGGCGCCTCCCGGCCGCCCGCTGGCATGATCGCCGGGTGCCTGTACTCGTTCGTCGTCCTCGGGCTGCCGGACGGGATGCTCGGGGTGGCGTGGCCCGCCGTCCGGCACGGTTTCGGCCAGCCGCTGGCCGGCCTGGGCGAGTTGCTGATCGGGTCGCTGTGCGGGTACCTGGCCGTGAGTTCGACGGTGGGCTCGACGCTGCGCCGGTTCGGCACCTCGACGGTGCTCATCGGCTCGGCGGTGACCGGCTGCGCAGGCGCCGGCCTCATCGCCGCCACCCCCTGGTGGGCCGGTGTCGTCGCCGGCGCCCTGCTGCTGGGTGCCGCCGGTGGCGGCCTGGACGCCGCGCTCAATACCGTGGTGGCACTGGCCGGCCGGACCCGGCTGATGAACCTGCTGCACGCCGCCTACGGCGTCGGAGCAGCGCTTGGTCCGCTGGCGGTGACGGCGGCGCTGGCCGCCGCCTCCTCCTGGCGTCCTGCGTACACCGGCCTGTTCGCGCTGACAGCGATCCTCGCGGTGGCCTGGATCGGCTTGCGCGGCACCTTCCCTCCACTACCGCGCCACGACGGGCCCGGTGCTGATCCGCCGCCGCCCGGGCGGCGGCGCACTATGGGTGGTGACCGGCGGCTGCGGGCGGCGGTGTGGCTCAGCCTCGGCGTGTTCTTCTGCTACACCGGCCTGGAGGTCGCCGTCTCGTCGTGGTCGGCGAGCTTCCTGCGCGGGCCCGGTGGCCTGTCCGCGACGATGGCCGGATTCGCGGTGTTCGCGTACTGGGCCGGGCTGACCGCCGGGAGGGTGGGCGCTGCCGCGCTCGGATCGCGGCTGCCGACCCAGTACGCGGTCCGGGCCGGCCTGGGGGGCGGCATCGCCGGCGGTGCCGTGGTGTGGGCCAACCTGACGCCGGCCGCCACCGTGGCCGGTCTCGTGCTGCTCGGTCTGAGCCTTGGCCCGATCTTCCCGGCCCTGATCAACCTGACGCCCGGGCGGCTGGGCGAGACGCTCGCGGTCCGCGCCATCGGCTGGCAGATAGCCGCCGCGGGCGTCGGCGGCGCCAGCCTGTCGGCGCTGGCCGGAGTGCTGCTGCAACTCACCGGGCTGGCCAGCTTCGGCCCGGCCCTGGTCGGGCTCGCCGTCGTGCTGGCCGTTTTGAACCTCCTGGTGGAGCGGGCAGCGCCAGCCGGAAGCGCCGTCCGCGCCGCGGACGCAGTGGCGACCCCAGCAGACCGCGCGACCTGAGACCGCCACCGGAACGCCCCGGCGGTCCTGGCCGGTTCTGCGCGCCACGGAATGTCCATCGGCAGCCCCGCTGCGCGGTGTCCGGCGGCAGCGCCGCAGCGCGGTGTCCGGCGGCAGCGCCGCAGCGCGGTCTCAGGCGGCAGCGCCGCTGCGCGGTGTCAGGCGGGCGGGACGACGCCGACGGTGAGCAGCAGGTTCGCGTAGAGGCGCTGATCGCCGGTGGCGACCGCCACCGCGAGGTCGCCGCCCTGGCAGGCCCGGTAGAACTCGAAGCGTGCCAGCGGCTCCAGGTCCAGCCCGGCGCCCAGCAGCTCCCGGTACCGGGCGAAGACCTCTGGCGTGCTGCCGTCGTCGGGGACCATCACCGCCGCCGCCTCCACCGGAACCGTCTGCAGCAGCGGCTCCAGCACCTGATCGACGGCGACCAGCCCCGGCCGCAGGTTGAGATGGATCAGGGTGGCCCGGGGTCCGATGCCGGTGCTGTGTGGGTAGTTGCCGTCGGCCAGCAGTATCCGCGAGCCGTGCCCGGCCGCGCCCAGCGCGGCGACCAGAGGCGGATGGGTGATCGGATACCGGAGCATCTGGCCTCCTTCAGCAGAGCGGCGCCGCGCAGTTCATGATCGTTGGAACTTTGTGTGCACTATGGTGCACACAGGATTCCAACGATCATGGAAATCGGCGCTGTTCATCCGGCGATCAGGATGTGCAGGTTGCGGGGGCCGTGCACCCCTTCGACCCGGATGAGCTCGATGTCGCTGGTCGCCGAGGGCCCGGAGATGAACGTGTGCGGCCGCCGCGGGTCGAGCCGTTCCAGCGCACCGGCCAGGTCGGGTTCGATCTGGTCCGCGCGGACGACGACCAGGTGGAAGTCCGGCACCAGCGACAGCACCCGGCGGCCCTGTGCGGGGCCGTGGTCCAGCACGATCGTCCCGGTTTCCGCGATGGCGACGGCGCAACCGGTGACGACCCCGGCCGCGGCGTCCAGATCGGGGACCGGCAGCGCCGGTTCGTCGGCGACGGTCGCCGATCCCGGCAGCTCCCCGAGCCAGTCGGCGGGCAGGTCCGCCGGGGCGGCGAACCACGGCCCCGCGGGCAGCCGCGGGCCGGCCGGCGCTTCCCGGCCTGCGGGACCCCAGCCGGCTTGTTCCCGGCCTCCCGGACCCCGGCCGCCTTGCTCCCGGCCTGCCAGACCCCGGCCGCCTTGTCCCCGGGCGCCTTGCCCCCCGCCGCCTTGTCCCCCGCCGCCTTGCTCCCGGTTGCCCGGTCCCCCGCTGGCTTGTCCCCGGTTGTGTTTCGCCCGGGAGGCCGCCCGGCGGGCGGCGCGCGTCTTTTTCCGGTTGGCGACCTGAGCGGTGGCGCGAGGCTCGGTCCCGCCCGTACCCCGGGCGGGGACGGCCCGTTTCTGCCCGTTCGGTGCCCGGTCGGAGGCCGCCGGCTCCTCGCGGCCCGCACCGGCCCGCCGATCCGGTCCGGCGACCGCCCCGGCCCGCCGTTTCAGCGCCGCGGCGACCGCGCCCGGCAGGTCACCGGGAGCTGATCGTTGCACCGTGGCGCTGTATTCGGCCGCGCGCTCGGCGAACAGGGCGGCGATGTCCTGGTCGGCTGCATCGTGGTGAGCGAGCCGGTAAAGGCGCGGCAGGGCGGCGTAATCGGCGTCCACCGCGGCCGCGGCGCCGTCGCCATCACCCCCGCCGTCGTCCGCGTCCGGCCCGGCGTTGTCTCCGGCAGCGCGACCGGAATTGGCCTCGCGGATACGCGCCAGGATCATCTCCCGCGAGACGCTCATTCCTCATCGCTCCCCTGAACCCTTGTCGCGCCGGATGGCCTGCCAGACCCCGAGTCGCCCCTGGTTCGGGCCCACCACTTCCGGAACGACTCCGGCGGCGGGACAGGCAGGTCACGGGTTTCGGTCCAGGCGCGCGGCGGCGGCATCCGCATCCGCCCGATCACCCGGTTGCCCGCGGACAGGGCGCGCTGCGCGGCCCGCAGGCGGCCCGGGGATCGAAGTACCGCCGCGACGGTCCCGAGCGCGAAGCGTTCCGCGTACTTGTGCGGAACCCGCGCGCGAAGGTGCACTAGCGCTTCCGGGATGTTGATGGCGACCGGGCAGACCTCGTAACACGCCCCGCACAGCGACGAGGCGTACGGCAGCGAGGCGTCCACCTCCGACGCCGTGCCGCGAAGCTGCGGCGTGAGGATCGCGCCGATCGGCCCTGGATAAGGCGATCCGTACGCGTGGCCACCGGTCCGCTCGTAGACCGGGCAGGCGTTCAGGCAGGCGCTGCACCGAATGCACCGCAGCGCCTGGCGGCCGACGCCGTCACCCAGGGTCGCGGTGCGGCCGTTGTCCAGCAGGACGAGGTGGAACTCGCGCGGGCCGTCGCCCTTGGTCACCCCGGTCCAGGTGGTGGTGTACGGGTTCATCCGCTCCGCCGTGGACGACCGGGGCAGCAGCGCCAGGAAGATCTCCAGGTCACGCCACGACGGCAGCACCTTCTCGATGCCCACCACCGAGATAAGAGTCTCCGGCAGGGTGAGGCACATCCGGCCGTTGCCCTCCGATTCCAGCACCACCAGGCTTCCGGTCTCGGCGATCGCGAAGTTGGCGCCGGAGATCCCGACCTTGGCGGACAGGAACGCCCGGCGCAGGTGTGCGCGGGCGGCCGCGGCGAGTGCGGCGGGGTCGTCGGTGAGGCCGGCCGGAGCGTCCGGCATCTGCCGCAGGAAGATCTGCCTGATCTCGGCTCGGTTCCGGTGGATCGCCGGGACCAGGATGTGGCTGGGCAGGTCGTCGCCGAGCTGGACGATCAGCTCGGCGAGGTCGGTCTCGGTGACCGTGACGCCGTCGGCCGCGAGCGCCTCGTTCAGCCCGGTCTCCTCGGTGGCCATCGACTTGACCTTGACCACGTCCTTGGCGGCGGCCTTGTCCGCCGAGCCGGCCTTGCGGACGAGCGCGGCGACGATCCGGTTGGCTTCGCTCGCGTCGGACGCCCAGTGCACCTGGCCGCCGGCCGCGGTCACCTTCTCCTCCAGCCGGACCAGGTAGGTGTCGAGGTTGGCCAGGGTGTGGTCCTTGACCGCCTTGGCCGCCTGCCGCAGCTGCTGCCAGTCGTCCAGCTCGGCAACGGCTTGTGCCCGTTTGCCGCGGATCGTGGTCGTCGCGTGCCGCAGGTTCCGGCGCAGCTGCGGGTTGCCCAGCGCGTCGTGCGCCGCCTGCGGAAACGGCGGCATCCCGAGGTAGGTGGGAGTGCTCATCTCCTGGCTCCGGGCCGCAGGCTCGCGCCCGGGGGCCGCCACGGGTCCTCCTCGGTGCTCGCCAGGATCTCGGCCAGGTGCAGGGTGGCCACGCCGGCCCGCTGGCGACGCAGCGCGCCCCCGATGTGCATCAGGCACGAGTTGTCCGCGGCGCAGAGCACCTCGGCCCGGGTGCCGAGCACGGCGGCGACCTTGTCCCCGCACATCGCCGCCGACACCTCGGCGTTCTTCAGCGCGAACGTCCCGCCGAAGCCGCAGCAACTGGTCGCGTCGGGCAGTTCGGCCAGTTCGAGGCCGCGGACCATGCTGAGCAGCCGCTGCGGCCGGGTGCCCACCTTCAGCACCCGCAGCGAATGGCACGGCGGATGGTAGGTGACCCGGTGCGGGAAGTACGCGCCGACGTCGAAGGTGCCCAGCACGTCGGTCAGCAGCTCGCTCAGCTCGCGCACCCGTGGCGCCACGTCATCCACCGCGCTGACCAGGCCGGGATCGCCGGATTCGCGGGCCAGGTAGCCGTGGTACTCGCGGACCATCGCGGCGCACGACCCGGACGGGGTAACGACGGCGTCGTAGCTGTCGAAAGCGCCGGCGAAGGGGCGCACCATCGCCGCGGCCTCGCGCTGGTAGCCGGTGTTGAAGTGCATCTGTCCGCAGCAGGTCTGCCCGGCCGGGAACTCGACCTGGTGACCGAGCCGTTCCAGCAGCCGCACCACGGCCTTGCCGGTCTCGGGGAAGAACGTGTCGGTGAGGCAGGTGACGAACAGGGCGATCCGCATACCCGGAACATCGTAACTGCCGTCGCAAAAGCCGCTCCCGTTCGCGGATGCGCCGGGACCCGGGCGATACATCCGATGTCTGGTTAAACTGCCGTTACCAATCGCCGAGCACGGGAGCTATCCGCCTGTGAAGCTGGCCGGCCTGGACTGCCTCGATATCCGCTTCCCGACGTCGCGGGAGCTGGACGGCTCCGACGCGATGAACACGATGCCCGACTATTCGGCGGCGTACGTCACCCTGAGCACCGATACCGGGCGCCTCGGGCACGGGTTCGCCTTCACGATCGGCCGCGGGAACGACGCCGTGGTCGCCGCGGTGGAGACCCTCCGCGGGCACGTCCTCGGACGGTTCGCGCCGCTCACCCCCGGCGAGCTCGCCTCCCTGTCATCCGACCTGGTCGGTGACAGCCAGCTCCGCTGGCTGGGCCCGGAGAAGGGCATCATGCACATGGCGATCGGTGCCGTGCTGAACGCCGCGTGGGACCTCGCCACCCGGGAGGCGGGCAAGCCACTGTGGAAGTTCATGGCCGACATGACCCCTGAGGAGATCACCAGCCTCGTCGACTTCCGCTACCTGGTGGACGCGCTCACCCCGGACGAGGCCCTCGCCATCCTGCGGGCGGCCGAGCCGGGCCGCGCGGAACGGGAGGCGGAGCTGCGCCGGGCCGGCTACCCGGCTTACACCACCACCCCCGGCTGGCTCGGCTACTCCGACGAGAAGATGGCCCGGCTGTCGGCCGAGGCGGTCGCCGACGGGTTCCGGCTGGTCAAGTTGAAGGTCGGCGGGAACATCGAAGACGACCTGCGCCGGCTGCGGCTGGCACGGGAAACAGTCGGGCCGGACATCGGCATTGCCGTGGACGCCAACCAGACGTGGAGCGTTCCGGAGGCGATCGACTGGATCCGGCAGATCGCGCCGTTCGGCCTGTCCTGGGTGGAGGAGCCGACCAGTCCGGACGACGTGCTCGGCCACGCGGCGGTGCGCTCGGCGGTCGCGCCGGTGCCGATCGCGACCGGCGAGGCGGTGCAGAACCGCATCATCTTCAAGCAGTTGCTGCAGGCGGGTGCGATCGACATCGCGCAGATCGACGCGTGCCGGGTGGCCGGTCCAGCCGAGAACATCGCGATCATCCTGCTCGCCGCCAAGTTCGGCGTCCCGGTCTGCCCGCATGCCGGCGGCGTCGGGCTCTGCGAGCTCGCGCAGCACCTCGCCATGTTCGACTTCGTCGCGGTCTCCGGGACGATGCAGGGCCGGGTCATCGAGTACGTCGATCACCTGCACGAGCACTTCACCGATCCGGTCACCGTCCGCGGCGGCCGCTATCTGGCGCCGGTCGCTCCCGGCTACTCGGCGACCATGGAACCGCAGTCGCTTGCCACTTTTTCCTTTCCTAACGGCCCAGCGTGGCAAGCCAGTGACCTGGAGGTGACCCCATGACCGCGCAACCCCCCGGCACCGGCGGCGAGTTCTCCGGCCTCGGCGTGCTCGTCACCGGCGGAGCCTCGGGGATCGGCCGGGCCACGGCGCGGCTGCTGGCCGAACGGGGCGCTCGCGTCGCCGTTATGGATCGTGATGCGGAAGGCGTGAAGGCGGCGAGCCAGTCCGGGGACGTGCTCCCCTTCGTCGCGGACGTGACCGACGACTCCGCGGTGCGCGCGGCGGTGGCCGGGGCGGCCGAAGCGCTGGGCGGTCTGGACATCCTGGTCAACAACGCCGGGATCGGCGCCATCGGGGCCGTCGAGGACAACGACGACGACGAGTGGCGGCGGGTGTTCGACGTCAACGTTTTCGGCATGGTGCGGGCCGCGCGCGCCGCCCTGCCGCACCTGCGTGCGGCGGCACGGGCCCGCGGGCGGGCCGCCATCGTCAACACCTGCTCGATCGCGGCGACGGCGGGCCTGCCGCAGCGGGTGCTGTACTCGGCGGCGAAGGGCGCGGTGCTGTCGATGACGCTCGCGATGGCCGCCGATCACGCGCGCGAGGGCATCCGGGTCAACTGCGTCAACCCGGGGACCGCGGACACCCCGTGGATCGGCCGCCTGCTGGACGCCTCCCCGGACCCGGCGGCGGAGCGCGCCGCCCTGGAGGCCCGCCAGCCGATCGGCCGGCTGGTCAGCGCCGACGAGGTCGCCGCCGCGATCGCCTACCTGGCCAGTCCGCTGGCGGGCGCGACCACGGGCGCGTCACTCGCGGTCGACGGCGGGATGCAGGGCCTGCGCGTCCGCCCGCCGGGGGCGGCCACCCACTAACCGGCGCCAGCCATCGGCGGGGACACCCACCGGCGGGGACACCCACCGGCGCGGACACCCCGGCGCCGCTACCAGCGGACCGGCGTGTCTCAGGCGCCCGTCCAGGCGACCAGGCGGGCGAGGAACAGCCGGTCGTGGGCGGGGAGTTCGCGCATCCCCCGGCGGACGGTCAGTGCGGCGTTGACCAGTTCGCATGCCCGCGCGGTCTCGGCGGCCGCGTGGTCAACCTCGCCGAGCTTCGCGGATTCGAGCCACGCGGACACCTCGGCCCAGGAGTACAGGCTGGCTCGCTGCCGCCGTACCTTCGGCGCGGGAAAGCCGCCAGGGCCCCGCTCGCCGGTCAGCCAGTAGCGCACCGTTGTGGGCGTCACGCCGGCGCGCTCGGCGATACCGCCGCCGACGACCCGGTCCTCGGTCACGCCGTTGACGTTCATCGCGGCGGCTTCGACGTGCTCGATGGCCGTGACGACCGCCTGCATGGCGTCGTCGGCCTTCCGCGAGAACGTGACGGTCCCGCCCGCCTGCCCTGCCTGGACGATGGCGTCGATCCCCCCGGCGGCGGCCAGCAGGTCACCGAGGGCCGCGATGTCGTCCTCGGTGACCGGGCCGCCCACCTCGACGTCGAACCAGTAGGTGTTCACGCACTCGTTCCCTTCCCCGCGGCACCGCGAGCCGCGGGGCGGCGCGGACGGCCCGGCTGCTGCGCGACTTCGCGCGAACGGGGCTCCTGCACGGCCGGGGCCGCTCTCATCTGTTTCTCGCATCATAACAGTTGTTATGTTTATCGAAACGGTGCCGGACTGCGAATTGCTCGTGCGGCAGCACATCTTCGCGGTCAGCCTCGGCTAACCGCGGCGAACCGGCAGGGCCCGTCCCCGGAGATCCCGGGAACGGGCCCTGCTCTTGTCGCCGTCGGTATTCGCGATCGCCCATTCTGGGCCGGCGTCGCCGCGGCGCCTCCCGGACGTGGACCATGCCCGTATGGCGGCGCTTTGGCGGCGTGGTGGTTACCCGGTCGTGGGCGGGACGAGGATGCTGTGGATGTTGGGCTGGTTCATGTTGGCCTTCGTGACCACGGTGGAGCCGGTGTCGACGCTCTGCGGCACGGACTTGTGGTTGATGAGGTTGAGTGTCTCCACCACGCCCTGGTAGCCGATCTGATACGGGTTCTGCACGATCAGCGCCTGGACCGAGCCGTTGGCAAGCGCGGTGACCTCGTCGGGCGCGTTGTCGAAGCCGACGACCTTGACCTTGCCGGTCAGCCCGCGCTCCTGCAGCGCTCGCACCGCGCCGATCACGCCGGGCTCATTGGCGGCGAAGATGCCCTTGAGGTTCGGATGAGCGGTCAGGATGTTCTCGGTCTCCGATAGGGCCTTGCTGATGTCACTCTGGGAGTACTGGACGGCGGCGAGCTGGAGGCCCGGGTACTTCTTGAGCTGGTTCTCGAATCCCTGCTGCCGCTGGATCGACGTTGCGGCCGACGGCACAAACGGCAGCAGCGCCACTTGGCCGGAGCCGCCGACCAGCTGGTTCAGGATGTCGGCGGCCTTGCCGGCGGCCGAGATGTTGTCCGTCGCCACCAGCGGCGGCGTCTGCGGGGAAAGCCCGGAGTCGATGTTCACCACGGGGATCCCCTGCGCCTTGGCGGAGTTGGCGATGGACGTCAGGCCGTGGGCGTCGGTGGCGGCGAAGGCGATGCCGTCGACGTGCCGGTTGATGAAGTCCTGCAGGATATTGACCTGGCCGGAGACGTCGGTCTCGGTTTCAGTGCCCTTCCAGTCGATCGTGACGTGGTACTTCTTGGCCGCCGCCGCGGCGCCGGCGTGCACGGTGCCCCAATAGAACAGGCCGACCGACTTGGGCACCACCGCGATGGTCTTGCCGCCCGACGTGCCGGATCCGCTGGTTCCGCTGGATCCGGAGCTGCCGCTGGAGCTGCAGGCCGCCAGGGAACCGGCGGCGGCGAGGGCGACGGCAGCGAGGAACGGGGTAGCCCTCCGCGCCTTCCTGCCGCCGCGGATCTGTGTCGTTCTGAAGGGTTTCACTTTTCTCCCCATTTCTTCCCTGTCGGCTAATCGTCTCGCCAGCGCGCGGCGCCGGACCTGGTCGTAGGCGACGGCGACGAGGATCACGGCCCCGAGGATGACGTCCTGCCAGAAGTTGGAGATGTTGAGCAGGTCGCCCCCGTTGGAGATCAGTTCCATCAGCAGCGCTCCGATGAGCGCGCCGATGACCGACCCCTCCCCCCCGAAGAGGCTTGCCCCGCCGATCACGGCGGCCGCGATCGCGTCGAGGTTGTAGTTGGTGCCGGCCGCGGGGTCACCGGTGACGACGCGGCTCGCGGCGATCACGCCGCCAAGGCCGGCCAGCAGGCCCGCGATCACGTAAATCGCGGTCAGGACCCGGGTGACGCGGATGCCGGACAGCCGCGCGGTCTCGTAATTGCTCCCGATGGCGTAGGCGCTGCGGCCGAGCGTAGTGCGGCTGAGCATGAACCAGCCGACCGCGGCGACGACCACCATCAGCACGATCGGCACCGGGATCGGGCCCAGATGCCCTGTCCCCAGGACGCCGAAGGAAATCGGCGCGGCGATCGGCTGACCGTTGGTTATCAGCTCGGCCACCCCGAGGACCACGCTGAGCATCCCGAGCGTGGCGATGAACGGCGGCAGGTGCACCTTGGTCACCAGCAGGCCGTTGACGAGCCCCACAGCCGCGCCGACCAGAATCCCGGCGATCATGCCGGCCGCGACGCCCGCGTGGCTGTTCACCACCAGCAGGGTCGAGACCACCCCGGCCAGCCCGACCACGCTGGCATTCGACAGGTCGATCCCGGCGGTGATGATGACCATAGTCTCGCCCACGGCGATGATCGCGATCACCGACATCTGCACGAAGATCGCGGAGATGTTCCGGACGGTGAGGAAAAACGGCGAATAGATCGACAGCGCGATGCCCAGCGCGATGATGAACGCGAACGGCCCGAGCTTCTCGAGCACACTGCGTACCAGTGCGCGCCGGCGCGCATCACGCTCTGCCCGCGCCCTCGCGGCTGCCGTCGCGGTACCGGCTGGCCCGGTAAACGTCTCCCCGACGTCGCTCATCTGGGCTCTTCCCCTCGCGCTGTGGTTCCGCTGTCCTGGGCTGCCGCCGGCCCGTCGCGGCGGGGCCCCTCCTGGCCGTCCGGCACATCCTGGTCGACCGGCGCCCGGCTGCCGTCTAGGCCGCTGTCCCCCGCCTGGCCGACGGTGCGGCCGTTCCGCGCCTGGCCCGTGGCGGCGAACATGATGTCCTCCTGCGTGGCCTCGCGGGGATCGAACTCGGCGGTGATGGCGCCACGCCACATCACGAGGATGCGGTCGCTCATTCCGAGCACCTCGGGGAGGGATGATGACAGGAGGATGATCGCCTTGCCCTCTGCGGCGAGCTTGTTGATCAGCCGGTAGATCTCTACCTTCGCGCCGACATCGATCCCGCGGGTGGGCTCGTCGAGGATCAGCACCTCGACCCCGGCGATCAGCCACTTGCCGAGCACGGTCTTCTGCTGATTGCCGCCGCTCAGTAGAGCGGCCCGCTGATCCAGCGACGGGGTGACGATCCGGATGGCTTCGACCATGGCGGCCCCGGAGCGCCGCTCGTCGCGGCTTTTCAGCACGCCGACCCGGGAGAACTGCGGCAGCGAGGCGAGGGTGAGGTTGGCGCCCACCCCCAGCATTCCGGCAAGGCCGCTGTGCCGCCTGTCATCCGACAGGTAGCCGATGCTGTGGTTGATCGCCGAATCGGGATTGTGGATCCGTACCGGCTTGCCGCGGCGATAGATGGTGCCCGCGGTGGAGGGGACGGCGCCGATGATCGCCTGCATGAGCGCCGTGCGGCCCGCGCCCAGCAGCCCGGCGAAGCCGAGCACCTCTCCCGCCCGCACCGAGAAACTCACCTTTGCCTGCTTGCCCCGTACTTGGAGGTCCTCGACCCGCAGCAGCTCGTCGCCAGGCTCTATGCGCTCCTTCGGGAACATTTCGGTCAGGGTCCGGCCCACCATGAGCCGCACCAGGTCCTCGGCGCTTGTCTCGCCGACATCGCGCTCGCCCACAAGCTCACCGTCCCGGAGTACGGTGACCCGGTCACAGAGCTGGAGAATCTCCTCGATGGTGTGGGAGATGAAAATGATCGCCACGCCCTGGCCCCTGAGGTCGCGCAGCACCCGGAAAAGCTCCGCGACCTCGCTCTCGGACAGGGCGGAGGTCGGCTCGTCGAGGACGAGCACCTTGACGCTGTGCGAGAGGGCCTTCGCGATTTCCACGAGTTGCTGCTGCGCCAGGCTGATACGGCTTACCTGCATCCGCATCGGCAGATCCAGTTGGAGCCGGTCCAGGACCTGGCGCGCCTGGCGGTACACCTGGCGCCAGTCGACCACCCCGCCGGCCCTCGCCGGAAGCCGCCCGATGAACAGGTTCTCCGCAACGCTCAGGTGCGTCGCCAGGCTCATTTCCTGGTAGACGGTCGATATCCCGCTCTTGAGCGCGTCGGTGGGCCCCGATATCTGGGCTTCCTGACCTCCGAGCAGGATCTTGCCGGCGTCCTTTCTCTCGGCGCCGGCCAGGATCCGCATCAGCGTGGACTTCCCCGCGCCGTTCTCGCCCAGCAGCGCGTGGATCTCGCCCGGCTGGACGGTGAGGTCGACGCCCTTGAGCGCCTGTACACCAGGGAAGTGCCGGCGGATACCGAGCATCTCGACGGCCGGTGCAGCGCTCAAGGCTGCTCCCGTACCGGGAGGCCGGCCGCCGACCGACGGCGACCGTTCAGTGCCGCCATGACACCGCCTCCAGACGCCTCAACACCAGATTCCCCTGCGGCATCAGGGTTTCCCGCACTTCGGGAGATGACCGGAAAGCATATAGAAATCGATTTAGAAAACGATTTCAGCAAAGTTATCGCCTCCGTTCACCGCGTGTCAAGGAAATCGCTGCAGGTCACAGGCCGGTAAAGGCGGCGGGCCGTCCGGCGATTCGGGCCGGTCATGAGGGGCTCGCCTGGCGGCCGGAGGTAATCTCGTCGAGGTTTTCCCACAGCTTCGGGGGCAGCGGGCTGGCGGCCCAGAGCGCATCACTGTGCGCCTCTGCCGCGGTGCGGATACCGGCGACGACCGATGCGACGGCCCGGTGGCGCAGCGGAAAGCCCACGGCGGCGTGCGGGAGGGTGGCGGCGTGCCGTTCGCAGGCCGCTGCCAGGGCGCGGGCACGGTCGCGGATGCCGCCGGATGCGGGGCTGTAGTCGAACAGCGCACCGGGCTCCGGCCAGCGGCTCGCAAGCAGCCCGGAATTGAACGGCGCGGCGGCCAGGACCGACACGCCGCGCTCCGCGCACGCGGCGAGCAGGGGCGCCGCCGTCCGGTCGGCGAGCGTCCAGCGGCCGGCGACCATGACAACGTCGATTCCGGGCACGTCCACGAAGCGCAGCAGCGGCTCCCAGTGGTTCATGCCGACGCCCACGGCGCCGATCACGCCCTGCTCGCGCAGCTCCAGTAAGGTCGGCACGGCCTCGCCCATCGCCTGTGCCATGTGGTCCTCGGGGTCGTGGATCAGCGCGATATCGATCCGGTCCACCCCCAGCCGGCCCATGCTGTCGGCGAGGCTGCGCCGGACCCCGTCGCCGCTGTAATCGCGGCGCCGGGTCAGCGTGTCCGGCACGTCGAACCCCGCGGCCAGATCGGAGCCGGCCGGGGCCGGATTGCTGTCCAGCAGCCGGCCGACCTTGGTGGAGATGACGAACTCGCGCCGCGGCCGCGACGACAGCGCCTTGCCCAGCCGCCGCTCGGACAGGCCGAGCCCGTAGTGCGGCGCCGTGTCGAAATAGCGGATCCCGGCATCCCACGCCGCGTCGACCGTCTCCGCCGCGGCCGCCTCGCCGACCGCCGCGTACAGGTTGCCGATCGGGGCGCCACCGAAACCCAACTCGGTGACCTGCACGCCGGTCCGGCCGATCCGCCGCCGGTTCACCGGCACCGGCCCGGCGTCACGGCGCCCTCCAGCACGGCGCCATCCAGCACTGCCCTCATAGCGCCGACGCGAGCCAGTTCTCGACGCTCGCCACATGGACGGTCGCCCACGACCGGGCGGCCTCGGCATCGTGTGCCGTGAGCGCGTCCAGGATCGCCCGATGCTCGTCCAGGGTCCGCTTCGTGGCGCCTTCCTGCGTCAGCCCGCGCCACACCCGCGCCCGCGTCGTCGGCCCGGACAGCGTTTCCAGCAGCGAATGCAGCACGGAGTTCCCGGAGCACGCCGAGATCTGCCGGTGGAACTCCAGGTCGGCCTCCACCAGCTGATCCACTCCCTGATCCGGCGTCAGGCTGTCCAGCAGGCCGCTCAGCTTCTGACTTTCCGACTCCGAGATCCGCTCGGCCGCCATCGCGACGGCGGCGGGCTCCAGGATGCGCCGCACCTGCAGGAACTCCAGCACGCTGTCGTCGCGGTGAAAGTCGACGATAAAGGTCAGCGCTTCCAGCAGCAGGGGGGCCGCCAGGCTGGTCACGTAGGTCCCGTCCCCCCGCCGGACGTCCAGGATGTTCGCCATCGCCAGCGCGCGCACCGCCTCCCGCAGCGAGCTGCGAGACAACCCCAGCTCACCAGCGAGCTCGGCCTCCTTCGGCAGGCGGTCCCCCGGCCGCAGCGCGCCCGAGACGATCATTGCCTTGATCTTCTCGATCGCTTCGTCGGTCAGTGCCACCTCCGGACCTCCATCTCGCGCAGGTCGGATGTTTGACCCGAGTATGGCACGGGCGTGCAGAATGAGCACCGCGTCAGGCCAATCGCACGGACCGGAGGATTCTCCGGCCGACCGGAGAGCACCGAATGAAGATCGCCGAAGGCCGCGTCATCGTCACCTGCCCCGGACGGAACTTCGTCACCCTGAAGCTCGTCACCGACGAGGGGATCACCGGGGTCGGTGACGCGACGCTGAACGGGCGGGAACTCGCCGTGGCCGCCTACCTTCGTGACCACGTCTGCCCGCTGCTGGCCGGCCGCGACCCGCACCGGATCGGCGACACCTGGAACTACCTGTACAAGGGCGCCTACTGGCGCGGCGGGCCGGTGACGATGGCGGCCATCGCGGCGGTGGACGTGGCGCTGTGGGATATCAAGGGCAAGGCGGCCGGTCTGCCGGTCTTCCAGCTGCTCGGCGGGCCCGTCCGGGACGGTGTGCTGGTATACGGCCACGCGAACGGGGAGAGCGTCGCCGAGGCGGTGGAAGAAGCCGAGCGCTATCGCAGCCTCGGCTACCGCGCGGTCCGGGTGCAAGCCGCCGTGCCGGGGCTGGCGGGCACCTACGGGGTCACCCGGGGCCGCGACAGCTACGAGCCCGCCGCGGGAGGGGTGCCCGCGGAGACGACCTGGTCCACCGCCCGGTACCTGAACTTCATCCCGTCAGTGTTCGAGGCGGTGCGGGACCGTCTCGGCCCGGACCTGCCGCTGCTGCACGACGCGCACCACCGGCTGACCGCCATCGAGGCGGCGCGGCTGGGCAGGTCGCTCGAGCCATATGGGCTGTTCTGGCTGGAGGACCCGGTGCCGGCCGCGGAGATGCCGGAGCGCTACCGGATCATCCGCCAGCACACCACCACGCCGATCGCCACCGGCGAGGTGCTGACCTCGATCTGGGCGTCCCGGCAGCTGATCACCGAACAGCTGATCGACTACATCCGCTGTTCCGTCGTGCACGCGGGCGGGATCACCCACCTGCGGCGGATCTTCGACCTCGCGGACCTGTACGGGGTCCGCACCGGCTCGCACGGCGCCACCGACATGTCACCGGTGTGCATGGCGGCCGCGCTGCAACTGGACATCTCGGTGCCGAACTTCGGCATTCAGGAGTACCTGCGGCATTCGGCACTGACGGACGAGGTCTTCCCGCACGCGTATGCCTTCTCCGACGGCTATCTGCACCCCGGGGAAGAGCCGGGCCTCGGCATCGACATCGACGAGGAACTGGCCCGGAGCTACCCGTACCAGGCGGCGTACCTGCCCATAGCTCGGCTGGTGGACGGGACAATGCACGACTGGTGATAAACGGCTGAGGCTTGGGACCCTTGACCGGTACCGCAACCAAACTCAGAAGCTGGCGCGATGCTTCGCGACCGCGGGCGGCGGCACATCTGCGCCGGCGGGCTGGCATAACGCCGGTCCGGCGCAGATGTGCCGCCGCCCGCGCCCTATGGACCGGGTGATGAGCGGATGCGGCAGCGGGCGCCGTCGAAGGTGCAGGCGGTTGGGGGGTGTGCAATTCCCGTTGCGGTGTAGGTGATGCGCACTGTTTTGTCGGCGGCCAGCGGATCGTTGGTGGCGGCGGGTTCGATGGTGGCGCTGGCGCGATTGGGGTTTGGTGTCCATTCGGCGCCGGCTAGCTGGGTTATGTGTGCGCCCCTGTAGGCGATGGACAGGCGCCAGGCGGTTATCTCGTGCTTGGTGCGGTTGGCGATTGTTAGCTGGCCGGTGAAGCCTGTTGTCCAGGTGTCTACGGTCTTGTAGGTGATCTGGACGGGGCTGGCGCTTTGGGGGGTGGTGCGGGGGGTGGGGCTGGCGGCGGGGTTGGCGCAGCCGGTTACGCCGCAGCCGTCGGAGGGGCCGGAGCCGCTGAATCGCAGGTAGGTCTGGGTGGTCCCGAACGCGAGCACGGCGGCGGCGACCACCCCGAGGCCGAGCGCGAACGTCGGCGTCCGGATGATTTGCCGCATGCCCTCGGGCCGGGCGTCATGCGACCGGGTCCGGAGGGGGGCATATCGATGCCGACCGTGTCGTGCCATCGGGCGATTTATATCAGCGTAACCACCGCACGACTAGGGGAAGCGGATTATGGCATGACCGCTCCGGGCTGTCGCCAGCCACCCGCTCGCGCCGTCGCCCGCTGCTTGGGCGGTACCGCTGATCAGCGGAAGTGGTCCCAGCCGCCCTCGGCCGGGTAGGGCTCGCCGTCGACGAGCACCGCTGCGCGCGGGCCGCCTGGCGCGGTCACCGCGCCGATCTCCGACCACCCGTCCGGGAGCACGGTTCCGGACGGGAATGTCGCGGCCAGGGCATGGTCCTCTCCCCCAGTCAGCACCCAGTGCAGTGGATCCGGGGGCGCCGCCCGGGCCGTTAGGAGCAAATCAACGGCGGCCTGCAGGTCGCGGCCGCATTCCAGCGCCGCCGTCCGCAGCCGGATGTCGGTGCCGCTCGCCTGGGAAACGTGGCCGAGATCGGCCACCAGGCCGTCGCTCACGTCGATCATCGCCGTCGCCCCGAGCCGCGCCGCCTGGGGTCCGGCCGGATACGGCGGCTGCGGGCGCCGGTGCGCCGCCACCAGGGGTTCCATCTCTGCGGCCCCGCCAAGGCCCGCGGACAGCAGCGCGAGGCCCGCGGCGGACCGGCCCAGCGGCCCCGCCACCGCCACCACATCGCCCGGGCGGGCCCCCGAGCGGGTAACCGGCGCGCGGCCCTCGAGGTCGCCCAGCGCGGTGACCGCGATCGTGATCGTCTCCGCGGCCGACACGTCGCCGCCGACCGCAGCAGCACCGGCGCGGGCTCCCTCGGCGGCGAGCCCAGCCGCGAACTCCTCCGCCCAGCGCACCTCCAGGCTCGCCGGCCCGGCGAAGCCGACCAGCATCGCGGTCGGCACCGCGCCCATGGCGGCGACGTCAGCGAGGTTCTGCGCGGCGGCCTTCCGGCCGACGTCATCCGGTGGGGACCAGTCGCGGCGGAAATGCCGGCCTTCCACCAGCAGGTCCATCGTCGCGACGGTCCGTGCGTCGGGCGCCCGGAGCACCGCCGCGTCGTCGCCGATCCCGAGGATGACGTTCCCGCCACCGCCTTCTTTCAGGCCGCTGGCCAACACGGCCGAAATCCGGGCGATTAGCCCGAACTCCCCAACGTCGCCGACGCTAATGAGCACCTCCCGCCGCCCGTGAGGTACGGTGGCCATTCCGGATCCGGCTACCGTTGCTCTAACTCTGCCTCATCGCCGCCTGTGCGGCGCGGCAGAGCGCGGGGTTCCCAGGCAGGCTCTAAAGGAGGACGTCATGGTCCAGGCCTACATCCTCATTCAGACTGAGGTGGGAAAGGCTGCCAATGTCGCGCAGCGGATCGCCACCGTGCCGGGCGTCACGCTGGCCGAGGATGTAACCGGGCCCTACGACGTGATCGTCCGCGCCGAGGCCGAGAACGTCGACGATCTCGGGAAGCTGGTCGTGGCCCAGATCCAGGGCGTGGACGGGATCACCCGTACACTCACCTGCCCGATCGTGCACATCTAGGCGGACCCGACACGCCAGGCAGCCCGGTCAAGCTTTCCCGCGCCACCGCCTGGCTGCTCGCCTGCCTGCTCGCAGCCGGCTGCGGCTCCGGGGCCGTCCAGGCGGCGCCGCCGCGTCCCGGACCTGCCGCCCGCCGGCTGTGCCAGACGCTGGCGCAGCGGCTGCCCGGCCGGCTGGACGGGCACGAACGCCGGGCGGTCAGCCCTGACTCGGCATTGACGGCCGCCTGGGGAGCCCCGCCGATCGTGCTGCGCTGCGGCGTGCCGCTGCCCGCCGGAATGGCGCCGACCGCCGAGCTCACCGTGGTGAACGGGATCTCATGGTTCCCGGCCGGTTCCGCCGCCGGTTCCGGGTCTGGCCCGGGGGTGTTCACCGAGGTCGGCCGGCAGGCCCGGGTCGAGGTCACGGTCCCGGCGTCCGATGAGCCCGCCGCCGGAGTCCTGGTCCCGCTCAGCAACCTCATCGGGGCCCTGATCCCCGCTAGTTCCGGCGGCAGCCTCTGAGCCGAGCAGGCTCGCCGCGAGAGCCGTGGTGGCGGGGCCCAGGCCGAGCCTGGCGGCCTCGGTCAGGTCGGCCGGGGTGTCCACGTCCCGGCGCAGCCCGGGAACGTCCCCGCGGGCAAGCTCGCGCGCGCCGGCGTCGAGGTGGCGCCGCCGCGACCCGGGCCCGAAACGCGGCCGGAACGGGACCCCTGGGCGGGTGGCGTAGAGCGTCGTGCCGGTCCCCGAGGCGTCCGGGACGAACGCCTCGCGCCACCGGGCGGCCGCCCGCAGCGCACGGCCGAGCTCGGCCGGCTTGAGCGCCGGGAGGTCCCCCGACATCGCGGCTATCCCCGCCTGGGGGAGCCGCCGCGATGCCAGCCGCGCGCCGTGCACCAGCGCCGGGTTCAGCCCGGCATCCGGATCGTCGCCGATCACCCGCGCACCGAGCTGCTCGAACTCGGCGGCGGCAACCGGATCGTCGGTAACGACGATCACCTCGTTCACGTCCCGGCAAGCCAGGACGGCCCGTATGGTGTCGGCAGCGACGGCGAGCGCCAGCACAGGCCTGGATGGCCCAGCCAGTTCCGCAAGCCGGGACTTCCCATGGGCGAGTACCTTGACGGGGATCACCACCGACCAGGAGGGCGGGGTGGTCACGGTGAAGGCTCCGGGAACACGTCGGAAAACACCATCTTCAGCGGGTCTGCGGCCTCGACACCGAGAAATGAACCGGGAGACTAGATTACGTGCGCAATAACGGGCCCGAAGACCCAGCCGGTCAGGCCGGGGGGCCGTCGTCCCCCGGCGCCGCGGCGCAAGCTGACCGTGAGTACACGTACTCCCGCGGCTGGCGGAAGTTCACCGAGGTAGTCCTGCCGCCGCTGGTCAAGGGGATGATGAAACGCGACTGGCACGGCTACGAGCACGTTCCCCGCGAGGGCGGGGTGATCATCGCCCCCAACCACCTGTCATACGCGGACTGGGGAGCTGTGGCCATCTTCAGCTACTGGGCCGGGCGCTACCCGTCGTTCATGATCAAATCGCCGGTGTTCCGCGTCAAGGTGATTGGGCCGCTGCTGTACAAGCTGGGCCAGTTCCCGGTGTACCGCGGGGAGGCCGACGCCGCACTCGTGCTCAAGGACGCCGAGGCGGCGCTGCGCCAGGGCGCCTGCCTCATCGTGTACCCGGAGGGGACGGCCACCCGCGATCCGGACCAGTGGCCGATGGCCGGCCGGACCGGCGTGGCCCGGCTCGCCCTCAGCACCGGCGCGCCGGTCATCCCGGTCGCCCACTGGGGCGCGCAGGACATCCTTCCCTACGGGGAGAAGAAGCCACATGTGTTTCCGCGCCACACCGTCCAGCTTGCCGCCGGGCCGCCGGTCGACCTGTCCCGGTTCGAGGGCGCGCCGCTGAACGCGGGCACCCTGCGGCCGGCGACGGAGGTCGTGATGCGGGAGATCACCGGGCTGCTCGCCGGCCTGCGCGGGGAGCAGCCGCCCGCCGGCCGCTACGACCCGCGGGCCGGGAGCCGGACGACCCCGGCCGGACCCGGCGGCGACGCACCCGCGCCGGGGCCGCAGCCGCCAGACCCCGCAGGTGAGAGCGGAACGGGAAGGCCAGGTCCGGCGTGAAGGCAGCCGTTATCGGCGCCGGCTCCTGGGGCACGATCTTCGCCCAGCTGCTCTGCGACGCGGGTACACCGACGGTGATGGTGCCGCGCCGGGCCGAGGTCGCCGAGGCGATCAACAGACGGCACGAGAATCCGGACTACATGCCCGGCCTCGAGCTGAACGCGCAACTGCGCGCGGTCAGCGACCCGGCCGCCGGGCTGGACGGCGCCGATGTGGTCCTGCTCGCCGTTCCGGCGCAGGCGCTGCGGCAGAACCTGTCTGAAGTGGCGCCGCACGTCCCTCCCGGAGCCACCCTGGTGAGCCTGATCAAGGGGATCGAGCTCGGCACCGGCATGCGGATGTCCGAGGTCATCCAGGATGTGCTGGGCACACCACAGGACCGGGTGGCGGCGATCAGCGGCCCGAACCTCGCCCGGGAGATAGCCAAGCGGCAGCCCTCCGGCGCGGTGGTCGCCTGCACCGACCACGCGACCGCCGAGTCCCTGCAGCAGGCCTGCCACAGCAGTTATTTCCGCGCCTACACCAACCCCGACGTGATCGGCTGCGAGCTAGGCGGGGCGGTGAAGAACGTGATCGCGCTCGCCGTCGGCATCGCTGCCGGGATGGGCCTCGGCGACAACACCCGGGCGATGCTGATCACCCGGGGGCTGGCCGAGATCACCCGCCTGGGCGCGGCCCTCGGCGCCGACCAGCTCACCTTCGCCGGCCTGGCCGGGATGGGCGACCTGGTTGCCACCTGCACCTCTCCGCTGTCGCGGAACCGGACGTTCGGCGAGAACCTCGGCCGCGGCATGACGGTGCCGGAGGTCATCGCGATCACCCGGCAGACGGCCGAGGGCGTCAAGTCCTCGCGCTCGGTCCTCGAACTCGCCCGTACCCACGGTGTCGAGATGCCGATCACCGAGGTGGTCGTAGCGGTGATGCACGATGGCCTGCCGGTGGACAAGGCAGAGCTGATGCTGACGAGCCGTTCGGCCAAGCCGGAACGCTACGGGATCTGAGCGGGCCACCTACCCTGGCGGTATGTGCGGGCCGTCGGTCGGCCCGCACCGGATTCGGTAAGGTCGGCCACCTTATGCGCGTGTACCAGCCGGATACGAGGAGGCAGCCGTGACCGACGAGCGGAAAACCAGAGTCGCGGTGGTGTTCGGCGGGCGCAGCAGCGAGCACGCCGTCTCCTGCGTTGGTGCGGGCAACGTGCTCGGCGCGATCGACCGGGACCGGTACGACGTGGTCCCGGTCGGCATCACCTCGGACGGCCGCTGGGTGCTGGCGGACGACGACCCGGCCCGGCTGGCGATCACCGACGGCCGGATGCCCTCGGTGGAATCGGTGGCGCGGCCCGCCCGGACCGGAACTGCGGCTCCGGGGGTCCTGGTGACCGCACCGGCGCAGGTCCCGGACGTCCTCGGCACCGTGGACGTGGTGCTGCCGCTGCTGCACGGCACGTACGGAGAGGACGGCACCATCCAGGGCATGCTCGAGCTGGCCGGGATCCGCTACGCCGGCGCCGGGGTGCTCGCCAGTGCGGCCGGCATGGACAAGGAGTTCATGAAGCTGATCTTCGCCGCGCGCGGGCTGCCGGTGGGCCCGTACGTCGTGGTGCGGGACCGCGACTGGCGACCGGACCGCGCCGCCGGGCCGCGGCCATCGGCCACGGCCGAGCGCAAGCCGGTCCTGGACGAGATCACCGAGCTCGGCTGGCCGGTGTTCGTCAAGCCCGCCCGGGGCGGTTCCAGCATCGGTACCTCCATGGCGGCCGACGTCGGCGAGCTGCACGCGGCCATCGAGGTGGCGCGCGAGCACGACCCGAAGGTGATTGTCGAGGCGGCGATCAGCGGCATGGAGATCGAGTGCGCCGTGCTCGAGGGCCTGGCGGACGGGCCGCCCGACACCAGCGTCCCGGGCCAGGTCCGGGTGGGCGGCGGCGAGCAGTTCTACGATTTCGAGGCGAAGTACCTCGACGCATCCACCGATATGGTCATCCCGGCCCCGGTACCGGAGGCCGCCGCCAGTGAGGTCCGCCGCCTCGCGGCGGCCGCGTTCGAGGCCGTCGGCTGCGAGGGGCTCGCCCGGGTGGACTGCTTTTACACCCCGGATGGCCAGGTCATTGTCAACGAGATCAACACCATGCCGGGCCTGACACCGGGATCGGGCTTCCCGCTGATGTGGGAGGCGACGGGGCTGCCGCTGCCGCAACTGGTGGACCGGATCGTGCAAACCGCCCTGCGCAGGCCGCCCGGGCTGCGCTAAAGCGGCCGCAAAATGAGTGGTGCCCGGAGGCGAGCCTCCGGGCACCAGTCACACGATGCGCGAGTTTTACTTCCTCCTGGCGCCCGCCCTGGCAGGGGCCTTCTTCTGGCCGTTGACGATCGCCTTGAAGTCGGCACCGGCGCGGAACTTCGGCACCCGCGACTTCGGGACCTTGATGGCCGCCCCGGTCGCAGGGTTACGCGCCGTCCGAGCCGGACGGTCCGCGCGCTCGAACACGCCGAACCCCGTGATCGCCACCTTGTCACCCTTGGCGACCGTGGCCGTGATCGTGTCCAGCAATGCGTCCACGGCGTCCGCCGCAGCCTTCTTGCTCCCCATGCGGCCAGACATTTCGTCTACCAGGTCACGCTTGTTCATAGGACACTCCTCCGGATTCCCCCGAGGTCGCGGGGACGCGTAGGCCTCGCAACCCCTGACCTGCCCGAAACTAAGCTATCTAGCGGCATTCCACAATCACCTGGCCCGGGAAACCCGTTGTGTCGCGGGATTTTGCTCTCCGGGACCACCTACATACGGTGCATAAGTTGCAGAATGGCCGGCTGATGCAAATGAGGGATTCCCGGTTCTGGCCCGCCGGCGGCAGTTGATTGGGCGGCAGCAGTACCCGGCGCAGGCCAGCCGGCTCCCCGGCCCGCCGTTACCCGGCGCCGCGCACGACGCCAAGCTAATGACCCGCCGGCGCGCGGGCGCTATCCGGTGACCGGGAGCCAGCTGGGCCGGCCCGCCTCGAACTCGCTGATCAGATCGGCATGCCGCAGCGTGAGGCCGATGTCGTCGAAGCCCTCCATCAGCCGCCACCGGGTGTAGTCGTCGATCTCGAAGTCCTCGGCCAGGCTCCCCGGCGGGGCGTTTCCGCCAGCGCCGGTCCCGGACGGGTCCGCGCGGACCTGGCGCCGTTCCAGGTCCACGGTGATCTGGCAGCCCGGGTCGGCCTCCACCAGGTCCTGCAGCGCCGCCACGGCCGCGTCGGGAAGGGACACCGGCAGCAGGCCGCCCTTGGTGGCGTTGCTGCGGAAGATGTCGCCGAACCGCGGGGCGATGACCGCGCGGAACCCGTAGTCCTGCAGTGCCCACACCGCGTGCTCACGCGACGACCCGATCCCGAAGTCCGGTCCGGCCACCAGGATCGTTGCGCCGTCGTAGGCGGGATCGTTGAGCACGAAGGTGCGATCTTCACGCCACGCGGCGAACAGGCCCTCGGCGAAGCCGGTCCGGGTCACCCGTTTCAGGTACTCGGCGGGGATGATCTGGTCGGTGTCGACATCGCTGCGGCGCAGCGGCACAGCGCGGCCGGTGTAGGTGATGAACGGTTCCACGGCTGCTCCTCGTTTCTCCAGCTGAGCCCGGTTACTGCGGCCCGGTTCCTGCGGCCCGGTTTCTGCGCCCCGGTTACTGCGGCCCGGTTACTGGGGCTGAGCGGGGTTCCTACAGCTCGGCCGGGGCGGTGAGATGACCGGTGACCGCGGTCGCCGCCGCGACCTGCGGCGACACCAGGTGGGTCCGGCCGCCCTTGCCCTGGCGTCCCTCGAAGTTCCGGTTGGAGGTGGACGCGCTGCGCTCCCCGGGAGAGAGCTTGTCCGGGTTCATCCCCAGGCACATCGAGCAGCCAGCCGCCCGCCATTCGGCCCCGGCCGCGGTGAAGACCGCATCCAGGCCCTCCCGTTCGGCCGCCTCCCTGACCTGCATCGAACCAGGAACCACCAGCATCCGGACGCCGTCGGCGA
Source organism: Streptosporangiaceae bacterium (assembly GCA_051986485.1). GTDB lineage: Bacteria > Actinomycetota > Actinomycetes > Streptosporangiales > Streptosporangiaceae > JBPYFL01. The sequence goes on along the minus strand of JBPYFL010000005.1, from coordinate 109,554 downwards.
CCTTCCGGCCGCCGAGTACCCCGGCCGCGGCGCGCAGGTCCTCCAGGCGGCCGTTGGTGCACGAGCCGACGAACACGGTGTCCACCCGGATGTCGCGCAGCGGCATCCCCGGGCGCAGGTCCATGTAGGCCAGCGCCCGGTCGATGGCCGACCGCTCACCCTCGCTGCCGGCCGACGCCGGGTCGGGCACCGCGCCGTCCAGCGGCCCGCCCTGGGCGGGGTTGGTTCCCCAGGTCACGTAGGGGGTCAGGGCGGACCCGTCCAGCGTGACCTCGCGGTCGAAGACCGCGTCGTCGTCGGTGGCCAGCGACCGCCAGTAGTCCAGCGCGGCCTCCCACTCGGCGCCGCGCGGCGCGTGCGGCCGGCCCTCCAGGAAGGCGAACGTGGTGTCATCCGGCGCGACCATGCCGGCCCGTGCTCCGGCCTCGATGCTCATGTTGCAGACCGTCAGCCTGCCTTCCATGGACAGATTCCGCACGGCTTCACCGCGGTACTCGATCACGTGGCCCTGCCCGCCGCCGGTCCCGATCTTCGCGATGATGGCGAGGATCATGTCCTTCGCGGTCACCCCGTACGGCAGCGTGCCGTTCACCGTTACGGCCATCGTCTTCGGCCGGGTCTGCGGCAGCGTCTGGGTGGCGAGCACGTGCTCGACCTCGCTGGTGCCGATGCCGAACGCGATGGCGCCCACCGCGCCGTGGGTGCTGGTGTGCGAGTCGCCGCAGACGACCGTCATCCCGGGCTGCGTCAGCCCGAGCTGCGGGCCGATCACGTGCACGATTCCCTGGCCCGCGTCGCCCATCGGGTGCAGCCGGATGCCGAACTCGGCGCAGTTCTTCCGCAGCGTCTCGACCTGGGTACGCGACACCGGGTCCGCGATCGGGCTGCCCGGCCCGGCGACGCCGGTGGTCGGGACGTTGTGATCCTCGGTCGCGATGGTCAGGTCGGGGCGGCGCACCGGGCGCTCCGCGAGCCGCAGACCGTCGAAGGCCTGCGGGCTGGTGACCTCGTGCACCAGGTGCAGGTCGATGTAGAGCAGGTCCGGCTCGCCGTCAGCGTGGCGCACCACGTGCGCGTCCCAGACCTTCTCCGCGAGGGTGCGGCCCACCGTCATCATCTCCCATGGTCAGCGATCCTTCCGAGGTTATGCCGTGACCCTCCGGATGGACCGCCGCGCTAGTTGCATCTCATTATCTGAGACGGCAGTATCAGTTCATGGACAACTATAGCGGAGTCGGCGTTCTCGACAAGGCGGTATCGGTGCTGGACGCCTTGGAGGCCGGCCCTGCCGCGCTCGGGCACCTGGTGCAGGCGACCGGGCTCACCCGGCCCACCGCGCACCGGATCGCGGTCGCGCTGGAGCGGCACCGGCTGATCACGCGCGACACCCAGGGCCGGTTCGTCCTCGGCCCCCGGATCAGCGAGCTCGCCACCGCCGCGGGTGAGGATCGCCTGCTGGCCATCGCCCAGCCGGTGCTGACCCAGCTGCGCGACACCACCGGCGAGAGCGCGCAACTGTACCGGCGCCAGGCGGACTGGCGGATCTGCGTCGCGGCGGCGGAGCGGGCCAGCGGGCTGCGCGACACCGTCCCGGTCGGCGCGGCGCTCCCGATGACGGCGGGCTCGGGCGCGCAGGTGCTGCTCGCCTGGGACGACGAGGTCCGGGTGCACGGCGCCTCGGCCACCGCCCTGCGGGGGTCGCTGCGCGCCGCCAAGTTCACCGCCGCGGGCCTGGCCCAGGTCCGGCGGCGCGGATGGGCGGCCAGCGCGGCGGAACGGGAGCCGGGCGTCGCGTCGGTGTCCGCGCCGGTGCGCGGATCCAGCGGCAAGGTCGTCGCGGCCGTGTCGGTGTCCGGGCCGATCGAGCGGCTCACCCGCTCTCCCGGGAGGCTGCACGCGACGGCCGTGGTTTCGGCCGGCGACCGGATCAGTGACATGTTGCGGCGCAGCGGCGTCGGGTGACTTGCAATACTGGGTCCCGCAGCCGTTTCCTACACCGAGGTAGCGCCCATGAAGGTAGCCGCCGTCAAGGAGAGCACGCCCGGTGAACGGCGCGTGGCGCTGGTACCCGAGGCCATCGGCCGCCTGAAGCAGGCGGGAGCCGACGTGCTGATCGAGACCGGCGCCGGCACGGGAGCCTGGTTCAGCGACGACGCGTACGCCGACGCCGGCGCGGTCGTCGCCGGCCGTGACGAGATCCTCGCCCAGGCCACCGTCATCCTGTACGTGGGCAAGCCGCCGGAGGCGGACCTGTCCGCCTTGCGCCCGGGCCAGGCGATCATCGGGATGCTGCAGCCGCTGGCGGACCCGGCCCTGGCCGGGTCTCTCGCCGAGCGCGGCGTCACCGCGATCAGCCTGGACGGTATCCCGCGCACGGTGTCGGCGGGGCAGTCGATGGACGTGCTCACCTCCCAGTCGAACGTGGCCGGCTACAAGGCCGTGCTGGTCGCGGCCACCGAGTTCGGCCGGTTCTTCCCGCTGCTCATCACCGCGGCGGGCACCGCGCGCCCGGCCGAGGTGCTGGTGCTCGGTACCGGCGTAGCGGGCCTGCAGGCGATCGGGACGGCCCGCCGCCTCGGCGCGGTGGTGTCCGGCTACGACATCCGCCCGGAGGCGAAGTCCGAGGTGGAGTCGCTGGGCGGGCGGTTCCTCGAGATCGGCGCGGTGCGGTCGGGCAGCGGCGAGGGCGGCTACGCGCGGGCGCTGACCGCCGACGAGCAGCACGCCCAGCAGGAAGAGCTGAACGCGCATATCGCCAAGCAGGACGTCGTCATCACCACCGCCCAGGTTCCCGGTCGGCGGCCGCCGCAGCTCGTCAGCTCCCAGGCGGTCAAGCTGATGAAGCCCGGCTCCGTGCTGGTCGACATGGCGGCCAGCGAGCTTGGCGGCAATGTGGAGATGTCCAAGCCGGACGAGACCGTGGTGACCCCGGGCGGCGTCACGATCATCGGGGCGGGCAACCTCGCCGCGACGGTCCCGGCCGCCGCGGCCACCGCGTACGCGCGGAACGTCACCGCACTGCTGCGGCACATCACGAAAGACGGCGAACTGGCGATCGACACCAGCGACGCGATCCAGGCCGGCGTGGTCATCACCCATGACGGCAAGGTCGTCCATCCGGCCGTGGCCGAAAAGCTCGGCGCGGCGCCATCTGAGGAGGAGGCGCGATGAGCGCGTCGCTGCTCGCCGACATCAGCATCTTCGTGCTGAGCCTGCTGGTCGGCTTCGAGGTGATCAGCAAGGTGCCGTCCACCCTGCACACGCCGCTGATGTCAGCGGCCAACTCGATCCACGGCATCGTGCTGGCCGGAGCGATGCTGATCGCGCTGACGGCGAACAACGCGCTCAGCTACGTGCTGGCGTTCATCGCCGCCGCGTTCGCGGCGGCCAACGTGACGGGCGGGTACGTGGTCACCGGGCGGATGCTGAAGATGTTCCGCAAACGGATAGCACCCGCCCCCGCTAGCGCCCGGCCCGACAGCGCCGCGGCCGGTGACGGCCAGCGGGCCGGCACGGGAAGCGGGCGGGCATGAGCGCGTTCGCGACGGTCATCGCGCTGATCTATCTCGCCGCGGCCGTCTGCTTCGTGCTCGGGCTGCACCTGATGAACTCCCCGGCCACGGCGCGCCGGGGCAACCAGCTGTCGGCGGCGGGAATGGTGGCGGCCATCGCCGCGACCCTCGCGACGCTCATCCACGCCGGGACCGTGACGGCAGTCGGCTGGGTCGTCGTGCTGGCCGGGATCGCCGTCGGGTCCGCCGTGGGGCTGCGCTCCGCCCAGCGGTTCCCGATGACCGCGATGCCGCAGCTCGTCAGCCTGTTCAACGCGGTGGGCGGCGGGGCGGCCGCGCTGATCGCGGTGGACGACTACGTCCGGCTGGCCACGGCGACGGGCGCGACGTCGGTCGCTCCCCGGGTAGAGGTGGCCACCGCACTGGACGTGATCATCGGGGCGGTCACCTTCTCCGGCTCGCTGATCGCCGCCGGGAAACTGCAGGGCGTGGTGACCAGCCGGCCCGTGGTGTTCCCCGGATCGCGCGCGGTCAACTTTGCCGTCGTGGCGGTGGCCCTGGCCGGCGCCGGTTACATGATCAGCGGGATCGCCGGCACCGCGGGCGTGGTGACGCTGGTGGTCATGATCATCGTGTCGCTTGGTTTCGGCGTCACGATGGTGATGCCGATCGGCGGGGCCGACATGCCGGTGGTCATCTCGCTGCTGAACGCCTTCACCGGGACCGCCGTGGCGATGGCCGGGTTCGTGATCGACAACGCGGTCCTGATCATCGCTGGCGCGCTGGTCGGGGCGTCCGGGAGCATCCTCACCAAGCTGATGGCCGACGCGATGAACCGCTCGCTCGCCAACATCATCATCGGCGGGTTCGGCACCGGCGACGCGGCCGCGCCGGCGGTCGGCGGCTCGGGCGGCGAGGTGCGCTCGGTTGCCGCCGACGACGCCGCCATCCAGCTCGCCTACGCCAGCAAGGTCATCATCGTGCCCGGCTACGGGCTGGCTGCCGCTCAGGCGCAGCACGCGGCGCACGAGCTTGCCCAGATGCTGGAGGAGCGCGGGGTGGAGGTCAGCTACGCGATCCACCCGGTGGCGGGCCGGATGCCGGGGCACATGAACGTCCTGCTCGCCGAGGCGAACGTCCCGTACCCGCAGCTCAAGGAGATGGAGGAGGTGAACCCGGAGTTCCCGCGAACCGACGTCGTCCTCGTCATCGGCGCCAACGACGTGACCAACCCGGCCGCCCGGCGCTCCGGGACCCCGATCTCCGGGATGCCGATCCTCGACGTGGACCAGGCGAAGAGCGTGATCGTCGTCAAGCGGTCGATGGGCCACGGCTACGCGGGCATCGACAACGAGCTGTACACCGACCCCAAGACCAGCATGTACTTCGCCGACGCCAAGACCGCGCTGGCCGACCTCACCGCCGCCGTCAAAACCCTCGTCGGCTAGCCCGTCGCTGGCGGAGATGCCGCAGCCGGTCGTTCCGCTCCATTGCGCTCGCTGATGACCGGGCGGCTCTTTGACGTGTACCTGGCGGTGGACTGGAGTGCGCGGTCGGCGCCGAGCCCGCCGCGGCCGAGCCCGGATTCGGTCTGGGTGGCCGAGTGCGGGGCCGTTGCCGGCCGGACCACCACCCGCTACCTGCGGACCCGCCACGACTGCGGGCAATGGCTGCGCCGGCACCTGCGGGATCACGTTGCCCACGGGCGCCGGGTGCTGGCCGGTTTCGACTTCCCGTTTGGCTTCCCGGCGGGCTTCGCCACCGCGCTCGGCTTGGGAAGCCCGGACGGGCAGCGGCGGCCACGCGGCAGCCGACAGACTGCCCAGGACACAGCTCCGTGGCGGCTGATCTGGGACGAGCTGGACCTGCTGACCGAGGATGCGCCGGACAACAGTAACAACCGCTTCGCGGTGGCGGCGGCCCTGAACCGGGGCTGCGGGCCGCGGCCGGGGCCGCTGTGGGGATGCCCGCGAGCGCTCGCCGGTCCATACCTCGCGGCGACAAGCCCCGGCTACCCGTATCCCGCCCGCGGCGTCGGCCTTCGCCGGCTCCGGTGGGCCGAACAGCAGGTCCCAGGCACCCAGGCGGCCTGGAAGCTGATGGGCATCGGCAGCGTCGGCAGCCAGTGCCTGCTGGGCATCCCGTTCCTCAGCCGGCTCTGCTCGGACCCGCTGCTGCGGGACGTGACGCGGGTGTGGCCTTTCGAGGCCCGCCGCACCGTTTCACCGCCTCCGGCGGGCGGCCCGTCCGTGCTCTGCGCCGAGATCTGGCCGGGCATCGTCCGCCGTCACACGGCCGCCACGCCGGGGACAAAGCGCAAGCCAGCAATGATCAAGGATCAGGCCCAGGTGCGCGCGGTGGTGCGCTGGCTGCGTTCGGCCGACGGTTCCGGTGCCCTGCGAGGACTGCTCGACGCCCCCGGCCAGCTTCCGGCCGGCACGCGTGCCGACGTGCTGGCTGAGGAGGGGTGGATCCTCGGCGCCTACCAGGGCAGCCCGTAGCTCAACCGCGGCCTTCGACGATAGGTGCTGCGCGGCTCGTCAGCCGATGTGCACGGCCGCAAGGAGGACGAGGGTGACGGTGCACGCCACCGCGACGCCGTGCAGCACGACCAGGCGCCGGGGGAAGACCGGGCCGGGCGGTACCCGCGCACGGCGCCGTCGTTCGACGCCGCTGATCAGCCAGCCGGTCCCCAAGAGCCCGGTGGTGGCCAGCATGGCGAACGCGATCCACGCGAAGGCCGAGTGGTCGCTGACCACGTAGAAGATCCAGAACATCAGCCCGATCACCGCGAGCGCCGGGTGGGTGAACTCGAGCAACGGATGACTCGCGGGTCCCCCCGCAGTTGCCTCCGTCTCCCCGGGGGCCGCGGCAGCCTCGGCGGCCTGGCGGTGCTCGTTGCTGATTCCGCCGGCCAGCAGGAGCGCGCCGATGATCGCGGTCACGATCCAGACGGCCATCGCCGCGATGCTCATCGCCGCCACCACGGCGCGCGCCGCTCCTCGGCCACGTGCTCGGCGGCAACCGGAACCGTGTCCATGTGCTGGCTGAGCTGCCGCAGGTGCTTGTTCACCCACAGCGCGCGCGCCTGCGGGTGGGTGGCGCCGGATGGCCCCCCGGCCGCCGTGACCAGCCCGGGGAGAGCCGGCACCTCGGCCGCCCCGTCACCGTCACCGGCGATGGATGATGGGCCTGCGCTGGTCCCCGTGGCGTGCGGGCCGGTGCCGATCGAGGCAGGTCCGTTGCCGGGGCGGCCGACGAGGTCGGCTATGCCTTCATAGAACCGGGCCAGCTCGCTGGTATTCGTCTCGATCACGTCCTGCACCGGCTGGGGCTGCGAGTCCAGGGGCCGCAGGCCCGCCAGCGAGTTAGCGGCCAGCCGTAGCCGCATGCTGGCCATCACCAGGCTCCACAGATCCTCCTTGGTCACCCTCTTGGCGCCCTGCTCGGCGAGGAACCCGCGCAGCGCGTCGTCGAGCCGGGTCCCGGCCGTCACCGCCGCGACCCCCGCGTCGGGCGGATCCCGCCGCACACCGAGTGTCCAGTCCACCGCCTGGCGGAGATACGCGGTTCCCTGGCGGAACGCGTCGGCCAAGTCGTCGCCCACGACGGCGCTGGCGCCGCGCGGCCAGAACACGATCCCGACCGCCAGGCTCACCGCGCAGCCGATCGCCACGTCCTCGATCCGCACCAGGCCGACCGTCCAGCCCACCGGTACCAGCAAATTGAACAGGATGACGATGAAGACCGTGAACCCGGCCTGGCCGACCGCCAACGGTGCGGTGCCGGGTGCGTACGACGCGATCAGGACGGCGACCGGCAGCACGATCCACAGCGCCACCTGGTTGGTGCCGATCGCCAGCAGCAGCGCGGCCCCGACCGCGAAGCCGATGACCGTCCCGCCGAGGGCCCGGGCCGCGGTGGCCCCGGTCGAGGACGCGTTGCTGCGCAGCACCGACAGGGTCCCGAGCACGACCCAGAACCCGTGCTGCAGGTCGGCGGCGTCGGCCACGGCAACGGCCGCGGTCAGCGCCAGCGTTCCGCGCAGGCTGTTGAGGAACCACACCGACCGGATGCTCGCGTGCCGGGCAACGACACCGGCCGCAGCGGCGAGGCCGGTGAGAGGGCGCTCCGCCGCGGTGCCGGATTCCCGGCCGACGTACCACCGGCGGCGCTGGGTGGCGACCAGCACCGGATCGGCCTGCCGGGCGGCGATCAGCGCGTCCGCAGCGGCGGTGCGGACCGCCACGGCAACCGCCCGTGCGTAGAAGGACTGCGAGAGCGCCTCGCGCCGGACGGCGGCCGAACCCTCTCGCGCCGCCAGTTCGCGGAGCCACGCGGCGTTCGCGGCGCGGGAGCGTTCCAGGCCGTCGAAGTCCGGACGCGCGCTGGCCCCGCTCAGCAACGCTTCCACGTCCCGCAGCATCCCGGCGGACGCCGCGAGCAGTTCCCGGTCGGGCGGGGCGGCCCGGCTGACGTCACCGCAATCATCCAGAGCGTCGGACACCAGGTCCGCGCACCACTCCAGCACCTCGACCACGTTGTTCAGCGCCTGGTCGGCGGTGGCCAGGCCGGTCGGCCGGTACGGCGCCGAGGAGAACGCCGCAAGCAGTTCGTCCTTGGCGGCGGTGCGCGACTCCCGCGCGCCGGCTTTCAGCTCGCCGCGCAGTGCGTCCTCGATCTGGCCGGCCAGCCTCGCGGCAAGCCCGGCCGCGGCCGCACCGAGCCGGGAGCCGGGCGGCTTGGGCGACAGCAGCAGCACGGCGGCCGTCCCGGCCGCTGAAGCCAGCCACCAGCCGGCCAGCCGGGAGGGGATCGCCGCGGCCGTGCCCGGCGATGCCGCGGGGAGAACATAGGCGAGCAGCGCCGCCAGCACCCCGGAGGCGGCGTTCGGTCCCAGCACCCCGGCGAAGAAGGTGGCGAAGGCGACCGGCACGGTGACGACGGCGGCCAGCCACGGCCGGGAACCGACCATCGTTCCGATCACGATCAGCATGCTGCCGACGATCGCCAGTCCGAGATGCGCGGTGGCCTTGTCCCGGCGGTTGCCGGCGAACGAGGCAAGGACGAGCGTGGCGATACCGCCGAACGCGGCGAACGTCGCCATCTGCCGGTCGCCGATGACCTGGTCGGTCAGGGCGAAGATTCCCGGGACGACGACGGTCGCCCGCGCCGCCCGCATCGCGGCCGGCGCCGACCATGCGGGAAGCCACGTGCGGAGGCCACGCGCGGCCGTGGGCACGCGCAGATGGGGACTGGTGAAACGGTCAGTGACCCCCGAACCGGACACTCCCGAATGCTATCCCTGGCCCCTGCGGGAAACCTCAGTCACGATCGGCGCCGCAACGGCCAGGACGGGGCGCGCTTCAGGCGGCGTCGTGGAAGATGACGCCGAGGGTCTGCCGCCGCCCGCCGCGGACGACGCTGACGCCGTGCCGGACGCCGATGCGGTAGAAACCGCGGCTGCCGGCGCCCGGTCGGATCCGCACCGGCCAGATCACCGCCTCGCCTTGCCGCAGGGTGATCGCGGTGCCGCGGGACTGCGCCCGGGGCAGGTTCTCCACGAGCAGGAACTCGCCCCCGGTGTAGTCGTCGTCGCGGCGCGACAGCATCACCATCAGCTGCAACGGGAACGCGTGCTCCCCGTAGATGTCCTGGTGCAGGCAGTTGTAGTCGCCCGGACCGTACCGCAGGATCAGCGGCGTCGGCCGGGCCTGTCCGGCGGCGTGACAGCGGTCCAGGAAGTCGTCGAGCCGCTCGGGGTACCGGTCGGCGATGCCGAGGCGCTCGTTCCAGCCGTTGGCCACCGGAGCCAGCCGCGGGTAGAAGGCGGCGCGGAGTTCGCTGACCACCTCCGGCAGCGGCCGGGCGAAGTACTTGTACTCGCCGGAGCCGAAACGGTGCCGGGCCATGTCGACGCGGGACCGCCAGTGCCGGTCCTCGTCGTACAGGCCGGCCAGCGCCTCGCACTCAGCTGGCGACAGCACCGCCGGGGTGACCGCGTATCCGGCCTGGTCCAGCGAGGAGCGCAGCTCCTCCCAGTCGATGCTCTCCAGCCGGTCCGGGGCCGTCCGCGCCGTCATCTGCCACTCCTCTCGTCAGCCGGGCGGGATGGCTTCCGGCGGCCACCGGACCTGCCCGCCATCTCGCCGATTTCAACGCCCTCGGCCCGCAGCAGCCGCCGCTTCACCTCCGGGCCGAAAACGTACTCGCCGGTCCCGCCGCCGACCGGAACAACCCGGTGGCAGGCGATCAGCACCGGGACGGGGTTGCGCCCCAGCGCGGTCCCGACCGCGCGGACCGCCTTGGGCCGGCCGATCTGCGCGGCGACCCAGGAGTACGGACGCAGCTCACCCCGGGGGATCTCCGCGGTGGCGAGCAGCACATCGCGCTGGAACGGCCGCAGCTCGCGCAGGTCGAACCGCAGCCCGCCGGTGCGGCCGGTGCGCAGCGCGGGCAGCAGCCCGGCCGGCGGGCGGCTGGCGGCCAGCAGCGGGCGGCCGAACCGCTCACGGAATCCGGACGCGAATCCGGCCTCCCCGGCAACCACGGAATCCAACCGCGCGTAGGCGATCCCGTGGTCGGTGAACGCGACGTACAGCTCCCCCACCGGCCCGGGCACCAGGACCCAGCGGGCAGCGATCCGGTCGAACACCTGTCCCGGAGCGTCGGCGGCGAGCGCCGCGAGCCCGGTGGTCAGCGGATCGTGATCAAGGTCGTTCATCATCTCTGCCATCATCTGCCTGCACCTCCAACGGGTGCCCGGGTGCCGCCGACGGCCCGGCCACCGGCCGGGTCCAGCGCGCGGAGCTTGCTCAGCCCCCGGGAAATGTGGGATTTGACGGTGCCTTCGCCGGTTCCGAGGACCGCGCTGATCTCGGCCAGCGTGAGGCCGCTGACGTGCCGCAGCACCACCGCGACGCGCTGCTGCTCCGGCAGTTCGAGTAGCAGCCCGGCAAGCTCCCGGCGGGTCTCGCGGCCTTCCGCGAGCGCCTGCGGCCCGTCGGCGTCATCCGCCGCGTCGGCGCCGGCCGCCAACGGTGCCTCGGCCGGCCGCCGGCCGCGGGTGCGCTGGTCGTTGCGCCAGATGTTGAGCAGGATCGTCACCAGCCAGGGCCGCGGTTGCAGTGCCATGATCCGGTCGCGCCGGTATCCGCGCAGCGCACGGTAGGCGCGCAGGAACGCCTCGGCGGTCAGGTCTTCCGCGTCGGCCCACCGTCCGCTGACCCGCAGCGCGGTCGAGAAAACCACCTGCCGGTGCGCCTGGTAGAGCGCGGTGAACCCCTGGTCGAGGTCGCCAGCCAGCTCAGCCAGCAGCTCGCTGCTTTCCGCGCGATCCGCCGGCGCGGTCGTTGCTCTCACACCCCGGTGAACCCCGGACATTCCTCAACGGTTGCACGGCCCGCCCGTCGCGATCGCGCACCCGCGGTACCGGCCACCTTCTGCTACTTCGAACGTGCGTTTGAAGAACGCTAGAATGCTGCTATGACCAGCGCGTTCCAGGGCTCGCTACTGGACGGGTTCGCGGCGCCCGGGCCCGGCCCGCTCGGCGACTCGGTGCGCCGTACCCGGCTGGCACACGGAGCGTGGGTGGATGCCCGGCCGGGATGGATCGGCGCCGCGGATGACCTTTTCGAGCGGCTGCGGCGGGTCGTTCCGTGGCGGGCGGAGCGGCGGCACATGTACGACCGGGTGGTCGACGTGCCGCGGCTGCTGTGCTTCTACGACGAGGACGAGCCGCTGCCCGACCCGGTCCTGGAGCGGGCGCGAGACGAGCTGAACGCGCATTACACGGCCGAGCTCGGGGAGCCGTTCCGAACCGCCGGCCTGTGCCTGTACCGCGACGGCCGCGACAGCGTCGCCTGGCACGGCGACACCATCGGCCGGGGCAAGACCGAGGACACGGTCGTGGCGATCATCTCGGTCGGCGAGCCGCGGGCGCTGATGCTGCGCCCGCGCGGTGGCGGGAAGGCGCTGCGTCATGAGCTGGGGCACGGCGACCTGCTGGTGATGGGCGGAAGCTGCCAGCGCACCTGGGAGCACGCGATCCCCAAGACGGCGCGGCCGGCCGGCCCCCGGATCAGCATCCAGTTCCGCCCCCGCGACGTCCGCTGACCGGCTCTGTCGGCGCTTTGCAGTGTCTCGGCCCGGGGCGGCGGCGACGCTATCCGGGCCCGGACGGCGGGCCGCACGCGCTGGCGGCCGGGCGAACGGTGCCGGCTGCTGCTCAGCCGTGCCGCTCCGGGCGGTCCCGCCGCTGGTTGCGGGTCATCGAGACCATGATCTGGCCGTAGCCGACGTCCTCGTCGTCCTCGTCGTCCTCGTCGTCGAGCAGGCCGGCCACCGTTTCCAGGCTGATGTCGCCGGCGGCATCCCGGTGGCGGCCCTCCGGGTACAGGGCGAGGGCCTGTGCGCGGGCGGCCTCTTCGATCGCGGCCTCGCGCCGGGCTGCGGCCTCCTGCGCGGCGGCCTGCTGCGCGGCTGCGTGCTGGGCCGCCGCGTGCCGGCCGCCGGCGATCAGGTAGGGCTGCGCCCATTGGAAGTAGCTCACCCAGGCCGAGCCGATTGAGGTGAACTGGTCGCTCTCGCTGAGCTGGCGCACCACCCGGACCAGCGCGTTCGCGACGTTGGTGTAATGCTGCTCGGGGAAGCCCTCGATCCAGTTCCGCGCCCCGGCCCAGTGCAGGGTGTCGGCGACGACCTTCGGCGGCTGGTTGGTGATGGCCAGCCACAGCAGCGAGCGCACCATCCGCTTGCAGAACACCTGCCCATCGCCGGCCATTGCCGGGATCAGCGTCGTGATATCGGCGCGGAACTCCTCGATGAACGCGTCCTCGTGCTGGTATAGCCGGGCCGCCGACGAGCGGATCACCTTCAGCACTTCCGGGTCGAGCGCGGCCATCGGGCGCGGAGCCGCGTCGAAGCCGTTCACCATCTCCCCTCCCTTCCGTTGCACCTGGAGCCCAGGTACTCCTCCCCCCACCCGCGGCCGCCCGCGGGCTACGCGTCAACTGCGGTGGCTTCGCTCCGCGCCCACGCCGGTCAGCGCGCGGACCTGGACCCGGGCGAACCGTGCCGGGTCGGCGGGATCCCGGTCGGTCACCGTGCCCAGCCAGCCCAGGAAGAATCCCAGCGGGATGGACACCAACCCCGGGTTGTCCAGCGGGAAGAACGCGAAGTCGATGTGCGGATTGGTGATCAGCGACGGGCTGGCGCCGCCCGCCGCAGTTGATTGGCCCGATACCACCGGCGAGAAGAAGATCAGGCCGATGGAGCTGATCAGCCCGCCGTAGATGCTCCACCGCGCGCCGCGGGCGGTGAACCTCGGCCAGAACAGCGTGTACAGGACGCACGGCAGGTTCGCCGACGCGGCGACCGCGAACGCGAGCGACACCAGGAACGCGACGTCCACGTTCTTGGCGATGATCCCCCCGATCACCGCCACGGCGCCGACCACCACCGCCGTGATCCGCGCGACCCGTACCTCGTCTCCGGAGTCGGCCTCGCCTCGGCGCAGCACCCCGGCGTAGACGTCGTGGGCGAAGGAGGCGCTGGCGGTGATGGTCAGGCCCGCCACGACCGCGAGGATGGTGGCGAAGGCGACGGAGGCCACGATGCCGAGCAGCAGTGTCCCGCCCAGTGTGTACGCCAGCAGCGGCACCGCCGAGTTCGCCTTCCCCGGGGCGCCGAGGATCTGCTTCCCGCCGACCAGCCACATCGCGCCGTACCCGAGCACCAGCGTGAACAGGTAGAAAATCCCGACGAGCCAGACCGTCCAGACAATGCTGCGCCGCGCTTCCCGGGCGTTGGGCACGGTGTACAGCCGCATCAGGACGTGCGGCAGCCCGGCGGTGCCCAGCACCAGGGCGAGCGCCAGCGATATGAAGTCGAACTTGGAGACGGTGTCCTTGCCATAGAGCAGGCCCGGCCCGAGCACCGCCGAGCCGGCCGGACTGGACGCGGCGGCGTGGTGCAGCAGCACCGACAGGTTGAAGCCCGCGCGGGCCAGCACCCAGATAGTGGTCACCGCGGCACCGATGGTGAGGATCACCGCCTTGACGATCTGCACCCAGGTGGTGCCCTTCATCCCGCCGACCAGGACGTAGAAGAGCATCACCAGGCCGACCACCGCGACGGTGAGGTCCTGGCCCCCGGAACTCTTCACGCCGAGCAGGAGGCTGACCAGTTCGCCGGCCCCGGCCATCTGCGCGACCAGGTACAGCACGCTGATCGTCAGCGTCGAGACCGCAGCGGCGGCACGGACCGGCACGTTCTTCAGCCGGAGGTCGAGGACGTCCGCTGTCGTGTACCGGCCGGTGTTCCGGAATGGGCCGGCGACCAGCAGCAGGACAACCATCCAGCCGGCCAGGAAGCCGATCGAGTACAGGAAGCCGTCATATCCGTCCAGCGCGATGAGGCCGGCGATGCCGAGGAACGACGCCGCCGACAGGTAGTCGCCGCCGATCGCGATGCCGTTCTGCCACCCGGTGAAGCTCCGCCCGCCGGCGTAGTAGTCGGTGGTCGTCCGGTTGGACCTCGCCGCCCTGATCGCGATGACCAGCGTGATGGCGATGAAGAACAGGAAGATGGTGATGTTGACCGCAGGCTTGCCGACGACGCCGCCCGCCTCGGTCGCGGCGGCGGCCGTCACCGTTCCCGCCCGGCTTCCAGCCGGTGCCGCAGCTTCTCCGACAGCGGGTCGAGGTTCCGCCGCGCCCACTGCCGGTATGCAAGCGTGATGCCGAAGGCAGCCACGAACTGCAGCACACCGAAAACGAGGCCGACGTTCACGTCACCGAGCACCCGGGTCCGCATGAACCCAGGCGCGAACGCCGCGACCACGACATAGAGGAAATACCAGATCAGGAACAGAACCGTCACCGGGACGGCGAATGAACGGAAATGCCGACGCAGAGTCCTGAACTCACGGCTGACGTGGACAGCCTCATAAGCGCTGGCAGTTCCGCGATTACCGCTCCCGCTGTCACGGCCGGCCTGCGTCACGGACATGCGTCGTCCCTCTCTGCACCCCATGGCCGGGGCCGGAGCGAGGCCACGCTTACGCCGTGGTCATCGCCGAAGACAGCGCGAAGCCGCTCGTCCCCGAGTTTGGTCTCCCAGAGCAGCACCAATACCGACAGAATGGTGGAAATATGTAAAAAGATGATCACATCCACCGTCACGGGCCACACTATATTCCAGTGGGGCCATCCTCGCATCGCGTACCGCGATTCCGCGGCCACGGTTCGCCGGCCAGCGGCTGGTGCCGCCCCAGGGCACGCTGCCAGGCTCACGCTGCCAGGCACGCCGCCGGGTTACGCTGCCACGGTGGTACCGCCAGCGTCGCGCTGCTGGAGACCGGTCGCCAGGTGGACCGGAGTAGGCACCGAGCCGAATTGGGTTAAACCGCGCCCTCTGCTGCCGCTGTTTCGTGGATAGTCAGGTACGTGCCGGAATCCCCCGTGCCTCCCCCGTCCCCCAGCCGCTGGTCGACAGCGAGGTCCCGGTTCCTGCGGCGGCGACGCCGCAAGCCCCGGGCTTCCGCCAGCCGTTTCCGGCTACCCGCGGCCGCCGCCGCCGCATGCCTGCTGGCAACCGTCGCCGCCGCCTGGTTCGTGGCCCGCCCGGACAGCGGAACGACGGCCCCGGCGGGTCATCCGACGCGGTCACCGGCGCCGGCCGCGGCACCCCCGCACGGCCTGCCCGCGGTCCAGGCCGGCCTGCTGCCGTGGCACATGGCGGCACCCATCAGCCGTGAGGCAGCCGTGCCGGGACCCGGGAACCGCCTGATCATCCTCGGCGGGCTGACCCCCGGCGGCGATTCGGCGGACGGCGTCTACGCCGTGAATACCAGCACCGGAGCGGCGAGCCAGATCGGGTCGCTGGGCGCTGGAGTCCACGACGCCGCCGCCGGGCTGGCCGGCGGGCGGGCCCTGGTCTTCGGCGGGGGCTCGTCGAGCACGGTCGCCACGGTCCAGGCGTTCGCCAGCAATGCCAACGGCGGCAGCCGGGCCACCACCAGCGGGTCGCTGCCGGAACCGCGCTCCGACTCGACGGGGGTCACCATCGGCGCCACCAGCTATGTCGTCGGGGGTTTCGACGGAGCGCGGGCTGACGCCGCGGTTCTCGCCACGACTGACGGCCGGGCCTTCACGACAGCCGCCAATCTCCCGGTGCCGGTGCGATACCCGGCTGCCGCCGCGATAGGCGGGCAGATCTATGTCTTCGGGGGCCAGGCGATCGGTGGCCCGCATGCGGGCGAACCGGTGGACACGATCCAGGTGGTGAACCCCGCCCGGCACTCGGCGGCGGTAATCGGCCATACCCCCGAGCCGCTGGCGGGCGCCGCCGCGATGACGGTCGGGGGCGAGTTGCTGGTGGCCGGCGGCGACAGCACGGCAGCACAGTCGCGGGTCCGGGGCGCTGGCACCACCCAGCTCGGCCCCGGCGAGTCGAGCGCCGGGACATCGAACGAGCCTTACGCGTCGCCCACCTCGACGGTCTCCACCATCTGGGCCTTCGACCCCGCGGCCAAGCGGATGCTCCCGGCCGGCCGTCTTCAGGTGCCGGTCTCGCACGCCGGGGTTGCCGTGTCCGGCTCGACCGCCTGGATCGTCGGCGGGGAGTCCAGCGGCGCACCCGTTTCCTCCGTCCAGATACTCCGCCCGGACCGGGCTTTCGGCACCGCTGGCGCGCCGGGAGCGGGCTCGCCGTTCTCCGGCGCGGAGCTCCTGGTCGCCGACCGCGGCAACAACCGGCTGCTGCTCCTGGACGCCGGGCTGCACCTGCTGTGGAAATACCCGTCGGCGCACACGGCGCGGGACCCGCTGGGCTTCTACTTCCCCGATGACGCGTTCTTCACCGATCACGGCACCGCCATCCTCTCCAACCAGGAGGACAACGACACGATCGTCAAGCTCGCCTACCCCTCGGGGCGGATCATCTGGTCCTACGGTCATCCGGGCCGCCCGGGAACCGCCACCGGCTACCTGCATCAGCCGGACGACGCGTACCTGCTGAAAAACGGCCAGGTAACGGTCGCCGACGCCATGAACTGCCGGGTGCTGGTGATCAACCCCAACCACACGGTCGCCCACCAGATCGGCACCAACGGCGTGTGCCGCCATCACCCGCCTGCCTCGATGGGCTCGCCGAACGGCGACACACCGCTGCCGGACGGCAACCTGCTGATTTCGGAGATCAACGGGTCGTGGGTCAGCGAGTACACCAAGACCGGCAAGCTGGTCTGGACCGCCCGGCTGCCGATCAGCTACCCCTCCGATCCACAGCAGCTGGGAACGAACCGTTATCTGATCGCCGACTACGCGCGGCCCGGGCAGATCCTGGAGTTCGACCGGGCTGGTCACATCCTGTACCGGTATCGCGCCCAGTCCGGGCCCGGGATGCTGGATCACCCATCGCTGGCCGAAATGCTGCCCAGCGGGGTTTTCATGGTCAACGACGATTACAACCACCGGATGGCCGCGATCGACCCGGCCACCGGGGCACTTGTCTGGCAGTACGGCGTAACCGGCCAGCCGGGCACCGGGCCCGGCATGCTGAACACGCCGGACGGCTTCGACCTGCTGCTCCCGGACGGATCGACGCCGACGCACCCGTCGACCGGCTGACCGGCAGCCGCAGCCGCAGCCGCAGCCGCAGCCGCAGCCGCAGCCGCAGCCGAACGATCACGGCCCGGCCACCAGATGACTGGTGACCGGGCCGATGACCTGTTACACGAAAACGTAGCCCCGACCGGATTTGAACCGGCGCTACCGCCTTGAGAGGGCGGCGTCCTGGGCCGCTAGACGACGGGGCCACATGCCGCGCACTGGGCGCGGTCAGCTGGGGTACCAGGACTCGAACCTAGACTAACGGGGCCAGAACCCGTCGGGCTGCCAATTACCCCATACCCCAGGGAGCGAGCCGCAACGGGCCCGCTGGCGCCCGAGCAGTTTAGCCCAACCCGCGCCGCGTCTCCAAAGCGGCGGGCGGGTGAACGAGACCGCCGGCGTATGTCCGTTCTGGTATGGTTTGATACTCGGCGGCCCACTCAGCGAACTTTCAGGGAGTTCTGCGCCAAATCACACCTCGTGTGACTAGACGTGTCACCATGGCCCATTCTCGCCATAATCCGCGGCTCCCGACGGTGCACTGGATCGTCAAAGTATCCCTCGTTGCCGTCCTTCTCGCGGCGGTATCGGCGTTCGCGGCCACCGAGGCGAAGTCCTCCGGCAGCCACGGGCCCGCCTGGATAAATAGGAACGCGGAAGCTCGCGCGGCGGGGCCTGGGCCCTCCCCGTCGGTCCCGGGCTGCCCGGCGACGATCGCCGCCGGGTTCTCCTGCACGATGCGGCAGCGGATCGTCAGCACCGAGCGCTACCTGCAGACTGCGCCCGGGGAGATCGGCATCGAGATTCACGACCGGATGACCGGAGCGACCTGGCAGAACACTGGTGCGCAGCAGGAATTCCCCACCGGTTCCACCAGCAAGCTCGCGATGGCCGCCGACCTGCTGCAGCGCAACGAAACCGGCGCGATCCAGCTGTCCAGCGATGACTGGAGCCAGCTTGGCGACATGCTGAACTGGAGCTCCGACACGGCCGCCGACAACCTGTGGTCCGAATACGAGGACGACAGCTTCCTCGGCCGCATCGAGCAGCAGTTCGGCATGCAGGGCGCGCAGTTCAGCCAGGAGCCGGGCTACTGGGGGTACATGTACTGCACGGCCTCGGACCTGAACAACCTGATGGACTACATCCTCACCCACGCGCCGGCCAGCACCCGCGGCTACCTGGTTAACCAGATGGCCAATGTCGCCCCGGTCCAGCAGTGGGGCGTCTGGGGCGCCGGGCCGGAGAACCACCCGGGCGACAAGGACGGCTGGGAGGACGACGGCGGCACGTGGATCACCGACACCGTCGGGTTCGCCGGACCCGGCGAGCGGTACGTCCTGTCCGTCATGGACGACCTGAACGGCTACGGCTCAGACGGCGACTCGGGCTTCACCGTCGGCTCGAACACCCTGACCCAGATCGCGTCGATGCTGTTCCAGGGCCACGACACGGCGGAACCGACGGTGCAGGCGACCCCGTAAAACCGTTTCGCTTCCAATCAGCCTGCGCGGTCGCCGGCCCCGGCCTGATTCCCGGCCGGAGGCGGTGAGCCGCCCATCATCTTCAGCATCGGCAGCCCGCCGCTGGCGATGAACCGGACGACCAGCGCGGCCGCCAGCAGCAGGAACACGATGTTCAGCCAGGTGGTGTAGTCCCAGGACACGCCCTGGCTCGGGATTGTCGCCGACGCCCGCGACGGGATGAGGCCGAGCCCGCCGAAGATCAGTTCGACCGCATAACCGGCCAGCACCATCGAGGCATAGAAGGTGCCGAAGAGGAAAAGCGCCATCGAGGTCCCGTAGTACTTCCGGTAGATCGCCAGGATCGGCAGGATGATCAGGTCGGCGAAGATGAACGCGACCACGCCGCCGAAGCTGATCCCGCCCTTCCACAGCACCGCGGCCAGCGGCACGTTGCCGATCGAGCAGACGAAGCTGAGCACGCTGACCAGCGGCCCGACCAGCGGACCCCAGATCTTGGCGGCCAGCGGGTGCCCAGTGAGGAAGAAGTGCCGCCAGAACGAGTCGGGGACCCAGGCGGCGAGCGCGCCGGCGATCAGCAGACCGCCGACCACATCCCGCCAGATCGCGGCCCACTCCATCACGAAGACGTGCGAGACCGCGGTGAAGCCCCGCCGCGAGGCGAGCCGGCGCCGCAGCGATCCCCCGCCCTCCACCGACATGTCCATTCCGGCGTGCCCCTCCATCGATCCGGCAACACCCCGGTCGGCCTGGGCCCGAGCCTCGGCCAGCAGCCGCTGCCGCAGCAGCAGCCGGAAAAGCACCGCCAGCGCAATGATCATTATCGGGCCACCGGCGAACTCGGCGGCGGTGAACTGCCAGCCCATCAGCAGCGCCAGGATCACCCCGAGCTCGACCACCAGATTGGTGGAGGCGATCTCGAACGCCATCGCGGCGGCGAAGCCCGCGCCCTTGCGGAATAGTGACCTGGCCAGCGCAACCGCCGCGTAGGAACACGACGACGAGGCGGCGCCCAGCCCGGTGGCGACCGCCAGCGAGCGCGGCGAATCGTCACCCATCAGCCTTGTGATGGTCTCCTTCGGCACCAGCGCCTGCACCACGGCGGACAGCGCGAAGCCGAGGATCAGCGCCCAGCAGATCTCCCACGCCATCGAGCCGGCGATGGTGAGCGCGTGCCCGATGGCATCGAGGATCCGCACCGAGGGAGGCGGGCTCAGGATTCCAGCGAGGCCAGCGCGCGGTTCAGCCGGCCCAGTGAGCGCTCGCGGCCGAGCAACTCGATGGACTCGAACAGCGGCGGCGATACCCGCCGTCCGGTGACCGCGACCCGGACCGGGCCGAAGGCGGCCCGCGGCTTCAGGCCGAGACCGTCGACCAGGGCGCTGCGCAGCGCCGTTTCGATCGAACCGGCGGTCCAGTCGGTGACCGACTCCAGCGCCGCCACCGCCGCCTTGAGCACCGCATCGGCCTCCGGTGTCAGCGAGCGTGCCGCGGCCTCCTCGTCGACGGTGAAATGCCGCTCGTCGACGAACAGGAAGCCGAGCATCCCCGGCGCCTCGGTGAGCCGCGAGATCCGCTCCTGGATCAGCGGTGCCCCGCCGGCGATCAGCCGTTCCTCCCCGCCGGCCGGCGGATCGGCGACCTGCCCGGCTGACTGCAGGAACGGGGTGATGCGCCCGATGAATTCGCCGATGGGCAGGGCGCGGATCCAGTCGCCGTTGATCGCCTCCAGCTTGCGCACGTCGAACTGCGCCGAGTTCTTGTTCACCCGGCTGATGTCGAACTCGGCGGCCATCTCATCCAGCGAGAACTCCTCCCGGTTGTCGCCGGGTGACCAGCCGAGCAGCGCCAGGTAGTTGCACAGCGCCTCGGGCAGGAAGCCCTCGTGCCGGTACCAGGCGACCGAGACGACGCCGTTGCGCTTGGACAGCCGCTGGCCGTCCGCGCCGAGAACGTAGGGCAGGTGCGCGAACTTCGGGAGCGAATCGACCGGCACGCCCATCGCCCGGTAGACGGCCAGTTGCCGCGGGGTCGAGGAGAGCAGGTCCTCGCCGCGCAGGATGTGGGTGATCTTCATCAGCACGTCGTCGGCGGCGGCGGCGAGGGTGTACAGCGGGCCGCCATCGGCGCGGGTGAGCACGAAGTCGGGAACGGCCTCGTGATCGAAGGTGATCTCCCCCCGGATCAGGTCGGTGAAGGTGGTGGATCCCGGTGGCATCCGGAACCGGATCACCGGGCGCCGGCCCTCGGCCGCATAGGCCGCTGCCTGCTCGCGGGTGAGGTGACGGCAGTGGCCGTCGTATCCGGTGCTGCGGGAGCCGGCCGACCTCGCGGCCTCCCGCCGGGCCGCGAGTTCCTCCTGGGTGCAATAGCAGTAATAGGCGTCGCCGTTGTCGAGGAACCGCTGTGCCCAGTCGGCGTAGATCTGCATCCGCTCGCTCTGGCGGTACGGCCCGTATTTCCCGCCGGCTTCCGGCCCCTCGTCCCAGCCCAGGCCGAGCCAGCGCAGCGTGTCCAGGGCGGCGTGGATGTACTCCTCGGTGACGCGGACCGGGTCGGTGTCCTCGATCCGCAGCACAAAAGTGCCACCGGTGCGCCGGGCGTAGGCCCAGTTGTACAGGGCGGTGCGGACGTTGCCGACGTGCAGGTCACCGCTGGGCGAGGGCGCGAACCGGACGCGCACGCCCTCAGCCGGCGGGCCGGCCGCGCTCTGGTCAGCCGGGTCAGTCACGGGTCACCACCTTGCTCGTCAGCGTGCCGATCGTCTCGATCGTCACCGCGACCTCGTCGCCGGGCTCGACCGGCCCGACTCCCTGCGGCGTCCCGGTCAGCAGCACGTCGCCGGGCAGCAGCGTCATCACCTGGCTGACGAACGCGATCAATTCGGGCACCGGGTACAGCAGCTGCGCGGTTCGGGCGGCCTGCCTGATGCTGCCGCCGACGGTCGTGGTCAGGGCGAGGTCGGACGGGTCGGTGTCGGTCTCGATCCACGGGCCGAGCGGGCAGAACGTATCGAACCCCTTCGCCCGGGCCCACTGCCCGTCGGCGGCCTGCAGATCGCGGGCGGTCACGTCGTTGGCGCAGGTGTAACCGAAGATCACCTCGGCCGCCCGGTCGACCGGGACCTCGCGGCACATCCGCCCGATGACCACGGCGAGCTCGCCCTCGAAGTCCACCTGCTTGGTCATCGACACCGGGTAGAGGATCGGGTCGCCGGGGCCGGTCACGGCCGTCGAGGGCTTGAAGAACAGCACCGGCTCCAGCGGCGGCTCCCCGCCCATCTCCCGCGCATGCTCGGCGTAGTTGTGGCCGACCGCCACCACCTTGCTCGGCAGCACCGGCGCGAGCAGCCGGACGTCGGCGACCGGGTGCCGCACGCCGGTCAGCCGGACGCCGTCCGAGCCGAACGGGTGCCCGGCGATCTCGGCGATCTCGGCATCCCCGGCGGACGGCCCGCCGCCGGCGCCGCGGTCGCCTTCGACCACGCCGAAGCCCACCTGTCCCTGGTGGGAAAACCTCGCGATCCGCACGACACTCCTCACTGAGCAGCGGGTCCTCGCCGCGGCGGGCCCTGGTTCGCAAAACCTACTGACCGCACGTCACGTCGCGGGCCGGCGGCGCTCCCCGCTCCGCGGGCCCTACTGCAGGTAGCCCTCGACCTCCGATGCCGGACGCGCCTCGGCCGCGTCCGGGTTACCCCCGGTTTCGCGCTGGGCCCGCCGCTGGCGGAGCAGATCCCAGCACTGGTCGAGCGCTTCCTCGGCCGCACGTAGCTGGGACCGCTCGTCAGGGCCGGACAGCTCGCCATCGGCTACCTTGGCGCGCAGCTCATGCTCCGTCTGGATCAGCTTCTGGATCTGCCCCAGGATCTGCTGGTCATCCATTCGCCAACACTACGTCGCCGCCGGCGTCGCAGGCGCACCCGCCACCTCCGCCGCTGCCGGGCCGCCTTCCGCGTCGTAGCCCGCGCGCAGCAGGCAGTACCGGACGGCTTCCTCGAGCGCCTCCCAGGAGGCGGCGATGATGTTCTCGTCCACGCCGACGGTGGACCAGTTCCCGGTCCCGTCGCCGGACTCGATCAGCACCCGGGTCACCGCCCCGGTGCCGTGCGAGCCCTCGAGGATGCGGACCTTGTAGTCGACCAGCTCGAGCTGCGCCAGCTCGGGGAACAGCTGTTCCAGCGCCAGCCGCAGCGCCTTGTCCAGCGCGTTGACCGGGCCGTTGCCCTCGCCGGTGGCGACCATCCGCTCACCCTTGGCGTGCAGCTTCACGGTCGCCTCGCTGACCAGCGCACCATCGGGGCGCCGCTCGACGATAACGCGCCAGGACTCGACCGCGAAGCCTCGCTGCGGCGCACCGGCCGCGAGCTCGTCGCGCAGCAGCAGCTCGAACGACGCGTCGGCGGCCTCGAATGTGTAGCCCCGCGCCTCGAGCTCCTTCACCCGGTTCACCACCGCGGTGGCCACCGCCTTGTCGCCGGACAGGTCGTAGCCGAGCTCGCGGCCCTTGAGCTCGACCGAGGCACGGCCCGCCATGTCCGAGACCAGCATCCGCATGTCGTTTCCGGTGAGCGCGGGGTCGATGTGCTGGTAGAGCATCGGGTCCACCTTGACCGCCGAGGCGTGCAGGCCGGCCTTGTGCGCGAAGGCGGACATCCCCACGTAAGGCTGATGGGCGCTCGGCGCGACGTTGGTGACCTCGCTGATCGCGTGGGCGATCCGGCTCATCTCCTGCAGGCAGCCGTCCGGGAGTACCTGCTGGTCCTTCTTCAGCTGGAGCCCGGCGACCATGCTGAACAGGTTCGCGTTGCCGCAGCGCTCGCCGTACCCGTTCGCGGTTCCCTGCACGTGGGTGACGCCCGCGTCGACCGCGACGAGGGTGTTCGCCACCGCGCACGCCGTGTCGTCGTGGCAGTGGATGCCCAGCCTGGCGCCGGTCGCCGCCGCCACCTCGGTGACGATGTCGCCGAGCTGGCCGGGCAGCATCCCGCCGTTGGTGTCACACAGCGCGGTCAGGTCGGCGCCCGCTTCGGCGGCCGCGCGGACCACCTCGACCGCGTAGCCGCGATTGGACCGGTAGCCATCGAAGAAGTGCTCGGCATCGAGGAAGACGCGCTGCCCCTCCGCTACCAGATGCGCGATGGTGTCGCGGATCATCGCCAGGTTCTCATCCAGCGTGGTGCGCAGCGCAAGCTCGACGTGCCGGTCGTGACTCTTGGCTACCAGAGTCACGACCGGCGCGCCGGATTCGCGCAGCGCGGCGACCATGGGATCGTCGGCCGCCGCCATACCGGGCCGGCGGGTCGCGCCGAACGCGGCGAGCTGCGCGTGCTTCAGGCCGAGTTCCGCCTGGGCGCGGCGGAAGAACTCGGTGTCCTTGGGGATCGCTCCCGGCCAGCCGCCCTCGATGAAGCCGACGCCAAGCTCGTCCAGGTGCCGCGCGATGGCCAGCTTGTCGGCGACGGTCAGGTTGAGCGCCTCCTGCTGCGCCCCGTCGCGCAGGGTCGTGTCATAAACGTGGAACGCGTCGTGTTCGTCGAGTGGCTCTCGCATCGCCTCGCGTCAATCCCTTCGGGTGCCGCACCAGCAGCCGCCCCCCGCAAGCAAAAGACCCCTCGCACGGGTGCGAGAGGTCTGCGCGCTGGCGGGCCGCGGTCCGCCTGTGTTGCGGATCAGCTGCTATATGCCAGCGCGCCTGCCGATAATGATCCGGCCAGACAGCACGGCACCAGTGTGCCAGACGACAACGCTCGGTGGCACATCCATCTCACCATCCGAGACGGCGAGCCGGATAGGCGCTGCGGCGGGCGGGCTGGCCCGCCCCGGGGGGGATGAGTGGCCGGTCACACTATGCCGGGAAACAGGGGAAATGTCGGTATCCGATGCCAGGATAGACGCGGGCCCGCTGGCCCGGACGGGCCAGCGGGACGGGGGGGCCGGTCAGCAGATCTTGTGCACCCAGCCGTAGGAGTCGGGACGCTGGCCGTACTGGATGGCGACCAGTTCCTCGCGCAGCGCCATGGTGACCGGGCCGGGCTTGCCGTCACCGACGTCCCAGTCACCGGAGGCGCTCCGGGCGCGGCCCACCGGGGTAATGACCGCCGCGGTGCCGCAGGCGAACACCTCGGCAAGCTCGCCGGAGGCGCAGCCCGAGCGCCACTGCTCCACCGAGATCTGTCCCTCGGACACCGGCAGGCCACGATCCGGGGCGAGCTTGAGCAGCGAGTCGCGGGTGACCCCGGGCAGGATCGTCCCGCCCAGCAGCGGCGTCAGCAGCCGCGCCCCAGGCCCGGATCCGTAGACGAAGAACATGTTCATCCCGCCCATTTCCTCGACCCAGCGGTGCTCCGCCGCATCCAGCCAGACCACCTGGTCGCAGCCGTGCTCCAGGGCCTGCTTCTGGCCGGCGAAGCCGGCCGCGTAGTTGCCGCCGGACTTGGTCTCGCCGGTCCCGCCGGGCGCGGCCCGGGTGTAGTCCTCCGACAGCCACACCGTCACCGGGGCGGCGCCGCCGCTGAAGTATCCAGCGGCCGGCGAGGCGATGAGCAGGAAGAGGTAGGACTGCGACGGCGTGTTGATGCCCAGCCCGACCTGGGTGGCGATCATGAACGGGCGCAGGTACAGGCTGTGACCCTCGGCCGATGGCACCCAGTCCCGGTCCTGGGCCACCAGCAGCTCGATGGCGCGGACGAACGCGCTCTCCGGCAGTTCCGGCATCGCCAGCCGGCGGGCCGACCCGTTGAACCGGGCGGCGTTCGCCAGCGGGCGGAACGTCGCCACCGACCCGTCGGCCTGCCGGTACGCCTTGAGTCCCTCGAAGCACTCCTGGGCGTAGTGGAACACCGCGGTGCCGGGGTCGAGGGTCAGCGGTCCGTAGGGCTCCAGCCGCGCGTCATGCCAGCCGCGGTCCCCGGACCACCGGATCGTGACCATGTGGTCGGTGAACACCTTCCCGAACCCGGGCGCGGCGAGCACTCTTTCCCGTTCGGCCGCAGAAACCGGGGAATTGCTCGGGCGGATGTCAAAGCTGAGGTCGGCGCTGCCGGTCATCTATGGTCCTCCTTGTGCCCGGCCGGGCCGGGGACGGGGGGCAAGCAGCATCTCGCCTAGCGGTGCTGTGCCCGGGGCGGACGCGGCCCCGTTGCCACGCCCGCACCTCCATTGTGTCGTCGGCGAAGCCGGATGGTCGTATGGAACGCTGCGCGTCTCCTGAAACGCGGTGCCGATCAGCCCCCGGGGCTGTGTGGCTGACCGCGGGGCGCGCCCGGAGACCGGGCCTGGCCAGCAGGCGGCGCGCCCTAGCCCGCTACTCGGCCGGCGATGTCGTCGCCGATCTCGCCGGTGCTGCGGGCGGCCCATTCGCCCTGGCGCTCCACCAGGTCCTCGGCCACCGCCTGCTCGACCCGGGCCGCCTCGGCGTCCATTCCCAGGTGCCCCAGGAGCAGCGCGGCGGACAGGATCGCCGCGGTCGGGTCGGCCTTGTGCTGGCCGGCGATATCGGGGGCGCTGCCGTGCACCGGCTCGAACATCGACGGCGCGGTCCGGTCCGGGTTGACGTTGCCGCTCGCGGCCAGGCCGATGCCGCCGGCCACCGCCGCGCCGAGATCGGTCAGGATGTCGCCGAACAGGTTGTCGGTGACCACCACGTCGAACCGTTCCGGCTGGCTGACGAAGAACATCGCGGCGGCGTCGACGTGGCAGTAGTCCACCGCCACCGTCGGGTACTCCTTGGCCGCGGCGTCCACGGCCCGTGACCACAGGTCGCCGGCGAAGGTGAGGACGTTCGTCTTGTGCACCAGCGTGAGCTTCTTCCGCGGCCGGGCGGCCGCCTGCTCGAACGCGTACCGCACCACCCGCTGAACGCCGTACGCGGTGTTGATGCTCTCCTGGGTGGCCACCTCGGCCGGGGTCCCCTTGCGGAGGAACCCGCCGACGCCGGTGTAGGGGCCCTCGGTTCCCTCGCGGACCACGATCATGTCCACCGCCTCCGGGCGGACACCGGCCAGCGGGGTGTCGACACCGGGGTAGAGGCGGACCGGGCGCAGGTTCACGTAGTGGTCGAGCTCGAAGCGCAGCCGCAGCAGCAGCCCGCGCTCCAGGACCCCGCTCGGCACCGTGGGGTCGCCGACCGCGCCCAGCAGGATCGCGTCCTGGCCGCGGAGTTCCTCCAGCACCATGTCCGGCAGCGTCTCCCCGGTGCGGTGCCAGCGGGTGGCTCCCAGGTCGTAACTGGTGGTGTCAAACCTGCCGCCGCCGGTGGCGGCGTCCAGGACCTTCACCGCCTCGGCCACGACCTCGGGCCCGATCCCGTCGCCCGCGATAACGCCCAGCCGGACGCTGCGCGGCGCGGAGGTACCAGACGACTCAGCAGACATGCGCGTACCTTACCGGCCATCCAGGTCTACGCTGCGGCCGACCTGCGCGCCGACCGCCTCGGTGATCTCGTCGAGCAGCGCCGGCGGCAGCGCCGAATCGACGGTGAGGACCATCAGGGCGCGGCCGCCCTTGGGGTCCGGGCAGACCTGCATGCCGGCGATGTTGATGTCGCGCTTGCCGAGGATCTGCCCGACGATGCCGACGACGCCGGGGCGGTCCGCGTAGGTGAAGAACGCCATGTGCTCGGTCGGCGTGATCTCCATCTCGTACCCGTTGACCTCGACCACCTTGGGCAGGTGCCGCGGCCCGGACAGGGTCCCGGAGACCGAGATGACGTCGCCGCTGGCGAGCGTGCCGCGGAGGGTGACCACGTTCCGCCAGTCGGGGCTCTCTTCCGCCGTCAGCAGGCTGACGTCCAGCCCGCGCTCCTTGGCCAGCAGCGGCGCGTTCACGTAGGTGACCGGGCTTTCCACTACGTCGCAGAACACGCCCTTGAGGGCGGCCAGCTGGAGTACCCGCACGTCGTGGGCGGCGATCTCGCCGCGTGCCTCCACGTCCAGCCGCGCGGCCATCCCGTGCGCGAGCGCGGTGAAGATCCGGCCCAGCGTCTCGGCCAGCGGCAGCCCGGGTTTCACGTCCTCGGCGATCGCGCCGCCGTCCACGTTGACCGCGTCCGGCACGAACTCCCCGGAAAGCGCCGCCCGGACCGACTGGGCGACCTGGGTGCCGGCCTTTTCCTGCGCCTCGTGCGTGCTCGCGCCGAGGTGCGGGGTGACCACGGCGTTGTCGAACGCGAACAGCGGGCTGTCGGTGCACGGCTCGGTGCTGTACACGTCGATGCCCGCCCCGGCGACCCGGCCCTCCTTCAGCGCCAGCGCGAGGGCGTCCTCGTCTACGATGCCGCCGCGGGCGGCGTTCACCAGCCGCACCTCCGGTTTGACCAGGCGCAGCTCCCGGTCACCGATGAGGCCGGCGGTATCGGCGTTCTTCGGCAGGTGGACGCTGATGAAGTCGGCATCGGCCAGCAGTTCGTCCAGGCTGACGAGCTTCACGCCGAGCTGAGAAGCGCGGGCGGCCGGGACGTACGGGTCGTAGGCGATCACCCGCATCCCGAACCCGGCGAGCCGTTGCGCGGTCAGCACGCCGACCCGGCCGAGCCCCAGCAGGCCGGCCACCTTGCCGTACAGCTCGACGCCGGTGTACTTGGAGCGCTTCCACTCACCGGCCCGCAGCGAGGTCATCGCCTGCGGGATGTTGCGCGCGCTGGCCAGCAGCAGCGCAACCGCGTGCTCGGCCGCGCTCAGCACGTTGGAGGTCGGCGCGTTGACCACCATCACGCCGGCCCGGGTCGCCGCGTCCACATCGACGTTGTCCAGCCCGACCCCGGCCCTGGCGACGACCCGCAGCCGGGGCGCGTGTGCCAGGGCCTCCGCGTCGATCTGGGTCGCGCTGCGGACGATCACCGCCTCGGCGCCGTCCAGCGCCGGCAGCAGTGCCGCGCGGTCGGCCCCGTCGGCGTGCCGCACCTCGAAATCTTCCTTGAGCAGTTCGATCGCTGCGGGAGACAACTCCTCGGTAACCAGGACAACGGGGTGAGCCACGCTACGGACCCTTCCGGACGGCTGGACGGTGCTGAAGTCTACCGGCGGTAACCCCGCTGTCGCTTAACCGTTCTCCTGCAACCAGCTCATCAGCGGCCGGAGCTGGGCGCCGACCTGCTCGATCTGCTCGGCCTGCTCGGCCTCGCGGCGCTTGGTGAAGTTCGGCTTGCCCTGGTCGAACTCCTCCACCAGCTCGCGGGCGAACGAGCCGTCACGAACCTCCGCCAGGATCCGCCGCATCTCGGCGCGGGTCTCGTCGTTGATCACCCGCGGGCCCCGGGTGTAGCCGCCGAACTCGGCGGTGTCCGAGACCGACCAGTACATCTTGGAGATGCCGCCCTCGTACATCAGGTCCACGATCAGCTTCATCTCGTGCAGGCACTCGAAGTACGCGATCTCCGGCTGGTACCCGGCCTCGACCAGCGTGTTGAAGCCCGCCTTGATCAGCTCGGAGATGCCGCCGCACAGAACGGTCTGCTCGCCGAACAGATCGGTCTCGGTCTCCTCCGCGAAGGTGGTCCGCAGCGCCCCGGCGCGGGTGCCGCCGATCGCCTTGGCGTACGAGAGGGTGAGCGGCCAGGCGTTGCCGGTCGCGTCCCGCTCGACCGCGACGAGCACCGGCACCCCGCGGCCGTCGGAGTACTGGCGGCGGACCAGGTGGCCGGGCCCCTTCGGGGCCACCATGCACACGTCCACCCCCGGCGGCGGTTCCACCAGGCCGAACCGGATGGACAGCCCGTGGGCGAAGAACAACGCGTCGCCCTCCACCAGGCTCGGCGCGATCTGCTCGGCGTACAGCGAGCGCTGAATGGTGTCCGGCGCCAGCACCATGATCACGTTCGCTTCCTCGCACGCCTGGTCCGGCGTGGTGACGCGCAGCCCCTCACCAGCGGCCTTCTCCCAGCTCGCCGAGCCCTCACGCAGGCCGACCCGGACGTCCACGCCGGAATCGCGGAGGGAGAGCGCGTGCGCGTGCCCCTGGCTGCCGTATCCGATCACCGCCACATGGCGGTTCTGGATGACACTCAGGTCGGCACCGTCGTCATAGATCACTTCTGCCACTGACTGGCTCCTTAACTAGCTGTGTTGCGGCCGCCGCCCGCAATGAACCGAGACTCTCCGGGCACGGCCTAAGCCGTCGCGCGGTCCACCGACCGGAGGGCGCGGTCGGTGATGGAGCGCGCGCCGCGGCCGATGCCGACCATCCCGGACTGCGCGAGTTCCTTGATACCGAACGGCTCGATCATCCGCAGCAGCGCGTCCAGCTTGTCCTGGGTCCCGGTCGCCTCGATGGTGACCGCCTCCGGCGACACATCCACCACCTTGGCGCGGAACACCTGCACGATCTCGAGCAGCTGCGACCGGCTCTCCCCGTCGGCGCGGGCCTTGACCAGCATCAATTCGCGCTGCACCGCGTTGGAGGGCTCGAGCTCGACGATCTTGAGCACGTTGATCAGCTTGTTCAGTTGCTTGGTCACCTGCTCCAGCGGATGCTCATCGCAGTTGACCACGATCGTCATCCGGGAGATCTCCTGGTGCTCGGTGGGCCCGACCGCGAGCGAGTCGATGTTGAACCCGCGGCGGGAGAACAGCCCGGCGATCCGGACCAGCACCCCCGGCTTGTTCTCCACCAGCACCGACAAGGTGTGCCTGGTCATGCTGTGCCTCCCGGCGCCTTCTCCGCTCCGCTCCTCGCTTCGCTGCGATGCTCACTGTGTCGGCGCCTCATGCCCCGCTCCCGTCCCAGTCGGGCGCCATGTCCCGCGCCACCTGGATGTCGTCGTTGCTGGTACCGGCCGGGACCATCGGCCACACCATCGCGTCGTGGTGCACGATGAAGTCGATCACCACCGGCGCGTCCTGCACCTGCATCGCCTTCTCGATCACCGCGTCCACGTCGTCGGCACGCTCGCAGCGCAGCCCGACGCAGCCGTACGCCTCGGCCAGTTTGGCGAAGTCCGGGATCCGGGGCGGCCCGGAGTTTCCGGCGGCCGCGGCGGCCGCGGGCGGCCCGGCCCGGTGCAGGTCCGTCTGCGAGTAGCGGCCCTGGTAGAACAGCGTCTGCCACTGCCGGACCATCCCGAGGTTGCCGTTGTTGATCACGGCGACCTTGACCGGGATCCCGTCGACCGCGCAGGTCGCCAGCTCCTGTGAGGTCATCTGGAAGCAGCCGTCGCCGTCGATCGCCCAGACCTGCGCCTCCGGCCGGCCCACCTTGGCCCCCATCGCCGCCGGGACGGCGTAGCCCATGGTGCCGAGGCCACCGGAGTTCAGCCAGGTGTGCGGGTGCTCGTAGGAGATGAACTGGGCCGACCACATCTGGTGCTGGCCGACACCGGCGACGTAGATGGCTTCCGGACCGGCCAGCTTGCCGATCCGCTCGATCACGTACTGCGGCGCCAGCGAGCCGTCCGCGGGATGGTCGTAGCCCAGCGGGTACGTAGTGCGCAGCCCGTTGAGGTAGGACCACCAGGCCGTGTAGTCGCCGCTGCGGCCCGCCTGCTGCTCGGCGCGGACCGCGGCGCTCAGCTCGGCGATGATCTCGGCGCAGTCCCCGACGATCGGAACGTCGGCCCGGCGGTTCTTGGAGATCTCCGCGGGATCGATGTCGGCGTGCACCACCGCTGCGTCCGGGGCGAAGCTGGCCAGCTTGCCGGTGACCCGGTCGTCGAACCGGGCGCCGAGGGCGACGAGCACGTCGGCCTTCTGGAGTGCGCCGACCGCGGCGACGTTCCCGTGCATCCCTGGCATCCCGAGGTTCAGCGGGTTGCTGTCCGGGAACGCGCCCCGCGCCATCAGGGTGGTCACCACGGGGGCGCCGGTGAGCTCGGCCAGCTCGGCGAGCTGGCGCGATGCGCGCGCCTTCAGCACGCCGCCGCCGACATACAGCACCGGCCGGCGCGCCTCCACCATGATCCGCGCCGCCTCCCGCACCTGCTTGGCGTGCGGCTGGGTCACCGGGCGGTAGCCCGGCAGGTCGTAGGTCACCGGCCAGCGGAACTCGGTGCGCGCCTGCATCGCGTCCTTGGCGATGTCCACCAGGACCGGTCCCGGACGCCCGGTGGAGGCGAGGTGGAAGGCCTCGCCGATGGTGCGGGCGATGTCGCGGGCCCGGGTGACCAGGAAGTTGTGCTTGGTGATCGGCAGGGTGATCCCGGCGATGTCCGCCTCCTGGAAGCCGTCGGTGCCGATCAGGGCGCTGGGCACCTGGCCGGTGATCGCGACCAGCGGGACGGAGTCCATGTAGGCGTCGGCGATCGGCGTGACCAGATTGGTGGCGCCCGGGCCGGAGGTGGCCATGCAGACGCCGACGCGGCCGGTCGCCTGCGCGTAACCGGTGGCGGCGTGACCGGCACCCTGCTCGTGCCGCACCAGCACGTGCCGCAGCCGCTTGGAGTCGAACAGCGGGTCATAGGCGGGCAGGATCGCGCCGCCCGGGATGCCGAATACCACCTCCACCCCGACATGCTCGAGCGCGTGGACCAGCGCCTCGGCGCCGGTCATCTGCGGCTGCGCGGATGGTGGCGTTTGCTCGGTCATCGGGTGGTTCCTGTCTCAGTGGTAATGGCTGGTCTTATCGGGCCTGCCGGGCAACAAAAAACCCCTCGCGCCAGTGGCGGTCGAGGGGAGCGCGCAGGCCAGGTTGCCCGGTCAGCGGCCTGCGCGCCGACCAAGTACGAGAATCAGGCTGTTCTGCACGAAAACAAAGATGGTCGATGCGGGCGCGCGCGTCAACTCGATCATGATCCCGTCTCACATGCTGGACATTTTTGGCTGCTAAACGGCTCCCGCCCGTACCCGATGGCCGCAGCGGCACCCGGCGGGCGGCACCGGCTTCAGGACGCTTTCGCCGGCGCACGGCCGCTTCCGGCGTCCTGGCGGCGGGGCGTGCGGTGCGGGCTGGAGGCGATCAGGGCCTCCACGTCGGGCACCGCCATCGGGCGGGCGACCAGGTAACCCTGACCGCGGTCGCAGCCCATCTCGCGGAGCATGTCGAGCTGCTCCGGCCTTTCGATCCCCTCCGCGACGACGAGCATCCCGAGGTCGTGGCCCAGCCGCACGATGGTGCGCGTCAGCAGCGTCAGGGTGTCGTCGGTGCCGAGGCCCGCGACGAAGGACGGGTCGATCTTGATGATGTCCGCCGGGATCTGGCGCAGGTACGCCAGCGAGGCGTACCCGGTGCCGAAGTCGTCGATCGCCAGCCGTACGCCGAGATGGCGCAGTTCGGCGAGCCGCTGCACGGCCTCGCCGGCGTGCCCGACCAGCGCGCGCTCGGTGACCTCGACGGTGAGCGCGCTGACGGGCAGCCCGGCGGATCTCAGCGCCGACGCCACCGAATCGATCAGCCACGGCGTGCCGATCTGGCGGGGCGAGAAGTTCACCGACACCCCGATGTCCCAGCCGGTGCGGCGCCACTCGGCGACCTGCCGGCACGCCTCCCGCAGCACGAAGTCGCCGAGCGGGACGACCAGGCCGGATTCCTCCGCCACCTCGAGGAACTCGGCCGGCCGGACCTGCTCACCGCCGCGCGACCAGCGCACCAGCGCCTCCACCCCGGTAACCCGGGAGGTCGCCAGCTCCACCACCGGCTGGTACTCCACGGTCAGCCGATCGTCGGCGACGGCGCGCCGCAGGTCGCTGCTGATCTCGAGCCGGCGCACCACGTCGGCGTGCATGTGCGCGGCGAAGATCTCGAACCGGCCGCCACCCGACGCCTTGGCGCGAGACATGGCGACGTCGGCGTTGCGCATCACGTCCTCCGCGAACGCGCCAGCGCCCCGGTCGGCGACCGACACGCCGACGCTCGCAGTCAGCGCCAGGTCCTTCCCGGAGACGTGGAACGGCTCGGCGGCGACCGAGCGCACCAGCTGTTCCGCAAGCTCGACGGCCTCTTCGGCGCCGGTGCCGGTCTCGGCGAGGATGGCGAACTCGTCACCGCCCCAGCGGGCGACCGTGTCGTGCCCGGCGACAGCGGTGCGCAGCCGCCGGGCCGCCTGGGTCAGCAGCAGGTCACCGGCCGCGTGCCCGATCGAGTCGTTGACCGCCGTGAACGAGTCGAGGTCGATGAACAGCGCGGCGACCTGGCCGTTGCCCCGGCCGAGCACGTCGCGCAGGCGTTCGGTGAAATAGGCGCGGTTCGGCAGCCCGGTCAGCCCGTCGTGGAATATCAGGTGGGTGAGCTGCTGGCGCAGTGCGACCTGATCGCTGACGTCGCGCGCGGTGACCAGCAGCTTGTCCGCTCCCCCGACCCGCCGGTACGGGGAGAGGCTGGCCTCGACGTGCCGCCAGGTGCCGTCGTGGCTGCGTACCCGGCACGCCAGCCGGCCAATCGGCTCGCCGGCCAGGACACCGTGGACCGCGCGGCTTCCGGCGGCCAGATCCTCCGGGTGGACAAGCTCCGCGAGCTGGGTTCCGGCCAGCTCGTCCGGCTGGTACCCGTACAGCTCGGCCGACGGGCTGACGTACCGGATGGTCCCGTCGCCGTCGCAGACCAGCACCACGTCGCTGGTCCGGCCGGCCAGCTCGCGGAACTGGCCGCCCGACGCCTCAGCGGCGCCGAGCGCCAGGCCGTTCTGCCTGACCAGGCCGATCAGCCGCGCGATCAGCGCGAGCAGGGCCGTGCTGCCGGCCAGCACGACCGCCGGGTCCACGGATGTGACGCCGGCCAGTTCACGGACGACGATGACGATGGCCGCCACGCCGGCGGTGGCGGCCGCGACGACGGGTGCGGCCTCGATCCGCGGCAGGGCCGGCACGGAGCTGTCCGGTGTATCCCGGGCAGGACTGCCATCGCCGCCGTCGGCGGCGTCATCCGTCCCGCCATCGTCAGCGCGGGCCTCAGCCCCCGGATCGGCGCCGGCCTGCGGCGCGTCCGCGACGGGCGACGGCGGCCCGGAATCGGGCCTCACCTGCGGCGCCGCCCCTGCGGGGAGCCGGAGCCCGGCGCTCGCGAGCCAGGGCGCGGCGCCGAGGAGGCAGTAGCCGGCGAGTTTCACGATCTGCTCGGCCGCCGATGGCTGGCCGGCCCCGCCGAGCCGCGCCGCCGCGCCGAGCGCCTCGCCGACGACGATCGCGATCAGGGCCGCGTACGGCGCCGCCATCCGCCGCCAGGCTGTCGCCATGGCCGGCAGCAGGGCGCTCAGCACCAGCAGGCCGGCGAGCGGACGGGCCAGATCGAGGGTGAAGCTGCCCGGGTCCTCACCGGACCGGTGGTAGCCCGAGGCGAACAGCACCAGCCAGCCGATCACGAACAGCGACGCGGACAGCACGTAGCTGTCGCCCAGATGCCGCCATCTCAGGTGCGGAAGATAGGTCCGCAGCGGCCATGCCTGCGGCGCGCGCGACTGCCACGCGGCAGGTGGCCCGTCCAGCGCGGCCCTCCCCCGCTGGTCCCCCCCGGCGGGAGCGGCTGCGGCGCCGTCGTCCACGGCCCGGGCGGGCTCCCGGTTCCCGCCGGCGGGGAGACCCGGCACCTTGGCGAGCAGCACCAGCCCGGCCGCAGCGGGTATCAGGGCCAGCAGCTGAATGAGGTCCGCGAACTGCAGCGGCGGGGCGACGCTGCCGAGAATGCCGGAGAAGACCTGCTGCGTGATCGTGCCGGCGCACCACAGCGCGGCGGCGCAGGCCAGCCAGCGGTACCCGGCGCGCTGGTTGCCCAGTAGCCGGCGCCCAGCATGCTGCAGCCGCCGTGCCCGGCTGGCACCTGCCCACAGGCTCACCGCCGCGGAGCCGGACGCGACGATGCCCATGATCCAGGCGACCAGGGCTACCGACCGCATGGGACTCCTTCCGCCGCGCCCCGCCTGACGTGCGGTCACCGCACCGGGCCGGAACCTCCGTAACCCGGCGGGAACGCTGCGTTATCGCCGGGA
This sequence comes from Streptosporangiaceae bacterium, assembly GCA_051986485.1. GTDB lineage: Bacteria > Actinomycetota > Actinomycetes > Streptosporangiales > Streptosporangiaceae > JBPYFL01. The sequence goes on along the minus strand of JBPYFL010000005.1, from coordinate 74,097 downwards.
ATACGCGGTGGCCCGACAGTCGCACGCAACGCGGACCTGTGCCGCCAGCGCGCTTACACGCTGGGACGCGGCTGGCGATGCCGTTTACCCTACGTAGGGAAGGTCACACTTCGATTGCGCGGGAGCGCCCGCAACGCAACGAAAAGTGGAGGGGCAGCGGGCGAATCAGCGCAGGTCACTGCCCATACCTGGCGGAACCGCCCGGGCTCGCCCCGGTATCAGCCGCCCTGGTCGAGGCGCCCCAGGATAAGCTCCCGCGCACGGGCGGCATCGGCCTTGCCGCGGGTGGCCTTCATCACCGCGCCGACGATCGGCCCGGCGGCGGCGACCCTGCCCTCGCGCACCTTCCCGGCCGCGTCCGGGTTGGCGGCGATGGCCTCGTCCACGGCGGCGCCGAGCGCGTCGTCGTCGCCGACGACGGCCAGGCCCCGTGCGGACACCACCTCGTCCGGCGTCCCCTCCCCGGCGAGCACGCCAGCCAGCGTCTCGCGGGCGAGCTTGTCGTTCAGCGTTCCGGCGTCGATGAGCGCGGCCACCCGGGCCACGTCGGTGGGCTTGACCGGAAGCTGCGACAGCTCGACGCCCTCCTCGTTGGCCCGGCGGGACAGCTCTCCCAGCCACCACTTGCGGGCGTCGGCGGGCCGGGCCCCGGCCTGGACCGTCTCGGCGACCAGGTCGAGCGCGCCCGCGTTGCCCAGCGACGCCATGTCCTGGCTGGACAAGTGCCACTCGTCCTGCAGCCGGGCGCGGCGCGCGGACGGCGGTTCGGGCAGCGAGGCGCGCAGCTGCTCCACCCACTGCGGCGACGGGGCGAGCGGCACCAGGTCCGGTTCCGGGAAGTACCGGTAGTCCTGCGCCTCTTCCTTGCTGCGCCCGGCCGTGGTGACGCCGGTGTCCTCGTGGAAGTGGCGGGTCTCCAGTACCACCCGGCGGCCCGCGTCCAGCAGCGCCGCCTGGCGCTCGATCTCGAACCGGACCGCGCGTTCCACCGACCGCAGCGAGTTGACGTTCTTCGTCTCGGTCCTGGTCCCGAGCGTGGCGCCGGCGGGAGCGAGCGAGGTGTTCACGTCGCAGCGCAGCGAGCCCTGTTCCATCCGCACATCGGAGACGCCGAGCTCGCGGACCAGGTCCCGCAACTCGGTGACGTAGGCGCGGGCGGTCTGCGCCGCCAGCGCACCGCTGCCGGTGACCGGTTTGGTGACGATCTCCACCAGCGGGATGCCGGCCCGGTTGTAGTCCACCAGCGAGTACTCGGCGCCCTGGATCCGGCCGGTCGTGCCGCCCCGGTGCTCGGTCTTGCCGGTGTCCTCCTCGAGGTGGACGCGCTCGATCTCCACCCGGACCTCGCGCACGCCGCCGGAGCCGGGGTCCTCGACCGTGATATCCAGCCAGCCGTCGGTGCACAGCGGCTCGTCGTACTGGGAGATCTGGAAGTTCTTCGGCATGTCCGGGTAGAAGTAGTTCTTCCGGGCGAACCGGCACCAGGAGGCGATCGAGCAGTTCAGCGCGAGGCCGATGCGGATGGTCGCCTCGATGGCCGCGCGGTTGGCGACCGGAAGCGAACCCGGCAGGCCCAGGCAGACCGGGCACACCAGGGTGTTCGGCTCGGCGCCGAAGGCCACCCGGCAGCCGCAGAACATCTTGGTGGCCGTGCCCAGCTCGACATGGGTCTCCAGGCCGATCACCGGCTCGTACCGCGACACCGCCTCAGCGTAGGGGACCAGCGCGGCCGCGGACCCGTCACCGGTCGAACCGGCCCGTGCGGCAGCGGACGCCGTCTCGGTCATCGGGCAGCCTCCAGCTCCGGTGCGTCGTCGAGCAGCGGGTGGCCCCAGCGGTCACGCAGCGCAGCCTCCGCGGCCGCGCCGACCCGGTACATCCGGTCGTCGGCCTGCACGGGCGCCATGATCTGCAGCCCCACCGGCAGCCCGTCCTCCGGCGCGAGCCCGCACGGCACCGACAGCGCCGCGTTGCCGGCCAGGTCCGACGGGATCGTGCACAGGTCCGCCAGGTACATCGCCAGCGGGTCGTCGGCGCGCTCGCCGATCGGGAACGCCGTGGTCGGCGTGGTCGGCGAGACCAGCACGTCCGCCTGGCCGAACGCGGCCTCGAAGTCGCGGATGATCAGTGTGCGGACCTGCTGCGCCTTCCCGTAGTAGGCGTCGTAGTACCCGCTCGACAGCGCGTAGGTCCCGAGCATGATCCGGCGCTTGACCTCGTCGCCGAACCCCTGCTCGCGGGTGAGCGACATGACCTCCTCGGCGGTGCGGGTGCCGTCGTCGCCGACCCGGAGGCCGTAGCGCATCGCGTCGAAGCGGGCCAGGTTGGACGAGCATTCGCTGGGCGCGATCAGGTAGTAGGCCGGGAGGGCGTAGCGGAAATGCGGGCAGGAGACCTCGGTGATCTTCGCCCCGCGCGATTCCAGCAGCTCCACTGCTTCCCGGAACCGGGTGAGCACGCCCGGCTGGTACCCCTCGCCGCCAAGCTCGGTGACCACGCCGATCCGCAGCCCGTCCACGTCGCCGTTGCGGGCGGCATCGACGACCGGCGGCACCGGGGCATCGATGGAGGTGGAGTCGGCCGGGTCATGCCCGGAGAACGCTTCGTGCAGCAGCGCGGCGTCGAGAACGGTCCGCGCCAGCGGCCCGGGCGTGTCCAGCGACGACGCGAACGCGACGAGCCCGTACCGGGATGACCCGCCGTAGGTGGGCTTCACGCCGACGATCCCGCAGACCGCGGCGGGCTGCCGGATCGAGCCCCCGGTGTCGGTGCCGACCGCGGCCGGGGCCTGGTAGGCGGCGACGGCGGCGGACGAGCCGCCCGATGAACCGCCCGGGATCCTGCTGAGATCCCAGGGGTTGCGCGACGGGCCATAGGCGGAGTTCTCGGTGGAGGACCCCATCGCGAACTCGTCGCAGTTGGTCTTGCCGAGGATCACCGCGCCCGCGCGGCGCAGCCGCCCGGTCACCGTGGCGTCATAGGGCGGCCGCCAGCCCTCGAGTATCCGCGAGCCGCAGGTGGTCGGCATGTCCGAGGTGGTGAAGACGTCCTTCAGGCCGATCGGGACCCCGGCGAGTGGCCCGAGCTGCTCGCCCGCGGCGCGCCGGGTGTCCACCGCGCGCGCGTCCGCGAGCGCACGGTCGGCCGCGAGATGCAGGAACGCGTGCACCCGGTCGTCGGTGGCCGCGATCCGGTCGAGGTGCGCCTCGGTGACCTCGGCGGCGGAAACCTCGCCGGAACCGATGAGGGCCCTGAGCTCTGCCGCGGTCTTCCGGGTGAGGCCCGCTTCGCTTCCCGCCACGTCAGCCTTCCTCGTCCAGGATCCGCGGCACCCGGAAGCGCTGATCCTCCACCGCCGGCGCCTGTGACAGCGCTTCCTCCGCCGTCAGGCAGTCGATCGGCTCATCGCGGCGCAGCACGTTCGCCACCGGCACGGCGTGCGTGGTCGGCGGGATCTTCTCCGCGGCGACCTCCTGCACCCGGGCGACCGACGAGATGATCACGTCGAGCTGCGCCCCGAGGTGGTCGAGCTCGGCATCGTCAAGCGCGAGCCGCGACAGGCGGGCAAGATGAGCCACCTCATCACGGGTTATGGACATGGCCTCAGGTTAGTGGCTGGCCCGTGCGGCCCGCGAAACCTTGGCGATCACGGGGACATCGGCTGCTCTGCGGCGGCTGGTGCCGGTCTTCGGCAGTTGCCGAGCCCGCAGCCAGTCGGTCGTCGCCGCCGCGGTCAGCGGCTGGGAGAAGTACCAGCCCTGGGCGTCGTCGCAGCCCATCTCCCGGAGCGTGGCAGCCACCTCAGCGGTCTCCACACCCTCGGCGACCGACCGGATCCCGAGGGCACGGACAAGTTCCACCAGCGACCCGACAATGACCCGGTCGTCGGGGTTTGACGCCATCCGGCGGACGAACGAGGAGTCGATCTTTATTTCCGATACCGGCAGCCTCCGCAGCCGTGCCAGCGAGGAGTAGCCGGTGCCGAAGTCGTCCAGGCTCAGCGGAACTCCGGACCGTGCCAGCTGGTCGAGGCAGCCAGCGGCCAGCGCGGGCTCGCCCATCAGCACCCGCTCGGTGATCTCGAGCTTTAGCCCGTCCGGCGGGACCCGGTGCCGGCGCAGCGCGGCGGACAGCACGTCCGACAGCGAGTCGTCGAGCAGGTCGGTTGCGGCGACGTTGACCGCGACCTGGACGGCGAGGCCGGCCCGCCGCCAGCGGGCCGCCTGGGCGACCGCAGCCTCGACCACCCAGCGGGTGATATCGCGCATCAGGTAGGAGCGCTCGGCCAGCGGGATGAACTCGTCGGGCGAGATCATCCCCCGGTCCGGGTGGTGCCACCGCAGCAGCGCCTCCACCCCGGACGTTCGCCAGTCGGCGAGCGCGACCTTCGGCTGGAAGTGCAGGTCAAGCTGGCCGCCGCCCGCGGCGCGGCGCAGGTCGCCGAGCAGCGCCAGCCGTGCCGGGGAGTTGCGGTCCTGTTCGGGGACGTACTCCTCCACGCCGGTCTTGCGCTCCTTGGCCTGGTACATCGCGACGTCGGCGCGCTGCAGCAGCAGTTCGAAGTCGGCGGCGTGATCGGGATGCAGCGCGATGCCGATGCTGGCCTCGGCGCTGAAGGACATCCCCTCCATCCGGATCGGCTCGGCGAGCGCCGCGCGCAGCCGCACCGCCACCTCCCGGGCGGCGGAGCGGTCCCGCAGCGACGGCAGCACCACGGCGAACTCGTCGCCGCCGAGCCGCGCGACCACGTCGCCAGGGCGGACGCTGTGCGTCAGCCGGTGGGCGACCGCCCGCAGCATCCGGTCTCCGGTCGGGTGCCCAAGGGTGTCGTTGACCTCCTTGAAGCGGTCAAGGTCGAGCAGCAGCAGCCCGGCGAGGCGGCCGTGGCGCGCCGCCTCGGCCAGCGCCTCCTCGGTGCGGATCACCAGGAGCTTCCGGTTCGGCAAGCCGGTCAGCTCGTCATGACGTGCCTGGTGCTCGCGCTGCAGCGACATCGCCGCGTTCGCGTAAACGGCGGCCAGCGGCAACAGGAACAGCGGGACGAGCGCCGCGGAGTGCGCCATCACCACCACCACCAGCGGCCCGACGGCAAGCAGCGCCACGTTCACCATCAGCTGGTAGGGCAGGTCGGCGCGGACCGTGACGGCGACCGGAACCCGGTTGTGGATCGCGACGGCGATGTCCACCAGGGACACGTTGGCGACGAAGAACGCCAGCGCCGCGATCGCCACCACGGCGACCTGGCTCCCGCCGGGCACCCACGGGCCGTCCGGCGACGGGTGTACCCCCGCCACCGCCATCACCAGCGCTCCCGCGCCCAGGCTCAGCGAATACTGGGCGGCGTTGAACGCGTTGCGGAACGAGGCTCGCCGCGCCACCGCGCCGGCGATCAGCACGGCAACCGTTTGCAGCAGGGCGGCGGCCGGAAGGCCCCAGTACAGCAGCGCGGCGAAGGTGAACGTGATCGACGCCGCCGCGGCCTCGGGTACCGAGCGCCCCGGCGTGAGAATCGGGCGCAGTTCCCCGCAGATCACCAGAATGGCGAGCATCCACCACAGCGGCTCGCGGGCCAGCACGCCCAGGTCAACCAGCCCGAGGCTGGTGAGCGAAACCGCGACGACGGCGGCACCGGCGACGGTCACCACGGTCAGGTAGACCCACAGCGGTGAGCCCACCCGCGGGGGGGTGTCGCGGGCGTCGCTCCGGTTCTTCATCATGTCCTTGCCCGGGGTTCCGGTGAGGGGTACCGGTGATGCACTTGCGTGTGCACTTGCAGACGAAGTATCCACCCGAACACTACGGCGTGGGGGCCACCTCGCGAAACCGATTGCGCACTTTCCGTAACAGTCCTTACGCGAATTTGGCTAACCGGCGCGCCGCATCGGGCCCGTCGGCGAGCAGCGTCCGGAACCCGGCCTCGTCCAGCACCGGCACACCGAGCTTGACCGCCTTGTCGTGCTTCGATCCGGGATTCTCGCCCGCGACCACGAAGTCGGTCTTCTTCGACACCGACCCGGCGACCTTGCCCCCCAGCTCCTGCACCGCCTCGGTGGCCGTGTCGCGGCTGAAACCGTCGAGCGATCCGGTGATCACCACGGTGACCCCCGCCAGCGGCCGCGGCGCACCGCCGGTGTCCTCCGCCAGCCGGACCCCCGCCTGCTGCCATTTCCGGACGATCTCGCGATGCCAGTCCACCCGGAACCAGTCGATGACCGACTCGGCGATCGTCGGGCCCACGCCCTCGGTGGCGGCCAGTTCCTCCTCGGACGCGTTCGCTATCGCCTCCAGCGAACCGAACTCCCGGGCCAGTGCCCGCGCCGCGGTCGGGCCGACGTGCCGGATCGACAGGGCCACCAGGACCCGCCACAGCGGCCGGCCCTTCGCCTCCGCCAGGTTGGCCAGCAGCAGGCCCGCGATCACCTTCAGGCCGCCGGCGATGTTCACGAAGAACGGGCAGTTCCGGAGGTCGTCCTCGGTCAGCGAGAAGACGTCGCCCTCGTCGGACAGCAGCCCGCCATCCAGCAGGGCCACCACCGCCTCGTAGCCGAGCATCTCGATATCGAACGCGCCGCGCCCCGCGAGGTGGAAGATCCGCTCCCGGAGCTGCGCCGGGCAGGACCGGCTGTTGGGGCACCGCCAGTCCACCCCCCCGTCCTCGCGCACCAGGGCGGTGCCGCATTCCGGGCACGCATCGGGGAAGGTGAACGGGCGCTGCGATCCGTCCCGCAGATCCGTCACCGGGCCCACCACCTCGGGTATCACGTCCCCGGCCTTGCGCAGCACCACCGTGTCCCCGATCAGCACCCCCTTGCGGGCCAGCTCGTCCTGGTTGTGCAGGGTCGCCCGGGAGACGGTGGAGCCGCTGACCTTGACCGGCTCCATCACCGCGTACGGGGTGACCCGCCCGGTCCGGCCGACGTTGACCCGGATATCCAGCAGCTTGGTGTTCACCTCGTCCGGCGGGTACTTGAAGGCGATCGCCCACCGGGGCGCGCGGGAGGTGGACCCGAGCCGCCGCTGCAGCGACACCTGGTCGACCTTCACCACGACGCCGTCGATCTCGTACGCGGGCTCGTGCCGGTGCTCGCCGTAGTGGTCGATGTAGCGGCGGACGCCGCCCAGGTCCGGCACCACCTCGTACCGGTCGCTGACCGGCAGTCCCCAGCCGCGGAGCCGCTCGTACGATTCCGACTGGCTGGACGGCTGGAATCCACGCCGCGCCCCCACCCCGTGCACGATCATGCCGAGCGGGCGCCGCGCGGTGATCCGCGGATCCTTCTGCCGCAGCGAGCCGGCGGCCGCGTTCCGCGGGTTGGCGAACGGCGGCCTCCCCTCGGCGGTCAGCCCCTCGTTCAGCTCCTCGAACGCCCGCACCGGCAGGAAGACCTCGCCGCGCACCTCCAGCAGCTCCGGAACGCCGCCGCCGGTCAGGTGCATCGGGATCGCGCCGATGGTCCGGATGTTGGGGGTCACGTCCTCGCCGCTGCGGCCGTCGCCACGGGTCGCCCCCCGGACCAGGCGCCCGCCCTCGTACACCAGCGCGACCGCGAGCCCGTCGATCTTCAGCTCGCACAGGTACGCGGCGACCGTCCCCGCCTCCCGCTCCACCCTCGCCGCCCAGGCGGCCAGCTCGTCATCGTGGAACGCGTTGTCCAGGCTCTGCAGTCGTTCCAGATGCTCGACGGGGGTGAACTCGGTGCTGATCGGCGCGCCGACCTTCTGCGTCGGCGAGTCGGGGGTGCGCAGCTCCGGCTGCTCCTCCTCGATCGCCTTCAGCTCCGACATCAGCCGGTCGTACTCGGCGTCGGAGACCAGTGGCGAGTCCAGCACGTAGTAGCGGTAGCTGTGCTCCTCGATCTCCTGGCTCAGCTCCGCGTGCCGCTGCGCGCCCCCATCGCTCACTGTGCCCCTCCTCAGCCCGCCAGTTCCTCCGCGAGCGCCCGGGCCGCGTCCCGGCACCGCGCCAGGGCCTCCCGTGCCTGGCCATTCTCCGCCCCGGCCAGCCCGCACGCGGGGGTGAGCACGACCTGCTCCGCCGCCCGCCCCGGGGGCAGCCCGATCCGCCGCCACAGGTCGGCCACCGGCATCATCGTCTCCTTGACGCTAGCCGCAGGCTCGCCGCCACGCCGCTGCGCTCCCACATCCAGCACGCCAGCCAGCAGCCCCGTTCCGGCCTCAACGGCTTCGGCGAAGGCGTCCTCGTCCCGCAGCCGCAGCAGGCGCAGGTCGAACGAGACAGCTCGCGCGCCCGCGCCGCGGATCAGGCCGAACGGCACGCCAGCGGCGCAGCAGTGGACGATGCTGAACGGCTCACGCGCGGAACCCGCCAGCCGCTGCCGCACCCGGTCGAGGGCGGCACGCAAGCCCTCCTCGACCACCGCCTCCTCCACCGGGGCCAGCCGCCGCAGGCCGCTCGCCGTCGGCACCCCGCCGCGCAGGACGGCCGGCAGGGCGGGCTCGTCCAGCTGGAGCAGCACCCGGGCGCCCGGGATGCGCCGCGCCACGTCGGCGGCGTGCGCGGCGATGCCCTCGGCCAGCGATTCCGCGAGGTCCCTGGTGGCTCCCGGGTCGGCGAGCGCGGGCTGCTGCCCCGGCAGCTCGACCGACGCCGCCAGCGTCCACGGGCCGCAGACCTGGATCTTCAGCGCTCCCCGGTAGCCGTCGGTGGCCTCCTCCAGCGCGTCCAGGTCGCGGGAGAGATAGCTGCGGGCGCGGGCCAGGTCCCGGCCCCCGCCCGCGGCCAGCCGCCAGCCAGTGGGGGTGACCGAGGCCGGCATGTCGACCAGCAGCGCGACCGCGCGGCCGGTCATGTCGGCTCCGGGCCCCCGCGCGGGAAGCTCTGCCAGGTGCGGGAGGTCCGGCAGCAAGCCGACGACGACGCGCGCCGTCTCGGCTGGATCGGTGCCCGGCATCGAGCCGATACCGGTCGCGCTGGCCGGCGGCCAGGGAAAGGAGTTGTCCTCATCTGCCACGCCGCTGAGTTTATGGAGGGCTGGCCCGCACTGGTACGGGCCAGCCCTCCTGGGCTGGAACGGCTACCGGGCGTTGCTCGCGAACGGGTCGGTGTCGCCCTTGATCGCGATCGGCTTGGCCATCACCCAGAACGGGTCGAAAGTGCTCCCGCTGCTGGTCAGGCCCTCGTAGTCACCGGTGAAGTAGCCGCCGGCGTTCGGCGCGGTCGTCATGTCGAACGAGCCGGTGGTGCTCAGCCTCGTCTCGCCGCCACCGGCCCAGCTACCCGCCGATGCGCAGTTGCTGCTGCAGGTGACGAGGTACTCGTCGGTGAGGCCGGGCTGTGCGGCGGTGGCGTTCTCGAAGTCGTAGTAGCTGACCCCGATCGTGCCGTTGCCGTTGACGTGCACCTGGGGGGTGAACGCCTGGGTGTCGCCCGGGGACTGGTCGATCCGGATCGGGGCGCTCCAGTGCTGGCCACCGTCGGACGACATCGAGAACGCGATCTTGGCGTGCCCGTCCGGGCTGAAGCTGCCGTCCTGCCAGGCGGCGTAGAGGTCCCCGGTTGCGGGGTCGGCGGTGAAGTTGGGGACGATGTCGCCGCTGCGGACCGGCTGCCCATTGATGCTGACCGGCGCGTCGGTCAGCGGGCTGATGATGGCCGGGGCCGACCAGGTCGCGCCGTCGTCGGTGGACTTGATCACCCCGACGTTGTACTTGGTGCCAGGGTTGCCCTTGCCACCCGAGTTCAGGATCTGCACGAAGAAGTCGAACAACGTCCCCTTCGCGGGCCCGGCGGACGGGACGACCACCTGGTTGTCGATGGTCTGGTCGTTCTGCCCAGGGTCATAGATGATCTTGGATGGGCTCCACGTCTTGCCGTCGTCAGTGGTCATCGAGAACCAGGACGGGCCGCGGTAGGCGATGGTGTGCGCGGTCGCGGTGGGGTTGGCGTTGGTGGAGGGCTGAACCAGCCGGTCCCAGACGACGTAGGCGTTCGACGAGCGGGTGGAGTCCGCGGTCACCGACTCCTTGTCGTTCAGGGCGGTGGTCGAGTTGTCCTGCCGGACGGCGGCCGGCGTGTTCCAGGTCTGGCCGCCATCGGAGGAGGTGCTGACCTGGACCGAGCTCGGGCCACCGAAGGCCGGTCCGTTCGCGTCGAACGCGAGGCTCGCCTGATACAGCGTCCTGCCGTCAGGCGAATAGCTGACCCAGGGGTCCGACACCCGCTGGTAGTAACTGGACGAGCCAGGCTGTGCGCCCTCGCAGATCGAGAACTGCGGCTGGCCGGAGGCCAGCGACCAGCTCTTGCCGCCGTTGTCCGAGGTGACCGTGATCTCGCCGTTGGCGCCGCCGTCGTTCCAGCGGTCCTGCTGGAACGCGGCGACCAGGTGCCGGGGATTGGCGGGGTCAGCCGTGACGTATGGCTCGACCTCGGAGTCGTTGTCGTTGACGCTGCCGGCTTTTCGTGAGTTCGCGATCACCTGGTCGCAGGCGGTCGACGTGCCGGCGAACGGGTGGTCGGGGGCACGGACGGGCGTGGTCGCCGTGCCCGCCGCCCAGGCGGTGGAGACGCCGAGCGCTCCCGCCGCCAGCAACGTGAGCGGAACTAATCCGTAGCCGATGCGCAGACGAGTGATCATGCGTGAACCTCTCTGTTCACTAACAGAACCCGGATCTCGGCGCGGCGGTACACGCCATCACCTCCTGGCCACCACCGCGCGACGATTGGCTGAACCAGGAATACGTTCTGAACCGCCTCGCCGTCCATCACCAAAAGGCGAAAATGCGGCGGCTGGCCGAACCCGGCCAGCCGCCAGGCAGCGAATGCGTCAGGCGGTCGCGGCGATCGTCCCGGAGCCCAGCACGAGATCGCCGTCGTAGATGACGGCGGCCTGGCCCTTCGCTACGGCGCGGGCCGGCGTGTGCAACCGGATTCGCAGCCGGTCCCCCGTGGCTGGGGCCTCGTCCGCGCCGGGGGGAACGGTCGCGGGGTCGACCCAGGCGGTGGCGGGGTGCGCCTCGCCGTGCGCACGGAGCTGCACCAGGCAGTCGCGGGAGCGCGACGGGGGCGCGCAGCCGCTCCATACCGGCCGCAGTGCGGTGATCTCCCGGACGTCCAGGGCTTCAGCGGGACCGACGGTGACGGTCGCCGACACCGGCTCGATGTCGAGCACATACCGCGGCTTGCCGTCCGGGGCCGGCCGGCCCGCCCGCAGGCCCCGGCGCTGGCCGACGGTGAACGCGAACGCGCCCTCGTGCCGGCCCACCACCTGGCCGGCCTGGTCCACGATGTCGCCCGGGGCGCGGCCCAGCCGGCCGGCCAGGAATCCCCGGGTGTCGCCGTCGGCGATGAAGCACACGTCGTGGCTGTCCGGCTTGTCCGCGACGGCCAGCCCGCGGCGTGCCGCCTCGGCGCGCACCTGGTCCTTGGTGCTGTCGCCGAGCGGGAAGATCGCGTGCGCGAGCTGATCGCGGGTAAGGACGCCGAGCACGTACGACTGGTCCTTGCCCGGGTCCGGGCTGCGCCGCAGCAGGCCGCCGTCGAGGCGCGCGTGATGCCCGGTGCACACCGCGTCGAAGCCCAGGGCGAGCGCCCGGTCGAGCACCGCGGCGAACTTGATCTTCTCGTTGCAGCGCAGGCATGGATTGGGGGTCCGGCCCGCGGCGTACTCCGCCACGAAGTCCTGCACGACGTCGCGGTCAAAACGCTCCGCCATGTCCCAGACATAGAACGGGATGCCGATCACGTCCGCGGCCCGGCGCGCGTCCCGCGCGTCTTCCAGCGTGCAGCAGCCGCGCGCGCCGGTGCGGTAGGAGCGCGGGTTCGCGGACAGCGCGAGATGGACGCCGGTCACCTCGTGCCCGGCGTCGGCCGCGCGGGCGGCGGCCACAGCGGAATCCACGCCGCCGGACATCGCGGCGAGCACACGCAGCTTGGACACGGTTCCGAGGGTATGCGCCCGCGCCGATGACCGCGCCGATGACCGCGCCCTCAGCGCGAACCGGCGCGGCGGGCGCGCTCGACGGCCTCGCCGATCACCGCGCCGAGCGCGTCGACATCGGACTGCGCCGAGGTGTGCCCGAGGGTGAACCGCAGTGAGCTGCGGGCGCGCTCGGAATCGGCGCCCATCGCGAGCAGCACGTGACTGGGCTGGGCGATCCCGGCGGTGCACGCCGAGCCGGTGGAGCAGGCGATCCCCTTGGCGTCCAGCAGCATCAGCAGCGCGTCGCCCTCGCAGCCCGGGAACGAGAAATGCGCGTTGCCCGGCAGCCGGCCGGGGCCGGGGGCGTCTCCGTTCAGCACCGCGTCACCGCAGGCCGCACGGACCTGCCGGACCAGGTCGTCGCGCAGGTCGCCGACGTGCTTGGCGTGCTCCTCCCAGTGGCCGACGGCCAGCTCGACCGCAGTGCCGAACGCGGCGACCGCGGGCGTGTCGACCGTGCCCGAACGGACGTCGCGCTCCTGGCCGCCGCCGTGCAGCACCGGGACCGGCTCCGCCCCGCGGGCCAGCAGCAGCGCTCCAGCGCCGACCGGTCCGCCGATCTTGTGCCCGGTGACGGTGAGGGCGTCGGCACCGGACGCGGCGAAGTCGACCGGCAACTGCCCGACCGCCTGGACGGCGTCGGTGTGGAACAGGACCCCGTGCTCATGTGCGACGGCGGCGAGTTCCGCCACCGGCTGCACGGTGCCGACCTCGTTGTTCGCCCACATCACGGTGACCAGGGCGACGCTCGCCGGGCCGCCGGGGCCCGACTCGATCGCCCGCCGCAGTGTCTCCGGCTGCACCCGGCCCGCCGGGTCGGGCTCCAGCCAGCACACCTCGGCGCCCTCGTGCTCTGCCAGCCAGGTGACCGAATCGGTGACCGCATGGTGCTCGATGCCACTGGCGAGGATCCGGCGCCGACCCGGGTCCGCCCGCCGGACCGCCCAGTACAGGCCCTTGACCGCCAGGTTGTCCGCCTCGGTTCCGCCGCTGGTGAGGATCACCTCGCTCGGCCGTGCGCCGAGCCAGGCCGCGATCTGCTCACGCGACTCCTCGACCACCCGCCGCGCCCGGCGGCCGGCGTTGTGCAGGGACGACGGGTTGCCGAGCCGGGAAAGCTCCGCGGTCATCGCCGCTATCGCTTCCGGCCGCATCGGCGTCGTCGCCGCGTGGTCGAGGTAGGCGGTGACGGTATCGGGCTGCGCCCGGCGCTCGTCCGGTCGCTCGGCCGGGCGGCGCCCCGCAGCGGTATCCAGGTAAGCCATGACGGCCTCAGCCTAGTGCGCCGGGCCGGTGCGCGGTGGCCCAGCACGGCCCGGCGCCGGTATGCCCCGGTCGCTACCGGCGCTTCTCGATCTCCTCGGTGAGCTGCGGAACGACCGTGAACAGGTCGCCGACGAGACCGAAGTCCGCCAATTCGAAGATCGGCGCCTCGGGGTCCTTGTTGACGACCACGATCGTCTTGGACGTCTGCATCCCGGCCCGGTGCTGGATCGCACCCGAGATGCCGACCGCCATGTACAGCTGGGGGGAGACGGTCTTGCCGGTCTGGCCGACCTGGAACTGGTGCGGGTACCAGCCGGCGTCGGTCGCGGCGCGGGACGCGCCGACCGCGGCACCCAGCGAGTCCGCCAGCTTCTCGATCAGCGCGAAGTTCTCGGCGCCGCCGACACCGCGGCCACCGGAGACGACGATTCCCGCCTCGGCGAGGTCGGGCCGCGCGCCGCGCTCCTCGGTCACCCGCTCAACGACCTTCGCGCCCTTGGCCTCCTCCGGCAGGGTCACGCTGACCGGCTGCAGGTCGGCGGAGGCCGGCGCCGCCTCCGGCGGGGTCGAGTTGGGCCGGACGGTGATCACGGGAGCGCCGGAGCGGACCCGGGACTGCACGGTGATCGCGCCGCCGAAAATGGACTGCTCGGCAACCATGCTGTCGCTCAGGCCGACCGCGTCGGTGATCACGCCCGCGCCGGTTTTGACCGCCAGCCGGCCGGCGATTTCCTTGCCCTCGGGCGTCGCGGCCACCAGCACCGCGGCCGGCGACTTCTCGGCGACGAGATGGGCCAGCACCTCCGCCTTCGGTGCCACGACGTAGTCCTCAAGCTCCGAGTCGCCCGCCACGTACACCGTGGCGGCGCCGAACTCGGCCAGGGTGTCGCGGCCCTGCTCGGAACCGGCACCGACCCAGACCGCCGCGGGCTCGCCAAGCTGCCGCGCGAGCGTCAGCAGCTCGGTCGTGACCTTCTTGACCTCGCCGCCGGAATGCTCGGCGAGAACCAGTACCTCAGCCATCTCCCTCTCCTCAGCAGGCAGCTCCGGATGCGGGGCTGCGCTCTAACCGCGCCCGGGCGCGGGAAGCCGTCGTGGTAGTCAGATGAACTTCTGTGACGCGAGGTACTCGGCCACCTTGGCTCCGCCGTCGCCCTCGTCCTTGACGACCGTCCCGGCCTGGCGGGGCGGGCGGTCGGCGAAGTCGGTCACCTCGGACGGCGCCGCCGCGAGCCCGACCTCGGCCGGGTCGATCTCCGCGTCCTCCAGCGTGAGCTTCTCCACCGGCTTCTTCTTGGCGGACATGATCCCCTTGAAGGAGGGGTACCGCGGCTCGTTGATCTTCTCGACGACGCTGACGACGGCGGGCAGCTGAGCTTCGACGACGTCGTAGCCGTAGTCGGTCTGCCGGTTGATCCGGGCCGTGCTGCCGTCGATCTGCACCTTCGCGGCCATCGTGAGCTGCGGCAGCGAAAGCCGTTCCGCGAGCATCGCGGGAAGCACTCCCATCCGGGCGTCGGTCGACTCCGAGCCCAGGATGACGAGATCGAAGCCGATCTTGTTGAGGACCTTCGCCAGGGCGTACGACGTCTGCACCGCATCGCTTCCGGCCAGCCGGTCGTCCACCAGGTGGACGGCCTTGTCGCCGCCCATCGACAGGGCCTTGCGGATGGTCTCGGAGGCCTTTTCCGGGCCCATCGTGAGCACGGTGACCTCGCCGCCCTGGGCTTCCGAAAGCTGCAGCGCCTCTTCGACCGCGTACTCGTCGAGCTCGTTCAGCACGCCGTCGGCGGACTCACGGTCGAGGGTCTTTTCTTCGGGCTTGAGCTTCCGTTCAGCCCACGTATCGGGCACCTGCTTAACGCAGACGACGATGTTCATGGCCGCTGGCCGACCTCCCTAGTGGACAACGGGGCGCCTACTCTGACGCCGGGCCTGGCAGTGCCGGTGCATGACGCCCGCTTGCAAGCCTGTCAAACGGCGGACGGACCGGTGACACGGGGTGGCCTCCCGGGGCGCCGGGCCGCACCCGCCATGAAGGCGGCACGCACGACGGCGCCAGGGTGGCATTGCTGAGCCCATGATGGCGACGATGTTACCCATCGGTAGCGAATCCGCCAAACCCGGCCCTGCTGCAGACGGGCTGCTCACCCGGACCGCCGGGCGCCCCGGCCCGCCCGCCGTGACGCGCCTACCCGAGCAGGTGATGCAGCAGGCTGCCGGTGCTCGGCCAGTGGAACAGGTGGGTCAGGTTGCCCAAGCTGGGGGCCGGCCAGTAGATCGGGGGAAGCTGGGTCAGCGCGCCGGTGACGGCGGCCACCGTGATCGCCGCGACGATCACCGTGGTCAGCGCGGTGGGCGTCGGCCCACGGGTGATCCCGTTGAGAACCCGGTTCAGCTGCCGCTGGGCGCCGCCGGAGCCGGGCCCGAGGCCGAGGATGCCCACCAGGATCGCGGCCGTAAAGCCGCCGGCGTCAGCCAGTGACGCGCTGCTGAGGAACAGGCTCAGCACCAGCGCCCCGGCCGCGGCGCAGAACAGGCCGATCGGGAAGATCACCGCCGTCACGAGCACCGACCGGACCAGCGCCCACGGGGTGAGCAAGACGAGATGCAGCGGATCGGTCGGCCGGGCGCCCCGGGCGGACCGCCGGACGGCGAGGCCACCGAAGGCGCGGTCGCCGGCCCGCAGCAGGGTGATCACACCGAGCACGATGGCCGTTCCCACCACCGGAAACAGTGCCGCCAGGGAGCAGCCCGCGACGAGCAGGGCCAGGCTCAGCAACCGGTGCGGACGGGGCCCCCAGCGGCTGCGGTCCACGGCATCTGCCGGGGGCCACACGGCTTCCCGGGGCATGCCCGGGGGCTCGCCTGGCGGGTACTGGACCGGCGGCAGCACGTCGGCGTACCGTTCCGGCCGGATCCGGGTGAGCGGGTGCGCACCGGAGGGCGCACCGTTGTGGCCGTCCGGCGGCCCCCACGTCGCGCCGGGCATCTGCGGGCCCGGTCCGGGCGGGAGGCCGAACGGGGCGGGCCCGGCCGTCCGGGCCAGCGCGGTCGCCGTGGCCGCCGCCTCGGCGGCGCCCGCCGGGCTGAGGTCCAGCTTGGCCACCTGGCCGGCCAGCCACTGCGCGGGCGGGCGCTGCGCCGGGTCACGGGACATCGCGGCGCTGACCAGGGTCAGCAGCGGCTCCGGCACCCCGGCCAGGTCCGGTCTCCCATTCAGGATCCGGTAGAAGACGGCCTCGTAGGGACCGGTGCCGAACGGCGGGTGCCCGGTCGCGGCGAAGGCCACCGTGGCCCCCCACGACTGGACGTCCGACGACGGCCCGCACGGCCCGCCCTCGATCACCTCGGGCGCCAGGTACGCCGGGGTCCCCATGAACATCCCGGACTGGGTGAGATGAGTGGTGTCCCCGGCCCTCGCGATGCCGAAGTCGATCATCACCGGGGATCCGTCCACCAGCATGACGTTTCCCGGCTTGAGGTCCCGGTGCACGACGCCGCCGGCGTGGGTCGCGGCCAGCGCGGCCGCGAGGCCGGTGGCCAGCCGCTGCAGTTGCTGACCGTGCAGCGGGCCGTTCTCGCTGACGATCTGCTCGAGCGTGCGCCCCGGCACGTACCGGGTCACGATGTAGGGCACGTGCCCGGTCACGTCGGCGTCGAGGACCTCGGCGACGAACGGGCTGCGCACCCGCCGCATCGTCTCGACCTCACGCGCCAGCCGACGGCGGGCGATCGCATCACCGGCGACGTTCGCGCGCAGCACTTTAATCGCGACCAGCCGGTTATCCATGTCGGCGGCGCGGTACACGACCCCCATGCCGCCTTCCCCGATCCGGTCGAGCAGGCGGTACGGTCCTAGCCTGTCCGGCAGTGCGTCCTGAAGGGACATCGTTTAAGCAGACTACGGGATAGTCCGGGCTCCGGGTCCCGCTCCCAGCAAGGTCCCAGGAACATCACAAGTACCGGGGCCCACGCGGCCCGCGATCCCCGGCGTGCGTTCCCGCGCCTCAACCGGTGGCGGGCCGGCTCTCCTCCGTCCGTGCGGCGCTGCCCTGCAGCAGCACGTCGGCCACCAGCTCCGGGTTGTCGGTCATCGGCACGTGCCCGCAGCCGGGCAGCGGAACCAGCCGCGCGCCGGGCAGCCGTTCCTTCGCGATGCGCGCCTGATGCGGCCGCAGCAGGCGGTCACGGGTGCCCCAGCCGATCGTTACCGGAATGTCGCCGGGGATCTGGTCGGTGAACGGGGTGGCGGTGTCCAGGATCGCCTTCAGCGCCTCCTGAGCACCGAGGAAGGCCGCGATGTCGTCGGTGGCTTGCTCCTGGCTCATCCGGGACGGCTTGTGGACGATCGGGCCGTACATCAGCGCCCGGCCCGCCGTCGACCGCGCCAGCGCCGGCGCGAACGGCCTGATCCCCTTCCCGGCGGCCTGCATGCTGCGGAAGATCGCTTTCGTGTACCCGAGGTCGCGCTCGCCGCGCCAGAACCCGGCGGGGGAGAGCGCCGTCACCGACGCGGCGTGGCCGCGGACACCGGCCTCCAGGGCGAGCCGGCCGCCGAGTGAGTTGCCGGCCACGTGCGGCCGGTCCAGGCCGAGTTCTAGCAGCGTCGCGGTGAGCTCCTCCTCCAGCGCCTCCGTCGCCGAGCGCTTCCGCACGTCCAGCGGCGGCGACTCACCGTGCCCGGGCAGGTCGACGGTTATCACCTCGCGGTGCGGTGTCAGCCGCTCCAGTACCGGCGTCCACGCCTGCCGCCGGTGGCCGACCCCGTGCATCAGCACCAGCGGCGGCCCGGAGCCTGCGCGGTCATAGGCGAGGGTCACGTGCGGCCTCCTTCGGCCAGGCTGCGGATGGGACGCTCTTACTCGTGAGTAACCCCGGATGTTACACCGGCGGGCGCGGCCCGTCGCAACCGTGTACCGAGCGCTCAGCCGCCGGTGACCAGCCGGCGCAGCGCCTCGGCGGCGCGCGCGTTCTCCTCAGCGTGCCCGACCAGCGCGCGGGCGAGCGCGTCGGCCCATTCCGGGAACTGCGCGGGTTGCCGGGAGAGAACCACCCCGCGGACCTCGCGGCAGATCTCCGCGGTCGGCCGCCCGTGCGAGATGCCGAGGGTCATCACCTGTTCGCCGAGGCGCACGGTAATCTTCCGCACCTCGCCGACGCGGCCGCGCATCCGGTCGGCCATGCTCCGCTCCCGCTCGACCGTGACCGAGCCCGGCGGAAGCGAATCGCCGAGGGTCTCGGACAGAACCCGGGCATATGCCGCGACGTCGGCGCTGTCGGCGCGCAGCGCGGCCGCGACCATGTCGAAGGACGGGGTGGCGTTGTCTGGCTCGGTCATCGCGGATTCGATCCTAGTTCTGCCGGTGCCGGCCGCGGGATCGCCGGCCGCGGAGACCGGCGGGTTCGCCGCTACCGCAGGTCGCCGTTAAGCATTCCGACGGGAGCGTCCGGCATCGCCACCAGCCCCATCTCGGCCGGGACGGTCAGCAGCGGATGCCGGGGCAGCACCCGGACCGTATAGCCGAACGGCCCGGGCCGCTCCAGCTCGACCGAACCGGCGTACCGCACCGTCCCGCCGTCCGCCGGTTCCGGACCGTCCTGCGGCGACAGCGGGACGTGCGCCGCTTCGACGATCTCATCGTCCTCACCAGCGCGGCCGCAGACCAGTTCGACCGTCACATCACCGGCCGGGACCGTCCCGAGCGCGACCGTGGCCCGGACGTTCAGCCGCGAGCCCAGCCGCAGTTCGTCACCGGCCGCGGCCTCGGCCTCGACGTGCTCCACCCGGACGCCGGGCCACGCCTTGAACATCCGCTGCTTCCAGGCCGCGAGCTCACGCGCCCCGCCGTACGGCTCGCCCGAGGGCCCGGCCGCCGCGAGCGCCCGCGTGGATCGCGCCGCCGGGGTGTACAGGTCGGTCACGTACTCCCGGACCATCCGGGATGCCAGCACCTTCGGGCCGAGCGAGCTGAGCGTGTGCTGGACCATCTCGATCCACCGCCGGGGCAGTCCGTCGGCGTCCCGCTCGTAGAACATCGGCACCACGTGCTGGCCGATCAGGTCGTACAGGGCGGCGGCCTCGAGGTCATCGCGGCGGTCGGCGTCCTCCACGCCGGCGGCGGACGGGATCTCCCAGCCGTTCGCGCCGTCGAACCATTCGTCCCACCAGCCGTCCCGGATCGACAGGTTGAGCCCGCCGTTCAGCGCGGATTTCATCCCGGAGGTGCCGCATGCCTCCAGCGGACGCAGCGGGTTGTTCATCCAGACGTCGCAGCCCTGCACCAGCGCCTGGGCGAGTTCCATGTCGTAGTCCGGCAGGAACACGATCCGGTGCCGGACCTCCGGGTCGTCCGCGAACCGCACCATCTGCTGGATCAGCCGCTTGCCGCCCTCGTCCGCCGGGTGCGCCTTGCCCGCGATGACGATCTGAACCGGCCGCCGGGGGTCGAGCAGCAGGGCGCGCAACCGGTCCGGATCGCGGAGCATCAGCGTGAGCCGCTTGTAGGACGGCACGCGGCGGGCGAAGCCGATGGTCAGGACGTCGTCGTCCAGCACCGAACCGATCCACGACAGCTCGGCGTCGCTGGCTCCGCGCTGCCGCCAGGAGTCATGCAGCCACTGCCGGGCGAACTGGACCAGCCGGCCGCGCAGCAGCCGGCCGAGGTCCCAGATGCGCTCGCTGGGCATGTCGGCGATCCGTTCCCAGCCGCGGGCGCGCTCGGTGAGCTCCGGGCCGATCTCGCTCCTGGCCAGGTCGAGAACCTCGCGCGCCACCCAGGTCGGCGCGTGCACCCCGTTGGTGACGTAGCCGATCGGCACTTCGCTGACGTCGAACCCGGGCCACAGGCCGCCGAACATCTCCCGGCTCACCTCGCCGTGCAGCCGGCTCACCCCGTTGACCCGCTGCGCGAGCCGCATGCCCATCACGGCCATGTTGAAGACCTCGGGATCGCCGCCGGGGTAGGTCTCCGCGCCGAGCGCGAGAACCCGGTCCGCGGGAGGGCCGCCGCGGGCGGCGCCGCGGGCGGCGCCGCCGTCGTGGTCCGGTCCCGGGCTCGCGGCCGGGCCCAGCGCCCCGTCGGAGCCGACGTAACGCTCGATGAGCGTGCGCGGGAACCGGTCGATGCCCGCCGGCACCGGAGTGTGCGTGGTGAATACCGTTCCGCCCCGGGATACCTCCAACGCCTCGTCGAAGGTGAGACCCTCGCCCATGTATTCGCGGATCCGCTCCAGTCCGAGGAACCCGGCGTGGCCCTCGTTGGTGTGGAACACCTCCGGCGCCGGGTGCCCGGTGATCGAGCAGAAGGCCCGGACCGCCCGGACCCCGCCGATGCCGAGCAGGAGTTCCTGGCGGAGCCGGTGCTCGCCGCCGCCGCCGTACAGCCTGTCGGTCACCTGGCGCAGCGACGGCTCGTTTCCGGCGACATGGGAGTCGAGCAGCAGCAGCGGGACCCGGCCCACCTGCGCCACCCACACCTGCGCGGCGAGTGGCGGGCCCTCGGGCATCCGGACGGTCACCCGCACCGGCTGCCCGTCCCCGCCCGGCGAGTTGTCGCGCAGCCGGGTCAGCGGCATCCCGTTGGGGTCGGAAACCGGGTACCGCTCGGTCTGCCAGCCCTCCGCGGACAGCGACTGGGTGAAATATCCGTGCCGGTACAGCAGGCCAACACCGATCAGCGGGACGCCGAGGTCGCTGGCGGTCTTCAGGTGATCACCGGCCAGGATCCCGAGCCCGCCGGAGTACTGCGGCAGCGCCGCCGTGATGCCGTACTCCGGGGAGAAGTAGGCGACCGAGGCCGGCCCGCCGTTCCCGCCGCCGGGCCCGGTCCCGCCGGAGCCCAGCGACGCGACCGCCTGGTACCAGTGCCGACCCGACAGGTACTCGTGCAGGTCGTCGGCCGCGCCGGCCAGCCGCCGCCGGAATTCCGGGTCCTGGGAGAGCTGCGCCAGCCGGGCGGGCGACACCTCGCCCAGCAGCCGGATCGGGTCGTGGCCGCATTCCTCCCACCGCTGCGGGTCGATGGCGGCGAACAGGTCGGTCGTCTCCGGGTGCCACGACCATCGGAGGTTCAGCATCAGCTCGCTCAGGGGCGCGAGCGGCCCGGGCAGCACAGCGGCGACGGTGAACCGGCGGATGGCTCTCACGGTCAGTGACCCTATGTGGTGGCGCCGGCGGACCGGGAACCAATGGCGGAAAAACCGGCCGGGAACCAATGGCGGAAATATGAATCCCGATCGGGGTCCTTACCGGCGGCCGGGCGGCCCGGATGGGTAGGCTTCGGGCAGTGATCGGACGCATACCCATCCTCGATGTCCAGCCCGTGGTGGAGTGCGGGCGGTGGCCGGCCAAAGCCGTGGCGGGCGAGACCTTCGAGGTCTCCGCGACCGTGTTCCGCGAGGGCCACGAGATGCTCGGAGCCGGCGTCGTCCTGCGCGATCCCGCGGGCGCGGCCGGACCGCTGACCCGGATGCATGAGCTGGTCCCCGGGACGGACCGGCTCGCCGCCGATGTCACGGTCACCGCCGAGGGGCTGTGGCATTACCACGTCGAGGCGTGGGGGGACCCAATCGCGCACTGGCGGCACGACGCTGGCATCAAGGTCCCGCGCGGCCAGGACGTCGAGCTGATGTTCGCCGAGGGCGCCGCGCTCTTCGACCGGGCGGCAAAACGGCTCGCGCGGGCTGACCGGGAGGCCCTGACCGCACTCGCCGACCGGCTGCGGGACGCGACCATCCCGCCGTGGGACCGGCTGTCGGTGGCCAACGACCCGGAGATCGTCGCGATCCTCGACGAGTTCCCGCTCCGCGATCTCCTCACCCGTTCCAAGCGCTACCCGGTCGTCGTGCACCGGGAGCGGGCGCTGTACGGGGCGTGGTACGAGTTCTTCCCCCGCTCCGAGGGAGTGCGCACCGACCCGCTGGGCCGCAGGGAACCGGTGCCGGGGACGCTGCGCACGGCGGCCCGGCGGCTGGATGCGGTCGCCGCGATGGGCTTCGACGTCGTGTACCTGCCGCCGATCCATCCCATCGGGTTCACCGAGCGAAAGGGCCGCAACAACACGCTCGGCGCCCGGCCGGAGGATCCCGGGTCGCCCTGGGCGATCGGATCGGCCGATGGCGGCCACGACGCGGTTCACCCCGATCTCGGCACGCTCGCGGACTTTGACGCGTTCGTCGTCCGGTCGCGGGCGCTCGGCCTGGAGGTCGCGCTGGACCTCGCGCTGCAGGCCGCACCGGATCACCCGTGGGTGAAGGAGCACCCGGAGTGGTTCACCACCCGGGCCGACGGATCGATCGCCTACGCCGAGAACCCGCCGAAGAAGTACCAGGACATCTACCCGCTCAACTTCGACAACGACCCGGACGGCATCTACGCCGAGGTGCTGCGGGTCGTCCGGCACTGGATCGATCACGGCGTGCGGATCTTCCGGGTGGACAACCCGCACACCAAGCCGCTGTCGTTCTGGGAGCGGCTGCTCGGGGATATCGCCGACACCGACCCGGACGTGCTGTTCCTGGCGGAGGCCTTCACCCGCCCGGCGATGATGCAGGCGCTGGCCAAGATCGGCTTCCACCAGTCCTACACGTACTTCACCTGGCGCAACACGGCGCCCGAGCTGGAGGAGTACCTGCGGGAACTGGCCGGACCCGCGGCGGCCTACATGCGGCCGAACTTCTTCACCAACACCCCCGACATCCTGAGCGAATACCTGCAATACGGCGGGCAGGCCGCGTTCAAGGTCCGTGCCGTTCTCGCCGCGATGCTCTCGCCCGCCTGGGGCGTCTACTCCGGCTTCGAACTGTGCGAGAACCTCCCGCTGCGGCCGGGCAGCGAGGAGTACCTGGATTCGGAGAAGTACCAGTACCGGCCGCGGGACTGGGCCGGCGCGGAGCGCAGCGGGCAGAGCATCGCCGGCTTTCTCGGCAAACTCAACACGATCCGGCGCGAACACCCTGCGCTGCACTATTTGCGTAACCTACGCTTCCATTACGTCGATCAGCCCGAACTGCTCTGCTTCTCGAAGCGCGTGACGGGTGCCCGAGCCGATACGGTGCTGGTCGTCGTCAATACCGACCCGCACCAGGCGCACGAGGCGACGGCGTGGCTGGATCCCGGCGTTCTCGGCTGCGGAGCCGGTGAGGAACTTGACGTGACAGACGAACTGACCGGTGAGTCGTATCGCTGGGGCAGCGCGAATTACGTGCGCCTCGACCCCGCGGTGACGCCGGCGCATATCTTCACGGTCCGCCCGGCCCGCCCCTGACGCCGCGGTTAGGTGCCCATTTCGGCACCGGCCGAGCCGACTGCGGCCCGGCGGATCGGGCACAAGTGCAAAGACAGCCAGCAGCCAGCGCATCCGCAGCCCCTGGGAGACGCGAGTGGTGACAAAGCCAGACCCGGGCACCACCGGCCCGATTCCGTCGGCCTTCTCGCCCATGATCACCGAGCCAGTGCCGGACACGGCCTCGTTCGACACGCCACGTGACCCCGACTGGTTCAAACGCGCCGTGTTCTACGAGGTCCTCGTCCGCGGCTTCCATGATGCCAACGGCGACGGCACCGGCGATCTGCGCGGCCTCACCTCGCGGCTGGATTACCTGCAGTGGCTCGGAATCGACTGCCTCTGGCTGCTGCCGATCTACAAATCGCCGCTGCGCGACGGCGGATACGACATCGCCGACTTCATGAGCGTGCTGCCCGAGTTCGGGAACATCGGCGACTTCGTGGAACTGGTGGAGGAGGCGCACAAGCGGGGCATCCGCGTCATCTCCGACCTGGTGATGAACCACACCAGCGATCAGCACCCGTGGTTCCAGGCCTCGCGCCGCGACCCGGACGGGCCGTTCGGCGACTTCTTCGTGTGGTCGGACACCGACGACAAGTACTCCGACGCCCGGATCATCTTCGTCGACACCGAGCAGTCCAACTGGACCTACGACCAGGTCCGCGGCCAGTACTACTGGCACCGCTTCTTCTCCCACCAGCCGGACCTCAACTACGAGAACCCGCAGGTTCAGGAGGCGATGCTGGAGGTGCTGCGGTTCTGGCTGGACCTCGGCATCGACGGGTTCCGGCTCGACGCCGTCCCCTACCTGTACGAGCGCGAGGGAACGAACTGCGAGAACCTGAAGGAGACGCACGAGTACCTGAAGCGGGTCCGTGCCGAGGTGGACCGGCTGTACCCGGACCGGGTCATGCTCGCCGAGGCGAACCAGTGGCCCTCGGACGTGGTGGACTATCTCGGCGACGCCGAGACCGGCGGCAACGAATGCCACATGGCATTCCACTTCCCATTGATGCCGCGCATCTTCATGGCGGTCCGGCGGGAGCAGCGCTACCCGATCTCGGAGGTCCTGGCGCAGACTCCGGAGATCCCGCGGAATTGCCAATGGGGAATTTTCCTGCGCAACCACGACGAGCTCACGCTGGAAATGGTCACCGACGAAGAGCGGGACTACATGTACGCGGAGTACGCCAAGGACCCGCGGATGAAGGCGAACATCGGCATCCGGCGCCGGCTCGCGCCGCTGCTCGACAACGACCTCAACCAGCTTGAGCTGTTCACCGCCCTGCTCCTGTCGCTGCCCGGGTCGCCGGTGATGTACTACGGCGACGAGATCGGGATGGGCGACATCATCTGGCTGGGCGACCGGGACGGGGTGCGGACCCCGATGCAGTGGACGCCGGACCGCAACGCCGGCTTCTCCAACTGCGACCCGGGCCGGCTGTACCTGCCGCTGATCATGGACCCGATCTACGGCTACCAGGGGCTCAACGTCGAGGCACAGCAGAAGAACGCGAATTCGCTGCTCAACTGGACCCGCCGGATGATCGAGATCCGCAAACGGCACCCGGTCTTCGGCCTCGGCAGCTGCCAGGAGCTGCCATCGTCCAATCCGAGCGTGTTCGCCTTCGTCCGCGAGTACAACTCCGAACGGCACGGCTGGGAGGGCGCCGGGCCGGACGGCTCGGACCGGATACTCTGCGTGAATAACCTGTCCCGGTTCCCGCAGCCGGTCGAGCTGGATCTGCGCCGGTTCAAGGGGATCACGCCCATCGAGTGCATGGGCGGGGTTCCGTTCCCGGCGATCGGGGAACTCAGCTACCTGCTGACGCTCCCCGGCCACGGCTTCTACTGGTTCCAGCTCCCGGAGCCGCCCGAACCGGCCGAGGCGGCGTTCACGCCCACCATGCCGCTCTATCCGATGCGGTCGTCTCAGCCCGCACGCTCGCGGCAGTCAACGGGCGAGGCACCGCCGGCGTGGGAGACCTGGATGCGGAAAGGGTGAGTCGCGCTGATCGAGGAAGCTCTGGCCCGCTGGCTGCCGGCGCAGCGCTGGTTCGCCGGTAAAGGCCAGGCCATCCGGGACGTGGCGATCGTCGCCGACACCGAGCTCGCGGCCGGCGATCCGGCGCTGCGGCATCTGATCGTCGCCGTCTACTCCGCCGACGGCGTCGACCGGTACCAGGTGCTCGTTGGTGTCCGCGCGACCCTGCCGGACCGGCTCGACCACGCCAAGATCGGCGACATCCCCGGGCCCGCGGTGCTGTACGACGCCGCGCACGACAGCGAGCTGACCGCCGTGCTGCTGCGCGGCTTCGCCGCCGAGGAGAGCGTCGGGCCGGTCCGGTTCCGCCGCATCCCCGGCGCCGGGATCGATACCGGGCTGGAGAGCCTGGCGATACCCGGCGAGCAGAGCAACACCAGCCTGGTGTTCGGCGAGGACGCGATCCTCAAGCTGTTCCGCCGCGTCTCCCCCGGGCCGAACCCCGATCTGGAACTGACCAGCGCGCTCGCCAAGCTCGGGTCATCGCACGTCGCCCCGCCGTATGGCTGGATGGAGACCGAGCTGGACGGCGACGTCACCATACTCGCGATCATGTCCCGGTTCCTGCCGACCGCCACCGACGGCTGGTCGCTGGCAGGCACCTCGGTGCGTGATCTTTACGCCGCGGAGGTGGCCTCGCCGGCCGAGGCCGGCGGCGACTTCGCGGCCGAGGCGCACCGTCTCGGCACCGCCACCGCCGAGGTGCACCGCGACCTCGCCGAGGCCTTCGGCACCGCGCAGATGGCGGAGGACACCCTCCGCGACCTGGCAGAGACGATGTACCGGCGGCTCGACGTGGCGTGCGCGACGGTGCCCAGCCTGGCCAAGCATGCCGACGAGATCGGCGCGGCGTTCGGGGACCTGGCGAAGACCGGCGATCCGCTCATCGTCCAGCGGATCCACGGCGACTACCACCTCGGCCAGGTGGTGCGCACCGACTCGGGCTGGGTGGTGCTCGATTTCGAAGGCGAGCCCGCCAAGCCGCTTGCCGAGCGGCGGGCGATGGCCCCCGCGCTGCGGGACGTGGCGGCGATGCTCCGCTCCTTCGAGTACGCGGCGCGCTACCAGCTGGTCGGCAACCCGCACGAAGATGAGCTGACCGGCCTCGCCCGCGCCTGGGCCAGGCGCAACCGGGGAGCTTTCTGCGACGGCTACGCCGAGGCGACCGGTACCGACCCGCGGCGCAGCGGAACCGCGCTGCGGGCGTTCGAACTCGACAAGGCCGTCTACGAAGTGATGTACGAAGCCAGGAACCGGCCGTCCTGGCTGTCGATCCCGCTCGACTCACTGACCACGGAGAGCGCTGCCTGACCACCATGACGCAGCTCAGCAACGACCAGACCAAGGCCGTCATAGAGGCCATCGTGGCCGGCCAGCACCACGACCCGCACTCGGTGCTCGGCGCCCACCCCGGGCCGGACGGCACCATCGTGCGGACCCTGCGGCCGATGGCCACCTCTGCCGCCGTCGTGCTGACGGCCGGCCGGCGGTTCCCGATGGAGCACCTGCACCAGGGCGTGTTCGAGGCGACGCTCCCCGCCGACGCGGCGCCCCAAGACGGCACTGACCGCGCAAACGGCGCTGACGGCACTGACGGCACAGATCGCGCCGCCGGCACCATTCCCGACTACCGGATCGCGGCGACCTACCCGGCGCCGGACGGCAGCAACGGCCCGGAGACCATCACCGACGACCCGTACCGCCACCTGCCCACCCTGGGCGAGGTCGACCTGCACCTGATCGGCGAAGGCCGGCACGAGCAGCTGTGGAAGGTGCTCGGCGCGCATCCGCGCCGGCTCGCCGGCGTCAGCGGAACGGCCTTCGCGGTGTGGGCCCCGAACGCCCGCGGCGTCCGCGTCATCGGCGACTTCAACTACTGGGACGGCCGTGGCCACCCGATGCGCTCGCTCGGCGGCACCGGGGTGTGGGAGCTGTTCGTTCCCGGGCCCGGCGACGGTGACCGCTACAAGTTCGAGATAACCGGGCCGGACGGTGCGCGGCGGGCCAAGGCGGACCCGATGGCCCGCGCCGCCGAGTGCCCGCCCGAGACCGCGTCGGTCGTCGCGGCCAGCCGCTACGCCTGGGGGGACGCGGACTGGCTGGAGGCACGTTCGCGGCGGGAGATGACGCGGGAGCCGTTTAGCATCTACGAAGTTCATCTCGGGTCATGGCGGCCGGGCCTGTCGTACCGGCGGCTCGCCGAGGAGCTCACCGCCTACGTCACCGAGATGGGTTTCACCCACGTGGAACTCCTGCCGGTCGCCGAGCACCCGTTCGGCGGGTCGTGGGGCTACCAGGTGACCTCCTACTACGCGCCGACCGCCCGGTTCGGCACCCCCGATGACTTCCGGTACCTGGTGGACCGGCTGCATCAGGCGGGCATCGGCGTCATCCTCGACTGGGTTCCCGGGCACTTCCCGCGCGACGACTGGGCGCTGGCGAACTTCGACGGCACGCCGCTGTACGAGCACGCCGACCCGCGCCGCGGCGCGCACCCGGAATGGGGCACCCTGATCTTCGACTTCGGCCGCCGCGAGGTGCGCAACTTCCTGGTGGCCAACGCGCTGTACTGGATGGAGGAGTTCCACGCCGACGGGCTGCGGGTGGACGCGGTCGCCTCGATGCTCTACCTCGACTACTCCCGCAAAGCGGGCGAGTGGCTGCCGAACTCCCTCGGCGGCCGGGAGAACCTGGACGCGATCTCGCTGCTGCAGGAGGTCAACGCCACCTGCTACCGCCGGCACCCGGGCATCACGATGATCGCCGAGGAATCCACCGCCTGGCCCGGCGTCACCCGGCCGGTGCACCTCGGCGGCCTGGGGTTCGGCTTCAAATGGAACATGGGCTGGATGCACGACACCCTCGACTACCTCGCCCACGACCCGATGTACCGCGGCTTCCATCACAACGAGCTGACGTTCTCGCTGATCTACGCGTTCAGCGAGAACTACGTACTGCCGCTGTCGCATGACGAAGTCGTGCACGGCAAGGGATCGCTGCTCGGCAAGATGCCGGGGGACGACTGGCGGCGTTTCGCCGGGCTGCGGGCGCTGCTCGCGTTCATGTGGGCGCACCCGGGCAAGCAGCTGCTGTTCATGGGCTCGGAGTTCGGCCAGGGGGCCGAATGGTCGGAGGCCCGTGGGCTGGACTGGTGGTCCCTCGATGATGAGATGCACCGCGGGGTGCAGCAGCTCACCCGCGATCTCAACGGCGTTTACGGCGCCAGCCCCGCACTGTGGCGGCTGGACTCGTCGCCGGACGGCTTCGCCTGGATCGACGCGAACGACTCAAGCGGGAACGTGATCTCCTTCCTCCGCTTCGCCGGCGGCCCGGCGGCGCGAGGAACCGCTGAACCCCCGGCAGCGCCCGCGCCGGCCCCCGCCACATCGGCCGAACCGGCCGCTGCCGCGTCCGCTGGGCCGGCCACGCAGCCGGCCCGGACCCCAGCGCCGGGAGCCGGGAACCGGGTGCTGGCCTGCGTCGCGAACTTCGCGGGCGTGCCGCACGAGCGTTACCGGATCGGGCTTCCGCACGCGGGCCGGTGGCGGGAGGCCGTCAATACCGACGCAGCCGTATACGGCGGCAGCGGCGTCGGCAACCTCGGCGTCGTGACCGCGGTGGACGAGCCCTGCCACGGCCTGCCCGCTTCGGCCACGCTCACCCTTCCCCCGCTCGCCGTCCTCTGGCTCACCCCCGAGGACTAGCAGCGGGCCCGCCGTTGCGGCGGGCCCGCTGAACCGCTGTACCGCTCCTTCTGGTCAGCCGGTGTTGGCCTGCACCTGCTCGGGGGTCACGTAGCTGGACTGAACGAGCTGGTCTGAGCTGTTGAATCCGGAGACCGCGAAACCGCTGAACGAGTTGTGGAAGCCGTTGAAGTCCTCCGGCCCGGTCGCCCCGGAGTAGTTGATCTTCTTTCCCTGCTTGAGCAGCGCCACGCAGGACGCGTACGTGTAGCAGCTGGTTCCCGGCGGGTTCGACACCTTGTTGATGTCGTTCACCCACACCGAGGGATCAGTCGACTTGGCGGCGGTCATCGCGAGCGCCGAGATGATCACCGAGTCGTACATGTTGTAGGAGGAGCTGAGGATCTGCCTGGTGTGGTACACGGCGGCGTAGTCGTCCAGGTAGTGCTGGTACGCCGGCCCGCCCGGTGAGGCGCCGGATACCGAATACAGGGACTTCGACGACTGCGGCTGGCCCATCGCCTTGGCGTAGCCGGGTGAGCCGAGCACGTCCTCGCCGACGACCGGCACGTTCAGGTCACCGAGCTGGCGCATGTCCGAGAACACGGTGGTGGCCGTCTGCTGGTCGAACGCCGCGAAGACGACCTGAGGGTGCTTGGCGAAGGCGGCCGTGATGTCGGAGCTGTAGGAGCTCTGGTCCGGAACGACGGTCTCGTTCGCGACCACCGTGCCACCTTGCTTCTCGTACGCCTTGGTGAGGGGCTGGACGAGACCCTGGGTGTTCGACGAGTTGTCGAAGATGTAGGCGGCCCGCGTGTAGCCGTGGTGGATGGCGTAATACGCCATCGCGACGACCTCCGCCGAGTCCGAGGCGGTGGTGCGGTAGACGTACTTCTGGCTCATGTGATCAAGCTGCGTGGTTCCGCCGATCACGTAGTCCACCACGTGGTTCGAGCTGAACTGGTTGATGACCGCCATCGCCGTCAGCGAGAACGGCCCGACGATGAAGGACGGGCTGGAGATCAGCAGCTTGCGCAGCGCCGGCACCGCGTCCACCGCGTCGCCGCTGGTGTCCGCGCTGACGACCTTCAGCTTCTTGCCCATCACCCCGCCGGCCGAGTTCACATCGTAGATCGCGGCGGCATCGCCGTGCGTCGCCCAGGTCGACAGCTCTGCTTTCGCCCCGGTGAACGGCAGCAGCTGGCCGAAGGTGATCGTCCCGCCGCTGCTGCCGCTCCCGGACGACGAACCGCACCCGGCAAGCATGATCGCTCCGGCCGCCGCGACGGCCGCTGCGGCCCACCGGCCGCGGTGTCGTGGTCTCGCCCTGCCCAATGTCCTCACTGGATCCTTTCTTTATCCGCGTCGTGGCCGAGGAAGATCGCTGCCAGGTCGAGTGCCGCCACCTGCCTCGCCGGTCCGGCGACGTGGTTGGCGCCGGCAACGAGCACGTACACGTAGCCCGCGTCGGCCAGGGCCCGGTCCACGTTCTGCTCGATGACGAGGGCGGCCGTCCCGGTCTGCGTTATCCGCCTGATCTGCTCCCAGACCACGGACGTGTAGGCCGGGGAAAGGCCCGCCGTCGGCTCGTCCAGGACGACCACCCGGGGATCGAGCATCAGCGCCCGCGCCATCGCGAGCATGTTCTGCTGGCCGCCGGACAGCACTCCGGCTCGTTTCCCGGTGGCCTTGCGCAGGTCCGGGAAAACGTCGAGCACCTCGGCGATGCGCTGGCGCATGCCCGATTTGCGGGTGAACGCCCCCATCTCGAGGTTCTCCGTGACCGTGAGGGAAGCGAACACGTTCTGGTTCTGCGGGACGTACGCCAGGCCGTGCCGCACGATCAGGTGACCGGGCATTCCGGTGATGTCCCGGTCGCCGATGCGGGTGCGCCCCGCCGATTGCCGGATCACCCCGCAGACCGCCTTGGCGAACGTCGACTTGCCCGCACCGTTGGGGCCGACGATCGCGGCCAGCGCACCGTCGTCGACCGTCACCGAGACGTCCCGGATGATCGGCACCCGGCCGTAGCCGGCGGTGATGTTCTCAGCCTGCAGCGCTGTCACTGAGCGCACCTCCCAGGTAGGCGCGGATGACTTCGGGGTCCGCACGCAGCTGTGACATGTGGCCGGTGGCCAGCGTCGCTCCCTCGGCCATCACGATCACGTGATCGCAGATCCGCTCGACGACGGCCAGGTTGTGTTCGACCATCAAGATCGTGACGCCGTCGTCCCGCAGGCCGAGGATGTGCTCGCCGATCTTGTCGATCAGGGCCGGGTTGATCCCGGCCATCGGCTCATCGAGCAGCAGCACCCGGGGCGCGGCCATCACCGAGCGGGCCAGTTCGAGGAGCCGTTTCTGCCCCCCGCTGAGCTCACGCGCGTAGTTGTCACGGAGGTCGTACAGCCCGAACGTGTTCAGCGTGTCCAGCGCGCGCTGGAGGTTGCGGCGTTCCTCCCGCCGCACCCGGCCCGGACGGGCGAAGATGTTCCACAGCGACTCGCCCACCGGGTTGACCGGCGCGACCATCAGGTTCTCCAGCACGGTCAGCTGGCCGAACTCGCGGGATAGCTGGTAGGTGCGGATCAGCCCGGCGCGGGCGATCCGGTCGGGCGGCCAGCCGGTGATGTCGGTGCCGCGCAGCCGGACCTGGCCGCCGTCCGCCCGTAGTGTGCCCGAGATCAGGTTGACCGCGGTGCTCTTTCCGGCCCCGTTGGGCCCGATCAGAGCACAGACCTGACCAGCCGGGACGGTGAATGCAGCGCCGTGGACGGCCTGGACGCCACCGAAGCTCTTGTTCAGGCCGGTGCAGCCGAGAGCTGGGTCCATCTCAGGCACGGCTGCCCTCCTTCCCGTGCGCCGGGGCCGCGGCCGGTTCGGGCCGGGCTCCCAGGCCCGTCCGCAGCAGCCGGTCGAACCGCGTCTTTCGTTCCGGGACGAGCCCACGCGGCCGGAACCAGAGGGTGAGGAGCAGCAGCACGCCGATGATCATGTTGTCGATCTCCGGGATCAGTGACGGGTTCCCGCTGAGCTGCGGGAGGAACTTGGGGAGCTCGACGAAGATCACCGGGACGACCAGAGCTCCCGCCATTGCGCCGACGTTGTTGCCGAGCCCGCCGATGATGATCGCGGCGAAGATCACGAACGTCTCCGGCGTCAGCCACGCGCTGGTGTTGAACGCGCCGACGAACTCCATCAGCAGGCCGCCGCCGATGCCGGCGAAGAAGGACCCGATCAGCAGCGATTGCATCTGGTAACGGAAGACATTCCTGCCCAGGCCGCGGACGACGTCCGGGTCGTCGCGGATGGCGCGGAACACCCGGTCCAGCGGCGAGCGGGTAATCCGGCTCATCACCCACCATCCGACGAGAGCCACCAGGCCGGCGAAGACGGTAAAGACGTAGATGAAGCTGTTCGCGTTCAGTTGCAGTGCACCGGTGAACGGCTGCGGGACGCCATTGAGCCCGTCCGCGCCGTCGAACAACGGCACGTAGTTGGTCACGACGTCATAGAGCACGATCGACAGGGAGATCATCACGATCGCGAGGTAGTCGCTGCGCAGCCGCCGGAAGGCGACCAGCCCGACCAGCAGCCCGAGCGCGGATGCGGCGAGCCCGCCGGCCAGCAGCGGGATGGGGAACGGGAGAGTGGCCCCGAGGATGTAAGCCTGACCCGATCCGGGGGCCGGCCGCCCCATGCTGAGCACTCCGCTGAAATAGGCGCCGACCGCCACGAACGCGATATAGGCGAAGTTCAGTATCCCGGTCCGGCCGAACTGCAGGTTGAGCCCCCAGTTCAGAATGCTGTAAACAAAGAAGAAGAACAGCAGCGTGACCGCGTAGTATACGATTTGCATTGTCAGTGCTTCCCTTTTGCCGCGAGCAGGCCCTGCGGACGTACCAGCAGCGCGATAACCAGCAGGGCGAAGGCAACGTCGAGTTTGTAAGCGGCATTGATGACGACTGCCGAGATCTCCGTTGCCAGGCCGATGATGAGCGCACCGAGCATCGCGCCATACGGCTTGCCGATCCCGCCGAGGATGACCGCGGCGAAGATGACGAAGAGGAAAGTCTCGCCGGTTGACGGCGTGATGCTGGAGATGTTCAGCCCGAGCACCGTGCCCGCCAGACCGGCCAGCGCCCCGGTCAGGAACCAGGTGATGGCGGTGACCGCACGGGTATTGATGCCGCTGACCATCGCGAGCGACGGGTTGTCCGACATTGCCCGCATCGCCTTGCCCAGCTTCGTCCTGGTCAGCAGCAGGTGGATGCCGAGCATCAGGACGGCGCCGATGGCGATGATGATCAACTGGTCGGCGGTGAGCAGCAGCGGGCCGATGTGCAGCGGCCGCTGCGTGCTGGTGCGGTACTGCTGGTAGCTGGTCCCCCAGATCGCCTGGATCATGTTGAGCAGGATCAGCGAAAGGCCGAACGTCACGATGACCACATAGAAGAGGTTCGCGAAGCGCCGCGCGAACGGCCCGATGATGAACTGGTTGAACAGGACGGCGAGGACGCCCATTCCCACGGCGCCGATCACCATGGCAAGCCAGATGCCCTGGTGCAGTTTGGTGTTAGCCGTCCAGGCGATGTAGGCACCGAGCGTCAGGAAGTCGCCATAGGCGAAATTGACGAAGTTGGTGACGCCGAACTGCAACGTGAGACCCATCGAGGCCAGCGCCAGTATGGAGGCTGTGACGAGGCCGAAGCCTAGCGAAAGAATAAAGGCGTGCACGGGATGAACGGTACGAGCCACTCCGGGCAAAGTCACTCTTGCG
Source organism: Streptosporangiaceae bacterium (assembly GCA_051986485.1). Taxonomy (GTDB): domain Bacteria; phylum Actinomycetota; class Actinomycetes; order Streptosporangiales; family Streptosporangiaceae; genus JBPYFL01. The sequence continues at coordinate 40,099 of JBPYFL010000005.1, read as the reverse complement.
TTCGTATCCCGCGTAAATCTCGCTGAATGGCGTTCTGCTCGTTTTTCTCACCGCGGGCTGCTGGCAGGCCGCTGCTCGTTCTGCGGATTTTGCTCGTTCTGCGCAAGCGTCATAACCTCGTGTGCCGGAATCGCCGCTGTTACACTTCGAAAACCCTTCGCCAGCGCGCCGAAACCACATCCGCGAGCAGCGTGCGGTAGGAACACATGACTCATCACCTGCGAGGACTGCTGCGGCAGCGCTTGTCGACCCAGGTCGTCATCACGCAGGTCGTCATCCTGGTAGCGACGATGGCGGCCGGCTTCTTCGTGGTGAAGTGGAACCTGGACCGGCAGTTCTACCAGCTGTACGAGCAGCGAGCCCTCGCCGTGGCCGAGAGCCTCGCCTCGCAGCCCGGCCTGCAGCAGGCAATCGGGACCGAGAGCCCGGGCGGACCTGACCCCGGCGGCCCCGTGCAGCGGATGGCCATGGCGGCGATGCGGAGCACGGGCGCGAAGTTCGTGGTGATCACCAATTCCGCCGGGATCAGGTACTCGCACCCCAACACGAGCCTGATCGGCACGCCCGTCTGGTACGGCGATCCGGAACCGGCGGCCAGCGAGCCGTTCCAGACCGGCAGGCCGTGGACCGGAACCCAGGAGGGCACGCTGGGCATCGTGGCCGGCGGCAAGGCCCCGATCTACGACCACGGCAAGCTGGACGGCGAGGTCTCGGTCGGCTTCCTCACCACCACCGTGACCGGCCAGCTCGGCAGGGCGTTGCCCGGTCTCGCCGCCTACCTCCTCATCGTCCTGGCGGTGGGCGCGCTCGCGGCACTCGGGCTGTCCCGGCGGCTCAAGCGGCAGACCTTCGGCCTGGAGCTCCGGGAGATCGCCGCCATGCTGCAGGAGCGGGAGGCGATGCTGCACGGCATCCGGGAAGCCGTGCTCGGCTACGACAAGAACCAGCGGGTGCTGCTTGCCAACGACCCGGCGCGGCGGCTGCTGCAGCTACCCTCGGACTTCCTCGGCCGGCCGCTGCGGGAGGTTCTCCCCCCGGGCAGGCTGTCCGAGGTGGTGACCGGTGAGGCGCCGGGAAACGACCTGCTGGTGGTACAGGGCGACCGGGTGCTCGTTGCCAACCGGATGCCGATCCGGCACGATCACCGCCGCCATCTCGGCTGGGTGGTCACATTCCAGGACAGGACCGAATCGGAGACCCTGAAGCGCCAGCTTGATGACGCGATCGGCCTCACGGAGACACTGCGTGCCCAGTCGCACGAATTCGCGAACCGGCTGCACACGCTCGTCGGGCTGGTCGAACTGGGCCACTACTCCGAGGCCATCCGGTTCGTCACCGACGTCTCCGCTGCCCGCGCCGGGCTCACCGACCAGCTCAAGGCCGCCATCCGGGACCCGATGCTGGTCGCGCTTACTCTGGCCAAGCATTCTCTCGCCGACGAGCGCGGCGTCCAGTTCCGGGTCGCGCCCGACAGCCACGTCACCTCGGATATCGCGAATGCCAGCGAGGTGCTGACGGTCGTGGGGAACCTGGTCGACAACGCGATCGAGGCGGCGACGCTGGAGCCGGAGCCACGCTGGGTGGAGCTGACGGTCGTCTCCGCCGACGCGGAGCTGCTGATCCGGGTTCGGGACTCCGGGCCCGGGGTTCCGGCCCACATGCGTGATGCGATCTTCACCGACGGCGTCACGACGAAGTCCTCGCGCAGCGGCGCGCACCGGGGAATCGGCCTGGCGCTCGTCCGCCAGGTGGTGGAGCGGCGCGGCGGGGTGATCACTGTGGACCACGACGGCGGGGCGGTCTTCACCGCGGTGCTCCCGAACGCCGTCGGCCCGGCCGCGCCGGACCGCCGGGGCACCGGCGCCGAGGGTAATCGGGAAGCCGGTGCGGCCGCCGACGGCGAGCTGAGCCGGCCCGAGGAAGCGCCGGCCTCAGCATGATCCGCACCATCGTCGTCGACGACGATTTCCGCGTCGCCGCCATCCACGCCGCCTACGTACAGAAGGTGGACGGATTCGAGGTGATCGCCGAGGCGCATTCCGCCGCCGAAACCGTTGACGCCGTGGACAAGCTGCGCCCGGACCTGCTGCTGCTCGACCTGTACCTGCCCGACCAGCACGGGCTGGAACTGGTGGCCAAGCTGCGGCGGGAAGGGCATCCGCCGGCCGACGTGATCGTCATCACCGCCGCCAAGGACGCCGACAGCGTACGAGCGGCGATGCAAAGCGGCGCGCTGCATTACCTGCTGAAGCCGTTCGGCTTCCCGGTACTGCGCGACAAGCTGCTGTCGTATCGCCAGATGCGCTCCCGGCTCAGCGCGCTCAGCCATCCGGACCAGCGCAACGTCGACCGCGTGTTCGGAGCGCTGCGCCCGCCGGACCAGATGTCCGGCGGCAAGGGCAGGTCCGCCCACACCCTCGAAGCGGTGGAACGGCTGCTCGCTGGTACCGACGTCCCGATGTCCGCTGCGGAGGTGGCCGAGCGGTCGGGGATGAGCAGGGCAACGGCGCAGCGCTACCTCAGCCATCTGCACGAGATGGACCGGGTAGAGCTCCGGCTGCGCTACGGCAGCGGCGGCCGGCCCGAGCACCTGTACTGCTGGCGGCGCGCAGACTAGCGCCGGACCAGACTCTTGGCGCGCTTATCCCCCGTTATCGTCATCGGAACCGGTCGATACAAGACATTTCGGGCCCACAGCGGGGGATAAGCGCCGGAGACCGAGCTGGGCGAGGAGCCAGTGCGGGCCGATGACCCGGGCGCCGGCGGCCGCACTGCGGCGACGCAGGTCGCGGTCCGCGGTGACGACCAGCCGCGGGCCGGGTATCTCCGCCGCCAGCCGGGCGATGGTGTCGTCCCCCGAGCCGGGCGCCGCGACCACCCGCAGGCGCGATCCAACGGCCGGGCCGGTGGTGGTGCGGGCGGCGCCCTCGACCACGAGGACGATCTCCGGGTACGCCTGGCCAGGCGAATCGCTCATTCCGGCCGGTAGCAGCGCGGTCCCGTCGTCGGCGAGCCGGGTGAGCTCGTCACGCAGCCGGGCCGCGGCCCCGCGCCGGTCCTTCCACCAGCCGTCCGCCCGTGAGCCGACCACGTTCGCGCCGTCGACGATGATCGTCGCCGTATCGTTGGCCCGGCCGGCCCGCTCAGCCACGATGGCGAGCGTATAGCCACACAAGGATTGCCGGCCGCGCGGCGTTCGCCGGGACCTAAGCTGGCGTTATGCCGGATACCAGCCTTGCCGAACGAGTCAGCATGCTCCGGCAGCGGCGGAGCGCACCGCTGATCCTGGAGCTGGACCTGACCGAGGGCCTCACCGAGGAACCTCCCGCAGACCCCCTCTCGGCGCTGCTCACCCATCGCCGCAACCGGCTGTCCGAGGTCATCGACGCGCTGCGCCGCGCCCGCGGCGACGAGCGGGTGAAGGCCCTGGTCGTAAAGCTGGGCGGGCGCCGGATCGGGTTCGCCAAGGTCCAGGAGCTTCGGGCGGCGATCACCGCGTTCCGGGAAGCTGGGAAGCTGACGGTGGCCTGGGCGGAGTCGTTCGGCGAGTTCTCCCCCGGCAACGTGCCGTACTACCTCGCCACCGCCTTCGACCGGATCTGGCTGCAGCCCTCGGGTGACGTCGGGCTGACCGGCATCTCGCTCGAGTCCTGGTTCTACCGCGGCATGCTCGACAAGCTCGGCGTCGACTACCAGCTCGGCAAGCGGTACGAGTACAAGAGCGCGGCGAACTCCTTCACCGAACGGGCCTTCGACGCGCCGCAGCGCGAGATGCAGCAGCGGATCGCCGCGTCGATCACCCACCAGCTCGCCGATGCGATCGGGCAGCGGCGGGGCATCGACGCGGCCGAGGTCCGCAAGCTCATCGACCGCGGCCCGTTCCTGGCCGCCGAGGCGGTGCAGGCGGGGCTTGTCGATGAGCTCGGCTACCGCGACGAGGTGTATGCCCAGCTCCGTAAGGAGATCGGGCCGGACGCGCAGCTGCAGTACCTGGGGCGCTACCAGCGCGCCCGCGCGCTGGCCCGCAACGCCCGCAGGCTGCCGAACCCCCGGGAGCGGTTCGTCGCGCTCATTACCGTCAGCGGCGCGCTGCGGTCCGGGCGCAGCGCCCGTGGCCCGGCGGCATCCGGGGCGGCCGGATCGGACACGGTCACCGCGGCGCTCCGCGCGGCCATCCGGGACGAGCGGGTGCGGGCCATCGTGCTCCGGGTGAACAGCCCCGGCGGCTCGTACGTCGCGTCCGACACCATCTGGCGGGCGGTGGCAACCGCCCGGAACGCCGGGAAGCCGGTGGTGGTGTCGATGAGCGACCTGGCCGCGTCCGGCGGCTACTTCATCTCGGCGGGGGCGGACGTGATCGTCGCGCAGCCGGGAACGCTGACCGGGTCGATCGGCGTCTTCGGCGGCAAACCGGTGCTCGGTGACATGCTCACCAGGGCGGGCGTCACCACGGACTCGGTGGCCGAGGGCGAGCGCGCCCGGATGTTCTCCGCGATGCAGCCGTTCACCGAGACGGAATGGGACCGGGTCAACAGCTGGCTCGATCATGTCTACACCGACTTCGCCGGGAAGGTGGCCCAGGGCCGCCGCCTCAGCGACGCGCGGGTGGACGAGCTCGCCCGCGGCCGGGTCTGGACCGGCGCCGAAGCGGCGGGCAACGGCCTGGTGGACGAGATCGGCGGCGTGGAACTGGCCGAGCGGATCGCCCGCCGCCGGGCCGGGCTCGCCCCCGGCACGCCGGTGCGCGTGTATCCGCGGCCGAACCCGATGGACCGGCTGCGGCCACAGGAGTCCAGCGAGGACCGCTCCGCGGCGTCGGCTGCGGGGACGCTCGCGGCCGGGGCCTCCGCGGCGGCGTGGGCGCTGGGGCTGGCGGAGAGCTGGGGGCCGCTCGCCCAGGTCGCGACGCGGATGGGGCTCCCGGCCGGCGGTCCGCTGCTGCTTCCGGGCGACTGGACCATCCGGTAGCGCAACGGCATGAGCGTGCAGCCCGCTGACCTCTCGGCGGCCTTTACCGGGCTGGCCGCCGCGGTGACCCTGGTCACGGTCCGCGACGGCCGCGACGATGTCGGCAGCACGGTCTCCGCGTTCTGCCCGGTGTCGGTGGAGCCGCCGCTGGTGCTGGCCAGCATCATGGGTGAGTCCTACCTCGCCGAGGTGCTCAGCCGGTGCGACACCTTCGCGGTCACCGTGCTCGCCGATGGCCAGCGGGCGCTGGCCGGCCGGTTCGCCGCGGCGGGCAGGCCGAGCGCCCGGCTGCTGCTGGAGGGCGTACCGCACCGGCGCGCCGAGCACTCCGGGGCGCTGATCCCGGACGGCGGGCTGGCGGCGCTGGACTGCACGGCCTGGGAACGGCTGACCGCCGGCGATCATCTGCTGGTGATCGGCGAGGTCACCGGAATTGCCTACATCACCGACTCGGCGAAGCCGCTGATCCGCTTCCGCGGGCGCTACCCGGCCCTGCCGTGAACCGCGCCGTGAACTGCGCCGCCGTGGCTGCCTGAGCCGGTTTCGGCGGGCGACCTTAGCGCGTGGGGCGCAGCGCGGCCAGGGTCTCGGATGCCTGGGTCAGTGCGGCGGTCATCATGTCGGCGCTCTGACCGGCCGCGGCGAGCGCCTCCACCGCCTCTGCGACCGAGAACTCCGGGTCCTCGCCGGCGCTGTGCCGGATCTGCCCGTTCTCCCCCGCAACCACGATGATCCGGGCGAGCTGCTCCGACATCTGCGGCAGCTGCTGGCCGATCCGTTCCAGGCTCTCGACCACCTCGCGGGCATCGTCGAGGCCCGCGACCTCTACGCCTTCAGCCGTCAGGTCGGTCAGCGCCCGGATGGTTTCGGCAGCCTGCTTGGCGATGTCGCGCACCGTCATCGCGCTCGCCAGCTCGCTCACGAACTCGCTCCTGGCTCGCGGCCACCCCCGCGCGGCCGCGGCGGACTCGGCGTCAACCGCGGTGCCGTAGGGGCGAACCCGTCTGGGCATCTCCATCCAAGGGGCTAGCGGGCGTACAGATCGGCGGCGATCGCCAGCTTTCTGACGAAAGCCCCGCCTGTACGATACGTGATCCGCGGCGCCGGCCTCATTGCCCACCAGCGGGCCGGCGCACATCTGGCGGCCAGGCATCCGTCCCGCGGGGAGGGCCCCGCGGGACGGCACGCCGGAGTTGACGTCAGCCCAGGCCGTTCTGGCTGAGCCAGTTCTTCGCGACGGTGGAGTAGTCGGCGTGGTCGATGCCGGTCTGCTTGTCCATCTGCAGCAATCCGGCCGTGCTCAGCTTCGCGGACACCGCGTTGAGGGTGCTGTCGGCGGTGGAGTTGACGGTCTTCGGGTCCACCAGCGGCACCACGTTCTGGGCAGCGAAGTCGTTCTTCGGGTCGGACAGCACCACCAAGTGGTCGGTGATGACCTGCGGGGTGGTGGTGAAGAGATCAGCGGCCTGCACCTTCCCGTCCTGCAGCGCCGCGATGGTGATCGGTCCCGACTCGTCGAGCGGATCGAAGCCCTTGAACGTCAGCCCGTAGTCCTTGTGCAGTCCGGCGATGCCGTCGGCCCGGGTCTTGAACTCCGGCGGCCCGCCGAACGTGATGTCCTTGGCGTACGGGGCCAGATCCGCGATCGACTTCAGGTGATCGCGAGCCGCGGTGGCGGCGGTGACGGTCACCGAGTCGCTGTCCTGCGCGGGCGACGCTTGCAGCGCCTTGACCGATGACGGAAGCTTGGCGGCCAGGGCGGTGTTCACCGCCGCGGTGCTCGCCGCGGTGCTGGATGGCTCGAGATGGCTCAGCAGCGCGCCGTTGTACTCCGGCACCACGTCGATCGTGCCCTTCACCAGTTCCGGGTAGTAGACCTCCCGGGTGCCGATGTTGAACTTCCGCGTCACCTTGACGCCCTTCGCGGTCAGGGCTTGCGCGTAGATCTCGGCCAGCAGTTCGCTCTCCGGGAAGTTCCCGGAACCGACGACCACGGAACCCGACCCCTTGCCGGCAGCGGAATTCAGCGGGTTGGAAGAAGAACTCGCGCCGCAGGCGGTGAGGGTGAGGCCGGTGGCGGCCGCCAGGCCGGCCGCCACCGCCCGCGCTGACCACCCACGGGCGGAGACGAGGCCGTGCTGCGTGATGCGGGTTCGGATCATCCGGTGCCGGGTTATCCGGGGCATGGGGGGCGTCCTTCCGTTGCAGGAGAGCTGATCACGACACGTGCGGCTGGTCGCGCAGGCCCCGCGGCACACCGAAGCGGCGCAACAGGGCGAACGCGGCTTGGACGGCGAGGGCGAGCACGATGACCAGCGCTGCCCCGCCGGCGACCTGGGCGTAGTCGTGGCTGGCCAGGCCGTCGATGATGTAGCGGCCGAGCCCGCCAAGGCCGATGTAGGCGGCGAGGGTCGCGGTCGCCACCACCTGGATCGCGGCGGTCCGCAGCCCGAGCAGGATCAGCGGCGCCGCGATCGGGATCTCCACCTGCCGCAGTATCCGCGGCCCGGTCATGCCCATTCCCCGGGCCGCGTCTTTCACCTCGGGCGGGACCGCGAGTACTCCCTCGTAAGCGTTGACGAGGATGGGCGGGATGGCCAGCGCCGCCAGCGGGACCAGCCACGCGGCCGAGGAGCCCGCGGTAACCACGTAGGCGAGGATGAGCAGGCCGAGTGTGGGCAGCGCCCGCGCGAAGTTGGCGATGCTGATCACCGAGAACCCGGCGCGGCCGGAGTGGCCGATGATCACGCCGAGCGGCAGCGCGATCAGCGCCGCGATCACCAGCGCTAAGCCGGTGTATTCCAGGTGCTCCAGCACCCGCGCCGGGATGCCGCTCGCGCCCTGCCATTGCTGCGCGTGGGTGAGCCAAACCCAGGCGAACCGCAGAAAGCTCATCCGGCACCTCCACCGGCTGGGGTACTGGCGTGACGTTGTGCCCGCGGCCGGCCGCGCCACGGCGCCGCCCTGCTCCGGGGTTGCTCCGCCAGCCAGGGCGTCAGCAGCCGGCGGGCGAGCACGAGCAGCGCGTCGGCCGCGAGCGCGAGCACGACGATCAGCCCGATGCCGACGTAGATCTCGGTGGTGAAGTCGCGTTGCTCGCCGTCGATGAACAGGTATCCGAGGCCGCCGATGCCGATCAGCTGGCCGACGCTGACCAGGCTGATGCTCGACACCGTGGCGATCCGCAGCCCGGCGATCACGACCGGGACCGCGATGGGCAGTTCCACCGCCACAAGGCGGCGCACGCCGGTGAATCCCATCGCCACCGCGGCCTGCCGCACCGGCGCCGGGACGGAGCGCAGCCCGTCCACCACGTTGGGGACCAGCACCGACAGCGAATACACCGTCAGCGCGATGATCACGGTTGTGTCGGTCAGGCCGGTGACGGCGATCAGGGCGACGAACAGCGCCAGGGAGGGCAGCGCGTAGAGCACGCTGGTCGCACTCAGCACCGGCGGGTAGGCCCATCCCCAGCGCACGCAGGCGATGCCGAGCGGCACCGCGATGATCGTCCCGACCAGCACCGGCATCAGCGCCAGGTACAGGTGCTGGCCGGTGAGGTGCGCGATCAGCGACGCGTTGGTGGTGATCCAGCCCCAGTCCATTACGCCGGGCTCCCCGCCTGGCCGGCATCGGCCAGGGCGTCGGCGGAATGGATGGCGACCCGCAGCCGCTCGTAGGAGGTCACGCCGGCCACCCGGCCCTCTTGGTCGACGCCGACCGCCCGGCCGGTGTCGGACAGCACCGTCGCGTCCAGGGCCGCACGAAGCGAGTCCGAGCCGACGGTGAACGAATGCCCGTATCCCTCCAGCGGGACCTCACCGAGGGACCGTTCTCCCGGCATGTTCTCCAGCGCGGCCGTTGCCACCCATCCACGCGGACGCCGCTGCGCGTCCGTCACCAGCAGCCAGGGCTGACCGCTGTCCTTCGCCTTGCCGAGGCCGTCGGCGACGGTCATCCGCTCGGAGACGACGGCGTCGGTGTCCAGGTCGAGCCCGCTGGCCGGGAAGAACGACAGCCGCCTGATGCCGCGGTCAAAGCCGATGAAGTCTTCCACGTACGAATCGGCCGGCGCGGCGAGCAGACGCTCCGGCCGGTCGGACTGGGCCACCCGGCCGCCGGGCCGCATCACCGTGACCTGGTCGCCGAGCTTGATCGCCTCTTCCACGTCGTGGGTGACGAACACGACGGTCTTGTGCAGGTCACCCTGCAGGCGCAGCAGTTCGGCCTGCAGGCCCGCCCGCACGACCGGGTCCACCGCGCTGAACGGCTCGTCCATCAGCAGCACCGGCGGATCGGCCGCCAGCGCGCGGGCCACGCCGACCCGTTGCTGCTGGCCGCCCGACAGCTGGTGCGGGTATCGGGGCGCCATCGCCGCGTCCAGGCCGACGAGGTCCATCAACTCGTGCGCCCGCGCCCGGGCTTTGGCCCGGCCCCAGCCGGTGAGCAGCGGCACCGTGGCGATGTTGTCCTCCACGGTGCGGTGCGGGAACAACCCGGCCTGCTGGATCACGTAGCCGATCCCCTGGCGCAGCCGGGCTGGGTTGGCCTGCCGGATGTCCTTCCCGTCGAGCAGGATCGTCCCGTCGGTCGGCTCAACCAGCCGGTTGATCATTCGGAGCGACGTGGTCTTCCCGCAGCCGCTGGGGCCGACCAGGACCATGATCTGCCCGGCCGGGACCTCCAGGGTGAGGTTGTCGACGGCGACCGAACCGCCGGGGAATCGCTTGGTGACGCCATCAAACTTGATCAATGCGGGGGGCCTTCCGTCCGGGAGATTCCCGGTGTCATTCCGGCGGGCACATCTGGTGCTGTGCCATTGCCTGGTGATGTGGGGGGGTCACCCGGGGCGTTTTCCCGATTACCTTAACCCCGGCCGGCAAGTTGGGGCCCGCCCGCCGAGCCCGGACGTTCGGCGACCGGATCCGGCGCGGGTGCCCGCAGCAGCAGCCGCCGCCTCGACCGGAGCAGCAACCCGCCGAGAACGATGCCGGTGGTGAGCGCGGTCAGGTGCCCGACCGCCGCGACATCGAGATGCGAGAGCCCGCTGAACAGGTCGGGTGCCATCGCGGCGAAGACGGCCCCGGCGGGCGCGGCGTACAGCCACGTCCCGTAGAGCATCGTCGCCGCCAGCGCGCATACCACCAGGTAGGACGGCCCCACATCCACCATCGTCCGGGCCGACGCAGGCATGCTGCCGTCGGCCACCCGCGCTGCGACGATGCCCTCGCTCACCAGGGTGCCGATCACATGGCCAGCGCAGATCAGCACCGCCGCTCGTGCGTTGCCCAGCAGCCTGTTGGCGCTGAACACCGCCAACGCAATCCCACCGATCCAGCTAATGGCCGGCGACCCGGGAATAAGCCCGGACACCACCAACGCCCCGATGGGATGCCCCCGCAGATTCTCCACATTCGTACTCGCCCAGCCAGTCAGCGCGGCCTGCGCGCGAGCGGAGAGCGCCGCGTACACGATCGCGGACACCACGGCGACGCCCACGAAACCCCAGGCAACCGCAAACCTGCGGGACAACAGCGCCGGCGAGCGCCGCACCGTGCGCACAACCGCACGACCTAGACCGGAACGGGCCATCACAGGCACGCTAACGGCAGTACCCGCACAGTGGAGCGGCGGGCGGCGTGGGTGCGTCGGACCGGCGTTATGCCCCTCCGGCCGCCGCACCCACGCCGCCTGCCGCGGCCGCGACAGCAACGAAACTCACCAAGGCCCAGACCCATCCGTATCCGCCGACGCCCCCCCGCTGAGCAGTTCCAGATCCGACTCCACCATCATCCCGACAAGCTCCTCGAACTGGATCTTCGGCCGCCAGCCGAGCTGCTCACGGGCCTTGGCCGGGTCGGCGCAGAGCAGGTCCACCTCCGCCGGGCGGATCAGGGCCGGGTCGGAGACGACGTGGTCGTGCCAGTCCAGGCCGGCGATCCCGAACGCGAGCTCGACCAGGTCCTGCACCGAATGCGTGGTGCCGGTGCCGATCACGTAGTCCTCGGGCTCCTCCTGCGCGAGCATCTGATGCATCGCCTGCACGTAGTCACCGGCGAAGCCCCAGTCGCGGCGGGCGCTCAGGTTCCCGAGCCGCAGCTTGTCCTCCAGCCCGAGCTTGATCTTCGCCACGCCGAGGCACACCTTGCGGCTGACGAACTCCGCGCCCCGCCGCGGCGACTCATGGTTGAACAGCATCCCGGAGACGGCGTACATGCCGTAGGACTCTCGGTAATTTTGGGTGAGGAAGTGGCCGTAGGCCTTGGCGACGCCGTAGGGGCTTCGCGGGTGGTAGGGCGTGCCCTCGTTCTGCGGGGACTCGCGAACCTTTCCGAACATCTCCGACGAGGACGCCTGGTAGAAGCGGACCTGGCCGCGCGGCGCGGGCCGGGACGCACCGATCCCGCTGTAGACCCGGATCGCCTCCAGCATCCGCAGCACCCCCATGCCGGTGACCTCGGCCGTGAGCTCCGCCTGCTGCCAGGACATCGGGACATACGAGATCGCGCCGAGGTTGTAGACCTCGTCCGGCTGGACCCGCTCAACGGCTGAGATCAGGCTGCCCTGGTCGAGCAGGTCGCCGCTGACCAGGTGGACGTCGCGCAGCAGCTGACGGACGCGGGATACCCGTGGATTGGACTGGCCGCGAACCAGGCCCCATACCTCGTATCCGCAGCCGAGCAGGTGCTCGGCGAGGTACGATCCGTCCTGCCCGGTGATCCCGGTAATCAGCGCGCGCCTGCCCACCACTGGCGCCTCCTCGGATTCGTTGCAATGCTGCGACGCTACCCGCCATGCGGGCATGAGGGCGGCCAAAGTGTACTGCTGCCGGTCACGACACCCGGGTCCCGGCTGCCGGAAACGTACTCGGTGGTAATGTTCCCTGCCAAGCGCGCAGCCGCGGCAGCCAAAGCGGGAGAGGATGATCGCGTGACCAGCAGGGTTATCACGTGACCGGCATCCATCGCCCGCTGCGTGCCGCCCTGCTCTCCTACCGGAGCAAGCCGCACTGCGGGGGCCAGGGTATCTACGTACGGCACCTGAGCCGCGAACTGTGCGCCCTCGGCCACCAGGTGGAAGTCTTCTCCGGGCAGCCGTATCCGGAGCTCGATCCCGGCCCGGTTCTGCGCGCCCTGCCCAGCCTGGACCTCTACCGCGAGCCCGACCCCTTCCGTCTCCCCAAGCCGAGCGAGTTCCGCGACTGGATCGACGCGCTCGAGGTCGGCCTGATGTGGACCGGAGCTTTCCCCGAGCCACTGACCTTCAGCCTGCGGGCGCTCCGCGAACTGCGGCGCCGCTGCGCCACCGGGGACTTCGACATCGTTCACGACAACCAGGTGCTCGGCTACGGCATGCTCGGCATCTCCCGTCTCGGCCTGCCGCTGGTGACCAGCATCCACCACCCGATCAGCGTGGACCGGCGGATCGAGATCGAGGCAGCGCGCCGTCTGACCAAGCTCTCCAAGCGGCGCTGGTACGGATTCGTGCGGATGCAGGCCCGGGTGGCCCGCAGGGCGGGAGACGTCCTCACCGTCTCCGAGTCGTCCCGCCGCGACATCTGCGCGGACTTCAAGGTCGCGCCCGACCGGGTGCACGTCATCCCGCTGGGCGTCGACACCCGGCTGTTCCATCCGCGCCCCGCCCCCCGGGTACCCGGGCGGATCGTGGCCGTGGCAAGCGCCGACTCCCCCGTCAAAGGGGTGGCCGTGCTGCTGCGCGCGGTAGCCAAGGTCGCCACCGAGCGGGACATCCACCTGACCGTGGTCAGCAAGCCGACCCCGGGCGGGCCGACGGAGCGGCTGGCGGCGGAGCTTTCGCTGGGTGACCGCGTCACCTTCGTCCACGGAATCAGCGACCAGCAGCTGGCCAGCCTGCTGGCCAGCGCGGAAATCGCGGTCGTGCCGTCGCTGTACGAGGGCTTTTCGCTGCCGGCGGTCGAGCACATGGCGTCGGGCACCCCGCTGGTGGTGAGCAACACCGGCGCGCTCCCCGAGGTCGTCGGCGACGCGGCCGTGCAGGTTCCGCCTGGCGACCCGGAGGCACTCGCGGCGGCGCTGCGGCGGCTGCACGATTCACCGTCCGAGCGGGGCCGCATCGGCCAGGCGGCCTGGCGCCGGGTGCAGGAGCGCTACGCGTGGCCGGCCGTCGCCCGCCAGACCGCGGACCGCTACGCGGCGGCCATCGCGGACAACGCGGCACGAGGCCCGCGCAAACCCGACGCCGAGCCGAAAGGAGCGGGGTCCTGCTGACCGTCGACTTCGCCCGGCTGCCGGTTGGTCCCGGCGACCGGGTGCTGGATCTGGGCTGCGGCGCCGGCCGGCACGCGTTCGAGGTGGCGCGGCGCGGCGCCGACGTCGTCGCGCTGGACACGGACGCCGCCGAACTTCGGACGGTGGCCGACATGCTGGGCGCGATGCGCGAGGCCGGGCCGGGCGAGGGCGGATCACCGCCGGGCGCCGACGGCGGCGCCACGCTCGGCGATGCGACCGCGATGCCGTTCCCGGACGCCTCCTTCGACCGGGTGATCGCCGCCGAGGTGCTCGAGCACATCCTGGACGACCAGCGCGCCATCAACGAGGTGGCCAGGGTGCTCAAGCCCGGCGGGCTCGCCGCGGTCACCGTTCCGGCCTGGCTTCCGGAGCGGATCTGCTGGGCGCTGTCGGAGGACTATCACGAAACGCCCGGAGGCCATGTGCGCATCTACACCCGGGTCGAGCTCCAGGCCAAGCTGAAGCGCGCGGGGCTGGAGCCGGGCGGGCATCACCATGTGCACGGCCTGCACTCCCCGTACTGGTGGCTGAAGTGCGCGGTCGGGGTGAAAAACGACGATCACCCGCTGACCAAGACCTACCACCGGCTGCTGGTGTGGGACATCATGAGACGGCCGGCCGCCACCCGGTTGACCGAGAGCGTGCTGAACCCGCTGATCGGCAAGAGCCTGGTGGTGTACGCCCGCAAGGCCGCGAACCCGGGGGACGTATCCGCGACGGCTGGCCGGGGGGAACTGGCCGGGCCGGCTGCCAAGCCGGACGGGAACGACCCCGGGGAGCCGGAGCGCGTGCATGCACCGGCCTGAGGTGCCGTCCGTCCCGCAGGTACTGACCGCGGAGGAGGTCCTCGCGACCGGGCGCAGCATCGTGGCCACGCAGGAGCCCTCCGGGGCGATCCCGTGGCCGGACGGCCACACCGACCCGTGGGATCACGTGGAATGCGCGATGGCGCTCACCGTGTGCGGGCTGAACGGCCACGCGCGCCGGGCGTACGACTGGCTGCGCCGCACCCAGCGCGCCGACGGCTCATGGCCGAAGAAGACGGTCCGCGGCGCCGTGACGGATCCGGCGGCGGAGAGCAACCAGGTGGCCTATGTGGCGGCCGGCGTCTGGCACGAGCTGGAGGTGACCGGCGACGAGGGCTTCGCGGTGGCGATGTGGCCGGCGGTTCGCCGCGCGATGGAGTTCGTGCTCGGCCTGCAGACCGGGCGCGGCGAGATCGCCTGGGAGCGCAGCGCCGACGGCACCCCGGCCGGCTACGCGCTGCTGACCGGCTGCTCCAGCACCTATTTCAGCCTGCGCTGCGGCGCCGCCCTCGCCGACTACCTGGGCGAACCGCAGCCGGACTGGGAACTGGCCGCCGACCAGCTCGGGTACGTGATCACCGAGCGGCCCGAGGCGTTCGCGGACAAGGGCCGGTTCTCGATGGACTGGTATTACCCGGTCCTGGGCGGAGCGGTGCGCGGTACCGCCGCGCGGGACCGGCTCGCCGCCCGGTGGGACGACTTCGTGGTGCCCGGCCTGGGCATCCGCTGCGTCAGCGACCAGCCCTGGGTAACGGGCGCGGAGACCTGCGAGCTCGCGCTCGCCCTGGATGCGGCGGGCGACCGGGACGCCGCGCTCACGGTCTTCACCGACATGCAGCATCTGCGTGACGGTGACGGCGCCTACTGGACCGGGTGGCAGTTCGCCAACCGCGACCACTTCCCCCGCGAGCGCAGCAGCTGGACCGCCGCCGCGGTGATCCTCGCCGCGGACGCGCTCAGCCGCACCACCGGTGGCGCTGGCCTTTTCCGCGCGGTCAGCGCTGTCGTGGAAGACGGGGTTCAGGCGCCGGGCGGAGCGGACGACACGGAACGCTCCAGCACCCGCAGCGAGCCCTCGGCCCGGACCTCGGCGAACGCGCCCGATTCCAGCGCGCGCAGGTAGATCCGGTAGGGCGCCTGGCCACCGTCAGCGGGATCGGGGAAGACATCATGGATGGCCAGCGCTCCACCGGCCGCGACCCACGGGGCCCATCCCTCGTAGTCGGCCTGCGCGGCCGCGTCGGTGTGGCCGCCATCGATGAACACCATCCCGGCCGGTGTCCGCCACAGCCGGGCAACGTCCGCCGAACGGCCCACCACGGCGACCACCGCGTCCTCCAGTCCTGCCTGGTCGACGGTGGCGCGAAAGTGCGGCAGCGTGTCCATCCGCCCGGTCCGCGAGTCCACCAGCGACGCGTCGTGGTACTCCCAGCCGGCCTGGTTCTCTTCCGAACCGCGGTGATGGTCCACCGTCACCACCTGCTGACCGAGCGCGCGGGCGGCGGCCGCGAGGTAGATGGTGGACTTGCCGCAGTAGGTTCCGATCTCGATGACCGGCCCGCGGTGGCCGTAGGCCAGGGCGGTCTCGTAGAGGGCGAGGCCCTCCGCGGGGGGCATGAACCCCTTTGCCGTCTCGGCGGCCTTGGCGATGCCGGCGTCGAGGCCGGTTTGCGTCTGCGCGCGCATGGCAGGAGCCTATGCAAACATCAGCACGGAGAAGGGAGACCCGGCAGATGAAGGTAACGATCGACTACGACCTGTGCGAGGCGAACGGGGTGTGCGCGTCGCTGGTACCGGAGGTCTTCGAGCTCGACGACGAGGACAACACCAACATCCTGGTGGATGAGGTTCCGGACCGGCTTCTGGCCCAGGTGCGGCACGCCGTCGGCTCGTGTCCGAAGGCCGCGATCAGCCTCCAGGAGTAGCCGCTATCGGGCTGCGGGGTTGGTCACGTGACCGAGGAACAGCGGCAGTCCGGTGGCGGTATCGGTGATCGCGAACAGGAACGGCCGGTCCACGGTCACCGTCACCGGCGTGGGTTCGATCCGGTGCGCGACCGCCCTCGCCATCACAGCGGTGGCCGCCGCCGCCTCGGTGCCGTTCTCGTCCACGTCGATGAAGGCCTTGTGCAGGACGTGGCTGATGGACAGCTTCTCCGCAGTGGTTATCCCGGTGAGATCGGCATCGTCGGCGTCGAACGCGCGCACCACGCCCAGCCGCCGCAGGGCCGGCTTCAGCCCGAACGCCGCGGTGACGCGGAACCGGGGCATGCTGAGCCGGACCCGGGCCTGCTGCACGCCGCCGAGCAGCCCCCGGATGCCGGAGCCGGTGAGCCGGTCAGCGAACGGGCCGACCGGCCCGTCCGGTAGCACGATCGCCATCGCGAGAGAGGTGCCGGCGTAGGGCAGCAGCACAACCTGGTGATCACCCGCCCGGCGGTAGCGGAAGTTGCTGGTCAGGTGCATCATCGGCACCGGCACGGCGTCATCGCCGCCTCCGGGCGTCAGGTGGAACGGCATCTCGTCCGTAGCACCGGCTGGGAACGGGTTTGCCCAGGCCGCCTTCAGGTAGATCGCGTTGGCCAGCACCAGCCGGGTCAGGTCGCCCAAGACCCCCCGGGGGATCAGGTCACGGATCTTTCCTGAGGTCTGCTCGGTGATCACCCGGTTGATCTCCGCGCGGGCCTTCTCGTGCTCGTGAATGAAATCCGCGTCATGTACCGCAGCCGCGGCCGCATCGGTGACGCCGGACAGGAACTCGGGTCGCAGTGGCAGGCCCGACTGCACCCACATCGTGTTCGGCATCCGGAAGGTGAAATCCTCCCGGCCCGCCGCGGCGGCCTGTGCCAGTACGTCGCGGAGCACGCCGCCCATCAGCCGCAGGCTGGCCAGTGCCGACGTAGCCGCGTCGGGCGCGCTCAGGTGCAGGGCCAGGGCAAGCTCCGCGGCCGTCTCGCCGCGAGCGCCCGCCAGGGCCATCTGGAGCGCGGCCGCGATGCTCGCCGGCGAGAAGACGGTGTTCTCCGGACCCGGGCCGGCAGCCGCGAGAACGCGGTACAGATCGACCGCGAACGCGTCGCCGGCGCGCGCGGGGCCGTCTGCGGCCACTCCCCCGTCATCCATCGTGACCTCCTTGGCCGGGCCGCTCCCGCCCACGCCGGGCCGACCGCGGTTTTCAACCCTCCGGCTTCAGGCGTGCCAGCCGCGTCACCGCTTCCTCCAGCACCTCCGGGCGCTTGCAGAAAGCGAACCGCACCTGGCTCCTGCCCGCCTCGGCGGTGTCGTAGAACACCACGTTAGGCACCGCGACCAGGCCGCAGCGCTCCGGGAGCTCACGGCAGAACCGCAGCCCGTCGTCCTCGCCCAGGGGCCGGATGTCGGTGGTGACGAAGTACGTCCCGTGCGGGAGGTAGACGTCGAACCCGGCTTTCTCCAGCCCGGCGCACAGCACGTCGCGGCCGCGCCGCAACCGGTCGCGCAACCCGCCGAAGTAGGCATCCGGGGACCGCAGCGCCTCGGCGACGGCGAACTGGAACGGGCCGCCGCTGACGTAGGTGAGGAACTGCTTCGCGGTGCGGACGGCGGTCACCAGCTCCGGCGATGCCGTGACCCAGCCGATCTTCCAGCCGGTGAAGGAGAACGTCTTGCCCGCCGAGCTGATCGAAATGGTCCGCTCGCGCATGCCCGGCAGCGACGCGATCGGGATGTGCTCGCCGTCGTAGACCAGGTGCTCGTACACCTCGTCGGTGACGACGAGCAGGTCGTGCTCGCGTGCCACCGCGGCGACCGCTTCCAGTTCGGCGCGGGTGAACACGGCGCCGGTCGGGTTGTGCGGCGAATTCAGCAGGATCAGCCGGGTCCGCGGCGTTACCGCCGCCCGCAGCGCATCCAGGTCCGGCCGGAACTGGGGCGGGCGCAGCGTCACCGGTACCCGGACCCCGCCGGCCATCGCGATGCACGCCTGGTAGGAGTCGTAGTAGGGCTCGAACGCGATCACCTCGTCGCCCGGCTCCACCAGGGCGAGCAGCGCGGCGGCTATCGCCTCGGTGGCCCCGGCCGTCACCAGCACCTCGGTGTCCGGGTCGTAGCCAAGGCCGTAGAACCGGTCCTGGTGAGCGGCGATGGCCTGCCTCAGCTCCGGGATGCCGGGCCCCGGCGGGTACTGGTTGCCCTTGCCGGTGATTACCGCGTCGGCTGCCGCCCTGGCGATCTCGGCCGGACCGTCGGTGTCCGGGAAGCCTTGCCCCAGGTTGACCGCTCCCGTCGCGGTGGCCAGCGCCGACATCTCCGCGAAGATCGTGGTGCCCATCCCGGCGAGGCGCCGGTTCAGCAGGGGTCGGTCCATTCGGGTAAGACTAGTGTGATGCGCGTCGCACTCTGCCAGCTTCCCGTCACCGACGACCCCGCCGTCAACCTCGGACGCGTCCGGGAGGCGGTGTCGCAGGCCGCGGCCGGCGGCGCTGGCCTCGCCGTGTTTCCCGAGGCCACCCAGGTCCGGTTCGGCAATGACCTGCGGACCGCGGCCGAGCCGCTCGACGGGCCGTTCGGCTCCGGGCTGGCCGCCGCTGCCCGCGAGAACGGGATCGCCGTGATCGCCGGCGTCTTCGAGCCGGCCCCGGGCGACCGGGTGTACAACACCGCCGCCGGATACGCCGGCGACGGCGAGCTCGTCGCCGCGTACCGCAAGCTCCATCTGTTCGACGCCCTCGGTGAGCGGGAATCGGCGCTCGTCGCCGCCGGCGCCGAACCGGTGGTCGCTCAGCTCGGCGGCATCCGGGTCGGCTTCATCACCTGCTACGACGTGCGGTTCCCGGAACTGGCACGGGCGCTCGTCGCCCGCGGCGCGCAACTGCTGGTGGTGATCGCCGCCTGGGCGGCGGGGCCGTTCAAGGAGGAGCAATGGGTCACGCTGGTGCGGGCCCGGGCGATCGAGAACACGGTGTGGGTGGCGGCCGTCGGCCAGGTCCCCGACCCCGCCGCGCCGCGGGTCCGCGCGCCCACCGGCGTCGGCCGCAGCATGGTGGTGGACCCGGCCGGAACCGTCTGCGTCGACCTCGGCTCCCGCCCCGCGATAGCGGTCGGCGAGATCGACCCCAAGCTGACCGAGCAGGTGCGGTCCGAGCTTCCGTGCCTGGCTCACGTCCGCACCGACGTCTTCGGGCCACCGGAGAGCGTCGAGTTCGCCGTGTAAACCGTTGGGCTGAAAACTACGGCGAACCGGTGGCCGGCGCTCCCGAGCCGGGGAACCGCGTAGCCGACCAGAGCGTGGTGTGCTCCGTCGTCTGAGTCGCGGTGAAGCCGGCGCCGAGCAGCCGCCCGCCGGCGGTGGTGAGCGCGGTGATCTCGCTGGCGCCCGGACCGGACAGCCCGGTGCCGTGCGGCGTGTACTCCTTCCAGCCGCGGCCGTCCGGTGACGCCCACACCACCACGGCGGTGCGGCCGGAGGGCCCGTAGGCCCCGACACAGGCGAAACCGCCAGCGACCGCGGTGAGCCCGGTGACCGCGCCGTGCCCGCTCGGAGCGGGAAGCTGTGCCTGCTGCCAGGTGTGGCCGCCGTCCACCGACACGGCGGCGAACGGGACCGGATCGCTGGGGCCGCCGACGGTCCCGGTCGCCACGATCCGGTTGCCCGATGACGTCACGAACGGCAGCGACGCCGGTCCGCCGCCGGGCGGTTGCGGCACGTCCGCCAGCTGCCACCGGCGCCCGTCCGGCGAGGTCCACGCCGCGGCGTGGCTGCCGTTCGAGCCGACCGCGACGAAGCCGGACGGAGCGGAGGTCACGCCGAGCATCTGACGGGATCCGCCGGCCCCGTCGAGATCGCCGGTGCGGGCATCACCCGCGCGGGTCCACATCGCCGCTGGGGCCTGTTTCCTGGCCCCCTTCCCCGGAGATGGCCCGAGCAGTTGCGGCGCCCACCACGCGGCCGCAACCGACCGGCCGCGCACGGCCTGCTCACCCACCACGACATACTCGCCGTGCCCGTACGCGGCGGCGTGCGCGCTGGCACCGGGAACGGCGAGCGCACCGCTGGAGTCGGCCGCCTGCCAGGTCCGGCCGTCCGGCGATACCGCGACCACCGGATGGCCGGACGGGCCAAGGGTTCCGCCCGCCGCGAGCCACCCGTCGCCGCCGTCCGCGACGCCGGACAGCCCGGCCGTGCCGGACCGGCCGAAGACCGCCGGGGTGGCGCCGCGGGCCGGGAACCAGTTCCGCCCGTCCGTCGAGTACCAGACGGCCGGCTCGCCGCCCGCGCTCCCGACGGCGACCTTCGTCGCGGACGTGCCGGGGACGGCCGGCGTCCGTGCGGCGGCCTCGATGCCATTCACGGTGAGTGCCGGAAAGGCCGCGCCCGGGATCGCCGTCGGGTGCGCCACGTGCCCGCCGCCGCCGGCTGCTGAGCCGGAGACGGCGAGATAACCCTGCTCGGCGCCGGCCTGTGTCGTGCCCGCCCCGGCTGCCACCACCGCGGCGCCGGTGGTGACGGTGGTGCCAGCCAGCGCGGTGGCGGCCGAGGCGCCCGGGATTGTCGTGCGCCGCCAGGCACGCCCGTCGGTGCTCACATACGCCACCGGGCTGTGATCGCCGAGGTGCCCCGTGACGACGGTGCCCTGGGCACTGCCGCTGACCCCGGTCAGCTGCTGGCCCTGATTCTTGGGTGCGTCGATCGTCCCGGTGTCGCGCCAGCTGGAGCCGTCGGGGGAGGCGAACACCACGCCATCGGAAGCCCCCGCCTTGTCCTGTCCCGGCCGCACCATGACGAAGCCGCTCGCCGACGGCGCGAGCCCGGTGACCCAGTTGCTAGCGCCGCCCGCCGCCGGAGTGGGCGCGGCGTGCCAGGTCTGGCCGCCGTCGGTGCTACGGAACAGGTCGGCCTCGGCGTAGCTGACGGTGTGCGTGTGCTGGTGCGCCCCGCTGCCGGCCCCGACCGACGCGGTCCTCGTGACGTCGGCGGCGATCACCGTGGCGTTGCCGTGCGTCGCGCCGTAGAGGATCTTTCCGACCGTTCCGCCGCGCACGGAGATCCCGGCTGCCGTCCCGGCCGCCCGGTGCCAGGTCGTGCCGTCGGCCGACGTCCAGATCACCGGTTCGGCGGCCTTCCCCGGCGTCGCGGCGCTCCCTGCTGGCGTGCCGCCTCCCGCCGCCAGGAAACCGCTCGCGGTCCGGGTGAGGGCCAGCATCTGGTCACTGCGCTGAACCGGGAGACCCTGACCGCTGCTGCGTGTCCAGGATCGTCCGTCGCGGCTGGTCCATGACGCGCCGGGGCCAAGCGCGAGCCATCGCCCATGGCCGCCGGCGACCGCGTCCGGGACCTCCCCGGCGGGCGGCGGGCCGCCATCGCGCGCGGTTACCGGGGCGAGCCGCCAGTGGCCGCCGCCGTCGGTGGACACGAAGAACTCGGCGCGGCCCAGCCGGGCGTCCGCCTCCGAGCCGACCGCGACGACGGTCCCGGCCGAGCCGGCCACCTCGTTCAGGGCCTGGAAGGTGCCGCGCGATGTGGCGGAGGCCCCGGCAGTGAAGTCGGTGTCGGCGAGCAGCGCCGGCGGGTACGGCTGGGCGGGCGGCCCGGCGCCGGAACCTCCGCGGACGACTCCATGACCGACGACGACGGCGAGGCCGGCCAGCACGACAAGCGCAACCACGGAGGCGGTGGCCACGACGGTCGAGTGCCGCCCACGGTCCGGTTCCGCCCGGGGCCTGGGGACGGCACCGGCCGCTGACGCGCGGCCCTGCGGTGGCCGGCCGGCGGCGGCGAGCCACCGGGAAGCGCCGCGGTTGTCGCGCGAGCCCGCCGTCATGCCGGGTATCCGAAACCGGCCCAGCTGGATGCGCCGCCGCCGCGGCGGTGACCACACCGATGGGATGCGCTGAGATCCGGACTCCGCGGGCTCCCCGCCGGCCGCCGGGCGCTGCCATTCGACGCCGGACCCCCGCCACGCTGCCTGGGCGCGCTGCCAGGCGGAAGGATTGATCACGCGGCCCCACGGCGTGGGGGGCGCAGCCGTGGCTGCGGGCACCTGGGCCGATCCGGCGCCGGGGCTGCCCGGATACCCGCGCACCGCCTCGGTCCGGCCTCCCATCGGCGACTCGGCACCGCGTCCGGGCCCGGGGTCCGGCCGGTAACCGGGCTGCGGATCCGGATGCGGCCCGGGGAGGGGAGCGCGATCAGGGCGTTCGCCTGGGCTATCGTCAGGCGTCCCTGTCCTGTCCATCACCCTGGACCTCCGGCCGTGCGCCCTCGTTTCGCCCGATGGCCGGGTCGCAGGGTCAGCCCGGCGGTCCCCGCAATTGGGGATATCAGCGGCGAATCCTCCATCTACCGCGGCTGATCGTAGCGATACGGCACCTCACGAGGCTGCCTTTCGGCGCGATACCACCTGGTGCATCGCCGTTCGGATGCTGGCGAGGTGCATCGTCATCGGCGCATTCCAGGAAGCGGCGCATGGTCAAAACGCCCACCCAATGCTAAGCATCGACGGCCATTTGCCCCCGAATGGCGAGGTGGCGCGGGCTGCGCCTGGCGCGTTCTCCGGTGCCGAATCAGCGCCGGATGCGGAGCCCAGGATCGCCTCTGGGCATGGCGGGCATCGCGCGACACGGGTGCAACTACCGACACGTACCGTGACGCGAGCTACCCCGTTGGGCCGCCGGGGAAGGTAGAGGCGGGTAACCTTGTTGCGGTTAATGATCGGATACAAGCTGCGGAAGAGGGCGATGTCCGCGTGTCGTCTGAGTTCCAGCCGGACCCCGCAGAACCAGCGGAACCGGCAGAGCCAGCGGACCACCGGGGAGAACGGGGCGCTTCAGCCCACAATCCGGCCAACGATCACCGGGATTTCGGTGCCAATGAGTGGCTGGTAGACGAGCTCTATCAGCAGTACCTCGCCGATCCCAGTTCCGTCGATAGGGCCTGGTGGAGCTTCTTCACCGACTATCAGCCAGGGCAGTCGCAGCCAGCGCAGCCCGCGGCGGCACAGTCGTCGGCGCAGCCCCCGCCAGCGCAGAGCCCGGCCGGAGCGCCCGCCGCCAGCGGGACGCAGGCACCAGCCGCAGGCGTCGCAGCGGCCAACGCTCAGCGAACGCGGGCGCGGCAGGGCGGACAGCGCGCGACGAAGCCGGCCCCTGAATCACCGGGACCCACGGCGGCCGCTGCGGCGAACGGCCAGCCGCCCGCTACGGCCACCGGCGCCGGCCGAGAGTCCGCCGAGACCCCGGAGCCGGCGCAGGCCCCCGCGCCAGCTGAGCCGACGCGGCTTCGCGGCGCGGCCGCCCGGACCGTGGCCAACATGGAAGCCAGCCTGTCGATGCCGACGGCGACCAGCGTGCGGGCCATCCCGGCGAAGCTGCTGATCGACAACCGGATCGTTATCAACAACCACCTGAAGCGTGGCCGCGGCGGGAAGGTTTCCTTCACTCACCTGATCGGCTACGCCGTGGTGAAGGCGCTCGCCGCGATGCCGGAGATGAACACCGCTTTCGCCGAGGTGGACGGCAAGCCGGCGCTCGTCACGCCGGAGGACATCAACCTCGGCCTGGCGATCGACGTGCAGAAGCAGGACGGTTCCCGCCAGCTGCTGGTGCCGAACATCAAGGCCGCCGAGACCCTCGACTTCCGCCAGTTCTGGACGGCGTACGAGGACGTGGTCCGCAAGGCGCGGCGCACGGCCGGCGCGGCCGGGGACGGCGGGAAGCTGGAGCCGTCCGACTTCGCCGGCACCACGATCAGCCTGACCAACCCGGGCACGATCGGGACCGTGCACTCGGTGCCGCGGCTGATGCCGGGCCAGGGCTGCATCATCGGAGTCGGGGCGATGGAGTACCCCGCCGCCTACCAGGGCGCGTCCGAGGAGACCCTCGCGCGGCTCGCGGTCAGCAAGGCGGTGACGCTGACCTCGACCTATGACCACCGGATCATCCAGGGCGCCCAGTCGGGCGACTTCCTGCGCCGGATCCATCAGCTTCTGCTCGGCGAGGACGGGTTCTACGACGAGATCTTCCGCTCGCTGCGGATCCCCTACGAGCCGGTGCGCTGGGTACAGGACATCCCCGCCAGTCACGAGAACGACATCGCGAAGGGCGCCCGGGTCCATGAGCTGATCCACGCCTACCGGGTGCGCGGCCACCTGATGGCCGATACCGATCCGCTCGAGTACCGGCAGCGCAAGCACCCGGACCTCGACATCAACGAGCACGGCCTGACCCTGTGGGACCTGGAGCGCGAGTTCGCTACGGGCGGCTTCGGCGGCAGGCCGCTGATGAAGCTGCGCGAGATCCTCGGGGTGCTGCGCAACTCGTACTGCCGGACCACCGGCATCGAGTACATGCACATCCAGAACCCCGACGAGCGCGCCTGGCTGCAGGACCGGATCGAACGGCCGCACGACAACGCCGGCCACGACGAGCAGCTGCGCATCCTGTCCCGGCTCAACGTCGCCGAGGCGTTCGAGATGTTCCTGCAGACCAAGTTCGTGGGCCAGCGCAGGTTCTCGCTGGAAGGCGCCGAGTCGCTGATCCCGCTGCTGGACGAGGTGCTCACCGAGGCGGCGCGCAGCCGGCTCGACGAGGTCGCGATCGGGATGGCCCACCGCGGCCGCCTGAACGTCCTCGCCAACATCGTCGGGAAGTCGTACGCGCAGATCTTCCAGGAGTTCGAGGGGAACCTGGACCCGCGCACCGCGCACGGATCCGGCGACGTGAAGTACCACCTGGGCGCCGAGGGGAACTTCGCCGGCGCCGGGGGCACCGAGATCCCGGTCTCGCTGGTTGCGAACCCGAGCCACCTGGAAGCGGTGGACCCGGTCCTGGAAGGGGTCGTCCGCGCCAAGCAGGACCTCATCGACAAGGGCGAGCCGGGCTTCACCGTTCTTCCGGTGGCCATCCACGGCGACGCCGCCTTCGCCGGCCAGGGGGTGGTCGCCGAGACCCTGGAACTGTCGCAGCTGCGCGGCTACCGGACCGGCGGCACGGTTCACATCGTGGTGAACAACCAGGTCGGCTTCACCACCGCGCCGCAGCAGGCCCGCTCCAGCGTCTACAGCACCGACATCGCCCGGATGATCCAGGCGCCGATCTTCCACGTGAACGGCGACGACCCGGAGGCGGTCGTCCGGGTGGGACGCCTCGCGTTCGAGTACCGCCAGGCGTTCCGCAAGGACGTTGTGATCGACCTGATCTGCTATCGGCGGCGCGGGCATAACGAGGCGGACAACCCCTCGTTCACCCAGCCGCTGATGTACGACGTGATCGACGTCAAGCGGTCCGTCCGGAAGCTCTACACCGAAGCGCTGATCGGCCGCGGCGACATCACGATGGAGGAAGCCGAGCAGGCGCTGCGTGATTACCAGGCCCAACTGGAGCGCGCGTTCACCGAAACCCGCGAGGCCGCCAAGCGCCCGATCGAGCCGGGCGCGGTGATCAAGCCCGAGCCGGAGGCCGCCGAGCCCATCGACCACCAGGCGACGAAGACGGCGATCACCGAGGAGACCATCAAGCGGGTGATCGACACGCAGCTCAACCCGCCCGCCGGGTTCACCCCGCACCCGAGGCTCAAGCCGCTGCTGGATCGGCGCGCCGCGATGGTTGCCGACGACTCGATCGACTGGGCCACCGGGGAGACGCTCGCGTTCGGGTCGCTGCTCATCGACGGTCATCCGGTCCGGCTGGTCGGCCAGGACACCCGGCGCGGCACGTTCGGCCAGCGTCATGCGGTCCTGGTAGACCGCAGCACCGGCACCGAGTACACCCCGCTGAAGACCTTCGACCAGGGCAGCACCAAGTTCTACGCGTACGATTCGCTGCTGTCCGAGTTCGCCGCCGTCGGTTTCGAGTACGGATACTCGGTCGTGCGGCCGGACGCGCTGGTGTGCTGGGAAGCACAGTTCGGCGATTTCATCAACGGCGCCCAGTCCGTCGTCGACGAGTTCATCAGCTCGGGCGAGCAGAAGTGGGGTCAGCGCTCCAGCGTGGTCCTGCTGCTCCCGCACGGCTACGAGGGCCAGGGCCCCGACCACTCATCGGCGCGGATCGAGCGGTTCCTCGAGCTGTGCGCGCAGGACAACATGACGGTCGCCAAGCCCTCCACGCCCGCCAACTATTTCCACCTGCTGCGCTGGCAGGCGCTGTCCGGACGCCGCAAGCCGCTGATTGTGTTCACCCCGAAGTCGATGCTGCGGCTGCGGGCGGCTCACTCCGGCGTCGCCGACTTCACCGGCAGCTCGTTCCGGCCACTGATCGGGGACGTTTCGGACGGCCTGGAGCCCGCCGCGGTCAGGCGGATCCTGCTGTGCTCCGGCAAGCTGTACTACGACCTTGCCGCGCAGCGGGAGAAGACAGGCACCACGGACACGGCGATCTGCCGGATCGAGCGCCTCTACCCGCTGCCGATCGAGGAGCTGAAGGCAACGCTCGCCGCCTATCCGGGCGCCGAGGAGCTGATCTGGGTCCAGGAAGAGCCGGCCAACATGGGCGCCTGGCCGCGGGTCGCGCTGAAGCTGCCCGAGCACCTCGGCCGCCCGCTCACCCGGATATCGCGGCCGGCGAGTTCCGCGCCAGCCGCCGGGTCCGCGGCCATCCACGCGGCCGAGCAGCGCGGGATCCTCGACGCGGCGTTCCCGGATACCACCAAGACCTGAGGTCCGCGGGATGTACTTCACCGATCGCGGCATCGAAGAGCTGGCGGAACGGCGCGGCGGCGAAGAGGTCGGGCTGGGCTGGCTCGCGGAACGGCTGCGCGAGTTCGTGGACGAGAACCCGGAGTTCGAGGACCCGGTGGACCGGCTTGCCAGCTGGCTCGCCAGGCTGGACTTCGAGGAGGAGTAGTCGGCCGCGGCCCGCGCCCGACATTGTCGCGATGCATCTTGACTTTGCACGTACGCGATATATCGTGTCAGTGTTGGTGGCGGGTACCGGCTGATCGTGGGTGAACCGCACTACCGGGGCGTGTGGCTCGGGCTGCTCGCGGATAGCACCGTAGGTAGACGCTGCTCGCAGCGGTCATCGGCGGCCGGGCGCCGGGAAAGACCAGGCCCGGCCGCTGGAAGGCCCGGGGGAAGGAGCCGCAATGGCGCGGTGGACGATCGATACGCCAACAACCGTGAACGTCGACGGCGCGGCCGCGCTGCGGGTCCGGCTGGTGTCGGGCTCCGTCGCAGTGCTGGCGGCCGGCTCCGCCGGCGCCAAGCCATCGGTGGATGTCGCTGCCGTGTCCGGGCAGCCCCTGCTTGTTTCGCACGAGGCCGGGATCCTGACCGTCACGTACGAGGACATCAGCTGGGAGGGCCTGCTCGGCTGGCTCCGGCCGCAGCGGCACACCGCGACCGTGACGATCACCGTGCCGCCGGACTGCCCGGTGCAGCTCGCCGTGGTGAACGCGAGCGTGGTGATATCGGGCATCGCCGCGCGGACGTCGGTCAAGAGCGTCTCAGGCGAGATCACCCTCGACGGGATAACCGGCGACATCGACGCCAGCACCGTGTCCGGCGACCTGGACGCCCAGGCCTCACGCGGCGCGATCGCCTTCAAGACCCTGTCGGGTGACCTCACCGTCGCCGACGCCGCGGTGAGCCGGCTTGACGCCAAGACCGTCAGCGGCCGGATCACCGGCGATTTCGAGCTTGCCCCCGCCGGATCGGTCCAGGCGGCGACCGTCTCCGGTGACGTGGCCATCCGATTGCCTTCCGATACCGGCGCGCGGGTAGACCTCCGCTCCGCGTCCGGCCGGGTGGATACCGCGTTCGAGGACCTGGCCGGCGGGCGCAATCCCGGTCCCGCTAGCGTTACCGGAACGCTCGGGGCGGCAGACGGGAAAGTGTCGGTCAGCACGGTCTCCGGTTCCGTGGCGCTGCTGCGCCGCGGACAACAGGACGACGCGGCGGACGGCCGTGCCGCCGCCGACGGCGATGCCGCGGAGCGCGGCACGGACGATATGGGTGCGGCACATCCGGCAAACGCCGAGGGACCGGAGGTCGGCGAGCGATGAGCCCCGTATTCGGACATGGCCGCCTGCGCCTGTACCTGCTGAAGCTGCTCGACGAGGCGCCGCGGCATGGCTACGAGGTGATCCGGCTGCTGCAGGACCGGTTCATGGGGGTGTACGCGCCGTCTCCCGGCACGATCTACCCGCGCCTGGCCCGGCTCGAGGAGGAGGGCCTGCTCGCCCACGACGAGGTTGACGGGCGCAAGGTCTACCGGATCACCGATTCCGGCCGTGACGAGATCCACCGCCGTTTCGACGAGCTCGAGGATCTCGAGCGGGAGATCACCGAGTCGGTGACCGACATCGCACGCGAGGTCAAGGAGGACGTGCGCGAGACCGTCCGCAGCCTTCGCGACGAGCTGACCTGGGCCACCAGGGAGATGCACCGGGAGAACAGGCGGTCTTCGCACGAGCGCGCCCGGCAGGTCCGCGACGAGGCCCATGAGCGCGCCCGGCAGGTCCGGGAGCAGCTTCGCCAGGACCGAACCGGACCCGGAGCCGGTGGGACCGGCCGGGCGGACGAGCGTGACCGCACCGCCGGCCCCGGTAACTCGACCGGTCAAGGCTCGACCGGTCAAGGTAGGCGCGAGGGACGCGACAAGAGCTGGGACTGGTGGAGCGGGCGATCCGGCACGTTCGGTGACTGGGCGGATTGGGCCGGCTGGGGCGGCTGGGCCGGTAAGTCCGAATGGGCACGCAAGGGCCGCCACGGCAGCTGGCCCTTCCGCGATTTCGACCGCATCGCGCGCGAGTTCGCGGACGAGCTGCGCAAGAGCGCCCGGTTCGCCGGCTTTCTCGGCGAGGACGCGGCGACAGACCTGCGGGACATCCTGGACGACGCGATGCGCCGGATCCGTGACGAGATCCTGATCCCGGCCCGCGAACGTCACGAGGGCGGCAGCGGTCCGGCGGACGCCGGTCCGGCCGACGAGGAGAAGGACCCCGGGGCCTGACGAGATCGCGCGACCTCCCGCGTCGCGCCATCGTCCCGCCGACGGCAGGAAGCGCCCGCGCTCAGACCGTGAAGACGATCTTGCCGAAGACCTCTCCGTCCGCCATCGCGGCGAAACCGTCGCGCGCCTGGCTCAGCGGAAGTTCGCGGTCGATCGCCGGCCGGACCCCGGTCTGCTCGCACAGGGTGAGCAGGCGCCCGAGCTGACCACGGGTGCCCATCGTCGACCCGGTCACCGACAGCTGCAGGAAGAACACCCGGTTCAGGTCGGCGGAAGGCACGGCGCCGCTGGTGGCACCGCAGACGACGATCCGGCCGCCCGGCTTGAGGGACTTCAGCGAGTGGGCCCAGGTCGCCTGCCCGACCGTCTCCATCACCGCGTCGACCCGCTCAGGAAGGCGTGCCCCGGGCTCGAAGGCCTGGTCGGCACCGAGCCGCAGCGCGCGCTCCCGCTTGGCCTCGCTGCGGCCGGTAACCCAGATCCGGTAGCCGGCCGCCCGGCCGAGCAGCGCCAGCGCCGTCGACACGCCGCCGCCTGCACCCTGGACCAGCACGGTCGAGCCCGGCTCCAGGCCGGACTTGCTGAACAGCATGCGATAGGCGGTCAGGTACGCGGTCGGCAGGCAGGCCGCCTCGGCGAACGACAGGGCGGCCGGCTTGGGCAGCAGGTTGCGGCGCGGCACCGCGACCCGCTGGGCGAACGTCCCGTCGTAGCGCTCCGACAGCAGCGAGCGCCGGGGATCCAGCGTCTCGTCACCGTTCCCGGCATCCGGGTCGCCCACGACCGCGTGCACGACCACCTCGTTGCCGTCCTCGTCCAGGCCGGCCGCGTCGCAGCCCAGCACAATCGGCAGCCGGTCCTGCGAGATTCCCACGCCGCGCAGCGTCCACACGTCGTGGTGGTTGAGCGAGGTGGCCTTGACGTCCACCGTCGTCCACCCGTCCGGCACCTTCGGCTCGGAGTGCTCTCCGGTCTCCAGCCCAGCCAGCGGATTGTCGGCGTCGATCCTCGTAGCAGTAACAGCGAACATGCACCCGGACCTTAGCGGGTGCCGCTACTCAGCGGCGGGCCACCCCGTCCACTCGGGCCTGGGCGGCGACCGCCGCGGCCACCGCCGGCGCCACGCGCTCGTCGAACGCGCCCGGGATGATGTAGTCCGCACTGAGGCGGGCCTCGGCGAGCGAGGCGATCGCGTCCGCGGCGGACAGCTTCATTCCCTCGGTGACCGTGCTGGCCCGCACGTCCAGGGCGCCACGGAACACGCCCGGGAAGGCCAGCACGTTGTTGATCTGGTTCGGGAAGTCGCTGCGGCCGGTCGCCACCACCCGCACGTGCCGCCGGGCCTCGTCCGGGTGCACCTCCGGCTCCGGGTTGGAAAGGGCGAAGACAACCGCGCCGGGCGCCATCTTCGCGACCGCCTCCTCGCCGAGCGTGCTGCCGGACAGCCCGATGAAGACGTCGGCGCCGCGCAGTGCCTCCTCGGTGGAGCCTTTGAGGCCGGCCCGGTTCGTGTCGGCGGCGAGCGCGCTCTTGACCGGGTTCAGGCCATCGCGCCCGGCGTAGATAAGGCCCTTGCTGTCGGCGACCGCGATGTCCCCGATCCCCGCTGACAGCAGGATCCGGCTGACCGCCACCCCGGACGCCCCGGCCCCGGCCACCACGGCCCGCAGTTCCGGAAGCCCGCGGCCGGACAGCCGGGCGGCATTGCGCAGCGCGGCGAGCACGACGATTGCGGTCCCGTGCTGGTCGTCGTGGAAAACCGGGATGTCCAGCCGCTCCCGCAGCCGGTCCTCGACCTCGAAGCAGCGCGGCGCGCTGATGTCCTCCAGGTTGATCCCGCCGAACGACGGCGCCATCCGGGCAACCGTCTCCACCAGGTCGTCCACGTCGGTGCACGCCAGGCAGACCGGCACCGCATTGACCCCGCCGAACTGCTTGAACAGCAGGGCCTTGCCCTCCATCACCGGCATCGCGGCGGCGGGGCCGATATCCCCGAGGCCGAGAACCGCGGTCCCGTCGGTGACAACCGCCACCGTGCCAGGCACCCAGGTGTAGTCGTGTGCGAGTTCCGGATTCTCAGCGATCGCGCTGCACACCCGGGCGACGCCGGGGGTGTAGGCGAGGGCCAGCCCGGCGTCGTCAGTCACGGCCTTTGCCACCGCCGACGTGGGATTGACCTCCAGCTTCCCGCCGCGGTGCAGCGCGAACGCCGGATCGTCGTCAAGATTTGCAGACACTGGGACCCTTCCGTAGTGGCGTACGGGTAGGCGCCGCTGACTTGCCGTCGTGACGGCTCCGCTGGCGGGCCCTGTCGGGCCCGGTATCCGGTCAGTGTTCGTGACCGCCCGCCGTGCGGAACGCGGTCGCCTCTCGGCTACGGGGGTCGCCCGTTACCGCTGAGTATACCCATCGAGAGTTCACAAACCCCCGTGCAACGATTGCTCTGTTAGTGACATGCGATACTCGCGTCAGCGCGCTGCGATAACGGGGCCTGAAACCGCACCGCCCCCGGTTGCGGGCGTCCACCGCCGGGCGCGCAGCGAGCGACGGGAAGCCCCGTGGCAAGGGATCGGGGAATGGATCTCAGTTCTTACGCCGAACTGGCGGTTCGGCTAGTGAACACCGACCGCAGCGGTCGCAGCGGCGACGGGCTGGCCGGCCTGGACGCGGCGCGGACGCTGGCGGCCGGCCTACCGCAGCTGACTGCCCAGGTAACCCGTCACGACCTGGAAGCGCTGCGCATGCTGCGCACGGCCTTGCGGGAGGTCTTCGCCGCGGCCGCCGGCGGTGACGGCGGGCGCGCCGCGGAAGTCCTGAACGAACTGCTCATCCAGCACCCCGTCCACCCGCAGCTGTCGGGACACGGCGGGCAGGCCTGGCACCTCCACCTGACCGAGAGCGGCGGTCTCGCGGATCAGTACGCGGCGGGGGCCGTCATGGGCCTCGCGGTGCTGGTCACCCACGACGGTGTCGACGTTCTCGGTGTCTGCGAAGCCAGTTCGTGTGGCTCCGCCTTCATCCGCAGCAGCAGCGACCGGTCGCGGCAGTTCTGCTCGGACCGGTGCGCGAACAGCTCGAACGCCGCCGCCTGCCGTTCCGGGCAGCCCGGCGAGAACGGCGATGCCGACGGCGCGTTACCCGGCGCTCTTTGACGATTTCCTAATCACGCACAGTAACGGCACCCGGATAACGGCGCCGTTGCGGTGCGTGAAGCTAGCTTCACTGTTAGTCCGGGAAGTGCCTCATTGGCGGGCTTATGTTACTAGTGTGACTAAAGTGACGGGTGTTACACGCCCGTTACGCCCTTTCGCGTCCTAATCTCAAATGACGCCTGGCCTGTGACCTGCGTTATCGAAATGACGCCTGGTGACCACTTCTCATGGCTGTGGGTGATCCTTACGATTACCTCACTCGCACGAGCACCTGGATTCCGGGCAGCGACGGCCGGAGAGAGGGCTAGTCATGGCAACTGAGCAAGTCGTCACCCCCACTAGACCGGCCGACGTCGGCCTGAAACGTGAGGTCGGGCTGATCGGGGCGATGTGGTCGTCCGAAGGCTCGATTATCGGATCGGGATGGCTGTTCGGCGCGCTGTTCGCAGCGCAGGCGGCCGGAGGCGCCGCGATCATCTCCTGGGTGATCGCGACCATCGCGGTCATCATCCTGGCGCTGTGTTACTCGGAGATCGGTGCCATGTACCCGGTCGCGGGCGGGACGGGACGATTCCCGCACTTCGCGTTCGGCAGCGTGGCCGGCATCTCCTTCGGCTTCTTCTCCTGGCTGCAGGCGGTCGTGGTGGCGCCGGTCGAGTGCTACGCGGTGCTGCAGTACGGCTCCTACTACTGGCACGCCGTCTACAACCCGACGACCAAGAACATCACCGGGGTCGGCTTCGCGGTGACCATCGGGCTGATGGCCGTCTTCACCGCCATCAACTTCCTGGCCATCCGCTGGGTCGCGCACACGAACAGCGGCCTGACCTGGTGGAAGATCGCCATTCCAGTGCTCGCCATCATCTTCCTCTTCACGAAGTTCCACGCCGGCAACTTCACCGCGGGCGGCGGCTTCGCGCCCGGCGGCGCCAAGGGCGTGCTGAGCGCGATCTCCACCGCGGGCGTCATGTTCGCGCTGCTCGGCTTCGAGCAGGCCGACCAACTTGCGGGCGAGATAAAGAACCCGCAGAAGAACCTCCCGCGGGCGATCGTCGGCGCCATCCTGATTGGCGCGACCATCTACCTCCTGCTGCAGATCGTGTTCATCGGCGCGCTGCCGGCCAGCCAGGTGAGCCACGGCCTCGCGAACATCAGCAACGCGGACATCATCGCCGGGCCGTTCGCCGGGCTCGCTGGCGTCGTCGGCCTCGGCTGGCTGGCGATCATCCTGCGGATCGACGCGTTCATTTCGCCGTTCGGCACCGGCCTGATCTACGTGACCTCCACCTCGCGGGTCAGCTACGGCCTGGGCCGGAACCGCTACTACCCGACGATCTTCACCCGGACCGACCGGCGCGGGGTTCCGTGGTTCGCGCTGATCACCTCGTTCGTGCTGGGCCTGGTCTTCCTGCTGCCGTTCCCGAGCTGGCACTCGCTGGTCAAGCTCATCGTGTCGGCCAGCGTGCTGATGTACGCAGGCGCGCCACTGGCGCTCGGCGCGTTCCGCCGGCAGGTCCCGGACGCAGCCCGGCCATACCGGCTGGGCGGAGCCGCCGTGATCGCACCGCTGGCGTTCATCATCGCGAACCTGATCGTCTACTGGTCGGGCTGGGACACGCTGTGGAAGCTCGGCATCTGCATCGTGATCGGCTACGCCCTGATCGGCATCGGAATGGCGTTCGACAGGAAGCGCCCGGTGCTGAACTGGAAGGCCGCGTCCTGGCTGCCCGTCTACCTGATCGTGATGGGCGTCATCTCGTGGCAGGGCGGCTACTGCAGCGCGGGTCCCGCCTCAAGCACCAAGTGCGGCGCACAGAACCACATCACGTTCCTGTCGCCCTGGGGTGACCTGATCATCGTGGCCATCTTCAGCCTGATCATCTACTACTGGGCAATGGCTACCCGGCTCCCGCGAGAGGAAATGCTCAAGGCGGTCGGTCAGCAGAGCGATGAGCCGGAGGCTCTGGCCGGCAGCTGACGACAGCGCGGCGCTCGCCAAGCCGAGCGCACAGGTGAGGCCGTCCCCGCCCAAGCGGGGGCGGCCTCAGCGTGTTGTAACAGCTGAGCTTCCTGATAACGGTCAGTAACAGCTGAGCTTTCTGATAACGGCTGAGCAACGAGTGGCCGGAACCCGGCGAAGTCGTTTTTCGCCGCCGCGAAGCAGGGAACAGGGACCCGGACACGGTGCGGAACCGGCACGATACCGCCCATTCCGCACCTGGGTGGTCAGGCAAGAGCGCGCAGAGGAGGTTCGGGTGGCGGCCACCACACAGGCGGACGGCAGGGCACTGCACCGCAGGGTCGGGGTAATCGGGCTGACGTTCTTCGCGGTCGGCAGCGTCATCGGCTCAGGCTGGCTGTTCGGGGCCCGGAACGCGGCGAGCGTGGCCGGTCCGGCATCGATCATCTCGTGGCCGCTGGCCGGGATCATGCTGCTGGTCATCGTGCTCGCCTACGCCGAACTCGCGCCGGCATACCCGGTGGCGGGTGGTATGTACCGGCTGGCGCACTACTCCTACGGCGGCCTCGGCGGCTTCACGATGGGCTGGGTGAGCTGGCTCTTCTCGATCTCGCTGATCCCGATCGAGGTAGAGGCGGCGATCTTCTATCTTTCCGGGCTGAAGGGCCTCGCCTGGATGGTCGACGCCAACGGCAACCTGGCGATGCCCAAGGGGTTCGCGATCGCGGCCGCGCTCGCCCTGGTGTTCGCGCTGGTCAACCTGTACGGGGTGCGGCTGTTCGCACACAGCAACTCGGCCATCGTGTGGTGGAAGATCGCCGTCCCGGTGGTGACCATCGTCGCTCTCCTCGGTTCGATGAAGGCCGCCAACTGGCATGCGGCGGGCGGCTTCATGCCCTCGTTCCCCAAGGGAACGCCCGGCGGCGGTGTACAGGGCATTTTCCTGGCGCTGCCGCTGGCCGTGGTGTTCGCCGAGATCGGCTTCGACTCGGCCATCCAGATGGCCGGTGAGGCGCGAAATCCCCGGCGCGACCTGATCCGGGCGGTGCTGTGGTCCACGATCATCGGGATCGTGCTGTACACGCTGTTGCAGGCGGTCTTCATCGGCGCGATGCCGGCGAAGTACCTCGGGTCAGGCTGGGCTGGCATGGCCGTCACGTTCACCAAGACGGTGCATGGCCCCTACGTCAAGATGGCCTCGGTCGCCGGGCTGACCTGGCTGATGTACCTCCTCTACGCGGACGCGTTCGTTTCGCCGTCCGGCACCGGCTTCACCTACACCGGGACGCACTCCCGGCTGCTGTACGGCATGAGCAAGGCCGGGTTCCTGCCGAAGCCGTTCTCCTGGCTCAACCTCCGGGGCGTGCCCTGGTTCAGCCTGCTCGTCGGCTGGGCCGTGGCGGTGCTGCTGATGCTGCCGTTCCCGAGCTGGAACTCGCTCGTCGGGGCCATCACCAGCGTCGCCGTCATCTCCTACGCGGTCGGCCCGCTCGCGCTCGCCCATTTCCGCCGCGCCGACCCGGAACGCGACCGGCCGTTCCGGGTGCCCCGGGCCGAGATCCTCGGCCCGCTCGGCTTCGTGTTCGCCACCCTGATGGTCTACTGGACCGGCTGGCAGGTGATGTGGCGGGTAGACCTCGGCATCCTGCTCGGCCTCATCCTGATGGGCATCCAGTACGCCAGGATGCCGGCCGCCCGCCGGCCGAGCATGGACGTCAGGCACTCGGTGTGGATCTGGCCCTGGCTGGTGGGCTTGAACCTGTTCGCCGTGTTCGGCGCGTTCGAGGGCACGGTTGACACCAAGCCGATCCAGCTCGACTCCTGGTATCACGCGGTCGGCGGGGTGCTCAAGTTCCCCTACGACACGATCTGGGTCGCGCTGTTTGGCCTGGTCATCTACGCGCTGGCGCGGGCGACGGCGTTGCCGCCAGACAGGGTCCGGCGATACGTCGCCGCCGACGAGGCGGAATCCAGCCCCGAGGAGGCCTTGGAACCACACACAGCGGGCGCGTAGCTCCGGGATCAGGTCACCGGTGGCGCTGGTGCCCTCCGGTAGCGCACCAGCACCCGGCCCTCGATCAGCTCCGCGGGGACCGGCCCGAACACCCGGCTGTCCGCGGCTCCCGCAGCTGGATTGTCAGATTCCAGCCACCAGCCCCCGGTGTCGCGGCGCGCCACGCGTTTGACGATGAGCAGCGTGAGCCGTTGGGGGTGCCGCGCAACGACCAGCCGACCGGGCCGCACCCTCCGGCTCCGCAGCACCAGGAGCCAGTCCCCGGGCCGGAGCGCGGGCTCCATCGACCGTTCGGCGACCGCGACCCGCCACAGTGGCCAGCGCATCGCTCCTCCCGCCGCAGACACTCCCCTCGCCCGGGTTAGCCGAAGCTAGCGGGGTAGGGTCAAAACTGAAACCAAGATCCGACACGAGGGAAGGGAATCGATGAGGCTGCCCGCACGTCTCCTCGAGCCGAAGACCACCGCCTACGCGCACTGCGACCTGCCGTGCGGCGTTTACGACCCGGCCCAGGCCCGGATCGAGGCCGAGTCTGTCAAGGCCATCTGCGAAAAGTACCAGGGCAACTCGGACCCGGTGTTCCGCGCCCGCGCGATCAACATCAAGGAGGAGCGGTCCGAGCTGGTCAAGCACCACCTGTGGGTGCTATGGACGGACTACTTCAAGCCCCCGCACTTCGAGAAGTACCCGCAGCTCCACCAGCTGTTCAACGAGGCGACGAAGCTCGCCGGCGCGGCTGGGACCAAGGGGCACGACGATGTGGCCACCGCCGACCAGCTGCTCGCCAAGATCGACGACATCGCGAAGATCTTCTGGGAGACCAAGAGCTAACTGGCGGGGCAATAGAACGGGTTCACAGCCGGCCCTGGCGCGAGTTTCAGCGGGCGTCTGCTGCCCGTGCCGGTTCGGGCTGGATTGTGAGCGCCCGTGAGCCGGACATTGAGCCTGTCCGGGGAATCACCATCCGGGACGCCGTGGGACGAGATGCACGGCGGCAACTGGCAGGTGCTTTCCCGGGCAGGCTCTGCCCGCTTCCGGAACCGGTTCTACGCAGACCTTCTCGCTACCGTAGGTGACGGATAGACTACCGGATATGCTCGTGGCTGCCAGCCATGACGCTGCCCGAAGATCGCCCCCGCGGTTACGCCGCGCCTCAACGGTGCAGATGCTTTCCCGAGGTAGGTTGCAACAAGCACGCGAGACTCTGTCCAGAGGAGGGTCGTGACCGAGGAGACCACTGTCCGGGCGGAGGCCGCGGAATCCGGGAACCCCCCGGGTCCCGGTCCCGCGCGCGGCCCCGGCCCAGCAACGGGCCCGCGTCCAGCCCCCGGCCCGGGAGCGGCGAGCGGCGGTGACGGCACCCGGAACCGGGCGAAGGACATGGTGACCGTCCGGATGCCCGCCGAAGGCGCCTATCTGTCGGTGCTGAGGACCGCGACGGCGGGTCTCGCTGCCCGCCTCGACTTCACCCTCGATGAGATCGAGGATCTGCGGATCGCCGTGGACGAGGCCTGCGCCATGCTGCTGCCGCAGGCACTGCCCGGGACGGGCCTGGAGTCCGATTTCGAGCTCGGCGCCGACGCGATGAAAGTCGCCGTCTCGGTGCGCGCGGCCGAGGGCAGCCCGCCTGCCCGCGACACCTTCGCGTGGACGGTGCTGACCGCCCTGGCCGGGAGCGTTGACGCCAGCGTCGCGCCGGACGGGAAGGTCACGATCGTCCTGGAGAAGAGCCGCAGCGCGTCAAGGGACGGGTAAGGCGGATCGGATCGAGGACCCGTGAAGCAAGAGAACCCCGTGGTGGTTGCCAAGACAGAGCACGCGGTACCCGACCGGATGCGGGCCCGCGAGCTGTTTGCGCAGCTCGCTGCGCTGCCGCCGGGCGATCCTGACCGGCTGCGGCTGCGTGGCGAACTGGTTGAGCTGCACCTGCCACTTGTGGAGTACCTGGCCCGGAGGTTCCGCAACAGAGGCGAGTGGCTGGACGACCTCACGCAGGTCGCGACCATCGGCCTGATCAAGTCCATCGACCGGTTCGATCTGGACCGGGGTGTTGAGTTCTCCACCTACGCGACCCCGACCATCGTCGGCGAGATCAAGCGGCACTTCCGCGACAAGGGCTGGGCCGTCCGGGTTCCGCGGCGGCTGCAGGAACTCAAGCTCGCGCTGACCAAGGCGATCAGCGACCTCGCGCAGCGGGAAGGCCGCGCCCCCACGGTCAGCGAGCTCGCCGAGCATCTGCACATGAGCGAGGAGGACGTGCTGGAAGGCCTGGAGTCGGCCAACGCCTACTCCACGGTCTCCCTCGACGCGCCGGACTCCGGGGACGAAGACGCGCCCGCGGTCGCGGACTCGCTCGGCATGGTGGACGACTCCCTCGAGGGTGTCGAGTACCGCGAATCGCTGAAGCCGCTGCTCGAGCGGCTGCCGCCACGCGAGAAGAAGATCTTGCTGCTGCGGTTCTTCGGCAACCTCACGCAATCACAGATCGCGGCCGAGCTGGGCATTTCGCAGATGCACGTATCCCGCTTGCTTGCCCGCACCCTCACCCAGTTGCGGGACGGCCTGACCGCCGACGAGTGAGCCGGCCCGCGCCGGACGTGGCGGCGGCCGTTCAGCCCGATTTCCGGTCGCGGACCAGGACCTTCAAAGTGGCCGGGGCGAAAAGAACGGCGAGGCCGGCGGCCGCGACCACGATCATCGGGGCGCCCCAGCCGTACCGGTGGCCCTGGAGCAGGTAAACCGCCACCACGCCATAAAACAACTGGGCGAGCACGGCCGGGGTCCGGCTCCAGGGACGCGCCCGGGCGAGCCCGGCGGCGGTCAGGCCCAGCAACGCGGCGACACCCAGGGCGATCAGGGTCAGCGCCACCCCGCTGGCGACCTGGTAAGCGTGACCGGCGGCGGTGTCGGCGCCGACCACGATCGCGGCCGCGAGCAGCGCGGCCGCCTCGACCGCCACGATCACGGTGGCGGCAAGAAGAGTAGCCGGGCGTTGCGGCACGTTGATGGTCCTCCTGGCATCGCTACCCTGAGCGCGTGCGAGCGCTGCTGATCGTTAATCCCCGCGCGACGTCCACGACCGTGCCACGGCGGGAGGTCATCGTGCGGGCGCTGGGGTCCGAGTTCGAACTTGACGTTGTGCAGACACGCTACCGGGGGCACGCGTCGGTGCTCGCCGGGGAGGCCGCCCAACACCGGCACCAGGTGGTCTTCACCCTGGGCGGTGACGGCACGATTAACGAGGCGGTGAACGGCCTCCTCGGTGCGGGCACCCGGGCCAGCCCAGCGCTCGCCCCCCTTCCCGGCGGCAGCGCCAACGTGTTCGTGCGGGCACTGGGGATTCCCACCGATCCGGTAGACGCGACGGGCCAGATGCTGCAGGCGATCCGCGCCGGGCGGGAGCGGCGCGTCGGCCTGGGCATGGCCGACGGCCGGTACTTCACCTTCAATGCCGGCCTCGGCGTCGACGCGGAAGTCGTGCGGGCCGTCGAAGGCCTGCGGGCACAGGGCCGCGCCGCGACCCCGGCCCTGTACGTGTGGGCAGCGGTGCACCACTTCTATGCCGTGACCGACCGGCGCCGTCCGGCGCTGACGCTGGAACGCGACGGCCACGATCCGATCGGCCAGCTTTTCGTCGGCATCGTCTCCAACACCTCGCCGTGGACGTACCTCGGCACCCGGCCGGTGAATCCGAACCCGCTGGCCAGGTTCGACACCGGTCTCGACATCTTCGCGCTGCGCAAGCTGCGGACCGCCGCCGCGCTGAAAGCCGTCCGCCAGATGCTGACCGGCCGTGAGCAGCCGTTGCGGGGCCGGCATGTGGTGAGCCTGCACGACCAGCCAGAATTGACGCTGCGATCGTGCCGGCCGATCGCCTGCCAGCTTGACGGCGAATATGTGGGTGAACGCGAGTGCCTGACGTTCCGCTCCGTGCCGGAGGCGCTCAGGGTGATCTGCTGACCCCCGCGCGGCGCGACCCCGGCGGCCGACCGCGCCGGCTGC
>JBPYFL010000004.1:0-3119 GCA_051986485.1 Streptosporangiaceae bacterium | reverse complement strand
GGCCGCCGCGCGCTCATCGGCGTCGTCCTCGGCAGCCCGCCCACCGGCCCCGGCGCCGGCGCCCAGGACGCCGCCAAGATCCTGAACTGGGGCTTCTCCCTGAAGAAGTCCGGCTAACGGTTGCCCTAGTCGCGCTGGCGGGAGCTGCCCAGCATGATCTCGTCCCACGACGGGACCGAGGAGCGGCGGCCCCTGGCCTTCTTGCCCGGGCGGGGCCGGGCGGGCTGGTCGCCCGTCGCGCCCTCGGCCGATCCCGCGCCCGCCATGGCGGCCGGCTCGGGGACGGCCTCCGCCGCCGGCTCGTCCTTATCGGCGCCGGCACCGCCGGGCTCCTGCGAGGCCGCGGGATGGTCCGGCGCGGGCGCCGGCTCTACCGGGAGCTGGACGTCGAAGGGAGCCGGCTCGATCGGTGGCTGGACTTCGAACGGGGCCGGGTCCGGCTCCTCGAAGACGAGCGGGCGCTTGGGAGCCGGCCGCGTCCGTTCCGGATCATCGGAAGAGGTACCCGCCGATGCGGCCGGGCGTTCCGGGACGGGCCGTTCGGGGCCGGGCCGCTCTGGCGCGGGCCGTTCCGGAGCGGGGCGCTCGGAGCGGAACCTGCCGCCGGAGCCCCCCGGACTCATGCCCGGGCCGCCCATGCCGCCGCCCACGGCCGCCCCGAGCCGCGGGGCCAGCGGCGTCACCGTCGCCTCGCCAGGCACGGGCACCGACAGCGGCGCCAGTTCGGTGTCGGGCAGCGACAGCCGGCCGGCGGTGTCGTCATCGGGCATGACGTGACGGCGGCGGGGGTCGAACATCCATTCCGCGACGTGGAGCCGGCCGCCGGACGTGAAGGTCAGCGTGACCTGCCAGTTGCCGTCGCCGCGCTTGCGGGCGTCCCACTGCCCCTCGTCCGGGTCGGCGCCCGCGCCCTTCAGCCGGGTCGGCACGATGTCGCGCAGCCGCGGTCCTGGCCCAGAAGACTCGCCAGGCCGCCGCACCGAGGCGGCCTGCGCCTGCTCAGCGATGTAGCCTCTTTCGGCGAGGACCGGGCCTTCGAACCAGCGCACGCGCTCGACCGGGATACCGGCCGCATCAGCGATCTCTTCCGCGGTCTCTCCGGCGC
The DNA here is from genome assembly GCA_051986485.1 of Streptosporangiaceae bacterium. Classification (GTDB taxonomy): domain Bacteria; phylum Actinomycetota; class Actinomycetes; order Streptosporangiales; family Streptosporangiaceae; genus JBPYFL01. Next base: position 2,014 of record JBPYFL010000004.1, on the reverse strand, counting down.
GGATCCGTGCCTGGATCTCCTTGGGTCGCAACGGACTCTCCACTTCGATCTCGTACTGGGCGAGCCGGGAGGTATGGCCGAGCGCGACTGCCCGCAGTCGTTCGTCAATCGGCAAGGTGAAACGCGCGCTCCGTCCCGGGACCGCCAGGACAGCGTAACTGCCATCCTCGCTGACCGCGACGAAGCGCAGTTCCTGCATCGGCGTCCCTTCCCCAAACCACTTCCGTAAGAGTCTCCCGGTCAGCGCCCGATAAGGAAAGTACCCCGCCCGGCATGTCCGGAGATCATGGCGCTATTTCGTCAGGTCCGGGGTCCCCGGGCGCTTGCTGACGATGCCGCCCCTGGCCGGTTCGCGGCCCGGCCGGCTCCGGTTCTGACCCCGGCTGCTGGCCCGGATCAGGCGCCGACAGCCCCAGCGCGTCGGCGCTGGCGGCCACCGCATCCGGGGAACCGCTTTCGACGCTCAGCTTCGACGGCCACCAGTTCCACTTGCCCAGCAGCACCACGGTGCACGGTACCAGGACGGTGCGCACCACGAACGTGTCCATCAGGACGCCGACCGCGAGGCCGATGCCCACGTCCCGGATCTGGCTGCCGCCGGAGCCGCGCCCGCCGACCACCGCGAACACCGCGAACGTCCCGGCGAGCACCAGGCCGGCCGACGTGACCGTCGTCCCGGTCACGCCCAGGGCGCGGGAGACGGCCTCGCGCAGCGGGAACCGGTGCGCCTCTTCCCTGATCCTGGTCATCACCAGGATGTTGTAGTCCTCGCCGAGCGCCAGCAGGAAGATAAACAGCAAGAACGGCAGGATGAACGTGATGCCGCCGGACCCGCCGATCTCGATGAACAGCAGCACGGCGAGGCCCAGCGCCGCGAAGTACGACAGCGCCACCGAGGCGATCAGGTACAGCGGCGCCACCAGCGACCGCATGACCAGCGCGAGCAGCACGCCGATGACGAGGATCGCGATCGGGATCACGTGCGCCAGGTCGCTGTTGGATATGGCGCTGATGTCGTAGATCGCCGGCGCCTCGCCGGCCACGCCGTAATCGGTGGCGCGCAGCGTGGGCACGACCGATGCCGCCGCGTCGCGGACCGCGGGGACCGCGTTGAGCGCCGCCGTCGTGGACGGGTCCCCGGCCGTGAGCGAGGTCTGGAACTGGATCGTCTTGCCGTCCGCGGACACGTACTGCTGGGTCGCCCGGTACAGCTGGTAGGCCCCGGCCCACTGGGCAGCCGTGACCTTGCCGGCCAGGGCGGCCGGCACCGGCGGCAGGGCCGAGGGCAGCGGACCCGAGCCGAGCACGGCGTGCAGTGCGGCGTACTGGCTGGGGGTGAACCCGGTGCCGCCGACCGGATTGAGCGGCCCGGTCACCCCGGTGAACTCCTTGGACGCCTCGAGTTTCGCGGTCGCCGCCGCGATGGCGGGTCCCTCCTCCCAGGCGGGAGCGGGCAGCTTGTAGACGAGGTTGGTCGGGTTGGCGGCCGTGGCCGGGAAGTACCTGGTGAGCAGGTTGGTGCCGGCGGCGGAGTCGGTCCCGGCGGGCGCCGAGATGGTGCCGCCGAACCCGGCGCTCTGGTACCCGGTGACCGCGATCGCCAGGGCGCCGAACACGATCACGCCGACGGTCAGCGCGGCCGCGGGCCGCTTCACGATGCGCCCGGCAACCCGGCCCCACACGCCCGTGGTGTTGCCGCCGGCCTTGGGCTTGGACGGCCAGAAGGCGGCCCGCCCGAAGATCGCCAGCAGCGCGGGCAGCAGCGTCAGGCCGGCCAGCAGCATCACGCCGATGCCGATCGCCAGCGGGATGCCCAGGGTGGAGTAGATCTGGAAGGTCGCGAACAGCAGTGACAGCAGCGCGGCGATGACGGTGAGGGCGGAGAACGTGATCGACTCGCCGACCTTTGTCAGCGCGTTGACCACCGCGTCCTTCGAGTTGTCACCGAGCCGGATCCGCTCCCTGACCCGGAACACCAGGAACAGGCCGTAGTCGGTGCCCGCGCCGAGCACCA
>JBPYFL010000003.1:0-2060 GCA_051986485.1 Streptosporangiaceae bacterium | reverse complement strand
GCTGGGTGATGCTCGGCAAGACCTTCAAGGGCCTCACCGACGAGCTGCTCACCTGGCAGACGGCTAAGCTGCTCGAGCTCGAGGACCACCGCGACGACTGGACCGTCTACGTCCGCCCCGAACTCGTGGTGGAGATCGCCTTCGACGGCGTGCAGCGCAGCCCGCGCTATCCCGGCGGCGTGGCGCTGCGCTTCGCGAGAGTGCTCCGCTACCGGGAAGACAAGCCCGCCGCGGAAGCCGACACGATCGAGATGGTCCGCGCCCTCGCCGCCGACTGACCTGCCGGGCCAACCGCTGCGGCCGGCCTTAAGGCGGTGTGGGAGAGTGGCGGCATGAGCAGCGATGAGGTTCGCGACGACGTGCCGCTGACCAACCTCGGCCAGCCGCTGTTCGACGGTGCGGACGCCAGCAAGCGGGACCTTGTTGATTACCTGGACGCGATCAGCGACTGCATCATCGCCGAACTGGAGGACCGGCCGCTGTCGGTGATCCGGGTGCTGCGTGGGCAGGACCCGTTCATGCAGAAGAACGTCCCCAAGTACACGCCGTCGTGGGTGCGAACGGTACAGATGTGGGCGGAGGCCTCGCATCGGGAGGTGTCCTATGCGCTCTGCAACGACCGCCGCACCCTGCTCTGGTTCGCCAACCAGCGGGCCGTCGAATATCACCCGGCGCTGTTCCGGGTCGGCCAGGAGAACCACCCGACGTACCTGGTGCTCGACATCGATCCACCCGGGGTGGGCAAGTTCGGGCTTGCCGTCCGCGCCGCCCACTTGATACGGCAGGTCCTGGCGGACGCGGACCTGGCTGGTGCGGTCAAGACCAGCGGCGCGAAGGGCCTGCACGTGTTCGTGCCGCTTGCGGCTCCCGTGGTAACCGAGGACGCGGCTGCGGCCACGCGCGCGCTTGCCGCGCGTGCCGAGCGGCTGGATCCCGCGCTTGCCACGACCGCCTTCGTCAAGGAAGACCGGGAAGGCAAGGTCTTCCTCGACGCCACCCGGGCCGGTGGTGCGACCGTGGTGGCGGCGTTCAGCCCGCGCATCAGGCCGGGCGTGCCGGTATCCTTCCCCGTGCCCTGGGATGACCTCGACCGCGTCGCGCCGGCCGACTTCACGATCCGCACCGCCCGGCGGCTGATCGGCGACGCCAACCCCTGGGCCGACCAGATGCCCGTCCCGCAGCGGATCAGTTCCGACGTGATAGCGGAGGGCCACGCGATCCCGGTCGCCCGCGTCCAGGCCATGCACGAGGGCAAGCGCCGGGCGCGGGCACGCCGTGGTTCTGAGGACGAAAGCTAGCGCCCGGTAACAACAGGAACCGGAACAGATCGAGGCCGGGCCGACGGCCAGCCGCTACTTCTTCTTGCGGCGTTTACCGAAGGCGGCAGGGACGTTCCCAGGCGGCGTCGGGCCTGGCAGCTGGGGCAGGGCCGCCGGGCCGCCGCGAAAGCCGGCGAACCCCTCTCCGTTACCGAGCCCGCCGGGTCCGCCAGCGGCCTGGGCGTCACGCAGCATCTCGGCGAGCTCCTCCATCGAAGTCGGTGCGCTCGCGGCCGCAGCCGGGGCATCGGCGCCGCTGGCTCCCCGCCCGTTCCCGGCACCACCGCCCGTGCCAGCCTGCCGGCGGCCGCCCGGTCCTCCGGAGCCACCCGAACCACCCGAAGCCGCCTTGCGGGGGTCACCGCTCTTGCGCTTGCCCTTCTTCGATTTCGCCGTGGCTCGGGCCGCACGCCGTCCGCCGCCAGCGCCGCCCATCAGGGCGCCCATGCCGGGCATCGCGCCGCCGAGCATCGCGCGCATCTGCTTCTGGCCCTCGAAGAAGTTGGTGACCAGTTGCGAGACCTCACCGACGGAGACACCCGACCCGTTCGCGATGCGCAGCCGCCGCGAGCCGTTGAGGATCTTCGGGTTGCGCCGCTCCTCCGGAGTCATCGAGCGGACGATCGCCTCGGCCCGGTCCAGGTCCTTGTCGTTGACCCGGGACAGCATCTCCTTGTTCTTCGTCGCGCCGGGCATCATGCCGAGCAGGCTCTGAATCGGCCCGAGCTTGCGCAGCATGCC
>JBPYFL010000002.1:0-79586 GCA_051986485.1 Streptosporangiaceae bacterium | reverse complement strand
TCCAAGCCCGGAGCAGCCTCCAGCAGCTCCACCGACTACCGGGTCTATGCCCGCGGCGGCGACGGGGCCCTGTGGGCACGCAGCCACACCTCCTCCGGCTGGAGCGGCTGGTACACCCTCGGCGGCCACCTGCTGGCCGGCACGGGGCCCGGCGCCGCGGTCCTTCCCAACATGTTCATTGACGGCACCACCGGCAGCCCGTTCTATGTGCTGGTGGCCGGGACGAACCACGGGCTGTTCCTCATCGATGATGGGGCGGGCGGCTTCTCGTCGGCCGGCGGGTTGACCAACGCCAGCCCCGCACTGGTCTACGATCCATCGACCGGTGCGCTGGAGGGGTTCGCCCAGGGGACCAACCGGGCCGGCTTCTGCGCGCCGCTCCCGTCCAGGACTCCACCGACCTGGACATCCATGGGCGGCATCCTGACCTCCGGCATGGGCGGCCTGTCCAACAGCGTGGGCCCCAGGCAACTCGCTTCGCGCATCTCCTGGGCCGCCTACTCGCTCGGCACCGACACCCAGGTCTGGCAGCAAGAGGGGACCGACAACATCCCGTCCGGTGCGTGGACGCGGGTGACGCCGTAACCAGGTAATCAGCGGGCCCGCAAGCGAGCGGAACGGATGGGCCCCGCCCGGCGGTCACGACGGGCGGGGCCTTCTCCTGCCCGTGTTGCCTACGATTTGCGACAACTTTCCGGTCCCCGGTTGGAAGCAAGCTGAATGCTGTAGGACGTTGGCCCCTACAACGGCTCCCATTCGCGCTCTCACTGTGGGACGTGCCGGGCTGGGATTGCCAGGCAATGGCACCAGCGGCGAGGGGGCATTTCATTCGCTCCTGACCGCTGCGCGCAACTCGGGGGGAAGGAGCGCGCTGATGAAACGCTTCAGCAGGAATCGAACACTTGGACGGGCGCGATGGCGCCCGTTCGCCTGGGCCACCGCGGCCCTGGTGGCCGCCGGGATAACCGCCGGCTTCGCCACCGCCGCCTTGGCCCAGCCGGGCCCAGCGGCAGGAGTCGCACCCGGCGCGGCGAATATCGGAGGCGGGGAATTCGTCTTCTACACCGCGGGCGACGGCTCGGTCTGGCAGAAGCAGGCCACCACCACGCCCCCCGTAACGTCCGTGGGAGGGCGGCTCGTCAGCGCCCCCTCGCCAATGTTCAACGGCTCGCGCTTCGTCGTTTTCGGCCAGGGAACCGACAGAGCGCTGTGGACCACGACCTGTGGCGCGGGGGGCGGCTGCGGGGCATGGACCTCGCTCGGAGGGGTGCTCACCTCCAAGCCGGGGGCTGTCTTCGTCAATAGCCCCGAGATTGTCGAGTCCGTCTACGCCCGAGGCACCGACGGTGCTCTGTGGGCGCGCGACCTCACGATCACCGGGTGGAATAACTGGCACTCGCTGGGCGGCGCGCTGCTGTCCGGTACCGGCCCGAGCGCGGCGCTCCGCAGCGGCAGCGGCCAGTTCGTCCTGGTGGTCGGAACCGACCGCCATCTGTACCTGCTGCGGGTCGGCGGGCCCGGCTTCAACCCAGTCGGCGGAACAACGACCGCCAGTCCAGCGATAACCAACACAACGAGCGGGCTCGTGGGATACGCCACCGGCACCGACGGCGCCGGGTGGACTCAGGACCTGACCGCTGTCAGTGGCTGGAGGTCGCTCGGTGGCTTCTTTACCTCCGGGTTCGCCGCGGCGAACGATGGAGCCAACAACCCCTACGGTTTCGCGCTCGGCGGCAACAGCCAGGTCTGGATGAACTCGAACACTACGGCCAACGTCTGGACCCAGGTGACCCCATAACCGATAAGGCAAGCGGGCGCTAAGCCCGCGTCAGCAATCGGCCCTGCCCGCCGCGCCGCGGCGGGCAGGGCCTTCTCGTGGCCGAGTTGCCCACGATGGCCAGCAGCGACACCCAAACCTGGGTGGCGGTCACCGGCACCGACCACGCGGTCCGGTACCTGAACCTCGTCAACAACGTCCCGCAGACCGGCTGGGCCATGTACGACACAACCGGCCCCTTCCCAACCTTCGGCCCCTGGACGTAGGTCGACACGTCCAGCGGATCCACGCCTGCCCCGAACGTCCCCGCACCCTTAAGCGGCGGACGGCGACAGCGTCGACACGACCCAGGCCAAGACCTCCGCCTCGTATGGCAAAGACCCGGTCCGTCCTGATGGGCCGCGGTGGGCCCCAGAGGCAAGGTCGACCCGGAATAGCAGCCGGTCCGGCGGCACGCCCGCAGCACGCAGCGCGGCCACCCACTTCGCCGGCTCATGCACCCCCACCCGCGGGTCCCGCAGCATCCCGGTGACCAGCAGCGGCGGTCGCCCCGTGCCCGGTCCCCCGGCGCCGGTCACGTTCTCGTACGGCGCATAGGACCGGATCCACTCGAACTGCCCGGGGTCGGCGGGGTCTCCCCACTCGTCGTACTCGGTCACCGTGAGCGGCGCGGACGGGTCGAGCATCACGTTGAGCAGGTCCACCGCGGGCGCCTCCGCGACGATGGCGGCCCACGCGCCCGGCCACCAGGTGTAGGCGACGCCGGTGGTGAGCCCGCCCGCGGACAGCCCGCGCGCCGCCACCCGGTCCGGGGCCGCCCAGCCGGATGCGACCAGATGGTCGCGGGCCGCCCGGAAGTCGGTGAAGGTGTTCCGCTTGCTTCCGAGCCGGCCGTCGAGCCACCAGCGCCTGCCGCGCTCCCCGCCGCCGCGCACGTGCGCGATCGCGCAGGTGAATCCGCGTTCCAGCAGGCTCGCGGTGACGACAGAGAAACGGGGGTCTCGGCAGGCCTCGTACGCCCCGTACCCGTTGAGCAGGCACGGCCCGGCCGCATCGTCCGGCCCGGCTGCGCCCGGTTCGCGGCCCTTTCGGCACGCCACGGTCACCGGGATCAGTTCGCCGTCCGGGGCCGGCGCGTACAGCCGTTCGGTATGAAAATCCGCCTCCCGGTAGCCCGGCGGATCCGCGCCGCGCAGCAGCGACCGCTCGCCGGTGTGCAGGTTCACCGACCACCAGCGTTTCGGCGCGATCAGCGACTCGGTGGTCACCGTGGCCGCGGCGGAGGTATATGGATCCCCGGCGGCCAGTTCGATCAGCCCGGCGGGGCTTCCCGGGTGCTGATCGTGCCAGCTGCCGTCCGGCCGCACGATCCGCAGGAACGGCTCGCCGGTCACCACCGCCCGGCAGGACAGGATCAGGTGGCCGCTCAGCACGTCCAGCCGGCGGAACCGGGTACCCGGCTGCCCCGGCACCGCCTGCTGCCAGCACGCCCGGCGGGGGTCGGTGAGCGGCGCGCGCATCACCCGGTACTCGGGCGCGCCGTCGTTGGTGAGGATCACGAACTCGCCCGCGCCCCCGGCGGCGTACCCGGCTTCCGGCCCGGCTTCCGGCCCCGCTGGCGACGGCGCGGCGAGGTGCTCGATGAAGTACTCGACCCCGCGGCGTCGTGGCTCGGCCAGCAGCGGCGGTGCGCCCGGGTCGCCGGCCGGGATGAGCCACAACTCGTTGGTGTCGCGCGCCGCGGACGAGATGACGATCCACCGCCCGCTCCGGGTGGCCGCCACCCGCACCTGGTAACGCTCGTCGGCTTCGGCGTGGACAAGCTGGTCGGCGGCCGGGGCGGTGCCGAGCACGTGCCGGAATACCTGGTACGGACGGCGGGCCGCGTCATGCACGACGTAGAAGAACACCGCGGAGTCGCTGCTCCAGGCGCCGCCGTAGTAGGTGCCCGGGATGCGCCCGGTCTCGGAGCCGGTGATGGTGTCGCGGAAGCGAAGCTCGTAGGACTCCGCACCGGTGAAATCGGCCGAGTACGCGATCCACCGGCCGTCCGGGCTCGGCTCGCGCACGCCCCACCCGAAGTGGCTGCCCGCGCCCTCGGCCGCGATCGCCTGGCCGTCCAGGACGGTTTCCTCCGGGCCGGCCGCGTCGGCGGGACGGCGGCACAGCCGCGGGTACTCCGACCCGGGCGGGGTGTGTTCCCAGTACAGGTAGCCGCCGCGCCGCCAGGGCAGCGGGCCGTCATCGGGCGGCAGCCGGGCCGCGAACTCGCTGGTGAGCGTGTCCCGCAGCGGGCGCAGCGGGGCGGTTGCGGCGTCGTAGTGCGCCCGTTCGGCGGCCAGCAGCGGCACCAGCCGCGGATCGCGGTGGTCGGCCATCCAGGCGTAGGGGTCCTCGGTCACGATGCCGTGCAGGTCGCGGACCCGCCGTTCCGCGGGCGCTTCGGGCGGTCCGGTGCTCACCCCGGCTCCGGCAGCGGCGCAGCGGTCAGCGACCCGGCCCTCGCGTCCAGTACGGCTTCCACCCCGAGCGGCACCGGGCGCTGTGGTGTGCAGTGGCCGAACCCCAGCTCCCACGCGACCGGGACCCCGAGCGGTCCGAGCCGGTCGAGCATCAGCGCGCGCACGTCGGCGAGGGGCCCGCAGCCGGTCCACGAGCCGAGCGCGATGCCGGCCACCCCGTCCAGCGCCCCGGACCGCAGCAGCTGGGTGAGCATCCGGTCGAGCCGGTAACACGGCTCGTTGACGTCCTCGAGCAGCAGCACGCATCCGGCGAACCCGCCCGCGCCGCGCCCGTCCGCGGTGCCGAGGTTCGCCGCCAGCAGGCTGAGCGTCCCGCCCGCGGTCACCCCGGACACCCGGCCCGGCACCAGGCATCCCGCCTCCGCCGAGGTCAGCACCCCGCCGTGGTCCGCGCCGTCGTGGTCCGCGGCGCCGTGGTCCGCGCCGCCGTGATCCGCGCCGCCGTGGTCCGCGCCGCCGTGGTCCGCGCCGCCGGACAGCGCGTGGCGGAGGTACCGCTGCGATTGCGGGTCCTCCAGGAAGGAGCGGGTCGCGACGTTCGGGGCGTGCAGCGTCGCCACGCCCAGGCGCAGCGCGAACGCCTCGTGCAGCGCGGTGACGTCGCTGAACCCCGCCAGCACCGTCGGCGCCGTCCCGGCGGGGGCATCGGCCGTCGCGGCGGCCATCGCGGCCCAGTCGACCAGGTCGGCGATCCGCTGCGCGCCGTATCCGCCGCGCGCGCACAGCACCGCGCCGATCCCCGGGTCGAGCCACGCCTGCTGGAGGTCCTTGGCGCGGGCGGAATCCGGGCCCGCGAGGTAGCCGAGCTCGCCGTGTCGCTCCAGCAGGTGCGGCGCGGGTTCCACCTCCAGGCCCCAGCCACGCAGGATCTCGCAGCCGGCCGCCAGCTTTTCGGGGTCGATCACTCCGCACGGCGCGACCACCGCCACCCGGCTTCCCGGCCGCACCCGGCTCGGAATGCGGTACGGCCGCCGCGGCGCAGCCGGGTGCTCCGTAGTGCTCACCGGGCGGGGGCGGACCCGTCGGGCTCGGACCCGTCGTGCGCGGCGCCGGATACGTCCCGCATCGCAGCTCCTCCCGTTTCCGCGGCCGTGGTCATTTCTGCAGGTCGATCTGGCCGACACCGGGCGGCTCGAAGCCGAGCACCTGGCCGAAGAACGCCAGTTCGGCCTCCAGAGCCGCGGTCACCGTCTCGGCCCGGCGGAATCCGTGCTGCTCGCCGGCGAATGTCAGGTAGGCGTGCGGGATGCCGAGGCCGGCGATCCTCTCCAGGAACCGCTCCGACTGCACCGGCGGGCAGATCTCGTCCTCCAGCCCCTGGAGCAGCAGGAACGGCACCCGCAGCCGGTCGGCGCGGTTCACCGGAGAGCGTTCCCGGTACCGGTCGCTGGTCTGCGGCCACGGCCCGACCAGGCTTTCCAGGTACTGGGACTCGAAGTCGTGCGTCTCGCCGGTGCGCCAGCCGGTGAGGTCGAGGATCGGGTAGGCGATGACGCCGCCGGCGTAGATGTCGGTCGAGGTGAGCGACGCGCCGGTGGTGAAGCCGCCGGCGCTGCCGCCGCGGATCACCAGCCGGTCGCCGTCCGCGGTTCCCTCGGCGGCGAGGGCCCGGGCCACCGCCGCGCAGTCCGCGACGTCCACCACGCCCCAGTTCTCCCGCAGCCGCTCGCGGTAGTCGCGGCCATGGCCGGTCGACCCGCCGTAGTTGACCTGGACAACCCCGATCCCGCGGCTGGTGAAGTAGGCGACCTGCAGGTCGTGCACCATCGGGCTGCGCCCGGTCGGGCCGCCATGCGCGAAGACCGCGAAGGGAGGCGGCTCGCCGTCCGGGCCGGCGAAGCGTGCGTTGCGCGGCGGGTAGACGTTGGCGTGGATATACCGGCCGTCCTCGCCGGTGAAGGTCCGTGCCTGCGGGCGCGGCAGGAAGCCGTCATCCACCGGGTCGTGGGGAAGCGAGCGCAGCACCGTGACCTCCCCGGTGCCCGCGTCGGCGCGGATGAGCTCGAATGGACGGTCCGGGCTCGCCGCGACTCCCAGGATCCGGTTGCCAGAGGCGGCCAGGCACGCCTCCCACTCGGTGTACTGGAACCCGACCGTCCGCTGCGGTTCCCGCGACGCCGGCCCGGTATCGGCGGCGTCCATGATCGACAGCCGCTTGCCGCCGCGGCCGTGCACCGCCGCGACCCGCCCGTCGGCCAGCAGCACGAACCACCGGTACCCGAGGCGCCACATCGCGCCCCCGAACTCGTCCTCACGGGGGCACAACGGCACCGGCCGCGGGTCGTCCAGCCGGCGCCGGTAGAGGTTCCACCAGCCGGTCGGGTCGCTGGCATAGACGAGGGTCCGGTCATCGAGCCACTCGGCCTGCACCACCGACTCGCGCACCAGGCCGCCGCCGGTTTCCTGGTGGCCGCCGGCCAGGACGTGCGGCTCGCCCGCCGTCTCGTCTCCGGCGCCGCCACCGATCTCCGCGACGCAGAGCTGCGTCTCGTCCCACGGCATCGCCGGGTGGTTCCAGCCGATCCAGGACAAGCGCGAACCGCCGGGTGACAGGCGGGGGCAGGTGAGGAAGTGGTGGCTAGCCGCCAGCACCCGGATCCGGGCCGGGTCCGTGGCCGCCGAGCCGTCGAGCGGGACCGCGACGATGTCGCGGCGCACGTCGGTCGGCGCCTGCCCGGTGAACGTCTCCCGGATGCCCCACGCCTCCCGGCCGGACGGATGGAGGAACAGCTCGGCGAACCGCATCCCGGCCGGCCGCTGCGGGACCGGGGAGATCGGCTCCGGCATCGCCCCCGGCGTGTCCGGGCAGTGCCGGTACAGCCGCTGGTCGGCGAAGTTGGTGAACACCAGGAGCGGGCCGTCCGGGTTTCCCGGCCGCGGGGCCGCCGCCCACGGCCGCCCGCCGTACTCGATGACACGGTTGCGCACGTTCCACGGCGTCCCCAGCACTTCCTCGGGCCAGACGTCCCCCTGGCGGCGCAGCCGCATCAGGGCGACCCTGCCCCCTTCGGCCGGGCGCGGCTCGGTCCACCAGGTCTCCTGCCCCACCCAGTCCGGCCAGTCCGGCCGCCCGCCGGAGCGGGCGACCATCGCCGCGCTGATCGGGGACTGCCAGTTGCCGTACGGTTCGATCCGCGCCACGCTCTCCCCCAGACATCTCGTCACTAGGCGGTCAGCAGGAACCGGTCTAGCACCCGGACGCCGAAACCGACCGCATCGACCGGGACCCGCTCGTCCACGCCATGGAACATCGCGTAGTAGTCGTAGCCGGGCGGGAGGCCGAGCGGGGTGAAGCCGTACCCCGCGATGCCGAGCCGGCTGAACTGCTTCGCGTCGGTGCCGCCGCCCATGCAATACGGCACCACGTGCCCACCCGGATCCTCGCGGCGCAGCGCCTCCGTCATCGCGGCGACGACCGGGGCGTCCCACGGTGCCTCCAGCGGCACCTCCCGGTGCGCGTACTCCCAGTCGATATCCGGGCCGGTCAGCTCGTCGATGGTCCGGCGGAACTCGTCCTCATAGCCGGCCAGCACCCGGCCGTCCACGAACGCGACGGCGCCGGCCGGGATCACATTGACCTTGTCGCCGGCCCGCAGCATCGTCGGGTTCGCGCTGTTGCGGACGGTCGCCTCGGCCAGCGCGGCCGCCGGACCGAGCCTGCGCAGCAGGTCGTCCACGTCGAGCCCGGGATCGTCCAGGTCCGCCCGCACCCCGGCCACCTCGGCGAGGCCGGCCAGCGCGGCCCGGACCGTGGCGGTAAGCCGCACCGGCCAGCGGTACGCGCCGATCCGGGTGACGGCCTGGGCCAGGCGGTACACCGCGTTCTCGCCGTTTGGCTTGGAACCATGGCCGCTGCGGCCGCGGGCGGTCAGTTTCAGCCAGGCGGTTCCGCGCTCGGCCGTGCCGACCGGGTAGACCCGCAGGCCCGGACCGGCGTGAAAGGCGAACGCGCCGGATTCGCCGACCGCCTCGGTGCATCCCTCGAACAGCGCGCCGTGGTGGTCCGCCAGCCAGGCGGCACCGTCGTGCGCGGTGTCCTCCTCGTCGGCGGTGAACGCGAGCACCAGGTCGCGCCGCGGCCGCAGCCCGGCCCGTTCCCAGCCGCGGACGACCGCGAGCACCATCGCGTCCGCGTTCTTCATGTCCACCGCGCCGCGTCCCCAGATGACGCCGTCGCGGACCTCGCCGGAGAACGGGTGCACCGTCCAGGCGGCCGGGTCGGCCGGAACCACGTCCAGGTGCCCGTGCACCAGCAGCGCGGGCGCGTCCGGGTCGGTTCCGGCCACGCGGCAGACCACGTTCGAGCGGCCGGGCGCGCGCTCCAGCAGCACCGGGTCCAGGCCCGCCCCGGTCAGCCGCTCGGCCATGTACTCGGCGGCCGGCCGTTCGTTGCCGTCGCCGCCGCCGCGGTTGGTGGTGTCGATGCGGATCAGCTCGGAGGTGAACCGGACCGCCTCCGCGGCGGTCTCCTCCCCCGCGCCCAGTTCACGCACCGACGCCCGGTCAGCCATAACGGCTCTCCACCGCGTTGGAGATCATCGTGCAGACGGTCTTGAAGCAGCGGATCATTTCCCCGGCGGTCGGGCTCTGATAGGCGACCGTCCGCTCCGCGATCTGCCGCACCGTCGGGACGATCGCGGCGGCCAGCGCCAGCTGAGCCGCGTCCACGTCGACCTCGACGCGGAACGGGCCGCCGTTCACCGGCTCCCGCCGCCCGGCCAGCTTCACCGCGGCGGCGGCGGCCGACCGGATCGCCGCGGCGGTGACGGCGGGCGGCCGGCACAGCGCCGCGTACCGGCTCACGCAGTCCTTCACCGCCACGGTCCGCGCATCGGGCGCGTAACCGGCGGCGTCCGCACAGGCCAGGTCGTCCCCGGTGACAAGGACCACCGGGACACCATACTCGGCCGCCACCAGGGCGTTCAGCCGTCCCTCGCTGGCAGGCGCGCCGTCCACCCGGACCTCGGTGATCGAGTTGGGCAGGTAGGTGTGGGCGAGCACGCCGTCGGCGCCGGCCCCGGCGTGGTAGCCGAGGAAGACGACCGCGCTGGTGTCCGGGTGGTCGATCCCCTCGACCATGGTGAGGTTCTTGTGCCTGCCGGTGATCATGGTCGCGCGCTCGTCGAGTTCCTCCAGCAGCAGGTTGCGCATCGTGGCGTGCGCCTCGTTGATCACCACCTGCTCCGCGCCGCCGTCGCAGAGCCCGGCGACCGCCGCGTTCACGTCGGAGGTGAACATCCGGCGGCAGCGCTGCCACGGCTCGGTGCCCGGCTCGCAGTCGGCGGGCCAGGTCACCCCGGTCGCGCCTTCCATGTCGGCGGAGATGAGGATCCGCATGGTCCATACATAACGGCTGACGCGGCCCTCCGCCACCGCGCGCGCACCGGGCCCCGCGCGCCCGCGGGCGGTGCCGGGAGGCGCGGGTTACCGTCGGGAGATGGACGGGGCTCGCGGCCCGCTGCTGCTCGGCGTCGACGCCGGCGGCACCTCGGTGGACGCGGTGATCGCCGAGCCGGACGGGACGGTGACCGGGACCGGGCACGCCGGGCCGGGCAACCCCGTCGCCGTGCCGCTGGAAACGGTCACCGGGCACGTCGCGGAGGCCGTTAAGAAGGCTCTCCGGGACGCGGATCCGGCGCGGGTCGCGTCGGTGGTCGTCGGTGCCGCCGGGGTCACCGGGCTCGCCCAAGCGGACGCGGTGCAGGTGCTAGAACGGGTGTTGCGCCAGGCCGGGCTGGGATCCGCCGTCCGGGTGGTGGCGGATCCGGTCGTCGCCTTCGCCGCGGGAACCCCGGCCCGCCGCGGCGCGGTGCTGGTCAGCGGGACCGGAACGATCGCCGCGGCCGTCGACGGCGGCGAGATGATCAGCCGGGTGGACGGGCACGGCTGGCTCGTCGGCGACGACGGGTCCGGGTTCTGGCTCGGCCGCCAGGCGGCCCGCGCGGTGCTGGCCGAACTCGACGGGCGCGGCGAGCCGACCGCGCTGAGGCAGCCGGTCCTCGCCGCGATGACGGGACGTGACGAGCTGCCGTACGCCGCGGACCAGCAGATCAGCGCGCTGCTCGATGTCGTCTACGGGGGGCCGCCGACCGGCCTGGCCAGGCTCGCTGCGCTGGTCCCGGCCTCGGCCGAGGCCGGCGACCGGGTTGCGCAGGGGATCGTGGACCGGGCCGTCGCCCTGCTGATGCGGGCCGTTGAGGCGCTGCTGGCCGGCCGGCCGCCGGGACCGATGGTGCTGGCGGGCAGCGTGCTCACCTCCCCCGGGCCGATCCAGCGTGAAATGCGGCGGCGGATCACCGAACGCCGCGGCGCCGCGCCGGTGATCGCCGGGTCCGGAGCCGGCGGTGCCGCGTGGCTCGCCGCGCTGGACCTGGCGGCCCGGTGCGGGGGGCCCCGCCCCGGCGAGGCCGTCCACGCGAGCCTGACCGCCTGCCAACCCAGCCCGGACGGCGGCTAGCGCCGTCAAGCCCCGGCCAGCGGGGAATGCGGGAGGCCGGACGGGCATTGCTCTGGGTAACGAGCTGTTCCGGGCCTTCAGGAGACCATGATGTCCGTCCGCCGTCTCAACCACGCCGTCCTGTACGTCAGCGACCTGCCCCGCTCGGTCGCCTTCTACCAGGAGACGCTCGGCTTCGAGATCCGCCAGGAGATGCCGGGCCAGGCAGCCTTCCTGCGCGCGCCCGGAACCTCCAACGACCATGACCTCGGGCTCTTCCAGGTCGGCGGGGGCGCCCCGGGTGGCGCCGGCCGGCCGGCCGGGCGGCCGTCGCCGGGCCTGTACCACCTGGCCTGGGAGGTCGGGACGCTGCCGGAGCTGGCGGAGGCGGCCCGCAAGCTGCGCGAGCACGGGGCGCTGGTCGGCGCAAGCGACCACCGGGTGTCCAAGTCGCTGTACGCGAAGGACCCGGACGGCATCGAGTTCGAGGTGATGTGGCGGGTCCCGTCCGAGGACTGGGACGAGGAGCTGCAGGACGGGCCGGTGATCGCGCCGCTGGACCTGGACGAGGCGCTGGCCCGGTGGGGCGACCGGGTCACCGGCGCCGCGGCGGGCTCCGTCACCTGAACGGCGTCCCGCGGGCACATCCCGTTCTCTTAGCGGACCGTGCGGCTGCGGGACCGAGCCGGACGACACGCGGGCGAACACGGCGGTCCGCGGGTCAACAGGAGCGAACGGCCCGGTTACGGGCCCATTGCGCCGTTTCCATCTCCCCACCACGTAGCGGTAACACGCCCGCAAACTCATGAACGATGGGTATACTTACCGGAAAGTAGGTGTGGGGGTGGTCTATGAGACTGGCCGCCGATCTGCAGGCAGGCGCCTCGGGTCTCCGTGAGCGCGCCGGCAGCATCGTTGACCGCGCCGATGTAATACGAATACGGGCTGGAGATCTGCGCGACCGCGCCGATGGGCTGGTTGAGCGCGCCGTGGATCTCCGCCATCTCCCGCTGAGCGCGGCGAGCCGGATGAGCCTGGCCGCCCTCGGCGTCCCGCGCGGGCCGTACCGCGCGGCGGTCGAGCGGGACCTCGAAACCGTGATGCCGGACGGGGTCACCCTGCTCGCCGACCGGTACTTCCCGGCGGAACTGAAGTCCGACTCCCCTCAGCCACCGGTGATCCTGGTGCGCTCGCCCTACGGGCGCAGCGGGTTCGCGGGGCTGACCTTCGGCAGCGTCTTCGCGCAGCATGGCTTCCAGGCCGTGGTGCAGAGCGTCCGCGGCACCTTCGGGTCCGCCGGGGTGTTCGACCCGTTCGGAAACGAGCGGCTGGACGGCCTGGCTACGGTCGCCTGGCTGAAACGGCAGCCATGGTTCAGCGGCCGGTTCGCGACCTACGGCCCCAGTTACCTCGGTTACGCGCAGTGGGCGGTGGCCGCTGAGGCCGGGCCCGAGCTGCGGGCGATGGCCGCCCAGGTGACCGCATCGCAGATGCACGACGCGGTGTACGTCGGCGGTGCGTTCGCGCTCGAGTCCACGCTGAGCTGGAGTGCGCTGACCAGCCAGCTCGAGCGGCCGCTGGCCGGGTGGGCAGCGGGCATCGTCTCCCCGCGGCGGGCCAGGCGCGCCGCCCTGTCGGGCCGGCCGCTGAGCGCCCTCGACGCGCTGGCCGCCGGCGCCGAGCTTCCGTTCTTCCAGGATCTGCTGCGCAACAGCGGCCCGGTAACCCCGTACTGGACCCGCCGCGACCACAGTGACGGCGTGCACGACGTGTCCGCGCCGGTATCCCTGCTGGCCGGCTGGTACGACGTGTTCCTGCCGTGGGAACTGCGCGACTACCTCGAACTGCGCCGGGGCGGCCACCGGCCGCAGCTGACCATCGGCCCCTGGTACCACGCGGACCCACGGAATATCCGCGCATCCGTCACCGAGGCGGTGGCGTGGTTCCGCGCGCATCTGCTGGACGACCCGTCCGGGCTGCGCGAGGCGCCGGTGCAGCTCTACATCACCGGCGCCGGTGAGTGGCGGGACTATCCGGACTGGCCGGTTCCCGGCATGCGGAGGCAGCGCTGGCACCTGCAGCCCGGGTGGGCGATCGCCAAACGGCAGCCGATCGGGCGGTCGGCGCCGGACCGCTACCGCTACGACCCGGAGCATCCGACGCCGGCCCCCAGCGGGCCGACCGTCCTGGGCAGCGCCGAGCCGGAGGACAACCGCCGCCTGGAGGTGCGGCAGGATGTCCTGGTATACACCAGCGACGCCCTGCCGTCTGGCTTGGAAATCATCGGCCCGGTCCGGGCCGATCTCTATGTCCGGTCAAACCGGGCGTGCACCGACTTTGTCGCCCGGTTGTGCGACGTGTCCCCATCCGGGGCGTCGGTGAGCATCTGTGAGGGCATCCGGCGGCTGGTCGCGGGCGACCCGCCCGCCGACGCCGACGGCGTCCGGCGCGTCGAGGTTGAGATGTGGCCCGCCGGCCACCGGTTCCTGCCCGGGCACCGGCTGCGGGTTCAGGTGGCGAGCGGTGCGTATCCGCGGGTGGACCGCAATCCCGGCACCGGTGAGGCGCTCGGCAGCGGCACCGCGCTGCTCACCGCCGATCAGGAGGTGCTGCACGACGCCGAGCACCCATCGGCGATCATCCTGCCGGTGACCGGCTTAGCAGGGCCGGCGCCAGAACCCGCTACCGGCCAGGCAGGTCATCCGGTACCTGCCACTTTGCGCTGCGGCGGTTTAGGCTACCCGCTATGGCGACGAACCCTGCTGCCGCGGGGCGCGGCCGGGACCCGGAGCTGCGCGCGTCGGACGCCGACCGCGAGCGGGTGGCGTCGGTGCTCCGCGATGCGGCCGCGGAGGGCCGGCTCGGTTTCGACGAGCTCGACGAGCGGCTGACCGCCGCCTACGCGGCCAAGACGTACGCGGATCTGGAGCCGCTCACCAAGGATCTCCCGGACCGCGGTGCCGCGCAGCCGGTTCCGGCCGGCCAGTCGGCTTCCTCCGCCCGGATCGGTGGCGACCCGACTTCCCACATGGCCGTCGGCATCATGAGCGGCTTCCGGCGGGCCGGCACCTGGGTCGTGCCCCCGGAGTTCACCGCCGTTGCGATCATGGGCGGCGGCGAGCTCGACCTGCGCGAGGCACGGTTCGCGCAGCGGGAGGTGCGGATCTGGGCACTCGCGCTGTGCGGCGGCATCACCGTGATCGCTCCGGAGGACGCCGAGGTGCACGTCACCGGGATCGGGGTCATGGGCGGCTTCGAGCACCGGGCGACCGGGTCCGGCGTCCCGGGAGCGCCGCGGATCACCGTGACCGGCCTGGCCCTCTGCGGCGGCGTCGACGTCAAGCGCCGGCCGCTCCGGCAGCAGATCGCTGACCGCGGCTGAGTTCGCGGCGCGGCCGCTACGCCGGCTCCCCGGAGGGCGTGGGGCTGAGGCCGGCCAGCAGCGTGTCGGTGACCGCGTCGGCGTGCGCTCCCGCTCGGGCCCCGTCCGCCGAACGCTGGGTGAAGCTGACCAGGAACGCGTACTGGAAGCACGCGCCGAGCAGCAGCGACGCGGCGGCGGCGCAGTCCGCGTCGGCCCGGATGCGGCCGTTTTCCTGCTCGCCGCGCAGATACCGGGTGAGCGCGGCGATGGGCCGGTCCGGCCCCGCGCCCTGCCGGGTCACCGCGGCGCGGTGCGCCGCGAGCAGATCCGGCTCGGAGAACACCGACGCGCTGACCGGGAAACTCTCCGCGTAGAACGCGATCGCCTTGCGCGCCGTCGCGGCCAGGTTGGCACGCAGGCTGCCCCGGCCGGGCTCCTTGAACAGTTCCTCGACGAACGGCTGGAACGACGGCAGCCGCTCGTGCAGCACCGCGAGGAACAGGTCGGTCTTGTCCTCGAAGTGCTTGTAGAGGGTCGCCTCGGAATACCCCGCCGACCGGGCGATCTGCTTGGTCGTAGTGCGGGCGAACCCGCGGGTGCGCATGACATGCGCGGCCGCGTCGAGGATGCGCTCCCGGGTATCCAACCGCCCCTCCTTAACAGCCGAGCCTGAACAGCTGAGCCTTGACAGGTGAGTGAGTACTTACCATCCTAAGAGAGTGAGTACTTACTCACCACGTTCCGGCGAGGCGTGTCGCCGGGACACGCACGGACCGCGACTGCCGGTCACGGCAGCCCGGTGAAAGGGGACGCAGATGCGGCTGACAATTTTCGGCGCCACCGGCGGCACCGGCACCCACCTGGTCACGCAGGCGCTCGACGCCGGGCACGAGGTCACCGCGGTGGTCCGCGACCCGGCCCGGCTGACGGCACCCGAGCACTCCCGGCTGCGGGTGGTCCGCGCCGACGTGATGGACCCGGACGCGATCGTCCCGGCGATCGAGCAGGCCGACGCGGTGCTGTCCGCGCTCGGGCGCCGGCCGTCCACGCCAGCACGGGTGTGCACCGACGGGGTGCGCAGCATCCTGGCCGCGATGGACAAGACCGGCGTGCGGCGGCTCATCGTGATCAGTGCCGCCGGAGCCTACAACGACCCTGATGACGGCATCGTCACCCGCGTGCTGGTCAAGCCGCTGCTGCAGCGGCTGCTGCGGGAGACGTTCGCCGACACGCTCGAGATGGACCGCCGGGTCGAGGCGAGCGGAACCGACTGGACGATCGTCCGGCCGCCGCAGCTGACGAAGGGCTCGCCCCGCGGGCGCTACCGGACGGCGGTCGACCGCACCGTGGGCCGGAGGATCTCCCGGGCCGACCTGGCCGGCGCGATCCTGGCGACGCTGGACGACCCGGCCACGGTCCGCCACGTTATCGGCGTCGGGTACTGACACCCGGCCCGGCCGGGCGCCGGCCGCCGCCGCTGATGACCCGCCCGGTCGCCGGCCGCCGCTGATGACCCGCCCGCTGCTGCTCCCCCGCCGCAGCCGCCCGCCAGCGCCCGAGACGCCCGGCGCCGCGCCGCGGAAGGTTCAGCGGTTTGCTTTCTCTCGATTCACTGGACGTCGCCCTACCGACGCGTAGCATGCTGCATCGTTGGCGTGGGCCGCAGGGAGGGTCGGGATGAGCGATCAGCAGGCGCGCGGCGATGACGCGCACGGCGACGGGAACCACGAGGAAAGCGAACGCAGCGACGGCACGCCAAAGGGCAGAAGGGTTCCCCGCCGCTCGTTCCTGGCCGGCGGGGCCGCGATCGCCGGCGCGCTGGGCGCCGGGGCGGCGGCCAGGGGCCGCGGGCTACCCGCGCACCAGGCCAGGCTGCTCGACGACGCGCTCGCCGTGCAGCCGTCCGCGAGCGCTGGGCTGAACGACATCGAGCACATCGTGATCCTGATGCAGGAGAACCGGTCGTTCGACCACTACTTCGGCACGATGTCCGCGGTGCGCGGGTTCTCCGACCCGGCGGTCGGAACGCAGAGCGTCGGCGGCACCAGCTACCCGCTGTGGGACCAGTTCGGCTACCAGCCGGGCACCGGCCCCGACGCGTCCGGATACCTGCAGCCCTTCCACCTGCTGAGCAACCCGCCGAAACAGAACGGCGAGACGACGAACGACATCTCGCACAGCTGGCAGTGCCAGCACCAGAGCTGGAACGGCGGCGCGATGGACAGCTTCGTCCGCGCCCACCTCACCGCCGACGGCAACCCGAACGGCCCGGTCACGATGGGCTACTTCACCCGCGCCGACCTCGCCTTCTATTACGCGCTGGCGGACACGTTCACCGTCTGCGACCACTACTTCTGCTCGGTGCTCGGCCCGACCGACCCGAACCGGCTGATGGGCATGTCGGCCTGGATCGACCCCAACGGCACCAACGGCGGCCCGGTGGTGCAGACGTTTACCAACCGCCCGGCCGAGGACGGCAAGCTGACCTGGGAGACGATGCCGGAGCGGCTGCTCGCGGCCGCGGTGAGCTGGAAGGTCTACAACGACCCGCTCGGCGAGCAGGCGCTCAGCCCGCTGCCGTACTTCAAGACCTACAGCGAGCCGTCCGGCGCCACCGGCGCGGCGCTGGTCGCCAACGGGCTCGCCCCGACCTACCCGGCCTCCTTCCAGGCGGACGTCAAGGCCGGCACCCTGCCGTCGGTGTCCTGGATCATCCCGCCGCTGGCCGAGTGCGAGCACCCGGCGGCGCCGCCGGAGTACGGCGAGTACCTGGCCTCGGAAGTCCTCAGCACTCTGGTGTCCAACCCCGATGTCTGGGCGAGCACCGTGTTCCTGATCATCTACGACGAGAACGGCGGCTTCTTCGACCACGTGCCTCCCACCACCGCCCCGGCGGGCACCGCGGGCGAGTACCTGACGACGCTGCCGTCCGCCGCCGCGGGCATCGCGGGCCCGATCGGCCTCGGCTTCCGCACCCCCTGCCTGGTGGTGTCACCGTTCAGCCGCGGCGGGTTCCTCAGCTCGGACACCTTCGACCACACCTCCACGCTGCGGCTGATCGAGAGCCGGTTCGGGGTGGCGGTGCCGAACCTGACGGCGTGGCGGCGCGGCGTGACCGGCGACATGACGACGGCGCTGGCGCTCAGCCGGAAGCCGCAGACCGGGGTCCCGCCGCTGCCGGCCACATCGCTGGGTGACACGAAGGTCGCCGAACAGGCGGTGCTGAACGCCCTGACCGGCACCGAGGACGTCGGCATCGCGTACCCGCTGCCGGACAGCAACTCGATGCCGTCGCAGGAGAAAAACCCGCCACGGCCCGCGGTGCCGTGACGTGCGGCGGCTGCCCTGCCGGCGCCGTTGGGAGATGAATAACGGCCGCAGCGGCGCAACCCGCCAGCGAGACGTCGCCCGGGATCGTGCGCAAAGATGAGGATGTGCGCACTCAGGTAGGAATCGTCGGCGCCGGGCCGGCCGGGCTGCTGCTGTCACACCTGCTGCACCTGCGCGGTATCAGTTCCGTCGTGCTGGAGGCGCGCAGCCGCGACTACGTGGAGCGGCGGGTGCGCGCCGGCGTGCTGGAGCAGGGAACCGTGGACACGCTGACCCAGGTCGGGGTCGGCGACCGGATGCACCGCGAGGGCCTCGTGCACCACGGGATCGAGCTGCGGTTTGACGGGGCGGGCCACCGGATCGCGTTCGAGCGCTTGGTTCCCGGCCGGGCGATCACGGTCTACGGCCAGCAGGAGGTGGTCAAGGACCTGATCGCGGCGCGGCTGGCGGACGGCGGCGATATCCGGTTCGAGGTCAGCGATGTGCGGCCGGAATCCTTCGACGGCGATCACCCGGCGATCAGCTTCCGGCAGGGCTCCGAGCAGATGCGGCTGGAGTGCGATGTCATCGCCGGCTGCGACGGGTTCCACGGGGTGTGCCGGCCGGCGATCCCGGACGGGGTGCTGGAGATCTTCGAGCGCGAGTACCCGTTCGCCTGGCTCGGCGTGCTCGCCGCGGTCGCCCCGTCCACCGTGGAGCTGATCTACTCCTACACCGACGACGGCTTCGCGCTGCACAGCATGCGCGGTCCCGAGATCAGCCGGTTCTACCTTCAGGTGCGCCCGGACGAGGACATCGCGCTGTGGCCGGACGAGCGGATCTGGTCGCAGCTGCGCCGCCGGCTGGAGACGGTGCCCGATTGGAAGCTGGAGACCGGGCCGGTGATCGAGAAAGCTGTGGCGGCGGTCCGCAGCTTCGTCGCGGAGCCGATGCAGTACGGCCGGATGTACCTGGCCGGCGACGCGGCGCACATCGTCCCGCCGACCGGGGCGAAGGGGCTGAACCTGGCTGTCGCCGACGTCACCGTGCTCAGCGACGCGCTGGCCACCTGGTACTCCAGCGGCGACACGGGGCCGCTGGAGGAGTACTCCGCGACCTGCCTGCGCCGGGTGTGGCGGGTGCAGCACTTCTCCTGGTGGATGACGACGCTGACGCACCGATTCGACGAGGACGACGCGTACGGGCGGCGGCTGCAGGCGAGCTATCGCGACTACGTGTGCGCCTCCACCGCGGCGGCGACGTCGCTGGCGGAGAACTACGTCGGCCTGGAGCGCGTCTGAGCGCGGCGCACGGTCCGCCGGCGACGTTGTTACCGAGTTGCTTTCGGGCTTTCCATTGACACCTTTGCGCCATATATGTCTTTATATGAGGCATCTCAGCGCACATCTGTTCGCATAGCGAACGGGCAGTTAAATGGCCCGCTAGCGTCCGTTCTGGCATCGGAGGGTCCAAGCCATGGCCACAGACCAACCCCTCCCCCCGACTCCGGCCCAATCCGGCGCGGTGCTGCCACGGCAGATCGTGGCGCGCCTGGAGCGCATCGACATCTGGTCGCTGCCCTGGCTGTACATCGGGATCATCGGCGCAGGCTTCATCTTCACCTTCTACGACATCTTCGACATCAACGTCTCGTTTATCCAGACCTGCACCCAGATCAGCGCCGGATGCACGCCGGCGAAGGCGCTGAACGCCCTGACCTTGCCGCTGCTGCTGAACCTCGTCGGGTACGTGGTCGGCACGCTCACGCTGAGCCCGCTGTCCGACCGGATCGGCCGCCGCAACATGCTGCTGATCACGATGGTCATCACCGGGCTCGGCTCGCTGTACACGGCGTTCTCCCCCGGACTGGGCAACTTCGACGCGGCGCGGCTCATCACCGGCATCGGCATCGGCGCCGACCTCGCGGTCGTCAACACCTACATCAACGAGGTCGCGCCACGCAGACAGCGGGCGAAGTACACCTCGCTGATCGTGATCGCCTCCGCCATCGGCGCGTTCGTCGCCGTCTGGCTCGGGCTCATCCTGACCACGCCGTCGGCACCCTGGCCGCTCGGCCTGCCCGGCGCGGTCGGCGCGACCTTCACCTTCGGGTGGCGGGCGATGTACCTGGTCGGGACGCTGCTGGCGCTCGTCGGCATCCTGCTGCGCGTCCAGCTGCCCGAGTCGCCGCGCTGGCTGCTCGGCCAGGGCCGGTTCGGCGAGGCGGACCGGGTCGTCAGCGATATGGAGGAACGCGCATCCCGGCACGGCAAGCTCGGCGAACCCGACGAGAGCGCCGTCACCGATCCGGGCGGCCCGGCCAGCCCGGTGCCCTACACCGAGCTGCTCACCAGCCGGATCTACCTGCCGCGCATCCTGCTGCTGTTCTCGATGTGGTTCATCGGCTACATCACCGTGTACTCCTACGGCGCCGGATTCACCGCCGTGCTCGCCTCGCTCAAGATCCCGCCGCCGGAGGCCGGCGTGATCGTCGCGGTCGGCGCCGTCGGCTTCATCGTGGGCATGATCTTCGCTTACTTCTTCGTCGAGAAGCTGGAGCGCCAGTACTGGGTGCCGATCGCCGCGGTGCTGACGATCATCGGCGGCGTGCTCGTCGCCGAGGGCGGGACGGACATCACCCTCGCGATGGCCGGCGCCGCGATCATCTTCGTCGGCTTCAACCTGTGGGTACCGCCGATGTACGCGCTCTCGGCGGAGAGCTTCCCCACCCGGGCGCGCACAACCGGCTTCGGCCTCGTCGACGGCGTCGGGCATGTCGGCGGCGGGATCGGCGTGGCGGTCGTCGCGCCGTTCCTGCCGAACCTGGGCACCCTCGGGGCGCTGCTGCTGCTCGGCGGTTTCCTGTGCGTCGCCGCGATCATCGCCCAGTTCGGCCCGTCCACCCGCGGCCGCCGGCTCGACGAGATCTCACCCTGACCTGACAGCCCGGAACACGGGGCGGCGCGCCATCACCGCGCGCCGCCCCGTTGTGCTGCCGTGGCGGCGTGCGCGGCGATTGCGGCGCCCGCCGGCGCGGGCCGCGCGAACCCCCGTTGACATGCCCAGACAGCACAGTGTTTAGTTGTGGCATTGCCGCGCACATGTGTTCGCATAGCGAACTTTTCCGATCCGCCCAACTCCGCGGGGGCTCACTTAGGAGGCGGAAATGGACCGTCACACGGTCAGCGGCTCACATCCGGAGACGCAGTCAACCGGCACCACGGCATCAGCCAACCGACAGCCCGAGATCCCCCGCCGACAACTGCTGAAAGGCGTCGGCGCGGGTGCCCTCTCACTGGGGGCCGGCGGCATCCTCGCCGCATGCAGTTCCGGCCTGAAGGGGTCCGGGGGCGCGACGGCCAGCACCGGCGCGATCACGATGGGTTTCGTCACGCCGCTGACAGGACCGCTGGCCGGCTTCGCCTCCGGCGACAACTTCGTCGTCAGCACCATCAGGAAGACGTCCGACTACACCAACGGCTTCAAGGTCGGCGGCAAGACCTACCAGATCAACATCGTGACCGCCGACAGCCAGTCGGATCCGAACCGGGCCTCACAGGTGGCACGCCAGCTGATCCTGCAGAACCACGTGGACATCATCCTGACCACATCGACGCCGGAGGTCACCAACCCGGTCGCGGCGGTGTGCCAGGCGCAGGGCGTGCCTTGCCTGTCGACCGTGTGCCCGTGGGAGTCGTGGTACACGGCCCTCGGCGGAAACCCGGTGAAGCCGACGAAGAGCTTCCAGTACGCGACGCTGTTCTTCTTCGGCCTCAAGGAGTTCCAGGGCTGCTTCGTGCCGATGTGGCAGCGCATCAACACCAACAAGGTCGTGGCGGCGATGTACCCGGACGACGCCGACGGGACCGCGTTCCGCGTCGCCTTCGAGCCGCTGATCAAGGCATCGGGATACACCGTGGTGGACGGCGGCGCCTACACCGACGGCACCTCGAACTTCACCTCGATGATCTCCCAGTTCAAGTCCGCGAACGCCGAGATCTACAGCAACGCGCCACTGCCGCCCGACTTCAACACGTTCTGGAAGCAGGCCTCGCAGCAGGGCTGGAAGCCGAAGATCGCCACGGTCGCGAAGGTGCTGCTGTTCCCGACGGACACGGTGGCGCTGGGGCCGTTGGTGAACAACATCGCGACGGACTCCTGGTGGGGCCCGTACATGCCGTACAAGTCCTCGCTGGACGGCCAGAGCGCGAAGGACCTGGCCAACGCATACCAGACGTCGTCGGGCAAGCAGTGGGTGCAGTCGATCGGGTCCACCTACAGCTTGTTCGAGATCGCCAAGGAAGCCTTCACTGCCGTCAGCGACCCGCACGACAAGGCCGCGGTCGCATCCGAGCTGCACAAGGTCAATTACAACGGGATCTGCGGGCCGCTCGACTTCGCCAAGGGCCCCGCGCCCGGCGTGGGGATCATCGAGCCGGTGGGCGTGCAGTGGAAGAAGGGCACCACCTACCCCTGGGAAATGCAGGTCGTAGACAACTCGCTGAACAAGTCCGTGCCGGTGACCGCCACGCTCGAGCCGACCAATGCCTGATGCCGCCGCGGCGGATGCGGGCAGCCCGGCGCTGCTGGAGCTCGACCGGGTGTCGAAGAGCTTCGGCCGGGTCGTGGTGGCCGACGAGCTGTCGCTGTCGGTCGGCGCGGGCGACATCGTCGGGATCGTCGGGCCGAACGGCGCCGGCAAGACCAGCTTGTTCGGCCTGATCTCCGGGGATTTGGCACCGGCCTCGGGCGACATCAGGTTCGGCGGCTCGACGGTCACCTGGCTGGACACCGCCGCCCGCTGCCGTCTCGGCATCGGGCGGACATTCCAGGTGCCGCGGCCGTTCGGCGCGATGAGCGTCTTCGAGAACGTGCTGGTGGCGGTGCAGCAGGGCTCCCGCCTGCACCGGCGGGCGAGCTACGCGCGAGCCGCTGAGGTGCTGGAGCGCACCGGCCTGGCACCGGAGGCCAACGTGGCCGCCGGGCGGCTCGGGCTGCTGCCCCGCAAGCGGCTCGAACTCGCCCGTGCGCTGGCTACCGCGCCACGCCTGCTGCTCCTCGACGAGGTGGCGGGCGGGCTCACCGACCCGGAGGTTGCGGAACTGGTGAACATCGTCGAGGCGGTCCGCGCCGACGGGACCGCCATCGTCTGGATCGAGCACGTCGTCCGGGCGCTCACCGCCGCGGTCAAGCGGCTGATCTGCCTGGCCGGGGGCCGCTTCATCGCCGACGGCGAGCCCGGCGAGGTGCTGGCCAGCCCAGCGGTCCGCGAGGTGTTCCTCGGCACCGAGGTGGCGATTTGACCAGCGGCACCTCAGCGGCGGAGGGCGCCGGCAGTGGCGCCGGCACCGGCGCCGGCACCGGCGCGCTGCTCGAAGTGCGCGAACTGACGGTTCACCACGGCCAGCTGCGCGCGGTGTCCTCGGTGAGCCTCCGGCTGGCTCCCGGCGACGTGTACGCGATCATCGGCGCCAACGGCGCGGGTAAATCCACGCTGCTGCGGACGATCAGCGGGCTGAACCGGCCGACCGCCGGATCGGTGCTGCTGGACGGCGACGATGTCACCCGCGACCGCCCGGAGCGGCGTGCGGCGGCGGGGATCGTGATGGTGCCGGAGGGGCGGCGACTGTTCCCCTCCCTCACCGTGGAGGAAAACCTGCTGGTCGGCAGCGCGTACGCGCGGCAGGGACCGTGGACCGTGGACCGCGTGTACCAGCTGTTCGACTGGATGCGCGAGCGCCGCCGGCAGCGGGCGGCGCAGCTGTCCGGCGGCGAACAGCAGGCGGTCGCGATCGGCCGGGCCCTGGTGGCGAACCCGCGGGTGCTGCTGCTCGATGAACTGTCGCTCGGCCTGGCCCCGGTCGTGGTGCGCCGGATCTACGGCGTGCTGCCGGACCTCCTCGCCGCCGGTATCACCGTTCTGCTGGTCGAGCAGGACGTGAGCCAGGCGCTGCGGGTGGCTACCCGGATCCACTGCCTGCTGGAGGGCCGCACCACGCTGGAGGGAACTCCGGCGGGACTCAGCCCGGAGCAGATCGAGGATGCCTACTTCGGCCTGCTGGCGGGCGATCACGGCAACGGGGCCGGCGGCCAGGGCAATGAGCCGGGCGCCTCCGGCGGCGCGGCTCCGGGTGGCCGGGGCGGATCGGCCGGCGCCCCGTCCGGCGTGACCGGCCCCACGGGCAACTTTCCGGGCAGTACGACCAGCGCGCCGGACGCCCCGGGCGACGCGGCCGGCGGACCAGGCGCCGCGGCGGACCGGCCGCAGGCGGGCAGGTGACGCCGGATGGCCTGGGTCAACGCAATCATTCAGGGCATTCTGACCGGCGGGCTTTACGCGCTGTTCGCGTGCGGCCTGTCGCTGATGTTCGGCGTGATGAAGGTCATCAACCTCGCGCACGGCGACTTCGCCGTCGTTGCCGGATACGTCGCCGTCGGCGTCATCGCGGGCACCCACATCCCCGCCGTCTGGTCGTTCGTTGTGGTCGTGCCGATCATGGCGATCGCGGGGTACGTGCTGCAGCGGACCCTGCTGCAGGCTTCGCTGAGGCGCGGCCTGCTCACCACGCTGCTGGTCACATTCGGGCTGTCGGTGGTGATCGAGAACGCGCTGCTGCAGTTCTTCTCGGCGGATAGCCACTCGCTGAACATCGGGTCCCTGGTGACGGATTCGTTCCAGATCGGCTCGCAGATCTCGATCGCGTACCTGCTCATCACGATCTTCGTGGTGGCGGTGGTCGTGCTGCTGGGCCTGCAGTATTTCCTGTCCACGTCGAAATACGGCAGGCTGATCCGGGCGGTGGCCGATGACCGGGAGGCGGCGCAGCTTTCCGGCGCCGACTACCGGCACGTGTTCGGCATCGCCGCCGCGATCGCGTTCGCGACGGTGGCCCTGGCCGGTGTCGCGTTCGGGATGGTCTCGTCGTTCGACCCGACCATCGGAACCAGCCAGCTGCTGCTGTTCGCGTTCGAGGCAGTGGTGATCGGCGGCCTCGGCTCGCTGTGGGGCACCCTGGCCGGCGGGATCATCCTGGGCGTGGCCCAGCAGATCGGTGCGCAGATCAATCCCGCGGACCAGATCATCGCCGGGCACCTGGTATTTCTCCTTGTCCTCGCGATCCGTCCGCAAGGCCTGACCGGCGGCCGGGGCGGCGAGGAGGCTGCCGTGGCGGGGACGATGCGGCCATGGGCGCGAGCTCGATCATGGATCCGGAGCCCGTCATGAGCTCGGTCGCCCAGCAGACCGGGCCGGCCGCCCCCGCGATCCGGGTCACCCGGTCGCGGCGCCCGGTCGCCTGGACCGGCCTCGGCGCCATCGTGGCCATCGCCGTCCTCGCCTACCTGCCGTACCTGGTGTACTCCGGCACGACCGACCTGCTGGTCAACGCGTTCATCCTGCTGGTGATCTCCAGCATGTGGAACTTGCTGGCGGGATACGCCGGCCTGGTGTCGGTCGGCCAGCAGGCGTTCATCGGTCTCGGCGCCTACGGCGTGCTGATCCTGGCGCAGCACGGGACGAACCCGTTCGCCGCGCTCCCGGTCGCGGCCGTGGCCTGCGCCGTCATCGGCCTGCCGGTGTGGTGGCTGGTGGCGCGGCTGCGCAGCGGCTACTTCGCGATCGCGACGTGGGTGATCGCCTCCACCTTCGAGTTGTTCATCTCCCGGTTCTCCTCGCTGGGCGGCGGCACCGGCGCACCGCTGCCCGGGCTGTCCGGACTGAGCCCGACCCTGCTCGTCGCCTACACCTACTGGATCGCGCTGGCGATAGCAGTGCTGGCGCTGGCGGTGACGTATCTGCTGCTCCGCGGCCGGCTCGGCCTGGTGCTCACCGCGGTACGAGACGACGAGGTGGGCGCGCGCAGCGTCGGAGGCCGGGTGCAATCCGCGCGGCGGCTGGTGTTCATCGTCGCGGCCGCGGGATGCGGAGCGGCCGGGGCGCTGCTCGCCATCAGCCAGTTGAACGTGCAGCCGACCTCGGCGTTCAGCGTCCAGTGGTCCGCCGAGATGATCTTCGCGACGATCATCGGGGGAATCGGGACGATGGAAGGGCCGATCATCGGCACGGCCGTCTTCTTCGTGCTGCAGCAGACCCTTTCCCAGTACGGGGCCTGGTACCTCATTATCCTCGGGCTCGTCGCTATCGTCATAGCCATCTGGGCCCGCAACGGCATCTGGGGTCTCATTGCCGAACGGGTGCAGGTCCGCCTGTTCCCGGTGGGCTACTGGTTGTGGATGAACGGGGAGCGCCCGAATGGGCCGCGCTGGCTGCCAGCGCTGCGGGGCCCGCGAGGGGGCACGCCGCGAAACAAGGGGTAGCAGGACTGGGAGGAGCATGGCGCAGATCGTCTCGCTGAGCGAGGCCGTGTCGGACCTGATCGGTGACGGTGACACGGTCGCTCTGGAGGGATTCACCCACCTGATCCCGTTCGCCGCCGGCCACGAGATCATCCGGCAGCGACGGCGGGACCTCACCCTCGTCCGGATGACGCCGGACCTGGTCTACGACCAGATGATCGGGATGGGATGCGCGCGCAAGCTGGTCTTCTCCTGGGGCGGCAACCCCGGGGTCGGCTCCCTGCACCGGTTCCGCGACGCGGTCGAGAACGGCTGGCCGGGGCCGCTGGAACTGGAGGAGCACAGCCACGCCGGGATGGCGAACCGCTACGTCGCGGGTGCCTCCGGCCTTCCGTTCGCGGTGCTGCACGGCTACACCGGCACCGGGCTCACCGGGCAGACCGCCGGAATCGCCCCCATCACCTGCCCGTTCACCGGTGAGGTGCTGACCGCGGTGCGGGCGCTGCGGCCGGACGTCACGGTCGTGCATGCGCAGCGCGCCGACCGGGCAGGGAATGTGCAGATATGGGGAATTACCGGGATTCAGAAGGAGGCGCTGCTCGCGGCGCGCCGGTCCCTGGTCACGGTGGAGGAGATCGTCGGCGAGCTCGACGACCGCCCCGGCGCGATGGTGCTGCCGACCTGGGCGGTCAGCTACGTCGCCACGGCGCCCGGCGGATCCCATCCGTCCTACACGCACGGCTATTCCGAACGTGACAACGACTTCTACGTGCGGTGGGATGCGGTGAGCCGGGACCGGGATGCCTTCCGGCGCTGGATGGAGGAGAACGTGCTCGCAGCGAAGACGGCGGAGGAGAAGCGTAACGGCGCCCCCGCGCCGGCCGCGATGACGGAGCAGGCCCGATGACCGAGGCGACGGAAGCCGCGCGGGCCGTCCCCGGCGCTGGGTACACGGCCGACGAGATGATGACGGTCGCGGCGGCGCACGCACTGCACGACGGCGCCGTGTGCTTCGTCGGCATCGGCCTGCCGAGCACCGCCTCGAACCTCGCCCGGTCCACCCACGCCCCCGGCCTGGTGCTGGTCTACGAGTCGGGCACGATCGGCGCCAAGCCCGGGTCCCTACCGTTGTCGATCGGCGACGGCATCCTGGCCGACACCGCGGACACCGTGGTCAGCGTCCCCGAGACCTTCAACTACTGGCTCCAGCCTGGCCGCATCGACGTCGGGTTCCTCGGCGCGGCCCAGATCGACCGGTTCGGCAACATCAACACCACCGTCATCGGCCACAGTTACGAGCATCCGAAGGTGCGGCTGCCCGGCGCCGGCGGCGCGCCGGAGATCGCCGCGAGCTGCCGCGAGGTGATCGTGATCGTCCGGCAGAACTCCCGCACCTTCACCGACCGGGTGGACTTCATCACCTCGGTCGGCTATGGCAGCGGGCCGGGCGACCGGGAGCGTCTCGGACTCACCGGCAGCGGGCCACGGATCGTCATCACCGACCTGGGAATCCTGGAACCGGACCCGCAGACCCGCGAACTGGTGCTCACCCACGTGCATCCGGGGATCACCGCCGACCAGGCGCGCTCGGCCACCGGGTGGGACCTCGTGGTCGCGCCGGACCTCGGTACCACCCAGCCGCCGACCGCCGCCGAACTAGACGTGCTGCGCCAGCTGACATCAACGCAAGGGAAGTAATGAGCCGCCCGATGAACGACGTGTACATACTGGACGCCGTCCGGACCCCTATCGGCCGCCACGGCGGCGCGCTCGCGCGGATCCGGCCGGACGACCTCGCCGCGACCGTGGTGCGCGCGGTAACCGAGCGCAGCCCGGAACTGGATCCGGAACGGATCGACGACGTCGTCTTCGGCGACGCCAACGCGGCCGGCGAGGACAACCGGAACGTGGCCCGGATGGCCGCCCTGCTGGCCGGGCTGCCGGTCTCCATCCCAGGCAGCACGGTCAACCGGCTCTGCGGCTCCGGTCTCGAAGCCGCGATCAGCGCCTCCCGCGCCATCGCGGTGGGCGACGCGTCCCTCTGCGTGACCGGCGGCACCGAGTCGATGAGCCGGGCGCCCTGGGTGATGCTGAAGCCGGAGTCCGCCTTCCCCCGCGGGCACCAGGAGATGTACTCGACCACGCTCGGCTGGCGGATGGTCAACCCCCGGATGGACCCCGACTGGACGGTGTCCCTCGGCGAGGGCGCGGAGATCCTGGCCGACCAGTACAAGATCAGCCGCGAGGCGCAGGACGAGTTCGCCCTGGGCAGCCACCAGCGCGCCGCCGCCGCGTGGGACCGGGGCGTCTTCGACGGCGAGGTCACCCGCGTTCCGGGCGCCGACCTGGACCGCGACGAGAGCATCCGGGCGCAGACCTCGATGGAGGCGCTGGCCAAGCTCAAGCCCGCGTTCCGGAAGGACGGAACCGTCACGGCGGGCAACTCCTCGCCGCTGAACGACGGTGCCGCGGCGCTGCTGCTCGCCGACGCCGACGGAGCGCGCGACGCCGGGCGGCAGCCGCTGGCCAGGATCGCCGCGCGTGCGGTCCATGCGGTCGAGCCCCAGTTGTTCGGCATCGGTCCGGTGGAGGCCGCGCGCCGGGCGCTGCGCCGCGCGGGCATCGGGTGGGGCGACCTGTCGGTGGTCGAGCTGAACGAGGCGTTCGCCGCACAGTCGCTCGCCTGCCTGGCCGATTGGCCGGACCTCGACCCCGCGATCGTCAACCCGAACGGCGGGGCGATCGCGATCGGCCACCCGCTCGGCTGCTCCGGCGCCCGGATCCTCGGCGCGCTGGCCCACGACCTGCACCGCCGTGGCGGACGGTGGGGCCTGGCCGCCATCTGCATCGGGGTCGGCCAGGGCCTGGCCGTGGTGCTGGAAAACGCTGCGTCATGACCGCCAGCACGGCCGGCGGAATCGACCGGTGAAGGAGGCGCGATGACCGACAAACCCATCGTGAACGGGAACCGGTCGCCCGGCCTCCGCCGCGGCGAGGCCGCGCACAGCCTCGTCATCCCGTCGTATCCGGACCCACCTCCGGGCGCCAACCCGGTGAACGACACCCCGAGCTACGCCTCGACCCGGCTGCGGGCACCGAAGCAGCCGCTGGTGGTGCTGCCGCAGCGGCTCAGCGAGGTGACCGGGCCACTTTTCGGCTCGGAAAGGGTGGGCGAGAACGACAGTGACCTGACCCGCCAGCACGCGGGAGAGCCGCTGGGTCAGCGCATCGTCGTCAGCGGCCAGGTGCTGGACGGCGACGGCCGCCCGGTGCCGGACACCCTGATCGAGGTCTGGCAGGCGAACGCGGCCGGAAAGTACCCGCACCAGGCGGACCAGACGCCCGCGCCGATCGACCCGAACTTCACCGGCGGCGGCCGCTGCGTCACCAACGCCGACGGGCGGTACCGGTTCGTCACCATCAAGCCCGGCTCCTACCCGTGGCGCAACCACCACAATGCCTGGCGGCCCGCCCACATCCACTTCTCGCTGTTCGGCCGGGCGTTCACGCAGCGGCTGGTCACCCAGATGTACTTCCCGGATGACCCGCTGTTCCGGTACGACCCGATCTTCAACTCGGTCCCCGACCCGGACGCCCGCCAGCGGCTGGTCTCCCGGTTCGACATCGACACCACCGTGCCGGAATGGGCGCTCAGCTTCACCTGGGACATCGTGCTCCGCGGCCGGGCCAGCACCCCGATGGAACCGTCAGCTCCATGATCGCCAGCCACCCACCGACATGGGGAGGGAGAATCCGGTGATGCGCCAGATCACCCCGTCGCAGACCGTGGGGCCGTTCCTGTCCCTTGGGCTGCCGTGGCCAGACGGGCCGTACGCGGTGACGGCCGGGACCCCGGGCGCGATCCGCATCGCCGGCCAGGTGCTCGACGGCGCCGGACTGGCGGTCCCCGACGCGCTGATCGAGACGTGGCAGGCTGACCCGGCGGGCCGGTTCGCTCACCCCGACGACCCGCGCGCCATCGCCGGCGGCCCTCCGGCCGGCACCCCGGCGCATGACCGGCGGAACGGTTTCCGCGGTTTCGGCCGGTGCCCGACCGACTTTCAGGGACGCTACGAGATCATCACGGTCAAACCGGGTCCGCTGCCGACGCCCGAGGGCGGCAGTGAGGCGCCGCACATCGACGTGTCGGTCCTCGCCCGGGGCCTGCTCAACCGGCTGGTCACCCGCATCTACTTCCCCGACGAGGCTGACGCCAACGCCGCGGACCCGGTGCTGCGGTCGGTGGATCCGGCGCGCCGGCGAACGCTGATCGCGGTGCAGGCCGGCGACGGGCTGCGTTTCGACATCCACCTGCAGGACAGCGATAACGGCGAAAGCCGTGCCGAAACCGTCTTCTTCTCCCTCTGACGTGCGCGACGACGGCAGCACCGAACCGCGCGGACTGTTCGGCGCGCTGTTCTCCTCCCCGGCGGTGGATCAGGAGATCAGCGGGCAGGCCTGGCTGCAGGCGCTGCTCGACGTCGAATCCGCGCTTGCCGCCGCCGGCGCCCGGGCCGGGCTGGTGCCGGACGGCGCCGCGGAGGCGATCTCCGCCCGCTGCTCGGCGGGCAACTTCGACGCCGCCAGCATCGCCCGCCGCGCCACGTCATCCGGCAACCCGGTGGTGCCACTGGTCCGCGACCTGACCGTGCTCGTCCCGCCCGACGCCAGGCGGTACGTGCACCTTGGCGCGACCAGCCAGGACATCATCGACTCCGCGATGATGCTGATCAGCCGGCGCGCGCTCGCCCCGGTCATCGCGGACCTGGAGGCGGCTGCGGACGCGTGCGCGGACCTGGCTGACCGGCACCGGCACACGGTGCTCGCGGAACGGACACTGATGCAGCAGGCGCTGCCGACGACCTTCGGCCTGAAGGCGGCGGGCTGGCTGGTCTCGCTGGACCAGGCGGCCGGCGGGCTGGCGGAAATCCGGGAGCGCGGATTGCCGGTCCAGTTCGGTGGCGCCGCGGGCACGCTCGCCTCGCTTGGCGGCGACGGCGTGAAGGTCCTCGGCTTCCTGGCCCGCGAACTGGGCCTGGCCGAACCGGTGCTGCCGTGGCACACCGACCGGGTGCCGGTCGCGGCGCTGGCCGGTGCACTCGGAACGGCGGCGGGCGTCCTCGCCAAGGTCGCGCTGGACGTCGTGCTGCTCAGCCAGACCGAGGTGGGCGAGGTGGCCGAGGGCTCGGCTCCCGGTGACAGCGGCCGGGGCGGTTCCTCGACGATGCCGCACAAGCGCAACCCGGTCGGCGGCGTCCTGGTGACCGCGGCCGCGAAACGGATCCCCGGCCTGGTCGCCACGCTGTTCGCCACGATGAGCCAGGAGCACGAGCGAGCGGCCGGCGCCTGGCACGCCGAATGGGAGACGCTGACCGAACTGCTGCGGCTCACCGGCGGCGCCGCGGCGCACGCGCGTGAGATCGTGGCCGGGCTGTCGGTGGACGCCGCGCGGATGCAGCAAAACCTCGGGCTCACACGCGGGACGATCATGTCGGAGAGCGTGGCGTCCCGGCTCGCCCCGGTTCTCGGCCGCACCGGGGCACAGGAAGTCGCCGCGCGGGCCTCCCGCCGGGCCGCGGAGCAGGGGACGGCGCTGCGCGACGCGCTGCTGGCCGAGCCCGCGGTACGCGAGCATCTGGGCGCCGACGCGCTGGACGCGGCTCTCGATCCGGCCGCGTATCTCGGCTCCGCGCCGGAGTTCATCGACCGTGCCCTCGCCGCGCACCGCCGGCGGGCGCCAACGG
Source organism: Streptosporangiaceae bacterium (assembly GCA_051986485.1). Classification (GTDB taxonomy): domain Bacteria; phylum Actinomycetota; class Actinomycetes; order Streptosporangiales; family Streptosporangiaceae; genus JBPYFL01. The sequence continues at coordinate 48,139 of JBPYFL010000002.1, read as the reverse complement.
ACCCGGCCGCCCAGCGCGGTGCGGCCGGACCCGGGGATGGAGGTCAAGCCGATGGCTGACACGGGGCCAGGTCAGGCAGCCGCGGACGGACGCGACCCGGCGCATGCGGCCGGGATGGCGGTGCGGCGGAAGGTGCTCGGCGACCGGCACGTCGACGCGGCCATCTCGAAGACGGACGCGTTCACCGCGGATTTCCAGGACCTGATCACCCGCTACGCCTGGGGCGAGATCTGGACCCGCCCCGGGCTGGACGAGCGGGTGCGCCGGTACCTGACCATCGCGATGCTGGCCTGCCTCGGGCGCGATGAGGAACTCACGATGCATCTGCGCGCCGCGGTCGATGGCGGGGTCGGTGCGGACGAGATCAAGGAGGTCCTGCTCCAGGTCGCCATCTACGCCGGGGTCCCCGCCGCCAACCGCGCGTTCTCGATCGCACAGCGGATACTGCGCGACAACGCGGGCCAGAACGCAGGCGATTGAGCATGTCCCCCGGCCTGGCGGACGAGCCGGCGGCCACCGGCGGCCCGGGACGCTCGCCCGGCTTCGTCCAGTCGCTGGAGCGCGGCCTGGCCGTGATCCGGGCCTTCGATGCCGATCACCCGGAACTGAGCCTCAGCGATGTGGCCCGGGCGACCGGGCTCACCCGGGCCGCGGCCGGCCGGTTCCTGCGCACCCTGGTCGACCTCGGGTACATGCGCACCGACGGCCGGCTGTTCTCGCTGCGGCCCCGGATACTCGACCTCGGCTACGCGTACCTTTCTGGCCTCGGCCTGCCCGAGGTCGCCCAGCCGCATCTGGAGCGGCTCGTCGCAGCCGTGCGGGAGTCATCGTCGGTCTCCGTCCTCGACGGCGACGAGATCGTCTATGTGGCGCGGGTTCCCACCAAGCGCATCATGACGGTGGCCATCACCGTCGGCACCCGGTTTCCCGCATACGCGACGTCGATGGGGCGGGTCCAGCTCGCCGCCAGGCCGGACGAATGGCTCGCGAGCTACCTCGCTTCCGCCAAGCTCGAACCGCTCACCCCGCACACCATCACCGACCCGGCGCGGCTGCACGATGAGCTGATGGTGATCCGCAAGCAGGGCTGGGCGCTGGTGGACCAGGAGCTCGAGGTGGGCCTGCGCTCGGTCGCCGTCCCGCTGCACGACGCGAGCCGGCGGGTCGTGGCCGCGGTCAACGTCTCGGCGCACGCGAGCCGCAGCGGGCACGAGATGATCCGCGGCGACCTGCTGCCCCGGCTGCAAGCCACCGTGGCCCTGATCGAAGAGGACCTGGCCGGCGGCGCGGCGCCGAGGGCCTGACACCCGCGGACCTCCCCGCCGGCCGGTATAGACGAGCTGGCGAAAAAGCCATTGTGAGCGGAACCCGGTGGCCTTAGCGTTTCCCGCAGATGCGGCGGCCAGCCCCTTCGCATCGAGAAACGGGGAGGTTGTCATGGCACAATTGGGATATACGGAGCCGGAATACCCGGTTCAATTTTCCGTCGATTACCCGGAGCAACCGCTCAATCGGCTGAGCACTGCATTCCGCATCATCCTGGTGATCCCGATCGCGATCGTGGTCGGTGCGGTATCGGGCTGGGGCTGGCAGGTGACGACCCCGTCCGGGACGCACAATGTCATCTACGCACCCGGCCTCGCCGGGGGCGTACTCTTCTTCGCGCCGCTGCTGATGATCTTGTTCCGGCGCAAGTACCCCCGGTGGTGGTTCGACTGGAACCTCGAGTTGCAGCGCTTCACCAACCGGGTCACCACGTACCTGGCGCTGATGAGTGACCGGTACCCCTCGACCGACGATCACCAGTACGTTCGCCTCGACTACCGCTACCCCGATGCCGAGCATGAGCTGAACCGGTGGCTTCCGCTGGTGAAGTGGCTGCTGGCGATCCCGCACTACATCGTGCTGTACTTCCTTGACATCGCGGCGTTCGTCGTGGTGATCGTGGCCTGGTTCGCTATCTTGATCACCGGCCGGTACCCGCCGGGAATGTTCCGGTTCGTCGAGGGAGTAATCCGCTGGAACGTCCGGGTGGTCGGCTACGCTCTCACCCTGGTGACCGACCGGTACCCACCGTTCCGGCTGGCTTCATAGCACCGGCCCCGCCGCAGCGTCCGTCGCCAGCCTCCGTGGCGGACCCGGAAGGAGGCTCAGGACGTGACGGACAAACCCCCCATCCTCGTCACCGGCGGGACCGGGACCCTCGGCCGCGGCGTGGTGACGACGCTGCTCTCCGCCGGCCGCGACGTCCGCGTGCTCAGCCGCAGAGCGGCGGACCGGGTGCCGGGCGGGGAATCGTTCCGCGGCGCCGGGTGGGCAGTCGGTGACCTGCGCACCGCCGCTGGCCTGGACGAGGCGGTAACCGGCGTCACGGCGGTCGTGCACTGCGCCACCGACCAGATGCACAGCCGCCGGGACCTGGCCGGGACCCGCAACCTGATCGCCGCTGCGCGCCGCCACGGCCGACCGCATCTCGTCTACATCTCGATCGTCGGGGTGGACCGGATCCCGATCGGCTATTACCGGGCCAAGCTCGAAGCCGAGCGGCTCATCGAGGAATCCGGCCTGCCGTGGACGATCCTGCGGGCCACCCAGTTCCACGACCTGATCCTCTATTTCTGCCAACTGCTGGCCCTGCTCCCGGTGATGGCGGTCCCGGCCGGGATCAGCTTCCAGCCGGTCGACGCCGACGACGTGGCCGGGCGCCTCAGCGACCTGGCGCTCGGCCCGCCGGCCGGCCGGCTGCCGGACATGGGCGGCCCGGAGACGCTGAGCACCGCCGAACTGGCCCGCGCCTACCTGGCGGCGAGCGGGCGGAAACGCCCGGTGGCAGCGGTGCCGTTGCCCGGGAAGGTCGGCGGCGCCTACCGGCAAGGCGCGCACCTGGCTCCCTGGCACGCCGACGGCCGCCGCACCTACCGCGAGTTCCTCGCCGCGAACGCGGCGCTGGTGCGCGTCCGCCGGCCCTACGGCGCGGCCCGGTGGGCACAGCCGGACCGGACCGGAAACCCCCGCTGAGCCGCGGTGCCGCGCCGGGCGCCGGCGGGAGTTCCGCGCGGGATTGACCGGCGGGCTGACCGCGCGGCCGGCCTTACGGCAGAATCCGGGGACTATGAAGGCGGACGTGCTGACGGCCGTGATCGCCGCGCTGGCCGGCCTGGTGGCGGGCTCATTCGCGACGACGCTCGCGGTGCGCGTCCCGGCCGGGCTGCCGGTGCTGCGCCCGGCCGGCCGCTGCCCGCAGTGCGGGGTGACGCTCCGCCCGGGCGACATGGTCCCGGTCGCCGCCTGGGTGCGGCTCCGCGGGAATTGCCGGGCGTGCGGGCAGCCGATTGGCACCTGGTATCTCGCAGCGGAGGTGACCACCTGCGCGCTTTTCACCAACCTGGCCCTCGCGTACGGGCCGGCCGCCTCGCTGCCGGCGTTGTGCTATCTGGCGCTGATATCGGTCGCGCTCACCGTCATCGACCTGCGCTACCGACGGCTGCCCGATCTGCTCACCACGGCGTCTTATCCGATCGCACTCGCGCTGCTGATCGTGCCCGCGCCTTTTATCCATAACGGCTGGGGCAGGGTGCTCCATGGCCTGACCGGAATGGTTGTCCTCGGCGTTTTCTACCTGTTCCTGGCGTTTATCTATCCGGCCGGGATCGGCTGGGGCGACGTCAAGCTGTCCGGCGTGCTCGGCCTGTACCTCGGCTGGTTCGGCACCCGGGTGTTCGTGGCGGGCGTGCTGGCCGGATACCTGCTGGCCGCGGTGGCGGGGACCTGGCTGATCGCCTCGGGGAGGGCGACCCGCAAGACCACGATCCCGTTCGGCCCGTTCATGCTGGCCGGCGGCCTCGGCGCGATCCTCACCGGCGGCTTCCTCGGGCCGCATTTCCTGTGAGGCCGGCGTAGCCGTTGCGCTGCCGCTGGCGATGGCCGGAAGGCTCGCGGCGTAGCGTGCTGCCCATAGGTGGTGGGTGCGGGGTACGGGGAGGAGCGCACGGTGACCAAGAAAGACGCCACGCAGGCCGTCCGGGAAGCCAAGGCCAGGCTGGGGGTGACCTGGGCGCAGCTCGCCGAGGCGGTGGGAATGCCGGTGGCCTGGACGACATCCGCGCTGCTGGGGCAGCAGCCGATGACGGCGGCGCAGGCCAAGGCCGCGGGATCAATGCTGGACCTCGGCGAGGACGTGCGGCAGGCGCTGCAGCTTCAGCCCACCCGGGGTTCGCTGGAGATGGCGGTCCCGGTCGACCCGACGATGTACCGCTTCTACGAAGTGCTGCAGGTCTACGGTCCCACGATCAAGGAACTCATCCATGAGGAGTTCGGCGACGGCATCATGAGCGCGATCACCTTCCGGCTCGATGTCCGTCGCCAGCCCGATCCCGCGGGAGATCGCGTCGTGGTCGAGCTCAACGGAAAATTCCTGCCCTACAAGTGGTAACGCCCGGCGCTCACGCACATCGGTGGTGATATCCGCTGAAAGCCGATCACGATGCCCGCCTCCGGGCCATTGATGACTTCCTGGCGGCATACGAGGAAGAGCACGGCTTGATCACCGACCGGGAGATGCGCGAGGCCGCGCGCGATGCCCGTGCCCGGGCGGTAGCCGTTCGGGCCAAGCCGCAAGGCCGCCAGGTGCCCACGGACGCCAGTGCGGCGGACCCTAGGCGCGGGCGATGAGGGACTGGATGGCGGCGGCGAGCTGCCGCGGCGAGGCAATCATGGTGAGGTGCCTGCCCGGCACGATCACCGGCGGGGGCGCCCCGATGCTGGCGGAGACGCGCGCCGGCGCCGCCTTGCTGTACTGCGGGTCGTCCGCGCCGAACACCACGCTCTTGGCGACGGGATCAGCGCGCAGCGCCCTGAGCTGGGACCCGGTGAGGCTCGGGATGCCGGCCTGGAACACGCCCAACAGCGCAGCCTCGGCTCCGGGCTGCTGGAACGGGCGCCGCCATACGTCCACACCAGCGTTGGTGAGACGGGCGCAGCGCGGCCCGCACATGGAGCTGTAGATGCTGCGGATGACCCAGTCCGAGCTCAGTACCAGCCGGAACACGCTGGTCCGGTACGGGTCGATCATCAGGTCGCGGGAGAACCCCTTGCCGCCCTTGAACGGCAGGGCGTCGCCGTCGAGGAACATCACCCCGGAGATCCGCCGCCCGCCGTCCAGGGCCGCCAGCCCGGCGACCGCCGCGCCGCTGGAATGCCCGACTACGACCGGCGCGTTGCGGCCGGTCAGGCCCATCGCCGTGATGAAGCCCAGCAGCTGCTCAGCGAAATGCGCCACGGTGTACGGCGCCTTCTGCTGGCTGTAGCCGGTGCCGGTCAGATCCAGGGCATACACGCGGTGACTGGCCCCGAGCTGCGCGCCGAGCACGGCGTATGTGTCGGCCGTCTCGAAGGCGCCCGGCACCAGGACGACCGGGCTTCCGGCGGTCCCCCACTGGCGGTACCGGGTCAGCACGTTGCCAGCACGGACGAATTTCGTCCCCGGCGGACGGCTCGCCGTCGGTGTCGTCGCCACGTTGTAGAGCACGCTCGCGACCGTCACCAGGCAGACCGCGATGGCCACCCCCAGCAGGAGCCGCCGCGCCCACCGGCGCGCCCGGCCACGGCGAACGGGAACCGCGGGCTCATCCGCGGGGGGCCGCCCGCCCTGGAGCTGAATCACGGAAGGCGACGATACGGCACCCACCCGGCGTGACCGCAGCTACCAGCCAAGTTCGCGGAGCCTCTCGTCGTCGATGCCGAAATGGTGGGCGACCTCGTGCACGACGGTGCGCCGGACCTGGTCGGCCACCTCGTCCTCGCTGTCGCAGATGGCGCAGATCGCCCGCCGGTAGATGGTGATCCGGTCCGGCAGCACTCCGGCGTACTGCGTGGTCCGGCTGGTCAGCGGGACACCCTGGTACAGGCCGAGCAGGCCGGGCGGGCCCGGGTCGTGCTCTACCGTGACGGCCACGTTCCGCATCATCCGGCCAAGCCCCTCCGGCAGCCCGTCCAGCGCGGTGACCACCATCTCCTCGAACCGGCCCGGCTCGACCTCGATCATGACCCCATTGTCGGGCCGGTGTTGCGCCGCCAACGCGGCGAAAGGCCGGCGTCCCGCACATAATGGACGTGCTATGGCCCGTGACGTCCTCGCGCTGGCGGACCGCCTCTGGAATGGCGAACCAGCAGACATCGAGACCCTGCTGCTTCCCGAAACGCAGCTCGCCGAGGTCGCCGACGGCACGGCGTTCGTGCCCTCGTTCGGCAACGTCAGCGCGTTCGCCACCGGCGACGGCCTGGTCCTCGTGGACAGCGGCGCGAAGCTGACCGCGCAGCGGGTCTTCGAGACGGTGCGCGGCTGGCGCACCGATCGGGTGAGCAACGTGGTCTTCTCCCACGGCCACATCGACCATGTCTTCGGCGTGATGAGCTTCGACGCCGAGGCCGCCGAGCGCGGCTGGCCCGCGCCCGAAGTCGTTGCCCACGAGGCCGTTCCCGCGCGTTTCGACCGGTACCGGCTCACCGCCGGGTACAACGGCGTGATCAACGGCCGCCAGTTCCAGATCCCGGACCTCGTCTGGCCGACCGAGTTCCGCCGTCCGGACCGGCTGTACCGGGACGAGTTCACGATGACGGCGGGCGACGAGGTGTTCGAGCTACACCACGCGCGGGGCGAGACCGACGACCACACCTGGACCTGGGTGCCGGGGCGGCGCGTGCTGTGCTGCGGCGATCTGTTCATCTGGGTCAGCCCGAACGCCGGCAACCCGCAAAAGGTACAGCGCTACCCGCGCGAATGGGCGGCGGCGCTGCGCGCGATGGCGGCGCTGGGCGCGGAGGTACTGCTCCCGGGCCACGGCGTCCCGCTGGTTGGTGCGGATCGCGTCAGCCGCGCCCTCACCGACACCGCCGACCTGCTCGACAGCCTGGTGGACCAGTCACTGGAACTGATGAACGCCGGCGCTCGCCTGGACGACCTGATCCACACCGTGCGCGTGCCGCCCCATCTCGCCGGCCGCCCGTACCTGCGGCCGATCTACGACGAGCCGGAGTTCATCGTCCGGAACGTGTGGCGGCTGTACGGCGGGTGGTACGACGGCAACCCCGCCAGCCTCAAGCCGGCCCGCGCAGCGGCGCTCGCCGCGGAGATCGCGGACCTGGCCGACGGGGCCGGCCGCCTGGCGGACCGGGCGCTCGCCCTCATCGAGGGTTCTCCGTCCGACGAGCAGCTCCGCCTGGCGGGGCACCTCGCCGAGTTCGCCGCGCTCGCCGCCCCGGACGACGCGGCGGTGCACCAGGCCCGCGCCACCGTGTTCGGCCGCCGCGCCGCGGAAGCGACCTCGGTGATGACGCGCGGGATCTTCGCCTCGGCGGCGGCCGAGTCGCGCCGGCCGGGACCAGGTGCGAGCCGTTAGGGATAATCGACGGCTCAGCCCGCCGCGAGATTGAGCGGCGCGAAGATCCCCCGGAAACCTCGAAGGCCATCGCCAGCCCGGCCGCGCGATACCTAAGGAGCGATAACACTATGGACGCCGACGTCATCGTCGTCGGAGCCGGCCTGGCCGGCCTGGTGGCCACCCACGAGCTGACCAGGGCGGGCAAGAAGGTCGCCCTCGTGGACCAAGAGAACGCGGCCAACCTCGGCGGGCAGGCCTTCTGGTCCTTCGGCGGGCTGTTCCTGGTCAACTCCCCCGAGCAGCGGCGCCTCGGCGTCAAGGACTCCGCCGAACTCGCCTGGAGCGACTGGCGGGGCAGCGCTCAGTTCGACCGGCTCGACGACGAGGACGCCTGGGCCGTCAAGTGGGCCCGCGCCTACATCGACTTCGCCGCCGGGGAAAAGCGCTCCTGGCTCGCCGGGCACGGCATCACCGTCCTGCCCACCGTCGGGTGGGCCGAGCGCGGCGATCTGCGCGCGACCGGGCACGGCAACTCCGTGCCCCGCTTCCACATCACCTGGGGAACCGGGACCGGCGTGGTCGCGCCCTTCGCGGCCGCCGCGCGGCGCGCCGCCGGGCGTGGCCTGGTCAGCTTCTACCACCGCCACCAGGTCGATGAGCTGATCATCAGCAACGGTGCCGCGACCGGCGTGCGCGGCACCGTCCTGGCCGACGATCACTCGCCGCGGGGTGTCGCGTCCAACCGTGACAAGGCCGGCGAGTTCGAGCTCACCGCGCAGGCAGTCGTCATCACCACCGGCGGAATGGGCGGCAACCACGACACCGTGCGCCGCCACTGGCCCGCCGACCTGGGCACCGCGCCCAAAACCATGATCACCGGAGTGCCGGCCCACGTGGACGGGCGGATGCTCGACATCAGCGCCGAGGCCGGTGCCCGGCTGGTCAACCGGGACCGGATGTGGCATTACACCGAAGGCGTGCAGAACTGGGACCCGATCTGGCCCGGCCACGGCATCCGCATCCTGCCCGGCCCGTCCTCGATGTGGTTCGACGCCCTGGGCAAGCGCCTGCCCGAGCCCTGCCTGCCCGGCTACGACACCCGCAGCACACTGAAATACCTGCGCACCAACCCGGACATCGCACCGTACGACCACTCCTGGTTCATCCTGACCCAGAAGATCATCGCGAAGGAGTTCGCGCTCTCCGGCTCCGAGCAGAACCCCGACATCACCGATCGCGACCGCCGGGCGTTGCTCCGGGAGCGAATCCTGAATAAGGACGCGACCCCACCGGTCGAGGCATTCAAGAAACGCGGCGCCGACTTCGTCGTCGCCGATGCCCTCGACGATCTCGTCGCGCGGATGAACAAGCTCACCGAGCAGCCGCTGCTGGACGCCGCCACGATCCGCGCCCAGATCGAGGCCCGCGACCTGCAGATGGACAACTCCTACAGCAAGGACGCCCAGGTCCAGGGCATCCGCAACGCCCGCCGCTACCTGGGTGACCGGCTCGGCCGCGTCGCCGGCCCGCACAAGATCCTCGATCCCGCGAACGGCCCGCTGATCGGCGTCAAGCTGCACATCCTGACCCGCAAGGCCCTCGGCGGCATCCAGACGGACCTGCAATCCCGCGCCCTGGGCCTCGACGGGCAGCCGATCAGCGGGCTGTACGCCGCCGGAGAAGTGGCCGGCTTCGGCGGCGGCGGCGTGCACGGGTACAACGCCCTGGAGGGCACCTTCCTCGGCGGCTGCCTGTTCTCCGGCCGCGCGGCCGGCCGCGCGCTCGCCCACGAGCTTGGGTAACGCGGGCCACCCGATCAAGGTCGGCCAGAGCACCTGAACCGGAACCGCCCGGGGTCCGTTTCCGTTATAGGCCCGTATATCGCCGGGCGGTCCCGGAAGGCCGCCGCGGCGCCAGAGCGGGCGAAGGGGGTGGCACATGCAGAAGTCGGAAATCTGGCCGTTGATCCATACCGAGCGCAAGGCACTCGCCAGCGATCTGAGCGACCTCAGCGGTGTCCAGTGGACCAGACCGTCGCTGTGCGCGGGGTGGACGGTACGGGACGTACTGGCTCACATGACCGCGACCGCGAATATGACGCCGCTGGGGTTCTTCGGCAAGCTCGCCGGTTCCGGGTTCAGTTTCGACGGGCTCCAGGAGAAGGGCATCGCAGCGAAACGGGGTGGCTTCCCGGCCGACACCCTGCTGCGCTTCGAGGCGGCGATCCCGTCCACGAAGCACCCGCCAGGACCGGCCGACACCTGGCTGGGCGAGACGATCGTGCATGCCCATGACATCCGCGGCCCGCTCGGCATCGAGCACACGTACCCGGCTGAAGCGGTGGCCCGGGTGGCGGACTTCTACTCCGGCTCGAACCTCCTCATCGGCGCCAAGCGGCGCATCGCCGGCCTGCGGCTGCGTGCGACCGACACCGAGTGGTCGCACGGCACCGGGCCCGAGGTGTCCGGGCCGATCCTAGCCCTGGTGACGGCGATGACCGGCCGCCTGGGGATGGATGGGGAGCTACGTGGCGAGGGCCTGGCGACGCTGCGGGAGCGCTGCGCGTAAGGTCCGTCGCTGACGGTCAGGCGCGGGTGCGCCCCGGCCGGACCGGCGGCCGGGGCGCACGTCTGCGCCGTTTGGGGGAAACCCGGCGCATCTACCCCGCTATCGGGGGTTTCTTACTGCGCGGGCGGCGTGCCACCCGGGTGCCCGGAGCCGCCGGGCCGGCTGCCCATGTTCGGGCAGTTGTGATTGCCGGGATGGCTGGGAGAGGCTGAGCCATTCCCGGGCCGCGGGGTCGCCGAGGACGGCGCTGGCGACGGCTTCGCGGCGGTGGAGGACACCGTTGAGGCCGCGGCGGCGGAGTTCCCCCCGCCGGACGTGGCCGCCTCAGCGATCCCCACGCCGCCGGCCGCCAGTCCCGCGGCCAGCACCCCGCCGGTCAGCAGCAGCCGCAATGGCCGCCGCCCCGTTCGCAGTGGCATGCCTACCTCCCTTCCTGCTGGTGAGCCGCTTTTCGGCTCGTTTCCCAAGAATGGGGGCGGCACTTTCTCGGATCGGTAGCAGCGGCCTCTCACCGGCCTCTCAATCTGCGGCTACCGTGATGACAGCGCCCGCCGATCGGCCCGCGGCGCATCGCGAACCTCGAGGGGGCAGTTGATGGCGGAGGGAGCACGGCTCGGCGCGGCGGTCATGTTCGTGCGCGACCTGGGCACGTCTGTCAGCTTCTACCAGGACGTCCTGGCGCTGAAGGTCATCGACCGCAGCCCGACCGCCGCGCTGCTGGGCAGCGACACCGGGACACACTTGATCCTGCGCGCGATGGGCGGCGCTGCCCCGCATACGCTCGGGACCCTCGGCGTCCAGTACGTCGTGTGGAGCGCCGCCAGCGAGGAGCACCTCGATCAGTACGAGCGGCTGCTGCGGGAGCGCTCCGCGTTCCGGGAACGCCGCAGGACCGAGAACATGACCGCACTCGAGGGCCGCGACCCCGATGACTGCGTCGTGATGATCACCTATCCGGGCACGGAGCAGGTGCCGTTGCATGAACTGCCCGCGCGAATCTACGCCTGGTAACCAGCGGCGCAGCAAACCCTGCCGCTGCAAACCCCGGCGCTGTCAGTACCGGCGGTGTGCACCCCGGCGCGGTCAGTCCCGGCGCGGTCAGTCCCGGCGCGGTCAGCCCCGGCGGTCAGTGCAGGTGGGACGTCCAGTCGGCGGGTACCCGGCCTTCCGGGCCCGGGACCGGCTGGTCGAGCGGATGATGCTGCGGCGGTGCGAGTTCCGGGCCGGACTCGTAGAACTGGTCGGTCTGGTAGCTCCAGAACCAATCCTCGCCGGGCTCGAAGCTCCGGATGACCAGGTGACCGGCCGCCCGCGCATGCGCCGTCGCGTGCTGCGACGGCGACGTGTCACAGCAGCCGATATGCCCGCATTGAGCGCAGCGTCGCAGGTGCAGCCACCAGCCGCTGGCCGCTTCGCACTCAGCGCACCCGGTCCCGCCGGGCGGCACGTCCGGGTCGATCCCGTCAATCGCCGTCATGGGCCTCTCCCCCCGATGCCTTCCCCGTGCTCCGCTCCGTTCCCCCGTGGACGGTGACTGGTCATGACCGGCATGTCATGATCCGCCCGCCCGCTTCGCCGACGTTCAGAAGGAGTTGAGAGCCAAGTCAAAGCTAACTCAAGAGCCCGCCCGGCAATCTCTATCGAGAACGCGCCGACGTGCGCGACAGCGGCCCGACACGGGGCCGGATGCCGCGAAGCTTACGTCGGGCACATCGCAGCCGGGTGACAATCGTGTTAGGGAGTCCCCCGGCCCGGAGGACGAAACGGAGATTGCTGATGAACCGTTACCCAGCCCCGCCGCCACCCAGGGCCGCGGCGATGCTCCGGAAGCGCGGGATGGCACGGCTGTCCGCGCTGACGGTCGGCGTCGGCGCGGTCAGCGTGATCGGGTCCCTGGGCATCGCCAAGGCACTCCCCGGCTCGACCCACAGCACGAGCGCCAGCCATTCGAGCGGGACGACTGGCTCCTCCAGCTCCGGTACCAGTGGGTCCGCCAACAGTGGCGCCGTGAGCGGCTCCACCGGGAACGGCTCGGCGAGCAGCTCGAACGGTACCGGCTCAAGTTCCAGCAGCAGCGGCTCCAGCAACAGCGGCTCCAGCAACAGCGGCAGTTCGTCCCAGCTGCAGTCGCCGAACTCGCCTCCGTCGTCATCGTCGGGGTCCTCCGGCTCGAACGCCGTTTCCGGCGGCTCATGATGACGCTCCAAGGCACCGGCGAGGTGCGCGAGCACCGCGGCGGAAACGGCGCCGCGCCCGCGGCCGCCGACTGGCAGGCGATCGGTACCCTGGTCCGCCTCGTGGTCACCGACCCGCTGATGCTCGACGCGGGCCGCCGGATACTGGAAGCCGAGATCGACGCGCTCGACGCCGCGTGCAGCCGGTTCCGTGCCGACTCCGAACTCCGGATGCTGGAACGCCACGCCGGCACGCCCGCCCCGGTGAGCCCACTGCTGGCGCACACGGTATCGGCCTCGCTGCGGGCCGCGGATCTCACCGGTGGTGACGTGGACCCGACGGTCGGCGCCGCGATGGAAGCGATCGGCTACGACCGCGACTTTTCCCTGATCACGTCCGGGGGCCTGCCCGTCCGGGTAACGATGCGGCGCGCGGACGGCTGGCGGCTGGTGGTGCTGGATGAACAGCTGAACCTGCTCACCCTGCCCCCGGGCGTGCGGCTGGATCTCGGGGCGACCGCGAAGGCATGGGCGGCGGACCACGCCGCCCTCCGGCTCACCGCCGAACTGGGCTGCGGGGTGCTGGTGAGCCTCGGCGGCGACATCGCGGTCGGCGGCGAGCCCCCGGCCGGCGGCTGGCGGGTCCGCGTCCAGGACGCCACCGGCCATCCGGACGACACCCCGGCCGGCCCGGCCGCCGTGGTCTCGATCACCGGGGGCGGACTCGCGACGTCGAGCACGACGGCGCGCCGGTGGCGGCGCGGCGGTGACTGGATGCACCACATCATCGACCCGCGCAGCGGGCTGCCGGCCGAAACGCCCTGGCGGACCGTCACCGTCGCCGCGGCCACCGCGCTGGACGCCAACATCGCCAGCACCGCCGCGGTGATCCGCGGGGACGGCGCTCCGGCCTGGCTGACCCAGCTCGGCCTCCCGGCCCGGCTGGTCGGTGCCGATGGGACCGTGCGGACGCTGTCCGGCTGGCCGGAAGAGACGAGGGACGCCGCATGAGCGGCATCAGCAACAGCATCGCGCTGTGGTACGCGAGCCGCGCCACCGGAGTCGTATGCCTGGTCCTGTTCACCGCGGTGGTCGTCCTCGGCATCCTGGTCAACCGGCAGGGCCGGCTCCCCGGGCTGCCGCAGTTCGCGGTCACCGGCCTGCACCGGAACCTGTCCCTGCTGGCCACGACATTCCTCGCGATCCACGTGCTCACCGCGGTCGCCGACTCATATGTCAGCATCCAGCTGATCTCGGCGATCGTCCCGTTCACGTCGCACTACGAGCCGCTGTGGATCGGCCTCGGCGCCGTCGGCCTCGACCTGATCGCCGCCGTGATCATCACCAGCCTGGTGCGGCTGCGGCTCCCGCCGCGGCTGTGGCGCGCGGTGCACTGGTTCACCTACGCCGCGTTCCCGGTCGCGGTCGCGCACAGCATCGGCAGCAGCAAGGACCTGCAGACCGGATGGCTGCTGGCCCTCACCGTGGCCTGCATCCTGACCGTCGGCGCCGCGATCGTCTACCGCCTCAGCAGCGCGGCGCGCGAGCGCCGGCCGTCACCCATGCCGGCCCCCGGGAGATTCGCCAGAACGGCTGAAGCCCGCGCAACCCGGCCCAACCCGCGCTCATGGCCCGAGGAAGGCGCCCGCAGATGACGCTCACCCGCCCGATCGCCGCGACGCGGCCGGTCACGCCACCGGCCACCGCCCTGCCGCGGCTGCTCCCCGCCACCGGCTCGGTGACGGCTGGGCTCGACGAGCATCTGGAGCGGGCCGGGATGCCGCCCTACCCGAACGATCCGGGGCAGCTGATCCGCGAGCTGCGCGCTGCGGGCCTGACCGGCCGTGGCGGCGCCGCGTTCCCGGTGCACCGCAAGCTCGCCGCCGTCGCGGCCGCTGGACGGCCAGGCAAGCGCCCGGTGGTCGCCGCCAACGCGGCAGAAGGGGAACCGGCGAGCAGCAAGGACCGGTCGCTGCTGTGGTGCTCACCGCACCTGGTGCTGGATGGCCTGCAACTGGCGGCCGACGCGGTCGGGGCGCGGCGCGCCTACGTTTACGTGAACGCCGGTCCGGGTGCCGGAGAGGTCAGAGGCCGGCCCAGTGCGGGGCGGGGCGCACGGGACAACAGCAGGCGGCTGCTGGACCGGCTGGTCGGGGAACTTTCCGCCCGGCAGCGGGCGGGGATCGACCGCGTTCCGGTCGAGATCGTCGAGGCGCCGCCGGTTTTCCTGGCGGGCCAGGAGACAGCTCTGGTGAACTGGATCGGCGGCGGTCCCGCGCTTCCGACCTCCGTCCCGCCGCGGGTGTTCGAGCGCGGCATCGCCGGCCGGCCAACCCTGGTGCAGAACGTCGAGACGCTGGCGCACATCGCGCTGATCGCTCGTTACGGCGCGCAATGGTTCCGCGCGATCGGGACACGCGACGAGCCGGGCAGCATGCTGTGCACCATCTGGCTGCCGGACGGGCGGCCGCGGGTGGTGGAGGCGGCGCTGGGCACCCCGCTGCGGGAACTGCTGCCGCTGGACGACAGACAGGGCACGGTGCTCACCGGCGGGTACCACGGGGCGTGGATCCCGGCTGCCGGGGCAGCGCGGATGACCCTCACCAACGCGTCGCTGGGCACCGCGGGTGCCTTCCTCGGCGCCGGCGTGCTGGCTGCGCTGCCGCCGGACCGGTGCGGCCTGGTGGAGACCGCGCGGGTCGCGGCCTACCTCGCCGAAGAGTCGGCGGGCCAGTGCGGCCCGTGCCTGAACGGGCTGCCGCTCATCGCCCGCACGCTCGGCGCTCTCGCCTCCCGGCGCGCTGACCAGCGGGCCCTCAAGAATCTGAAGCGGTGGTCCGGGCTGGTGGAAGGGCGCGGCGCCTGCCACCATCCGGACGGGACCGTCCGGTTCGTGAGCAGCGCACTGTCGGCCTTCGCCGACGAGATCGGCCACCACCTGCACGGCCGGTGCACCGCGACGGACCCCGCGCCGTTCCTTCCCGCGGGCGAGCTGACCGGAGGTAGGCGATGAGCGCGGAACTGCGGGTGGACCGGATCGCGTGCACCGGGCATGGTCTGTGCGCCGAGCTGCTTCCGGAGAAGATCGTCCTGGACGAATGGGGATACCCGATCCTGGACGGCAAGCCGGTGGAGCCGTGGCTGGAGGCGCTGGCCCGGCGGGCGGCACGCGACTGCCCGGTGCTCGCGCTCAAGCTAACCGAGCGGCGCGACCGCTGAGCACGGCAACGCACGCCGGTGGGAACACGGCCACGCCGTTCAGAAGGACCTCAGAGAAAGCTGAGAGCAGGCGGCACGCTCGGCCGGGCATGCTGTAGCTATGACCACAGCAAGCGCGCCACAGCCCGGGACCACTGGGCTCGAGGGGCTGCGGCATCCCGACGGCAGCCCCATCCGGGTCCTGGTGGTCGACGATGAGCCCAATCTCGCGGAAGTACTCGCCAGCGTTTTGCGTTACGAGGGCTGGGAGGTCCGTTCCGCGGGTGACGGGGGCTCCGCGGTGCGGACCGCCCGCGATTTCCGGCCCGACGCGGTCGTCCTGGATGTGATGCTGCCGGACTACGACGGGCTCGAGGTGCTGCGGCGGCTGCGGGCCGAGGCCCCCGGCGTGTGCGTGCTCTTCCTTACCGCCCGCGACTCGGTGGAGGACCGGATCGCCGGGATCACCGCCGGCGGCGACGACTACGTGACGAAGCCGTTCAGCCTGGAGGAGGTTCTCGCCCGGCTGCGCGGGCTGCTGCGGCGGGCGGGCCTCACCCGGATGCAGGCCGGCAGCCAGCTCACCGTCGGCGACCTGACGATGGACGAGGACGCCCGCGAGGTGTACCGCGGCGGCGAGCTGATCGAGCTCACCGCGACCGAGTTCGAGCTGCTCCGGTTCCTGATGCGGAACCCGCGGCGGGTGCTGAGCAAGGCGCAGATCCTCGACCGGGTGTGGAACTACGACTTCGGCGGCCAGGCGCATGTCGTCGAGCTGTACATCAGCTACCTTCGGAAGAAGATCGACGCTGGCCGGGAACCGCTGATCCAGACCGTCCGCGGCGTCGGTTACGTGCTGAAGCCAGCGGGCGGCTGACCGGCGCACGGCCGTGATGACACCGGGGACCCGATGAACCTCAGTCCGGCGAGCTACCGGCGGCCGCGCGGCGCGTGGCGGCGCTGGCTGGCCGGCCGGACGCTGCGCGCCCGGCTGATCGCGGGGCTGCTGCTCCTGCTGCTGCTGGCGTGCGCCGCGGTCGGGCTCACCACCACGATCGCCCTGCGCGGCTTCCTGGTCACCCGGCTGGATCAGCAGCTCAGCAGTGCCGCCCAGTTCTACTCGGTCAACCTGGAGCACAGCGGCGGCCCTGGGCAGGGCGGGTCCCCAGGCGGGCAGCCCGGAGGGTGCGGGCAGGGGCAGCCGGGTAACGGCGCGCCCGCCCCCGCTCACGACGGGGATCAGCCGCCCAGCCCGGTGGGGCAGACGGCCGGCACGCTCGCCGCGCGGTTCGTGGACGGTCAGGTGTCCTACGCCTGCGTCGTCACCGAGAATCACGGCACCATCGGCCAGGCCCCGGTGAACCTGTCGGCGTCCGACATCGCCGCGCTGTCCCAGCTGCCGCGCAACGACCAGCCGTACTCGCGAAACCTCGCGGGGCTGGGCGATTACCGGCTGCTCGCGTTCGCCGGCCACGGAGACGTCCACGTGACCGGGCTTCCGCTGAGCGGCGTGGACGAAACCGTCTGGCGGCTCGAGGTGATCGAGCTGGTGGTGTTCGGCGCCGCGCTGCTGATCACCGCGATCGCGGGGCCGTTGTGGGTTCGCCTGTCGCTGAGCCCGTTGCGGCGGATGACCAGCACCGCCTCGGCGGTCGCCGAGCTGCCGCTGGCCAGCGGCGAGGTCGAACTGCCGCACCGGGTGCCCGCCGCGGACCCGCGGACCGAGGTCGGCCAGCTCGGCTCGGCGTTCAACCGGATGCTCGGGCACGTCGAGCGTGCCCTGACCCGCCGCCAGGCCAGCGAGGACCGGCTGCGCCAGTTCGCCGCGGACGCCAGCCATGAGCTGCGGACGCCGCTGGCCGGGATACGCAGCTACACCGAACTCGCGCTGCGCACCCCGCAGCCGGTGCCCGGCGAGGTGACGCACGCGCTGCGGCGGGTGGAGGCCGAGTCGGTGCGGATGAGCCACCTCGTGGATGACCTGCTGCTGCTCGCCAGGCTGGACGCGGGGCGGCCGCTGGCAGACGAGCCGGTGGACCTCACCCGGCTCGCCATCGATGCGACCAACGACGCACGGGTCGCCGGGCCCGATCACCGGTGGCAGCTCGACCTGCCGGACGAGCCGGTCACCATCCGCGGCGACGCGCACCGGCTGCACCAGGCGCTGGCCAACCTGCTGAACAACGCCCGCACGCATACCCCGGCGGGGACGACGGTGCAGGTACGCCTGGCGGCACCGGGCGCGCGCCCGGGTGAGCGTCCAGCGGGCGGCCGCGGCGCCGGCGCCGCGGCCCGGTCAGGCACGACGAGCACGCCGGCGGTGCAGCTCACCGTCACCGACGATGGGCCGGGGGTGCCGGCCGAGATTCAGGCCACGGTCTTCGAGCGGTTCGTCCGGGGCAGCGAGGGCCGCTCCCGGGCGGCCGGGAGCACCGGGCTGGGCCTTTCCATCGCGCACGCGATCGTCGCCGCCCACCACGGCACGCTGTCACTGGAAAGCTGGCCCGGCCAGACCGTCTTCCGGATGACGCTGCCGGCCAGCCCGGTGGGCGAGGGCGGCTCTCCGGACCGGTCTCCCGCTGGGTCCACCGAAACCGGCCCGGCGGACACGGGTCCGGACAGGTCGCCGCAGCAGGCACGCTGAGCCACCCGGCCCCGGGATACGCCGTGGCCCTTGACAAGGGTCACTGGCCAGCAATACAAGGGTCGCAGCGTTTACGGACCCGTTTCGAGTCGTTTCCGGCAAATGTCCCCGCCCGGTACCGGGCGGCTTGCCGCGCCGGGGCCGTATCGCCGGCGAAAGGGGTGCACGCGATGCGCCGGGTACCGATGGCCCTGAGTGCGGCAGGTGTGGCCGCAGTAATCACCGCCGGGGCGCTGGCGTGGCCGGGCACCGCCCGCTCAGCCAGCGCCGCGCGAACCGCCGGCTCCGCCAGCACCTGGAAATACCCGGTCGTCTACTCCGGTGCGGCCGCCACGGCCAACGCCGCGGCGCGTCCCAACACCTCGCCGGCGGGGGCGAACGACTGGTCTTGCAAGCCGTCCGCCGCGCACCCGTACCCCGTGGTGCTGGTGCACGGGACGATCGAGAACATGACCTACAACTGGTACACGCTGTCGCCGTTGCTCGCCGACGAGGGCTACTGCGTGTTCGCGCTGAACTACGGGCAGGAACCCGGCTTCCACGCCGGCCTGCCGGGCGCCACCGAGTCTGGCGGGGTCGGGCCGATCCAGGACTCAGCCGTCCAGCTGCAGGGCTTCATCAACAAGGTGCTGGGCGCGACCGGCTCGAGCAAGGTGGACATCGTCGGGCATTCCCAGGGCGGCATGATGCCCCGGTACTACCTGAAGTTCCTCGGCGGTGCGCCCCAGGTGGACAAGCTGGTCGGGCTGGCGCCGAGTAACCACGGCACGACCGCGGACGGCCTCGCCCAGCTCCCCGGTGGCCCGCAGCTGCTGGCCCTCGGGATCGGGTACTCCGCGGACCAGCAGCTGGTCGGTTCAGCCTTCCTGCGGAAGCTCAACGCCGGCGGCGACACGGTGCCCGGCCCGGCGTACACGGTGATCGAGACCCGTTACGACCAGGTGGTCACGCCCTACACCTCGGCGTTCCTGAGTGGCCCGGACGTCACCAACATCCTGCTGCAGGATCAGTGCTCGCTCGATGGCGATGACCATCTCGCGATCAGCTTCGACGCCATCGCCCTGCGCGACGTGCTGAACGCGCTTGACCCGGGGAATGCGGTGGCGCCTGGGTGCCACCCGACGCTGCCGTTCAACGGCGGCTGACGCGAACCGAGGCCAGGTCCCGCAGGTCATCCTCTTTCCAGCGGTTTCCGGCCGCCTCGGCATCCTTTTTCTCCAGCCGGATGCGCGCGTCCGGGTCGGTCACCAGTTCCCTGACGGCCTCGGTCAGCTCGGCCGGCGACCCGCACAGCAGGCCGGCCCCGGACTTGGCCATCAGCGATGCGTTGGTCTTGCCGTGCCCGGCGATGGGGTCGAACATGATCACCGCGCGGCCGCAGGCGAGCGCCTCGAGCACGGTCACCCCGCCGCCGTTGGCGAGCACCACGTCCGCGGCCGTGATCCAGCCAGGCATGTCATCGGTCCAGCCGATGACACGCAGCCGCTCCTCCGGGAAGCCGGATTGCTCCAGCTCCCTGCGGCGCTGGTCGTTGCGCCCGCAGATCGCCACCACCTCGACGTCCGGGTGGGCCGCCAGCAGCGCCCGCACCGCTTCGTCGGAGCGGCCGAAGCCGAGCGAGCCGGTGGTGATCAGGGCGACAAACGACCGCTGTGAAACCCCCAGCCGCAACCGCGCCTCCGCCCGGTCGGCCGGCTCGAACTTGCTCGTCACCGCCAGCGCACCGACGCGGACGTCGGTGTCCGGCTCGGTACCCACCGCCACCGGGACTGCGGTTTCATCGACGACGTAGGTCACGTCGATGTTCCGGAACATCCAGAAGGGATGCGGGCAGAAGTCCGACACCCACGAGCCGACCGGGGCATCGAGCCCGCGGTGGTGCCGTAGCCACGCCAGGCCGGCGGCGCCCAGCGGGTAGGTCGAGACGACCAGGTCAGGGTCGTAGCGGCGGACCGTGGGGGCCATCACCCGCCCGCACCATGACCCCATCAGCCGCTTCGACCACTGCAGGAACCACCGGTAGCGCCAGATGGCGTCGAAGAAGAACTCGTAGATCCACGGCGTCCGCTCCACCTGCATGACGTAGAAGTAGCGGACCAGCGGCCCGATCCCCGGCCCCATCGCGTCCAGGACATCGAGCCACCGCACCTCGCAGTCCGGCCAGATCTGCCTGATCGTCTCATCCAGCGCCCGGCCGGTGGCGTTGTGGCCCTCGCCGATGTTCGCGCTGACGATCAGGGCCCGGCGCGGAGCTGCTGCGTCATCCGTGCCGGACTGAGGCAATCGCGGGCGGGCGGCCGAACGGCCGTGCGGCGCGCCCGCCAGCCGGCGGCGAAACCGGATCCGGCGGCCGCGCGGACGGCGGGCGGTTGGAGCATGGCCGCGGCTGGAACCGCCTGGCTCACGCCCGGGGGTCATTGGTGCGCGTCGCACCAGCGATCACCTCGAAAATCACGTTCCGGAAACGTTCACGTGCGGCCCGTTTTGACCGCCAGGACTGCTCAGTTACCTTCGGGTACCGGCATCAGATGGCACATGGTTATATCTCACGTTTGCGGCTAATGCCCGGAACGTCATACTCACTTCAGGAGATCGCCTCCGACGTGTCGTCCTGTGTCGGCCAACTGGCCCAGCCGGCTCTCCGCCCACCAAGCTGCTTCCAAGGAAACCGGATCCGATCCGAGGAGGATGAATGACCCCCCCTAAGCCGCCACGCCGGTTCGGCCCCAGACAGGGCTGGCCCGGCCGTCGAGGCACCCACGCGGGCCACCGGGCCGCGGAAGAACGCACCGGAGGACGCAGCGGGCGGCGAAGGGTCTGGATCGGCATCAGCGCAGGGGCGGCCGCCCTGCTGGCGATCGCGTTCACCGGGTCGGCGATTGCCAGCCCGGGCGTTACCCCCGTGCGGTCCGCCTCCGCCGGCGGTCCGGCGCCGGGGCTGGTATCAGGATTCGGCTGCTCCCACCCCAGCGGGCCGGAGCAGGTGCACTGCCTCGGTGACATCCACTCGCACCGCGCTCACAATGGCCGGATCGCGCCCGATCTGACCAGCGGACCGGTCGGCTACGGACCATCTGACCTGCAGTCCGCCTACAAGCTGGCGGGCACCAGCGGCCACGGCCGGACCGTGGCCCTCGTGGACGCGTTCGACGACCCGAAGGCCCAGTCCGACCTCGCGGTCTACCGCAAGACGTTCGGGCTGCCCGCGTGCACGACATCGAACGGCTGCCTGACCAAGCTGAACCAGAGCGGCAAGGCGGCGCCGCTGCCGAAGGGCGACTACGGCTGGGCCGAAGAGGAGAGCCTCGACCTGGACATGGTCTCGGCGGCGTGCCCGACCTGCCACATCGCGCTGGTCGAGGCCAACGGCACCGACTCCACGTCGCTGTCCAAGGCAGAGAAGAGCGCGGCCGCCCTTCCCGGCGTGGTCTCGATCTCCAACAGCTGGGGCGGCTCGGAGGACAGCTCCACGCTCGCGGCGGACCGGGCGTTCCGGCAGCCGGGTGTCGCCATCACAGCCAGCTCCGGTGACTCGGGCTATGCCGGCGGGGTGATCTGGCCGGCCTCGTCCCGGTACGTGACGGCGGTCGGAGGCACCTCGCTGGCCAAGGCGAGCAACGCGCGCGGCTGGACCGAGACCGCCTGGTCCGGTTCGGGCTCCGGATGCTCGACCAACGAACCGAAGCCGTCATGGCAGCACGACTCCGGCTGCGCCCGGCGAACCGTCGCCGACGTTTCGTCCGTGGCCGACCCGAACACCGGGGTCGGGATCTACGACACCTACAACAACTGCGGCAGCAGCTCCGCGTGCGACGCCCTGATCCAGGCGGGCGTGGAGCAGGGCCTGGACGGCTGGGCGCAGGTCGGCGGCACCAGCGCGTCGTCGCCGGTGATCGCGAGCATCTACGCGCTCGCCGGGAACACCGCCAGCACCGTCGACGGGTCCTACCCGTACGGTCACCGGTCCTCGCTCAACGATGTGACCTCCGGTTCGACGGGGGCCTGCACGCAGGCCTACCTGTGCAACGCGGGACCGGGTTACGACGGGCCGACCGGCCTCGGGACGCCCATCGGGACCGGGGCGTTCTGACCCAGCCGGTCGCGGGACAGCGCAGTTCCGCATCCGAGGGGTCCGGTGGTGCCACACCGCCGGACCCCTCTCCCGTCTGCGGACCCGTCGGCGGGCCGGTTGGCGGGCCGGTCAGCGGCGCGCCTAGGCGCCGCGGGCCAGCCTGGGCCCGTCGCGCCGGGGATCCGTGGTTGCTCCGGCGACCGACCCGACCAGGTCAGCGGCAACCTGGCGGAGCTTGACGTTGCGGTCATTGGAGATCTTGCGGAGGGAGTCCAGCGCTTCCCCGGGCCCGCAGCGGCGCAGTGCCATGATGATCCCGATGGCCTGATCGATGACCGCCCGCGACGACAGTCCGGAGCGCAGCTGCTCGATCAGCTCAGCCTGGCTGACCCGGGCGAGCACCCCGCCGAGAAGCACGGCCGCGGGCCCCACGAACTGCACCGCGACCCGCTGCACGGCCTCGGGAAACAGGTTGCGCTCATGCGCGTACAGGGTGAGCGCGCCCACTACCTCGTCGCCGATCTGCAGGGGATGGGCGTAGACCCCGCGCGCCCCAGCAGACAATGCCGTCGCGGTGAATCCGGGCCATCGGTGCTCCGCGGCGAAGTCCTGGACGATGACCGGGGCCCGGGTGCGCATCGCCTCCAGGCCGGGGCCGTCCCCGTACTCGTACTGCGCTTCGTGAACCGACGCCGGTATGGCACCGGAATAAACCACGGTGGTGAACTTCCCGTCCCGGACGACGGTGATTCCGCAGCTTGGTCCGTCCGGGATTACGACAACGGCCATCCGGGCCAGATGCCGCAGCGCCTCTTCCACGTCCTCGACGGTGAGCAGGAGCGCCGCGAGCTCAGTCAGGCCCGTCGCGACCTCGGCGGTATCCGGGAGTCGCTGTCTCATGTCGGGCATCCCTGAATAAGTCATCGGTAGGGGCGGATATTCTTAGTCCTGCTGCCCGGTCCTGGCCCGAGCATTCGACGCGAGGGTGGGCCGGGGTATCAGCCGGCTAGCGAACGCATGCAGGCCAGTCAGGCAAGCGGCTCCTGCGCCACGGACACACCAGCAAGGAGCTGCACCGTGGACCTGGAGCTTTCCGAACGCACCGACGACGGCCACGTTGTCGTCGAACTGCGCGGGGACCTGGACATCTCCACCGCCCCGGACGCGCGCGAGCGACTACTCGCCATCCTGGCAGGCCAAGCCGCCAGCGCCCTGATCCTCGATCTGTCGGGGCTGGACTTCCTCGACTCCACCGGGGTCAGCGTCCTGGTGGCCATCGAGCAGCGCGCGGACGTGCGCGGACGGAAACTTTTCCTGGCTGCCCCGCAGAAGATCGTCGCCCGGGTGCTCCGTATCACCAGCCTCGACAAGCACTTCCGAATCTACGCCACCGTCGAAGAGGCGATCTTCGCCGACTGCGAGCCCGACCCGCCGGTGGCCACGACCTGACCACGGATATGGGCCGCGCGCGGGCGCCAGCTTGCTGGAAACCTGGCCGGGAACGCGCCGTGAGGATTCGCATTTCACCGGGTAAGACCTCTTACAATTGCGAAGAGGGAGGATCGCGGCGCGAGCGCGGTCCGGCCGGTCCTCCGGAGGTGCCAAATGGCCAAACAACCGAGCAAGACGCTCTGGACTCCGGTTACCGAGGGCGGGCACCTCACGGACCGTATCGTCGTCCGCATCGAGTCCCTGATCAAGGAGCACAGCCTCAGAGCGGGCGAACGGCTCCCGCCGGAGCGGGAGATGGCGCAACTGCTCGGGGTCAGCCGGCCGGCGCTGCGCGAGGCGGTCAAGACCCTGGAGGCGCGGGGGCAGCTTGTCGTCCGGCACGGCCAGGGCGTCTTCGTTGACGAGCGCCCGGAGGACGCGGTTCGCGCCCGGCTGGCGGACCTCAAGGTCAGCCTCGAGGAGTTGTTCGCGATGCGCGAGGTGCTCGAAGGCCCGGCCGCAGCGTGGGCCGCCGCGGCGGCGAACGCGGACAAGCGGGACCTGCTGCGGCGCGCCCTGGACGCCGAACAGGCGGCCCGCCAGCCGCCGATCGACTTCGACCGGCTCGCCAAG
The DNA here is from genome assembly GCA_051986485.1 of Streptosporangiaceae bacterium. Taxonomy (GTDB): domain Bacteria; phylum Actinomycetota; class Actinomycetes; order Streptosporangiales; family Streptosporangiaceae; genus JBPYFL01. The sequence goes on along the minus strand of JBPYFL010000002.1, from coordinate 24,040 downwards.
CTCGACGCGGCGTTCCACCTGTCCATCGTCGAGGTCGCGGAGAACCGCTTCCTGCACCGCACCCTCGGCGTGCTGCAGGAAATGCTGGCGGCCGGAATGCAAACGACCTTGCGCGTCCCGGGACGGCTCGAGGCCTCCGCGCGCGATCACCAGGCGATCTTCCAGGCCATCGCGGACGGCGACCAGGTGGAGGCCCGGGCTGCCGCCGAGCGCCACATCCGGGCTGCCCGCGACGCCGCCCGCTCCCTGCTGCACGGCGACGACGACTCCGGCTAGCCCGGTGCGTTTGACGCCCGGCGTGCGCCGCCGCTAGCGTCATGGCAAGAGGTCAGACCTTCCCAGGTGTGCGCGTCCACCCGGAGGCCGTGCGACCCTTTTCCTGAGAATCGTGCCGAGCTTGCCGAGGTGCCGATGGCTGAACAGGTGGACTTCCTCGCCCACCGCGAAGGCGACGCGGTGGCCCCCGCCGTCCGTGATGTGGAAGCCGGGGCGGCGAACCTGGCTTACCTCGACAGCGGGCGGCGCACCGAGATTCACGTGTCCGAGCGGATCCCGCTTGGGCACAAGGTGGCACTAGCCGACCTGGCTGAGGCCGCCCCCGTCACCGAGTACAGCGTGGCCATCGGCGTGGCCAAGCGCAGCATCTCCGCTGGCGAGCTTGTCCACACCCACAACCTGAGGAGCGCCCGGTGGTAGCGCAGACTCTGCCGACTCCGCCCGCCCGGCCCGCGCCGGGCTCCGCCCTGACCGGTTACCGGCGGCCGGACGGCCGGGTCGGGATCCGCAACCATGTCGTCGTCCTCCCTGTCGACGACCTGTCGAACGCCGCCGCCGAGGGCGTGGCCCGCCTGGTCCCCGGCGTGATCGCGCTCCCGCACGCCTACGGGCGCCTGCAGTTCGGCGAGGACCTGGAACTCACGTTCCGCACCCTGATCGGGACCGGCGCCAACCCCAACGTCGCCGCGGCCGTGGTGATCGGCATCGAGCCGAACTGGACGAACCGCATCGCCGACGGCATCGCGGCCACCGGCAAGCCGGTGGCGAGACTGTCCATCGAAGGCAACGGGGACCTCGGCACCATCGCCACGGGCGCCCGGCTGGCCGCCGGATTCCTGCAGGACGCCGCCGAGATCACCCGGGAGCCGGTCGAGCGCTCCGAGGTGATGATCTCCATCAAGTGCGGCGAGTCCGACACCACCAGCGGGCTCGGGTCCTGCCCGACCACGGCACAGGTGGTGGACCGGCACGTGGCCGCCGGCGGGACGGTGCTGTTCGGCGAGACGACCGAACTGACCGGCGGCGAGCACCTGATCGCCGCCCGGTGCGCGGACGATGACGTCCGCAAGCGCTTCCAGGCCTTCTATGACAACTACCTGGAAACGGTCGAGGCGGCCGGCGCCAACCTGCTCGGCTCGCAGCCCACCCAGGGCAACATCGCGGGCGGCCTGTCCACGATCGAGGAAAAGGCGATGGGCAACATCGCCAAGACGGGCACGGTGCCGGTTGTGGGCGCCCTCGGCCCGGCCGAAGCGCCGTCGCGGCCCGGCCTGAACTTCATGGACACCTCGTCCGCCGCTGCGGAGTGCATCACCTTGATGGCGGCCGCCGGAGCGGTCCTGCACCTGTTCCCAACCGGCCAGGGCAACATCATCGGGCACCCGATCGAGCCGGTGATCAAGCTCACCGCCAACCCGGCCACCGCGGCGTCGATGCGCGAGCACATGGACCTGGACGTGTCCGGCCTGCTGCAGCAGGACTACGGGCTGGCCGAGGCCGGCGACCAGCTGATGACGGCCGTGGACCGGGTGATCCGGGGCCGCCTGACCGCCGCCGAGGTGCTCGGCCACCGCGAGTTCGTGCTCACAAAGCTGTACCGTAGCGCCTGATGCAGCCCCCGCAGGACCAGCAAGAACCGCGCGGCCGGGATCCGCAGGATAAGCCCGCACCGCGGCTCCGCAGCTCCGCGTGGTTCGCCGCCACCGGCAGGTCCGGCTTCTCGCACCGCTCGCACACGCGATCCGAGGGCTTTCCCGATCACCTGTTCCGCGACCGGCCGGTGATCGGCATCCTCACCACCTGGTCGGAGCTCGCGCCGTGCAACGCCCACCTGCATGATCTCGCGCAGGCGGTCAAGGCCGGCGTGTACGAGGCCGGCGGCTTCCCGTTCGAGGCGCCGGTGATGGGCCTCGGCGAGACGCTGCTCCGGCCGACCGCGATGCTGTACCGCAACCTCGCCGCGATGGAGGCCGAGGAGATTCTCCGCGCGAACCCCCTGGACGGCGCGGTGCTGCTGGCCGGATGCGACAAGACCACGCCGGCGCTGGTGATGGGTGCCCTGAGCGCGGACCTGCCCGCGATCCTGGTGACCGGCGGCCCGATGGTCAACGGCCGCTGGTGCGGCCGGGTCGTCGGCTCGGGGACCGATCAGTGGCGCTTCACCGAGGATGTCCGGGCCGGCGTGATGACCGCCGCGGACATGGCAGCCGCGGAGGCTGGGGTGTCGCGTGGCCCCGGCCACTGCACCACGATGGGCACCGCCTCGACGATGGCCTGCCTGACCGAGGCGCTAGGCCTGCAACTGCCCGGCACCGCGGCGATCACCGCGGTGGACGGCACCCGCAAGGTCACCGCCCACCTCGCCGGGCGGCGTGCGGTCGAAATGGTCCGCGAGGATCTCCGGCCATCCGCGGTTCTCACCCGCGACAACTTCGAGAACGCGATCCGGGCCAACGCGGCGATCGGCGGGTCCACCAACGCGGTGATCCACCTGACGGCCATCGCGGGCCGGGCCGGGGTGCCGCTGCAGCTGTCCGACTTCGACGAACTGGCCCGGGACGTCCCGACGCTGGTCAACCTCAAGCCGAGCGGCCAGTACCTGATGGAAGACTTCGCCGCGGCCGGCGGCATGCCGGCCGTCCTCGCCGAGATCCGCGACCTGCTGCACCTCGACGCGCCCACCGTCACCGGCCGCACCCTCGGCGAGGAACTGGACGGTGCCGCCTGCTACGACCGCGACGTGATCCGCTCCCGCGCGGAACCGCTGCTGCCAGCGGGAAACGGAACGGCGGTGCTGCGCGGCAACCTCTGCCCCGACGGCGCCGTGATCAAGCTCTCGGCCGCCTCGCCGGACCTGCTCACCCACACCGGCCCGGCGCTGGTCTTCGACTCGATCGAGGACTACAACGAGGCCGCGGACCGCGACGACCTGGAGGTTGACCCCGGGACCGTGCTGGTGCTGCGTTACTCCGGCCCGCGCGGCTACCCGGGCATGCCGGAGGTCGGCAACATGGCCATCCCCCGCAGCCTGCTCCGGCGGGGGATCCGCGACATGGTCAGGATCTCCGACGCCCGGATGTCCGGGACGGCCTATGGGACCGTGGTGCTGCATGTCGCTCCGGAGGCGCAGGCCGGGGGCCCGCTCGCGCTGATACGCAGCGGCGACCAGGTCCGGCTCGACGTCCCGTCCCGCACCCTCGCGCTGGACGTCAGCGACGAGGAACTGGCCACACGGCGGGCCGGGTGGAAGGCACCCGCGCCGGCGGCGGACGGCGGCTACACCGCCCTGTACCGAGACCACGTGCTGCAGGCCGACCGGGGGTGCGACTTCGACTTCCTGGTCGGCCGCCGCGGCCACGCCGTCCCCCGCCAGTCGGTCTGATGGCGGCGTGATGGCGGCTTGATTGCGGGCGTGGTTGCGGGCGTGATTGGGGCGTGATGGCACAGCCAGGAGCAGCGATCGTCACCGGGGCCGCGACCGGGATCGGAGCCGCCATCGCCACCCGCCTGGCCGCCGACGGCCTGGCGGTCGCGGTGGTGGACCGCGTCCACCTGGCCGCCCAGGCCACCGCCGCCGCGATCGTCGACCGGGGTAACCACGCCCTGGCCGTTGCGGCTGATATCAGCGCACCCGACGACCGCGAGCGCCTGCTCACCGAGGTCCACCGAGAGCTGGGCGAGGTCGCGGTGCTGGTCAACAACGCCGCGTACCACGGCAGCCGGCAGCCGTTGTCCGAGGTCGGGCTGGACGAATGGAACGCGGTCATCGCCACCAACCTGACCGCGGCGGCATTCCTGGCCCGCGCGCTGGCACCGGAGATGGCGGCCCGCGAGGCGCCGGAGAACACCGCGGTGGTCAACGTGGCCGCGATCCAGGCCGACCTGCCGCTGCCCGGGCACGTCAGCTACGCCGCCAGCAAGGGCGGCCTGGTATCGCTGACCCGGGCCATGGCCGTCGAACTGTCGCCCCGGGGCATCCGCGTCAACGCCGTCGCGCCGGGCGGCATCGAAAGCGGCTCAACCCAGGCCGCGATCGACGCCAGCCGGGCGCCCGGCCCGGAGGGCGCACCCGGTGCCGTGCCGCCCAGCCTGGTCGGCCGTTTCGGCCGCCCGGAGGAGGTTGCGTCCGTCGTGTCGTTTCTCTGCTCACCGGCGGCGTCCTTCGTGACCGGCACGGTTTTCACCGTCGACGGCGGCCGGCACCTGCAACGGCCCCCGGATCCGCTTACTAGTGTGGGTTTCGGCCCCGGCACCTGAAACGAAGGGAACGGTGATGGCTGCGCCGCAACCGCACGGGGACGGGCGCCACGAGGCCGCCGCCGACCGCATTGGCCACGGCCCGCTGCCGGGCACGGCCGGCTGGCTTCCCTCGGGCGTGCTGCCCGCCCTGGCGACGCCGATGGACGACGACGGTGATCTTGACCGGGCGGGACTCGACCGCCTTCTCGACCACGTGCTGGCCCACCCGGTAACCGGCGTCGCGCCGACCGGCACCACCGGCGAGGGACCGCTGCTCTCCCGCCCGACCAGGACCGCGGTCGCCGAGCGCGTCGCCGAGCGCGTCGAGGCGGGCACCGCGGTGATCCCGGCGGCGGTAGCGACGACCGCCGCGGACGTTCACGCGGACCTGGAGGCTTACGCCGAGGCCGGTGCGCACGCGGCGCTGGTGGGGACCCCGTTCTATTACCCGATGGACGCGGCGGCCATCGCCCGGTGGTTCAGCGGCGTGGCCGACCGGTCCCCGCTTCCCATCGTGCTGTACCACATCCCCAGCATGACGAAGGTGCGCATCCCGCCAGAGGTCGCCGGGGAACTGGCCACCCATCCCCGGGTCGTCGGGATGAAGGACTCCAGCCGGGACTTCGAGTACTTCCAGTCCGTCCTCGCCGCCACCGACGGCCTGCACTTCGGGCTGCTCACCGGCTCCGACACGCTGCTGCTCGCCGCCGGGGTGCTCGGCGGGGCCGGCACCATCGCCGCGTCCGTCAACCTGGTACCCGGCCTGGTGACCGCACTGTGGTCCGCGGTGCGGGCCGGCGATCTGGATCAGGCCCGCTCCATCCAGTTCCAGCTGCAGGCGGTCGTCCAGGCCTGCCGCCGCGTCGGCGGACCGCTCGGCTGGAAAACGGCGCTGGAACTGGCCGGGATCTGCCGGGGCCGGGGCGCCCACCCGAACACCGGAATCGACGCGGCCGCGCGCGACCGGCTGCGCGACGACCTCGACCGCCTCGGCGTGCTCGCCACCGCCTCCACCTGACCGCTCCCCCGCGCCACCCTCCCCCGCGGCGTTCCATGATCGTTGGAACTTTGTGTGCACTATGACGCACACAAAGTTCCAACGATCATGGTGTGCGGTGGGATGTCGGCCCCCGATGGCACCGTACGGCCATGGCGAACACCAGATCCGCCACCGGGGACCTGGCCTCGGTGTTGGTGCGGCAGCGCAACGTGATCACGCGCGCGCAGGCGCAGGGTGCCGGACTGACCCGCGACATGCTCAGGTGGCGGATCTATGAAACTGGCCGCTGGCAGAAGCTCCTGCCCGGTGTGTACCTGGCCGTCACGGGCACGGCGACCAGGCAGCAGCGGGATATCGCGGCGCTGCTCTATGCGGGCCCAGCGGCGGTCATCACCGGCCCGGCAGCACTTCGCCGGCATGGTCTGCGAACGCCGGACGAGGGCCTCGTGGACGTCTTGGTACCCGCGCGCTACCGGCGGCGGGATGCAGGGTTCGCCAGGATGCACCGCACCACCGCCATGCCCGAGATCGTGTGCGTGGACCGCGGGATCAGCTTCGCCCTCGCCGCTCGTGCGGTCGCCGATACCGTCCGCGAACTTGCCAGCGACCGCGAAGCCCGTGCCGTGGTCGCCGAAGCGGTGCAGACGAACCGGTGCCGCGTCGACTTGATCGCGGACGAGTTGCGGCGTGGTCCGGTCCGGGGCTCGGCATTACTCCGCCGGGCGCTGGCCGAGGTCGGTGACGGCGTCCGCTCCGCGGCGGAGGGCGATCTCTATGCCCTGCTCAAGCGCTCGCCGCTGCCGATGCCGATGTTCAACCCACGCCTGTTCGATGGACGGATGTTCATCGCGTCGCCGGATGCGTGGTGGCCGCGCTACAGCGTCGCCGTCGAGGTGGAGTCACGCGAGTGGCACCTGTCCCCGGACAGCTGGGAACGCACGCTGGAGCGCGACGCGAGGATGAGCAAGCACGGCATCATCGTGCTGCACTTCACTCCCCGCCAGATCCGCGCTCAGCCGCAGTCGGTGATCGCCACGATCACCGACGCGCTGTCCGCGGCCCGCGACCGCCCGGCCCTACCGCTGCGCACAGTGCCGGCCGATACCTGACCGCCGAGAACCCAGACCTCCAGGCCGCCGTGGACCGGCGGTGATCAAGAACGGGACCAGGCGGGCGGGAGCGCCACCGCGAGGCGGTCCGCCTCCGCGGCGAGCCGGCCCGCGAGGGGGTCCGCGATCTCCAGGTCCCCGGCCCCGTCGAGGTCGGCGGGCAGCGGATGACCGGCCCCGGGCAGGCGGCCGCCGGCTCCGGTGATCTGCTTCCCGAGCCGACTGAGGCGCTCCTCGCTGCGCCCGTCCACGTCCAGGCACCCGGGATCGAGTGCGACGATCAGGTGAGCGATGCGCTGCGGGTCGGCCGTGGTGGCGGCGGCCAGCGGGTCCGCGACGTCGGTGGCCAGGTTTGGGCCGACAATTCCCCCGGTCAGCGCCTCGACCAGGAACGCGAGCGCGGCTCCCTTTGCCCCGGCCATCGGGGCGAGCATCCCGGCCAGCGCCACCGACGGGTCGGTGGTGGGCGCCCCGTCAGCGTCGAACGCCCAGCCCTCGGGGATGGCCCGGCCTGCCGCGGCCGCCTCGGCCACGGTTCCCCTGGCTACCGCGGAGGTGGCGAGATCGACGATGCTCGGGCGCGGCGTGGTCGGTATCCCGGCCGCCATCGGGCTGGTAGAGAACACCGCCTCCCGTCCGCCCCACGGCGGCATCACCGCCGGGCCGTTGGAGAAGGCCACGCCCACCAGCCCGGCACCGGTAATCGGCAGCACGTAGTACCCCAGCGCCCCGCAGTGGCCGGAATTGCCGACCGAAACGGCCGCGACACCGTACCGCCGTGCCCGTTCCGCGGCCAGTTCCGCCGCGTCCCACGCCTGCCAGTGACCGATCCCGTTGCCCCCGTCCAGCCCGACCACCGGGCCGGTGTCGGTGACGGTGCGCAGGCTCGCCCGCGGATCCGACCCGCCCGCCGCGAACCGGGCCAGGTAATAGGGAACCCGGAGCAGCCCGTGTGAGCGCTTGCCCCAGGCCTCCGCCGTCACCACCGCCCACGCGGTACGGCCGGCCGGACCGTCCGGCATTCCCGCCGCGTGTAGCAGCCCGCTCGTCAGCTCCGCCGCATGGGCGACCGTCGTACGCACGTGTCCCTGCTCTCCCATCGGTGGTAAGACCTCTTTACACTCTAGGACGTGGCACCCAACGCGCACTCAACAGATCGCGAGCCCGCGACCCCAGCGAGGGATCCGGGCGGGCCGCGGCCAGCGACCGGCCCGGACGTTGCCGTCGTCGAGGATGTGACCGGAGACGCGCTGGACCGGCTGGCGGCGGAGGTGCCGGTGCTCACCGATCCGGGCGCGTGGGCCGACCCGGGCAGGCTGCAGCGCGCCGCCGCAGCGGCGCGGGCGCTGGTTGTGCGGAACCGCACCCAGGTCACCCGGCAGCTTCTGGAGGCGAGCCCGCGGCTCGAGGTGGTGGCGCGGGCGGGGGTCGGCCTGGACAACGTGGATCTCGGCGCGGCCGACGACCTCGGCGTGGTGGTGGTGACCGCCGCCGGTGCCAACGCCGCCAGCGTCGCCGAGCACGCGCTCGCCGTGGCGTTCGCCCTGGCGCGCGACCTGACCGGTCATGACCAGCGGGTTCGCGAGGGGCGCTGGGAGCGCCACCTCGGCCGCGAACTCGCCGGGTGCTGCTGGGGCGTGGTCGGCCTCGGCGCGACCGGCACCGCGACGGCCTCGCTGGCCTCCGCGCTCGGCATGGAGGTCGTCGGATACGACCCGTTCATCCCGCCGGGGCAGGGACCGCCGGTCCGGCGGGTGGATGATCTCGGCGCCCTGCTCGGGCTCGCCGATGTCGTCTCGCTCCACCTCGCGCTCAGCGCGGACACCGCCGGCCTGATCGACGGCGCCGCCCTGGCCCGGATGCGCCCGGGCTCCTACCTGGTGAACGTGGCACGCGGCGGCCTGGTGGACGAGTCCGCGCTGCTGCGCGCCCTGCGCGAGGGGCCACTCGCGGGCGCCGCGCTGGACGTGCGGGAGAGCGAGCCGCCCGCGCTCGGTGAACTGGAAGCAGAACGGCGGGTGCTGCTCACCCCGCATGTCGCCGGACTCACCGTGCAAGCGCAGCAGAGAGTGGTGTCGGCGCTGGCCGATGACCTCCGGCGGGTGCTGGCCGGGGAGGACGCCCAGCACGCGGCCGGCGTGCACCGTCGGCCCGCCCGGTCTGCGACCGGATGACCGGGCCGGAAAACCGGGCCCGCGTGGAGGCCCTGATCAGCCCCGCCGAAACCTGCTTGACAGTGCCGAAAATTAAGGAATCCTAGAGAGGTCTGAGGACTGAACACGTCGGGACCAGCCCGATATAACAGGTCGGCCTATCTCGCATGGCCGGCTCCGCAATTAGGAGAACATGACCTGATGACCTGGGGCGGCCAGAACCCGGCGCACGCCGACTCGCAGTTCGTGGCGCAGGAATCGTCTCCGGCGCGGACCGACGTGGCCGGCCGAGAGGCCGATGCCCGGGGCCGCCGCAAGCTGCCCTGGCGCTGGCTCGGATACCTGCTCGCGGTCGCGCTCGGCCTGACGGCCTACTACGTCGCTTCGCTGGTGAACGCGAATGTTCCCTCGTACCAGGACCTGGGGCGGTCGTTCACTGGCCTGGCCCGCACCGGTCTGCTGACCGACATCGGGATGAGCCTATTCCGGGTCGGGGTCGGCTTCGGTATCGCCGCAGTCCTCGGAACGGCGGTGGGGTGCTTCATGGGCTGGTACCAGCCGGTCCGGGTGCTGCTGGAGCCGTGGGTGCAGTTCATCCGGATGATCCCGTCGCTGGCGTTCATCCCGCTGTTCATCGTCTTCCTTGGCGTCGGCGAACTGGCGAAGATCGTCGTGATCGGGCTGTCGGCGTTCCTGGCGATCGCGGTGTCGGTGATGCTCGGCGTCCGCAACGTGGACCTGATCTACATCAGGGCGGCCCGGACGCTGGGCGCCAGCACCGGGGTGATGTTCCGCCGGGTCATCCTGCCCGCGACGCTCCCGTACATGCTGGTGGGCTTCCGGCTGGGGCTGGCCAACGGCTGGACGACGGTCGTCGCGGCCGAACTGCTCGGGGCGACCACCGGCCTCGGCTACGTGATCGAGAACGCGAGCCAGTACAACGACACCGGCCAGATCATCATCGCGATCATCTTCATCGGCATCATCGGGGTGGCGATGGACCAGGCCATGCACCTGCTCGAGCGGCGGTTCGGCAGCTGGCAGGAAAGGGCGCACTGATGGCGGACCGGACAGGCAACCGGCCGGCGCCGGAACCAGCGGCGTCTGGGACCGGAACGCAACCGGCGGCACCCGGTTCCGGGTGGGGGACTGCGGGACAGCCAAAGCTGTCGATCAAGCGGGTTTCGCATCATTTCAGCAGGCGGCAGGGCCCGCTGCCGGTGCTGGACGACGTGAGCCTCGACATCTACCCGGGTGAGTTCGTCGTCCTGCTCGGTCCCAGCGGATGCGGGAAGACAACGCTGCTGAACATCATCGGCGGCCTGGAGCAGCCGGTGGCGGGATCAGTGTCGATGGACGGCAAGCCGGTGGGCGGGCCCGGGCCGGATCGCAGCATGGTGTTCCAGCAGTACGCGCTGTTCCCCTGGCTGACGGTCGAGGGCAACGTCGAGTTCGGCCTCCGGCTGAAGGGAATGGACCGCGGCGAGCGGCAGCGGATCACCGAAGACGTGCTCGGACTGGTGGATCTGCTTCCCTTCCGCGGGTCCTGGCCCAAGGAACTGTCCGGCGGGATGAAGCAGCGGGCGGCGATCGCCCGCGCCTATGCGCTCGATCCCGAGGTGCTGCTGATGGACGAGCCGTTCGGCGCGGTGGATGCGCTGACCCGGCTGCAGCTGCAGGAAAACCTGGCTGCCACGTGGCTGCAGCGGCGCCGGACGGTCGTGTTCGTCACCCACGACATCGACGAGGCGATCTGGCTCGGTTCGCGGGTGGTCGTGTTCAGCGGACGCCCCGGGCGGATCGTCGAGACGCTGGACATCGACATCCCGGTGCCCCGGGATCCGGGGACCCGCACCAGTGAGCGTTTCACCCAGTACCGCGAGGAACTGCTCACGACGGTTCGCGGCGGGATGGCGGAGGCCGGTGCTGCTCCGTAAGACCGGAAGCGGACGCGGCAAACAATGCACCAGAAGGGTCGGGAACGTGATGAGACGCATCAGCAAGCCTGCAGCCGCGGTGCTGGCCGGTGTCGCGCTGGCCGCGATGACTGCGGCCTGCGGCGGTGCCAGCGACCAAAGCACCAGCTCCGGTAGCTCCAGTGGCTCCGGGAGCTCCGGCGGGTCCGGCGGCGCGACCACCATCAGCGTCGGATACCAGCCGGACCTGCACGGGGCGGCGCCGATGCTGATCGCCCAGCAGCAGGGCTACTTCAAGAAGGTCGGCCTGAACGTGAAGCTCGTCCAGTTCCCGACCGGCCCGCCGCTGTTCGCGGCACTGAAGGCGGGCAAGCTCCAGTTCGGCTATGAAGGGCCCGGCGTCACCCCCACGGTCATCAAGGGCGGCGGCGAGATCATCACCGTGGACAGCCTGAACAAGGGCGACGAGGTGATCTCCAACCCCAGCATCAAGACCGTGCAGGACCTCAAGGGCCAGACCGTCGGCGTGTCCAAGGGGACATCCGCGCAGATGATCCTCGACCTCGCGCTGACGCAGGCCTTCGGTTCGGTCAAGGCCAGCGGGGTGACCGAGGAGCCGTTCGGCACGCCGGCGGCCGCCGCCCAGGCGTACGCGACCCACTCCATCAAGGCGCTGGCGCTGTGGATCCCGCCCATCGTGGCCCCGGCGAAGTCCGTGCAGGGCACCAACGTGCTGGTGACCGACAGCAACTTCATCACGACGTCGCGGCAATTCCCGCAGTTCTGGCTCACGATGAAGAGCTACGCGCAGAAGAACCCGCAGGTGGTGACCAAGTTCCTGCAGGCGTGGATCATGGCCGACAATTACCGCCAGTCGCACACCTCGCAGGCCGTCACCATGGTGGCCAACGCGACGCAGTCCAAGATGACGTCGCTGCAGCCGCAGGTCGGCGCGACCGTGTGGAAGAGCGGGTCTGAGCTCGGCCAGGTCTACGCCAGCAACGGCGAGTACCCGTGGTTCCAGAACCTGGAGCAGTTCTTCGTCCAGGACGGGCTGCTGACGACCGCGGTCCCGCCCAGCCAGTTCGTCAACACCAGTTACTTCACCAACGCGCTGAAGGCTGACGGGCTCGGGTAGCCGGAAGGTCGCTGGCCGCCGCCGGCCCGGACGCCTCGGCCCCGGGCCGGCGGTAGCCGTGGCCGGGTACTAACCGCGTCCGGCGCGGCGCCTCGCGCGCCACCGCCGCGGGCCTCCTGCCGGTGCTAACCGCGCTTGACGCGACGCGCGGTCCGGTGCAGGTGCTCCCGCATGATCTGCGTCGCGGCGTCGCAGTCCTGCTTCCGGACCGCACTGACGAACCGGATGTGCTCCTCGGTCCCCAGGCGGCCCATCTCCGGCGCCGTCTCCCGCGCCCGCTCAAGCGACATCAGCAGCGGACCGCGGAACGACTCGACCAGCATCACCACGGCCGGGTTGTGCGTCGCCTGCGCGACCCGGGAGTGGAACTCCGCCGACATGTCCATCGAGTAGGTCCCGGCCCGCAGCGCCGCGCGGGCGCGTTCACAGATCTCGTCGAGGTCGTCGAGGTCTTCTCCAGTGGCCCGCTCACAGACGATCGGGACGATCCCCACCTCGAGGATCAGCCGCACCTCGGTCGTGTCCGCGGCGCTGATGACCGACAGGCTCAGCAGGTCTGCCAGCCCCTCCCCGACACGATCGCTTGTCGGAGCAGTCACGAATGCGCCGCCCCGGGCGCCGACCCTGATCTCCACCAGGCCGCTGGATTCGAGCATCCGGAGCGCCTCGCGCACGGTCACCCGGCTGACGCCGAACCGCTCGCACAGGTCGCGCTCGGCGGGCAGCCTGTCCCCCGGCTTGAGCTGCCCCTGCCGCATCAGCAGGCGGATCTGGTCCACGATGACCTCGGATATCCGCCCAACGCTTACCCGGCTGAACAGGTCGGCCGTCGGCGACGTGCCGGCCTTGTCCGCGTCCCGGTTGGCGTTCACAGTCCCCCTGACTGTTGCCATCGAGTTCTCCTTCGCGGAGCGGACTGCCGTATGGCCCAGGTTCCGCAAGCCTGGCTGATCAGCGGGAATCCGCGCGGCCGTGCACCGGAACTCTATAGCCGGGGTATTACGGTCCGTCCAATCTACCGCGGAAGACCCCTGGCCGGTGCGGCATAATTATTAGACCAGCGTCGATCGAGGGGCGTGATGACCGGGCAGGGCGAGCGGGCGGCCGCGGACTGGAAGGACCGCGACTTCGCCCGCTCCTGGGCGAGCGGCGACTCGATGCGGCACCTGCTGGACTTCCCGCGCCAGATGGCCGCCGTCATCGTGGCCGGCGACAATCCACGGCCGGCCCGCGTCGCCGACATCGCCAGCGGCCCGGGCGACATGCTCGCCGTTTTCCTCGACGAGTTCCCCGAAGCCAGCGGTGTGTGGACGGATGCCTCCGAGGCGATGCTCGAACTGGCCCGGGACCGGCTCGCGCGGTTCGGCGACCGCGTCGAGTACCACATCGCGGATATGACAGACATAACGGCGGACGTCGTGCCCGCCGGGGCCGACGTCATCACGACCTCGCGCGCCGCCCATCACCTCGACCGCGCCGGACTTGCCGACTTCTACACCCGCGTGGCTTCGCTACTCGCCCCGGGTGGCTGGCTGGTCAATCTCGACCACATCGGGCCGGACGACGCCTGGGACTCCAGGCTGCGCGCGGCGCGCAAGCGCCTCGGCGCGGCGCCTGAGGGGTCCCGGCACCATCACACCTATCCGCTGCCCAGCGTCACCGACCACCTCGACGGCTTCGCCGCCGCCGGGATCACCGATGTCGAGGTGGTCTGGCGGGCGTTCTTTAGCTGCCTGTTCATGGGCCGCCGGTGATCGGCGGGGCCGGGAGCGGGCCGTGGCTGGACGGTAGGGTACGGATGGCCCACGCCGCGATCGGCAACCTGGCCTGCGCACTGGACGCCGACCCCGGCACGTATGCCAACGTCGCGCGGATCACGCTGGACGCGATCCGCGAATATGCGGCGGACGTCCGCGAAGGGCGGCAGATCAAGGGCCAGCGCCCCGCTGCGGACAGTGGCTGACGGAGGGAAGCACTGTGCCAACCGTGGAGATCGGCGGGCTCGCCACCCGGTATGAGACAACCGGCTCCGGGCCGCCGGTGCTGATGTTCTCGCCCGGCGGGTTCGACGCCACCGCAGACAACTGGGGCACGCTCGGCATTTACCGGCAGCTCCAGCTCGTGGAGCACCTCGCCGCGGACTACACCTGCATCACCTTCGACCGCCGGGAGTCGGGCGGCTCCGCCGGCCGCGTCGAGCGGATCACCTGGCACGATTACGCGCTCCAGGGAAAGGGCCTGCTCGATCACCTCGGCATCGGTCAGGCCCACGTGATCGGCGGCTGCGCGGGCTGCTCGACCGCCTGCGCCCTGGCGGTCGCCGCACCCGGCTACGTCCAGAGCCTGGTGCTGTTCTGGCCCGCCGGCGGGGTGAAGTACCGGATCAAGCAGCAGGCCCGTTTCGGCCAGCATCTGGCGTTCGCGGCGGAGTACGGGCTCGCCGAGGTGGTTGCGCTCGCGGCCGAGTCCGGGGACAGCTTCAACGCCGACCCGCGGCTCGGCCCCTGGGCCACCTCGATCCGCGCCGACAGCGGATTCGCCGACAAGTACGCGCAGCTGGATCCGGGCGCATACGAGGCCGTCGTCACGGGGATGGCACGGCTGCTGTTCGACCGCGACACGGTGCCGGGAGCGGAGCCGGAGGACCTGCTCGGGCTGGAGGTTCCGTCGCTGGTCATCCCGGGCGATGACGACTCGCACGCGACGTCGGCGGCCCGCTACCTCGGGGAGTGCCTCCCGCGCGCCGAGTACTGGGATGTCCCGGTAATCGACCAGACCGAGGCGACGGTTCCGCAGCGCGTTCGCGCCTTCCTGGAGTCAGTCGCGGGATAGTGCCCGGCCGTCCCCGCCGAGAGGCTCACCGTCCGGGCCGCGGGCGCCGCTCCTCCGTGGCCCCCGTTAGGCCGTCAGTTCATGCGTGCCGGCGGCGAACAGCGATTCCACCGCGGGCGGCCTGGTGAGGATCCGCTGGCTGACGGCGTACTGGATCAGGCGGTCGATCATCTCCCGGTTGGGCGCGATCCCATAGGGCAGCGGATCGGCTCCGGTGACCTCCAGCACGCGCTGGCAGATCCGGTCCGCAGGCTCGGGTTCACCGATCGCGCGGCCGCGCAGTCGCCGGAGGTAATGCCGCTTGGCCTCGGCGAAGGCGCTGAACAGTTCCGCGGCGAGCCCGGGATGGGCGGCCAGCACATCGTCGCGGACGACCACCAGGTGGTTGATCGGGTAGAAGCCGCGGCGCAGGGCGTCTACTGCGGCCTCGCCGGGATCGGGGATCAGCGGCACGAGACCGTCGCGGGATCCCGGGAGGCCGATCCCGGCCGCCAGGTCGCCGGCCGCGACCATGTCCGCCAGGTCACCGCCGGGTTCCATCGGCACCACGTTCGGCGGCGGGCGGTACTGGGCCACGTGCTCGTCGCCGGAGAGCACCCAGGTGACCCGGCTGAGATCCACCCCATGCTCGTCGGCCAGGATTCCGCGCGCCCAGACGCCGGTGGTGACCGTGTAGCCGCGGTTGACCCCGACCCTGGCACCCTCCAGCGCCTTCGGTTCCCGGGCCCCGTCCGCGCCGCGGACGATGGCGCCGTGGTGGAACCCCCGCACCAGGAAGACCGGCAGCGCGGTGAACGGCGTTCCGTGTTCCTTCGCGCACAGGTAGGTGGTGAATGCCATCTCGCTGACGTCGAACGCGAGTTCGCGGACCATCTGGCGGAACGCGCCGACGAGGACCGGCACCTCCTCGAACTCGAAGGCGAAGCCCTCGCCGCCGACCGATCCGTCCTTCAGCGCGCGGGTGGCGCCGCTGGTCCGGGTAACGGTCCGGAGCGTGATATCGGCCATCAGCGCAGCAGTTTAGCATCGGAAACCGTCATACCTTAATACCTTTCGACCCCCGGCCGCCCCCGGGAGGATGCCCGCTGACGCTCCGCTACCGCTGACCCTCGTCGGCAACGTCTGCGACGATGGCACCTGGTCCGCCCGTCACCCGCGAAAGGAGCGAGATGGGGACGGTTGTGCAGAACATCCGGCGCGCTGACCGGGAGACAGCCGGCGCCCTGGCGGAGTTCGGCGTGGCGACGATCCACGAGGCTCAGGGCCGCACCGGGCTGCTGGACCCGTACATCAGCCCCGTCTATCCGGGGGCGCGGATCTCCGGGAGCGCCGTGACCGTCAGCGTCCCGCCGGGCGACAACCTGATGATCCATGTCGCGGTGGAGCAGTGCCGGGACGGGGACGTCCTGGTCGTGGTGCCGACGTCGCGGTGCGACGACGGCTACTTCGGCGAGCTGCTGGCGACGGCGCTGCAGGCGCGCGGCGTCCGCGGCCTGGTCATCGATGCCGGATGCCGCGACGTGGCCGAGCTTGCCACCATGGGCTTCCCGGTCTGGTCGAGATGCGTGTCCGCCGCCGGGACCGTCAAGGAGGTGCTCGGCGACGTCAACCTCCCGGTGGTGTGCGCGGGCCGCCTGGTCGCCCCCGGCGATGTGATCGCCGCCGACGACGACGGCGCGGTGGTGGTGCCACGGCGCGACGCCGGGGCCGTTCTGCAGAAATGCCGGGAGCGGGCGGACCGGGAGGCCGCGGCGCGCAAGCGGTATGCGGCGGGCGAGCTGAGCCTGGATGTGAACAACCTGCGCCCGCGGCTCGCCGAGAAGGGGATCAGCTACGTCGACCAGCCGCCGGGCGAGTGAGCCGCGCCCGCGGGATGGGACAGCAATGATCATCGATTGCCACGGGCATTACACGACGACACCCGGTGCGCACCGGCAGTTCCGCGGCGCACAGGTCGCGCACCTGGCCGACCCGGGCTCGCCGGAACCGGCACCGCCATCGATCAGCGACGACGCCATCCGGGAAAGCATTGAGAGCAACCAGCTGCGGGTGCAGGCCGAACGCGGCACCGACCTCACGTTGTTCTCCCCCCGGGCGTCCGCCATGGAGCACCACGTGCCGGACCCTGCGGCCGCGCGAGCCTGGGCGCGGGCCTGCAATGACCTGATCCACCGCGTCGTCGGGCTGTTCCCGCGCAACTTCGCCGGGGTGTGCCAGCTGCCGCAGACACCCGGGGGCGAACTCGCCGGCTGCATCGACGAACTGCGGCGGTGCGCGGATCTCGGCTTCGTCGGCTGCAACCTGAATCCCGATCCCTCCGGCGGCTACTGGACCGGCCCGCCGCTGACCGACGAGTACTGGTATCCGCTGTACGAGACGCTGGTGGAGCTGGACTTCCCGGCGATGATCCACGTCTCGCAGTCGCGCAACCCGAACGCGCACACCCTGGGGGCGCATTACCTGAACGCCGACACCGCGGTGTTCATGCAGCTGATCCAGGGCGACCTGTTCGAGCGGTTCCCGTCGCTGCGGTTCGTGATCCCGCATGGCGGCGGCGCGGTTCCCTACCACTGGGGCCGCTACCAGGGCCTGACCGAGCGGCTGGGCCGGCCTCCGTTGCAGGGGCACGTGATGCGGAACGTGTTCTTCGACAGCTGCGTGTACCACCAGCCGGGGATGGACCTGCTGCTGAACGTCATCGGCCCGGCGAACGTGCTGTTCGCCTCGGAGATGCTGGGTGCCGTCCGCGGCGTCAACCCGGAGACGGGTTCCGGCTGGGACGACACCAAGCGCTACCTGGACAAGGCCGGCCTGGGCGACGACGATCTCCAGGCGGTGTTCGAGCTGAACACGCGACGCGTGTACCCGCGGCTTGGCGCACAGTTCGCCTCGGCGCAAGCACCCGGATAATCCGGCATAACGGCGTTGCGCGGTGACCCTCGCCCGCACCGCGCGCGGCCCCGGGAATTGGGTCCGGGAATTGGGTCCGGGAACTCAGCCGATCAATTCGTCGAAGGCGTACTGGTCGGTGGTGGCGTCCCAGAACTCCGTCACCATGCCGTCGCGCAGATGGAAGATGTGGGCTTCCGGGGCCTCGACGGTCCGCCCGGAGCGGCTAGCCCGCCCGAATACCAGGGCCACCCCGTGCGTATCGTCCGCCAGGATGGCGTGCACGTCGAGCTGGAAGCTGTTCTCGGTGACCTCCATCAGCTTTGCGAAGAACCCGTAGACCGCGTCGCGGCCGCGATATTCGCCCGCAAGCTGGCTGCGCCCCGCCACGTGCCAGACGATGTCCTCGGCGAACAGATCGTTGAGGGCGGCGATGTCGCCCTTGGCGAATGCGGCGTACCCGTCAGTCATACGCGCGACATTGGGATGCTCGGCCATGATTTCCCCCCGGTCATGATCCGAAATGAGCGAACAAATGCCCAAGATCGGTATACCCCTACCGGAGCGATGTCTCACCGTCGGGGACGGCTCATCACCCATCCAGCGCAGGCAGTGCCGGTTGTCGCGGCCGCGCCGAGGAGACTGACCGGGATGCCGGCGCGCCGCGCCACCGGATGCGGCGGATCGTCCACGCCGGTGCCGCGCACCAGCAGCGCCGGGAAGAACGGCGCCCAGTAGCTCACCGGAACGGCCGCGGCGAACAGCCGGCCGGTCTCGTCGTCCGGGTTCGCCAGCACCTGGACAATCGCCAGCGCCGACAGCGACGTGGACGCCGCGAGGGCCACCGTGGCGTGGAAACGCGCGTGTGACGGCCACCGGTCGTTGAAAACGTGCGACGGGTTCCAGTCCGCCAGGACCGGAGCCACCGCGGTGATCACGTTGGCGAGAGTCAGCAGCCCGCGGCCGATGTCGCGACGAGACACGGCGACCTCCCCCTGATGGACGGACGCACGCCAGCCTATGCCCGGCCATCTGCGCCGAACAGCAGTGATTTGGTGGTCACCGGGACCATGCCCGCCGGCGGGGCGCCAGCAGCCAGGTGCCCGCCCGGGGCTCCACGTCCATCAGAGGAAGACCCCGAGGTTCTGCATCCGGAGCACTGACTCGTCCACGTCGATCACCCGGCGCGCGAGTTTCAGCTGGTCCTCGGAAACGCGGCGCAGCAGGTCGCGCCGCCCGGCGGAAAGCACCTGCGACTCCTGGACATCGCCCCGGCTGCGGAAGACCAACAGGTAGGACTCCACGTACACCTCGTCGTCGCGGTCGGTGCCGAAGCTACGGATGTTGGTGACGAAGTGCCGCAGCCGGGACGGCGGGTCCTCGGTCCAGGCGTGCTCGGTCTCGAACCGGGCGACGCGCTTGACCAGCGAGTAGAGATCTTCGTCAAAGTTGCTCATCCCGTCCAGCGTGTCGAATCCGTTACCGCGGGCGGGAGTGACCCGGACCGGCATCTGGTACCGGATATCGGAGGTGAGCATCTTCAGCCAGTCGCCATAAAGCTGGTGGTCCAGCAGGTGTGCCTCCTCGACCAGCCACTGCGACGCTTCGAGGTGACGCTGGTCCATGTAGGGCAGCGGCCGCGGCGGGCCGGGCGCGGCGGTGGTCACCGGCTCGTCCCATCGAGGCAGTCAGCCCAGCGGGCCATCATCCCCTTGGCCGTTGAGGTGATCGACACCCAGTTCTCCACGTCGTCCTGCTCGAACATGCCCGAGGACCCGCAGCACATAAGGTACGCCTTGTCGGACTGCTCGTTATAGGAATCGGGCGCGGAGGCATCCACCGCGAACCACGACATCCCGCTCCACCACCTGCCGGTGGGCCGGTGACCACGTCCGGCCCATCGTCTCGATCATCTCGTCCGGGTAGCCGACGTAGCTCAGCCGCTCCCGGAAGGTCCCGGAGGGGAGCTTATAGCTGGTTCCTCCTCCGGGTCCGGCAAAAAGTAACAGAGCGCCATCTTTGCGCTTGCTCGCCTTCTCAGTACGGGGCGGAAAGCGCGCAGGTTCCGGCGTGCGGCATGGTGACGCTCGTCCAGATGCCATGCCGGGCCAAGGCCCCTCCCGGGCAACCGCGCAGCAGCGACGACCAGCGCACCCGGACGACCGCGGTTCCGGCGCGGCTCATCCGCAGCGTGATGGTGGCCGGTGTACTGGCGATGACGGCGGCCGGCCCGCTGGCCAGCGGTTCGGCACCCGCGACCTGATACAGGGACCAGAACGCGTTGTGCCACACCGGCACCAGCCACGGCTCGCCCGCACGGACGATGTCCGCCTCGGCGACGGCCGCGAAGTCCGGAGCCGCCGTGGAGATCGCGACGTACCGGACCGCGTTGTCGAGCAGCCAGCCGTAGTAGCCGCCCGGTGTCAGCACCCCCTGGTAGAAGAGGGGATTGCGGGCCATGTCGAGCTGCCGTTCCCACCCGCGCGCCAGCGGCACGGCGGAGGCGAGCTGCTGGGATTCCCAGTGGCCGTACTGCGGCACCGCTTCCACCCGTGCCGTGTCCGCGTGCAGCACACCCAGCTCACGCACCAGGGCGGCGGTCTCGGGGACGTACGGCGGGCCGTTTCCCTGGGCGAGGTCCAGCGCGGGCTGGGTCACCTGCCACCCCGCGGCGGCGAGAAGGCCGGCCGCGAGCAGCGGGACCAGCCACCGGCCGGGAACCCTTACCGCCGCCCGGGCGCCGGAGGCCAGCCACGGTTCCGCCATCCCGGCGAGCACCGGGCCGGCCAGCAGGCTGGCCAGCCGTTCGATGTTGGAGCCGATAGGGGTCGGCACCACCCAGACGACGATCACGCCGAGGCCGTACAGGACCGCGCCGGTGCGCAGCAGCCGCCACCGCCGCGGAACGAGTACCAGCACCAGGACCACGGCGAGCAGGGACGGCACCCCGTTACGCGCGTCGATGGGCTGCACCCCGCCGTCGGAGAACACGGCGGCGGCCGCCAGCGGAACGCCCGCCCCGGCGGCGATCACCAGCCCCTCGCGGCTGCGGCCGGTGAGGAGGTACGCTGCCGCCGGCAGCCCGAGGAAGAGCCCAGTGACCGGGCTCAGCAGCGAGCTCAGGACCGCCAGCGAGCCGGCCCCGGCCAGCCTCATCCAGCGCCGCGGCCGTCCAGCGTCGGCCACGGCCACGCTGGCCAGCCCCGCCGCGAGCCCGAGGGTGAAGGCGGCCCGGCCGGCCGTCAGCTCCGTGCAGACCGCGGCCGCCCCCCACAGCGCGGCCGCGCGGGGCCGGGGAACCCGGTGGCGGACCATCAGCAGCGCCAGCAGCGCGGCCGAGGCGACGGCGGCGACCGCCATCGCCGTGTGCACCCCGACCACCGCCAGCAGGTACGGCGTCAGCAGCGAATAGCTCGCCGGGTAAATGCCGCCGTACCAGCTGAACAGGTACCCGGCGCCGGGGTACTGCATCGCCCATCCGGCCCGCGCCACGTGCGCCGACAGGTCCGTGCCGACCCGCGGGAACACCGTGACCCAGACGGCGACGCCGGCCCCGGTCACCAGGACCGCGAGCACGAGCGGGTTGCGGAGAAGCCGCACGGTGCCCCCTGGTCGCTGCTGTCCACAGCCCGTGATCGCGCCCGATGATGACGGCGGGCCCCGGCGCTGCGCAGCGCTTATCGATGACCGTACCCAGCGCGCCCGCACGCTCCTCGTTCACGGCGCGTCACTGGGCCCGCCGCGCCCCCGAAACAAACTGCATTCCGTATTACATACGATGTACACTCTGTTGCATGAGTACGCTTACGATCCGCACCGATTCAGAGGTTGAGCGTGCCCTTAAGGCCCTGACGCAGGGCGGACTGTCCAGGTCCGAGGCGGCCCGCTCGGCCATTCTGGAAGCGGAGCGGGCGCAGCGGCGCGCGCGGCTGCGGGCCGAGGCCGAGGAACTGCGCAACGATCCCGAGGACGTCGCCGCTTCGCGCGAACTTGCCGCCGAGATGGACACTGTCCGTGCGTGGTGACATCTACCGGCTGAAGGCGCCTCGAGACGCTCGCGGCCGTGAACAGGCGGGGCCGCGCTACGGCGTTGTCGTGCAGTCCGATGACCTGGCACTGTCAACCTGGATCATCGCGCCGACCTCGACGGGACGGCGGTCAGCCTCGTTCCGGCCCGAGATCGAAATCAACGGAACAAAGACCCGGGTAATGGTCGAGCAGCTGACCGTAATCGACGCGCAGGCACGCCTGGGAGAATTCGCGGGCCGCGTGACCAACTCGGAAATGCGGGCGGTTGATGACGCTCTCCGGGCGGCACTTGCCCTCGACTGACTCGCCGCCGGGGCGTGCGGGACAAAGGCCGAAGGTCCATAGTTGGGGTATGGCGCTGTCCGATGGAACGTACCGATTCGGGCCGGAGCAGGGCACCGTGCTGGTCAAGACGACCCGCACCGGCCTTGGCCGCAGGGCCGGCCATGACCTGACGATCGAGGCGACCCGGTGGTCGGCGGAGGCGGTGGTCAACGCCGCCGATCCGGGAAAGTCATCGGTCACCGTGACGCTGGACGCCAGCTCGCTCGAGCCCCGGGAGGGAACCGGCGGGCTGAAGCCGCTGACAGACTCCGACCGCGCGGAGATCAAGAAGACCATCTGCGGCGGCAAATGCCTGTCCACCGACCAGCACCCGGAGATCACCTTCACGTCCACGCAGGCCTCGGGTCGCCCGGAATCCTTCACCATCACCGGGAACCTGACGATCATGGGCAAGACCCAGCCGGCCTCGGTGCAGGGCCGCGTGGACACCGACGGGCACATCCGCGGGGACTCGACCATCGCTCAGACCCGGTTCGGGATAAAGCCGTACTCGGGCGTCGGCGGGCTGCTGAAGGTCGCCGACGAGGTGCAGATCCAGTTCGACCTCACGGTGCCCGGCTGACCGAGCGCCGTTTTGATGGGACCAGCACCGCCTCGGCCGGGCCGGCGCTGAACATGCGCGATGCCCGCCGCTGTGCGAACAGGTTCGGCGACGACCAAACCCCGGTACGCCGGATCGGCGGGGACGACAGCTGACGTCACGCACCGGATGCGTAGGGTGGCGAGGAGATGCCAGCAACGACCCGGGGGCCATCGGTGACGAACGAAGCAACCGCAGATATCGGCGTGACCGGCCTCGCCGTGATGGGCCGGAACCTCGCCCGCAACCTCGCCCGGCACGGCCACGTCGTCGCCCTGCACAACCGCTCGCCCGAGCGCACCCGCAGCCTGGTCAAGGAGCATGGCGACGAGGGCACGTTCGTGCCGTCCGAGTCGATGGGAGAGTTCGTCGCCAGCCTCCGGCCGCCGCGGGCGATCATCGTCATGGTCAAGGCCGGCGAGCCCACCGACGCCGTGTGCCACGAGCTCGTCCCGCTGCTCGACGAGGGCGACATCGTCGTTGACTGCGGCAACGCGCACTACGCCGACACCCGCCGGCGTGAGGCGGAACTGCGGGACAAGGGCCTGCACTTCGTCGGCTGCGGCGTGTCGGGAGGCGAGGAGGGCGCGCTGAACGGGCCTAGCATCATGCCCGGCGGGTCCGCTGAGTCCTACAAGCGGCTGGGCCCGATCCTCGAGTCGATCGCCGCCCAGTACCAGGGAACGCCGTGCTGCACGCAAGTCGGGCCGGACGGCGCCGGCCACTTCGTGAAGATGGTGCACAACGGCATCGAGTACGCCGACATGCAGCTCATCGCGGAGGCGTACGACCTGTTGCGGGCCGGTCTGTCGGCGAGCCCGGCGGAGATCGCGGAGATCTTCCGGGAGTGGAACGGCGGCGAGCTGGGGTCCTTCCTCATCGAGATCACCGCCGACGTGCTCGGCCACACCGACGCGGCCACCGGTCAGGCGTTCGTGGACGTGGTGCTCGACCAGGCCGAGCAGAAGGGCACCGGCCGCTGGACCGTGCAGAGCGCGCTCGACCTGGGCATCCCGATCACCGGTATCGCCGAGGCCACGTTCGCCCGGTCGCTGTCCGGCCACGCCGACCAGCGCGAGGCCGCCCGCCGGGTGTTCGCGGACGCGGGCGACAAGTGGCAGGTGGACGACCGGGAGGCGTTCGTCGAGGACGTGCGCCGTGCGCTGCTGGCCAGCAAGATCGTCGCGTACGCGCAGGGGTTCGACCACATCCGGGCCGGCAGCCGGGAGTACGACTGGGACATCGACCTGGGCGGCACGGCCACCATCTGGCGGGGCGGCTGCATCATCCGGGCCCGCTTCCTGGACCGGATCCGCGCGGCCTACGACGCCGAGCCGGAGCTGTCGACGCTGCTGGTCGCCCCGTGGTTCGCCGACCGGGTCAGCGCCGGGGTGCCGGCCTGGCGGCGGGTGGTGGCCGACGCGGCCCGGGCGGGGGTGCCGACCCCGGCGTTCTCCTCGTCGCTGGCGTACTTCGACGGGCTGCGCGCCGGCCGGCTCCCGGCCAACCTCATCCAGGGGCTGCGCGACCTGTT
>JBPYFL010000001.1:0-23899 GCA_051986485.1 Streptosporangiaceae bacterium | reverse complement strand
AAAGGCGAGAAGGACGGACGACTACGGCGATGACAGGATCGTCGGCGCGGGCGCCAGGACGTTACGTGGCGGCCCCGGTGAATGGCGGCGCCAGCTGGGACTGGATGCGCCCCGCCGTGGAGATGGCAGCAACCGCGGACGATCCCGGATACACCGAATACGCCCGCATCGCCACCCGGACGCTGAGCCTGGAACACGTCTCGGTCCGCCGGGCCCGGGATTTCACCGTCGCCACGCTGCGGCGATGGGGGCTGGCGGTCCTGGCCGACGACATGACGATCGTGGTGTCGGAACTGCTGACCAACGCCCTGCGCCACGCCAGCCAGGAGTGCCACACCAGCCACGAGAACCACGCCAGCCAGAATGGCCACGCTGGCCAGGATGGCGGAACTGTTCCCGGTCGGCGTATCGGCGGATGGCCGATTCGCTTCGGGCTGCTGAGCCCCGGCGGCTGTGTCCTGTGCGCGGTGGCCGATCCGAGCCCCGAGATGCCGGTAATGCGGCAGCCGGACTATCTGGCCGAAACCGGCCGCGGGCTGCACGTCGTCGCCTCGCTCAGCGACGACTGGGGCTGGACCGCCCCGGGTCAGGACGGCAAGGTGGTGTGGGCCCGGTTCCTCCCGCAGTGGGTTGACGGATCGGACGCCCAGGCTCCACATGCTGCCCTGGGCCGCGCGGTGGGCTCCCTCGGCGGCGACGCCAGCGGCGCCGCCGTTGGCTTCCTCAGAGCCTGACTAGCTGGCCGGAGGCGCGGAGGGCGTCCTTGACCTCAGCGATGCTGAGCCGCCCGAAATGAAACACGCTGGCCGCCAGCACCGCATCGGCGCCCGCGCCGACCGCGGGCGCGAAGTCCCCCGCCGAACCCGCCCCGCCGCTCGCAATCACCGGAACCGGAACCGCGGCGCGCACGGCGCGGATCATCTCCAGGTCGAAACCGCCCTGGGTGCCGTCGGCGTCCATCGAGTTCAGCAGGATCTCACCGGCACCCAGCTCGGCGGCCCGCGCAGCCCAGGCAATGGCGTCGATCCCGGTGCCGCTGCGGCCGCCGTGCGTGGTGACCTCGAACCCACTGGGAGTCCCCGGGACCGCAGCGCCGTCAGCGGCGCCCTCGGCGCCGCCGTCTGCGGCGGGGCCGGGGCCAGGGCCGGTGCCGCCCTCCGGGTGGGCGGACGCGTCCGCCCGCGCCCGCCGTGCGTCCAGCGAGAGCACCACGCACTGCGAGCCGAACCGCCGGGCGGCCTCGCCGAGCAATTCCGGCCGGGCGACCGCCGCGGTGTTCAGCGAGACCTTGTCGGCCCCGGCACGCAGTAGCCGGTCGACGTCGTCCACGCTGCGCACGCCGCCCCCGACGGTCAGCGGGATGAACACCTCGCCGGCGGTGGCGGCGACCACGTCGTACATCGTGTCGCGTTCCCCGCTGGAGGCGGTGATGTCAAGGAAGACCAGCTCGTCGGCGCCCTCGGCGTCGTAGGCGCGCGCCAGTTCCACCGGGTCGCCGGCGTCGCGGAGGCCGCGGAAGTTCACGCCCTTGACGACTCGGGCGGACTGCTGGCCCGCCCCGGCCGTGGTGACGTCGAGGCACGGGATCACCCGGACGGCGACACTCATCGGGCCGCCGCCGCGCCCGGGCCCGGAGCGGCCAGCTTCGCCGCCGCCAGCGCGTCGGCGAGGGAGAACGCCCCGGCGTACAGCGCCTTGCCGATGATCGCTCCCTCGACACCGAGCGGGACCAGCGAAGCGATCGCCCGGATGTCGTCGAGGCTGGACACCCCGCCGCTGGCCACCACGGGCCGGGCGGTGGCGGCGCAGACCTCGCTGAGCAGGTCCAGGTTCGGGCCGCGCATGGTGCCGTCCTTGGCGACGTCGGTGACCACGTACCGGGCGCAGCCGTCGCGGTCCAGCCGCTCCAGCACCGACCGCCAGTCACCGCCCTCCGAGGTCCAGCCCCGGGCGGCGAGCCGCGTCCCGCGCACATCCAGCCCGACGGCGATCTTGTCGCCGTGGGTGCCGATCACCCGGCGCACCCATTGCGGGTTCTCCAGCGCGGCGGTGCCGATGTTGACCCGGGCGCATCCGGTTGCCAGCGCCGCGGCGAGCGAGTCATCGTCGCGGATCCCTCCCGACAGCTCGACCGCGATGTCGAGCTTGCTGGCCACCGCGGCCAGCAGTTCGCGGTTCGACCCGCGGCCGAAGGCTGCGTCCAGGTCGACCAGGTGGATCCATTCCGCGCCGCCGCGCTGCCAGGCAAGGGCCGCCTCCAGCGGATCCCCGTACCCCGTCTCGGTACCGGCCGCGCCTTGCACCAGCCGCACCGCGGTCCCGCCCGCGACATCGACGGCCGGGAGCAGCGTGAGGGCGCCGCCGGGCCCGCTGCCTGCCTGCTGGCCGCTCACCGCAGCGACCCCAGCCAGTTGTGCAGCAGGACGGCCCCGGTGTCCCCGGATTTCTCCGGATGGAACTGGGTGCCGCACAGCGGGCCGTATTCGACCGCCGCCACGAACCGGTCGCCGTGCTCCGCCCAGGTCACCTGTGCAGCAGGCCCGCTGGGGGACCCGCCGGCCGGCGCCGCCTGTTCCCAGCTGCGGACGGCGTAGGAGTGCACGAAGTAGAACCAGCTTCCCGGCCCGAGCCCGGCGAACAGCGCCGATCCCGGCGGTGCCGAGACCGTGTTCCACCCCATGTGGGGCAGCACCGGCGCGTCCAGCCGGTCCACCGTTCCAGCGAGCTGACCGCATCCGTCTGTGACGACGCCGTGCTCGGCGCCCTTGGCGAACAGCACCTGCATCCCGACGCAGATCCCGAGGACCGGCCTGCCGGCCGCGACGCGCCGCGCGATCAGCTCGTCGCCGCGGACGCCGCGCAGCCCGCTCATGCACGCCGCGAACGCGCCGACACCGGGCACGACCAGGCCGTCGGCGTTCATCGCGGCGCTGCCATCGGTCGTCACCTCAGCCTCGGCGCCAGCCCGGACGAGGGCCCGGCAGGCGGACCGGATGTTGCCGAACCCGTAGTCGAGCACGACAACCGTCGGTCTGCTCATGAGGCGCGCTCCAGCGCCCGCTGCGTCATAGCACGCCCTTCGTGCTCGGCACGCCGCCGGAACCGCCCCGGGCGACCGCGCTGCGCAGTGCCCGGGCGACGGCCTTGAACTGGGCCTCCACGATGTGGTGCGGGTTGCGGCCGGTCAGCACCCGCACATGCAGGCAGATACCGGCGCTGTGGGCGAGCGATTCGAAGATGTGCTGGGTGAGGGTGGTGTCGTAGCTGCCGATCAGCGGCGGCATCCGGTCCGGTTCCTCGTGCACCACGTACGGCCGGCCGGACAGGTCGACCGCCGCCAGCACCAGCGTCTCGTCCAACGGCACGATCGCGTCGCCGAACCGGGAGATCCCGGTCTTGTCGCCGAGCGCCTCACGCAGCGCCTGGCCGAGCGCCATCGCCGTGTCCTCCACCGTGTGATGGGCGTCGATCTCGGTATCGCCCTTGGTCCGCACGGTCAGGTCCAGGCCTGAGTGCTTACCGAGCTGGGCCAGCATGTGATCGAAGAACGGCACGCCGGTCGACACGTCGGCGCTGCCCGAACCGTCCAGATCGACCTCGACCAGTACCCGGGTCTCGCCGGTGACCCGCTCGACCCGTGCGCTCCTCATCACGCGTCCTCCCGCTGGCCGCGAACCGCATCCAGGGCCCGGCGGAAGGCGGCCATCTCATCCGCGGTGCCAATGCTCACCCGCAGCCATTCCGGCGGGCCGACCTCACGGACCAGGACGCCGCGGTCGAGCAGACCCTGCCAGATGGTACGCCGGTCGGAGAATCGTCCGAACAGGACGAAATTGGCGTCCGAATCCGCCACCGACAAGCCTCCGCCGCGCAGCCACGAAACGGTCGCGTCCCGTTCCGCGCGCAGGGTGGCGACCGTTTCCAGTAGCTCGCCGGTGTAAGCCAGGGCGGTGCGGGCGACCGCCTGGGTGACCGCGGACAGGTGATACGGCAGCCGGACCAGCAGCAGCGCGTCGATCACCGCCGGCGACGCGGCCAGGTAGCCCACCCGGGCCCCCGCCAGCGCGAACGCCTTGGACATGGTGCGGGTCACCACCAGCCGCGGATGGGCCGGGAGCAGATCAAGGGCGCTCGGCGTGCCGCTGCGCCGGAACTCCGCGTACGCCTCGTCCACCACCACCATGCCCGGAGCCGCGGCACAGACCGCCTGCACCACATCGAGGGCGAGCGCGGTGCCGGTCGGATTGTTCGGCGAGGTGAGGAAGACGACATCCGGCCGCAGTTCGCGCACCGCGGCGACGGCCCGGTCCGCGTCCAGCCCGAAGTCCGCGTCCCGGTGCCCGTCGATCCACCGTGTCCCGGTGCTGCGGGAGATGATCGGGTGCATCGAGTAGGACGGCTCGAAGCCCAGGGCGGTCCGGCCGGGGCCGCCGAACGCCAGCAGCAGCTGCTGGATGATCTCGTTGGAGCCGTTCGCCGCCCAGACCTGCTCCCCGGTCAGCGCGTGACCGAGGAAGTCGGCCAGGTCCTTGCGCAGGTCGAGGGCGTCACGGTCCGGATACCGGTTCAGCGATCCGGCGGCCGCCGCCACCGCCTCGCCGATCGCCGTCACCAGCCGCGGCGACGGCGGGTACGGGTTCTCGTTGGTGTTGAGCCGCACCGGAACGGCCAGCTGCGGAGCCCCGTACGGCTCCAGTCCCCGCAGGTCGTCCCGCAGCGGCAGGTCACCGAGGCCGCCCGTCACCGCGCGTCCCCGTGCCGCGCGTCACCGCGCCGGGCATCGCCGTGCCGGGCATCGCCGTGCGGGGCATCGCCGCGGATCCGTACCGCCTCGACGTGCGCGGCAAGATCCTCCGCACCGCCGAGGGCGGTGATGTGCGGAAGGGTTCCCGCCAGCGTTCCCCGGCCGCACTCGACGACGTGAATGCCCCGCAGGAACGACAGCACCGACAGCCCGCCGGTGTTGCGCGCGGTCCCGCCGGTAGGGAGCACGTGGTTGGAGCCCGCCAGGTAATCGCCGAGCGAGACCGGCGCGTACCGGCCGACGAACACGGCGCCCGCGTTCCGGATCTTGGCGGCGTCCGCCTCCGGCCGTTCTGTCTGGATCTCCAGATGCTCAGGAGCCCAGGCGTCGGCGACGGCCACCGCTGCCGGAATATCGTCCACCAGCACGTGCGCGGACTGACCAGCCAGCGCCTTCTCCACCCGGGCCCGGTGCCGGGCCGCCGGCACGCGTGCGGCGAGCTCGGCATCCACCCGGTCGGCCAGCGCGGGGCTGGTCGTGACGTGCAGGCAGGCGGCGAGTTCGTCGTGCTCCGCCTGCGCGATCAGGTCGGCCGCCACCAGCGCCGGGTCCGCGCTGTCGTCGGCGATGATGGCGATCTCGGTGGGACCGGCCTCCGCGTCGGTGCCGATCCGCCCGCGCAGCAGCCGCTTGGCGGCGGCCACGTAGATGTTGCCCGGCCCGGTGACGATGTCTGCCGGATCGCACTCCCCCGTGCCGTAGGCGAACATCGCGATCGCCTGCGCTCCGCCGACCGCGTGCACCTCCGTCACGCCGAGCAGCGCGCAGGCCGCCAGCACCGCCGGATGCGGCGCTCCGGGCCGGCCCGGAGCCGGGGCGGACGGGTCGGGGCGCTGCGGCGGTGTCGCGACCGCGATCGACCGCACGCCGGCGACCTGGGCCGGCACCACGTTCATCACCACCGACGACGGGTAGGCGACGAGCCCTCCGGGAACGTACAGCCCGACCCGTCCGACCGGAATGTAGCGCTCGGTCACCCGCAGGCCGTCCCCACCGTCACGGGCGCCCCCGCCGCGAGAGTCACTGCCGCTCCCGCCGTCACGAGCGTCACCGCCGGCCTGATCGCCCGCCTGCGCATCGGCCACGACCTGGGTGACCGTGTCGGCCGGGCGCTGCGCCTCGTGCACGGCGCGGCACCGGCGGATCGCCTCCTCCAGGGCCGCGCGGACAGCCGGATCGAGCGCGTCCAGTGCGGCCGCGAGCTCATCCTCCGGCACCCGGGTGGACTCCAGGTCCACCCCGTCGAACCGCGCGGTCAGCTCGCGCACCGCGGCGCCACCACGGCGGCGCACATCGTCACAAATCGGCGCGACCGCCCCGAGGGCGGCCTCAACGTCCAGCGAAGCCCGCGGCAAAACGGCCTCCAGCCCGGCCCGGCTGAGGCCGTCGGGAGGGGTGCCGCGCAGGTCGATCCGGGAAAGCACGTGATCAGTGTATGAGCGGGCCCGGACCGGCCGGAGGCGCGGCAGCCCCGGCCCATGCCGCGCCAGTCCCGGCCTGTGGCGCGCCAGTCCCGGCCCGTGGCGCGGCGGCCCGGGCGCGGCAGCCGGTACTCAGGGTGCGGCAGCCCGGGCCCGGGGGCCGGAGTTGGTTCGCATGTTCCGCAAATGGCGCGGGCCAGGGGCATTTGCGCGATACGTTCCCGTTGCGATGGGAGTCGGGACAATGCCGCCGTCTCCCGGCAGCGATGCCGGAGCGGGCGAGCCAGAAGATCGCGGGCGCCCGCCGCGCGTGCCACTTCGCCGGGCATCGTTTGTCCCCCGCTCGCGGCTGCTGCGCGGCGCGGTACTGCTCGCCGGCGGCCTGGTCGCCGGGTTCAGCGTGACCCTGGTCGGCCTGTCCTCGATGCACGGCGCGCGCCACCATGCGGCGGCGGCGCTGAGCACCCCGCCGGCGGAGGCGGCGCCCGCGGCCGACCCGTCTCCCGCCGCCCTCGATGCGGAGTGGGCGCAATACGCCGACCATTCGACCTGCGCGGACTGGGCCGGGGCCGACGGCGTGTCGGCAGTCCCGATCGGCCGCTCCCAGCTGGCCTGGTTCTTCTCCGACACCACTCTGGGACCGGTCGCGGCGAACACCGGGTTCAAGACGATCAGCGGCTTCATCCACAACTCGGTGGTGATGCAGACAACGCGGGACGGCAGCACCCGGTTCGTGACGCTGACCGGCGGTGGCACTTGCGCCAACGCCGGCGGGTCCAGCCCGGACGCCACCAGCGTGGTCTCGGCGCCGGCCGTGGGGTTGCAGCCGTCGCAAGGCTTCTGGAACGCCGACGGCATCACCGTCGGCGGGAGCATCCTGCGGTTCTACAACGGCTTCACCATGGGGCCGCCGCCCTTCCTGCCGATCGGCAACGTCATCGCGCGGTTCAGCATCAGCGCTCTGCGGACGGCGGCCGCGGGCAGCCCGGCGGGCGGCGGGGTGGCCCGCCCGCAGCTGACCGTCCTGCCGTTGCACGCGCCCACGGCCGGCGGGACGCCGATCGCCTGGGGCTCCGCCCTGCTGCAGGACGGGAGCACCGTCTACATCTACGGCTGGGCGAGCCCGGACCGGACGGAAGCGGTCAAGCAGCTCTACCTGGCCCGCGCTCCGCTCGGCCAGCTCACCGACCCCGGGGCATGGCGTTACCTCTCCGCCGGCGGCGCCTGGGCGGCGGGCGTGAGCAACGCGCGGCCGGTCCCGTCGTCCGGGGCGGATTTCAGCATCTCCACCGGGTTCAGCGTCCTGCGGCTCGGCGGGAGGTACTGGCTGATCCAGCAGGATGCCGCCACCGGCAGCCCCGACATCGTCGCCTTCCCGGCGCCCGCGCCGTGGGGGCCCTTCGACCGCTCGGCCGCGGTGGCGTTGTACCGGTCGCCCGACGTGGGGCTCGACGCGGCCCACGACTTCCGGATCATGTACGAGGCGCGGGCCGAGCCCGCCCTGTCGACCAGCCAGAACCTGGTGATCAGCTACAACGTCAACTCGGTCGGCGTCACCACCGGGTGCGAGCCGCTGTCTTCGTTCACCGACACGATCATCCGTCCGCGTTTCATCAGCGTCCCCGTCGCCGCGTTCACCGGCGCAACCCGATTCAGCGTGCAGAGCGGTCCGTCCCCGTACACCGACGTCACCGGCAAGGACCCGTCCCAGTGGTTCAACGGCTGGGCGTACCCGGGCGGATGCCCGCCGGTACCCGCCCTGTCCGGCCTGTCCGCGCAGGCGCTGGGCAGCGGCACGGTGGCGCTCCAGTGGCAGGACGCCGGGCTTGGCCTGGCGTACCGCGTCTACCGGCGCGAGCTGGGCGGGCCCGCCGGCGGCGGTTCCTACGATCAGGTGGGCCGGGTGTCCGCGGATCGGACCACGGTCAGCGGCCTGCGGCGGGGCGCCAGGTACGAATTCCTGGTGGTCCCGGTGAACGCGAAACACACGGCCGGTGCCGGCGCCACGGCCACGCTCACCGCGAACTGACGATCCCGCCCCGGCGACGGCACCGCCGCGGGTGCCCGTCACCGCGAACTGGCCTCGGCCCGCTGGGTGCCGGCGTCGCCGGCGGACTGCGGGGCGCGGTGCCCCCATCCGGCCTTCATTTCCGCTGCCACCACCACCAGCGCCGCGCCGAACGGCCATGACGCCAGCGCGGAACGCGCGCGGAGTCTCAGCGGGGCATCCAGAATGGCTCCCCGGTGGCTGGTGATCAAGCCGGCGTGGAACCCGGACAGGCCGAGGCTATGGCCTACCCACCAGGCCAGCAGTGACGCGCCGCAGCCGCCGATGATCAGGGCGGCCGCCGGCAGGGCCCCGCGCTTGCGCACCACCAGCAGGTAGGCGGCGAGCCCGCAGAGCAGCCCGCCGGCCAGCCCGACGGCGCAGAACCAGCCGTCCGCCGCGATGAACGCTGAGGTCTCCGGGTTGATCACGTTTGCGGAGCCCCGCCCGGTGACAGCAACCTGTGCCCGGGGGGCGATGGCGGCCCACGCGAGCCCGCCGGGCACCCCGGCGATCGCGGTGAGCACGCACGTCAGGACGAGCCCCGTGATGGACCGCAGACCGCGCCGCGGCGGGTGTGGCTGCGGGGGCTGCGGTGACCATGGTTCCGCCATGATTCCCAAAGGTTACGCGGTTGGCCGCAGTGGGCGGCCGGCGCCGCCGCACCCCGCAGCGCGCACCGGTAGGAAGGCGTCCCAGGCTGTGGCCGGCCTTTGCTACGGTATGAGCGCCCTGCTGCCCATCCGCCTAGTCAGGGGGCCGGATGATCGAGGTCAGCGACCTCAGCAAGCGTTACGGCGACAAGCTCGCCGTCGACCACATCACGTTCAGCGTCAAGCCCGGAAGGGTCACCGGATTCCTCGGACCTAATGGGGCCGGCAAGTCCACCACCATGCGGCTCGTGCTGGGCCTGGACCGGGCGACGACCGGGTCCGCGACCATCGGCGGCAAGCCGTACCGCGAGCTCGCTCAGCCGATGCGGACCGTCGGCGCCCTGCTGGAAGCCAAGGCCGTGCACAGCGGCCGCAGTGCCTTCAACCACCTGCTGTTCCTCGCCCAGACCCAGGGCGTTCCGCGCCGCCGGGTCCGTGAGCTGCTCGAGATGGTCGGCCTGTCGGAGGTCGCCGGCAAGCGCGCCGGAAGCTTCTCGCTCGGGATGAGCCAGCGGCTGGGCATCGCGGCGGCACTGCTCGGGGATCCGCAGGTCCTGCTACTGGACGAGCCGGTCAACGGCCTGGACCCGGAGGGCATCCGCTGGGTGCGCACATTGGTGAAGCACCTGGCGGGCGAGGGCCGGACGATCTTCGTCTCCAGTCACCTGATGAGCGAGATGGCTCTCACCGCCGACCACCTGGTCGTGATCGGCAGGGGCAAGCTGATCGCGGACTGCAGCACCACCGAGTTCATCGACCGCAGCTCCCGGCGGGCCGTGCTGGTGCGGACGCCGGACACGGACCGGCTCACCGAGGCGGTCACCGCCGAGGGCGGCCAGGTTGTGCCCGCCGCCGACGGCGCGCTCACCGTCACCGGGCTGGAGGCGCGGAGGATCGGTGAGCTCGCGGCGGCGCAGCGCGTTGTCCTGCATGAGCTGACGCCGCAACTCGCGTCGCTGGAGGAGGCGTTCATGGAGCTGACCGCGGACAGCCTGGAGTACGGCGCCGGGATCCCCGGCTCCGTGCCCGCTCCCGGCGCCCCAGCACCGGCGACGGTCCCGGGCGGGCCACCGGCACCGGGCCGCGGGGGGACGGAGGTGCCGCGATGACCGCGCTTCCATCGACCGCGCCGGCGCCGCCGGCCGCCGCCGCGGATTCCGGCCACCGGGTCGGTTTCGGGCACCTGATGCTGTCCGAGTGGACCAAGCTGCGGTCCGTCCGGTCGACCCTGTGGTCGCTGGCCCTGCTGTTCCTGCTGACCGTCGGCTTCACCGCATTGCTGATGGCGCTGACTGTTTCGCAGTGGAACAAGGCCCGCGGCGGGCACGCCGAAATCATCGCCGACCCGGTCAGCTCGATCCTCGGCGCCGGAAACGAGTTCGGCCAGCTCGCCATCTGCGTTCTCGGCGTCCTGGTGATGACCGCCGAGTACTCCACTGGGGTGATCCGGGCCTCGCTGCTGGCGGTGCCGCGCCGGATCCCGATGCTCGCCGCCAAGGTCGCCGTCTTCGCCGTGCTGGTCTTCATCGTCGGTGAGATCGTCTCCTTCGTGTCGTTCTTCGTCGGTGCGGCGATCCTGCACAGCCACGTGCAGGTGGCGCTGAGCGACCCGGGCGTGACACGAGCGGTCTTCGGCGAGGGCCTCTACCTGACGGTGCTCGGCCTGTTCGCGATGGCCATCGGCGGCCTCGTCCGGCACACGGCCGGGGGCATCACCGGCGTGATCGGCTTCGTGCTGGTGCTGGCGCCGCTGAGCCAGCTACTGCCGGGTAACTACGGGACGTACACGCACGCCTACCTGCCGTCCACAGCGGGCCGGCTCATCGCGCAGGCTGTCGCCCAGCCGGGGGCCGTCCTGTCGCCGTGGGAAGGGTTCGGGATCTTCTGCGCCTGGACTGCCGCGCTCCTGATCGGAGCCGGCTACGTCCTCTACCGCCGCGACGCCTGAGCGGGCCGGCAACCCAAGGAGACCGGCAGGTTTTCCACAGCGCGGGGATTGGCCGCGCCCGGAGGGGCGGGTGACCGCCATTCTGGGCTCATGGCCGCCGAGCTACCGCAGGGCTGCGACCGGCTGCTGAGGCTGCAGCATGGCGTGCTGTCCCGGCGCCAGGCGCTGAGCCTCGGCGCCGACCCGAACAGCATCGGCACGCGCCTCCGGTCAGGCCGGTGGCAACCGCTGTATCACGGTGTGTATGCCACGTTCACCGGCGAGCCGGGACGCGAGGCGAAGCTCTGGGCGGCGCTGCTGCGAGTCGGCCCAGCCGCGATACTGAGCCATCTCACCGCCGCGGAACTGGACGGCCTGACCGACCGGGCGGGTGACACGATTCATCTCACCGTGCCCCGCTACCAGCATGTCCGCAGGACACCAGGCATCGTGATCCACCGCTGCGACCGGGTGTGGAGCGCCCGTCATCCATCGCGGATCCCGCCGCGTACGCGCATCGAAGAAACCGTCCTGGACCTCGCTGAGGAGGCCAGGACCGCCGACGATGCGTTCGGTTGGCTGATGCGCGGCTGTGGCAAGCGGCTCACGACACAACCTCGGCTCGCCACGGCGATGGGCGCACGCAAGAAGATGCGGCGGCGCGGCCTCCTGACCGTCGCATTGCCGGACATCGGCGACGGCGTCCACTCCCCGCTCGAATACCGCTACGTACGCGACGTGGAGCGTGCGCACGGGCTGCCGGCCGCCCAGCGCCAGGAACCGGTGATCATCGGCGGTCGGCGTCGCTACCTCGACAACCTCTACCGGCCGTACGGCGTTGGCATCGAACTGGACGGCAAGGCGGCTCATCCGGTCGAGGAACGGTGGCGGGATATCTACCGCGACAACGCGGCAGCGGAAGCGGGAATCGAGATCCTCCGTTACAGCGGAGCGGACGTCACCGAGCGTCCGTGCCAGGTGGCCGCCCAACTGGCGAAGGTGCTCAGCCAGCGCGGCTGGCCCTCCACACTCCGCCGCTGCGGAGCAGCCTGCACCCTCTGAGATCCATGATCGTGGTGCACAGGATGCAATAGTGCATTGTGTGCACCACGATCATGGAAAACCAACGCGGGGGGAGCGGCGATGGCGGTGTGGGTGTGCTCGACGTGCGGTAACCACTACCCCGAGGCCGGTTCGCCGCCGCAGGCGTGCGTCATCTGCACCGACGAGCGGCAGTGGGTCCCGGCCAGCGGGCAACGCTGGACGACGCTGGAAGAACTGGCCGCGGCCGGGCACCGAAGCGATGTCCGCGAGATAGAGCCGGGCCTGCTCGGCATCGGCGCCGACCCGCCGGTCGCGATCGGCCAGCGGGCACTGCTGGTGCGGACCCGTGCGGGCAACCTGCTGTGGGACCCGCCGGGCTTCATCGACGAGCAGGCGATCGAGGCCGTGCGGGACGCGGGCGGGCTGCGCGCGGTCACCGCCAGCCACCCGCACTTCTACGGCGCCATCACCGAGTGGAGCCGGGCCTTCGGCGCGGACGTGCTGTTGCCGGAAGCCGACGCGTCGTGGCTCACCCGGCCAGGTCCGCCGGTGACGACCTGGTTCGGCTCGCTGCCGGTGCTGCCGGGCGTCACGCTCGTCCAGTGCGGCGGGCATTTTCCCGGCAGCGCCGTGGTGCACTGGGCGGACGGCGCCGGAGGCGCCGGCGCGCTGTTCACCGGCGACACCATCTTCGTGACCCCGGGCGAGGACCGGATCACGTTCGTGTGGAGCGCGCCGAACCGGCTGCCGCTTCCCGAGCGGGAGGTGCGCGGCGTCGTCGATGCGGTGCTGCCGTACGCCTTCGACCGGATCTACGGCGGCTGGTGGCAGCCGGTCATCCGCCGGGATGCCCGGCGGCTACTGCAGGACTCGGCCGGCCGTTACATCCAGTTCCTGCGCGGCGAGGCGCCCTGACCCCGACGCCGCCGACCCGACGCCGCTGACCCCGACGCCGCTGACCCCGACGCCGCCGACCCGGTCCCGCGGTGGAGGTCAGTCCTCGGCGCGGAGCTTGGCCAGGGAGCTGGCGAGATCCTCGGGGTAGTCGCCGCGGAACTCCATCGGCCGGCCGTCGACCGGGTGATCGAACGCGAGCCGCGCCGCATGCAGCCACTGCCGTTGCAGCCCGAGACGTTCGGCAAGGACCGGGTCGGCACCGTACAGCCGGTCACCGACACACGGATGGCGCAGCGCCGCCATGTGTACCCGGATCTGGTGCGTCCGCCCGGTCTCCAGCCGGATGCTCAGCAGGCTCGCCGAGCGGAACGCCTCGACGGTGTCGTAGTGGGTGACGCTGGGCCGGCCCCCCGCCACCACGGCAAAACGGCCATCTCCGGACGGATGCCGCCCGATCGGGGCATCCACGGTGCCGCGCAGCGGGTCGGGGTGACCCTGGACCAGGGCGTCGTATCCCTTGTCCACGTCGCGGTCGCGGAATGCGCGCTTCAGGGCGCTGTAGGCCGGCTCGCTCTTCGCGACCACCATCAGGCCGGTCGTGTTGGCGTCGAGGCGGTGGACGATGCCCTGGCGTTCGGCCGCGCCGCTGGTCGCGACCGTGTGACCGCCGCCGAGCAGGCCGCCGAGGACGGTGGGGCCGGTCCAGCCAGGCGTCGGGTGCGCGGCAACACCGGCCGGCTTGTCCACGACGACGATGTCGTCGTCTTCATAGACCACCGATAGGCCGGGCACCGGCTCCGGGGGCGGCGCCGTGGACGGCGGCGGCGGGAGGGTCACCTCCAGCCAGGTCCCGGCGGTGACCCGTTCCGATTTGGCCGGCTGGCGGCCGTCGGCCAAGACCATGCCGTCGGCGATCAGCTCGGCCGCCCGGCCGCGGGACAGGCCGAACATCCGGGCCAGCGCCACATCCAGCCGCTCAGCTTCCAGGCCCTCGGGCACCGGGACGTTACGGCTGGCGGACACCGCTGTCGCTCACCCCGCTCTCCGGCAACCGTGCCGGGTCGGCAGCGCCCGCGGCCATGCCGGGCCGCAGGGTCTGCTCCGATGGGGGCGCCGTGGCCCCGGGTGCCACGGTCTCAGCCTCGCTTCCGGGTTCGGGATGCTGGCCCCGTGCGCCGTCCCTCGTCCCCTCGATGCGGAATCCCCGCGCCGACAGCAGGATCGCCAGCGCCCCGCCGCAGACAATCGCCGCGTCGGCGAGGTTGAACACCGGCCAGTGCGGCAGCTGGATCCAGTCCACCACGTAACCGCGCATCGGTCCCGGGGAGCGGGCCAGCCTGTCCACCAGGTTGCCGGTGGCGCCGCCGAGCAGCAGCCCGAGCGCAATCGCCCACGGGAGGCTCCGCAGCTTGCGCGCGGTACGCAGGATGAACACGATCACGCCCACGGCGATGAGCGTGAACACGATGGTCATCGAGGTGCCGATGTTGAACGCCGCGCCGCTGTTGCGCAGCACGACCAGGGTGAGCGCCCCGCCGAGCAGCCTGATCGGGCGATGCCCGGAGAGGTCGGCGACCACGATCACCTTGGAGATCACGTCGACCGCCAGCACCGCCGCGGCGACGGCGACTAGCACCCGGACCCTGTGCGGAGCGCGTCCCCCCGGCATGGTCAGTGGCGCTCCTCCCGCTGCTTGCATTGCACGCACAGCGTAGCCCGTGGGAACGCCTGCAGCCGCGCCTTCCCGATCGGTTCCCCGC
This sequence comes from Streptosporangiaceae bacterium, assembly GCA_051986485.1. Lineage (GTDB taxonomy): Bacteria > Actinomycetota > Actinomycetes > Streptosporangiales > Streptosporangiaceae > JBPYFL01. The sequence goes on along the minus strand of JBPYFL010000001.1, from coordinate 9,346 downwards.
ATGACTCGCAAACACCGTAGGTGCCCGCGGCGACCCGGGCGAGCGCCCGCTCGTTCTGGGCGAGCAGTTCCCGGGAGTTGTGGGTGAGGGCGAGATCGTGCTCGCGCTGGAATGTCTTGGCACCCGCGTCCGCTGGGTCGTCGCCTGCGTCGATGACCGAGTCGGTCAGGCGGTCGGCAATGTCCGACTCCGCCTTGGCGATCTCGTCACGCAGCCCGGCGATCTCGGATTCGAGCTCTGCCCGTAGCTCCGCCACCTCGGCTTTGCTCCACGGCCGCTCGCCTTTGCGGACCGGGAGCGCGGCCGCTGCCGACCGTTTGGGGGCAGCGGTGTGCTTGGCGGCAGCCGAGCCCCTCGGGGCACGCTTGCTCGTGCCGGTGGTACCCGCCATGCCGACCTCCCCTCGCGCCGCGCAGGCGCGCAGACAGTGACCGAAGGGTAAGCTCCGGTGATCGCCAGCGCAAACCCCCGATCGGGTTATGTTACGCACCGATAACGGCCGCTGCGGACCCGGCATTCCCGCGATTTGACCCCGTTTCGCCGCATAACGGCCGTGCGTTCGCACCCGGCGGCGCGCGTGCGGCAGCCGGTCCGAAGCCGGGCCGGACCGGGCGCGAGAACGCGGGCCGGGGCCGTGGGCGAGTCGTTCGGGCGGCCAGACCGGATCGGATATCGTGACAGTCTGCAAGGCGTTGAAGGGGACAGCTGCCGCCAGCCGCGGCCGTGAGCGACCTGGGGACGGTGTGAGCCCGGGGGCAGGCGCGGCGGACCAGATCACCCCGGAGCTGCCGGAGGAACGGCCGTGTCTGCTGTCAGCGTAACCACGGCCCAGTAGAACCGGCCGCAGTGAACAGAGCGGGCCACGCAGGGCGTGACCAAGGAGGGTGGTACCGCGGGCCGCCGCGCCGACGGCGTCTCGTCCCTCCAGCCGACTCCTCCCGTCGACCGACCCAAGCCCGCAGGAGGTCCGCCCGATCATGGCCAAACAGCCACGGTCCGAGCAGGCACGGTCCGAGCAGGCACCGCCTGCACACCCGGGACCCGCCCAGGCGCCGCCCGGACAGGCACAGCCTGGGCAGATGCCGTTCCCGGCGCTGCCCAGCGTGCCCGATTTGCCCCGCCTCGAGCACGAGATCCTCGGCCGGTGGCGGGACGGGAAGGTCTTCTCGCGGTCGCTGGAGGCGACCGCGAACTGCCCGCCGTGGACCTTCTACGAGGGGCCGCCGACCGCCAACGGGATGCCGGGCACCCATCATGTCGAGGCGCGCACCTTCAAGGACGCCTTCCTGCGGTTCAAGACGATGCAGGGCTTCTACGTCGCCCGCAAGGCCGGCTGGGACTGCCACGGTCTCCCGGTCGAGGTGGCGGTTGAGAAGGAACTGGGGCTGTCCGGCAAGAAGGAGATCGAGGAGTACGGGGTCGCCGAGTTCAACGCGCGGTGCCGCGAATCGGTGATGCGGTATGTCGACGCGTGGGAGGACCTCACCGAGCGGATGGGCTACTGGGTGGACATGTCCCAGCCCTACCGCACGATGGATGCCGCCTACATCGAGGCCGTCTGGTGGTCGCTCAAGGTCATCTACGACCGGGGGCTGCTGGTACGGGACTACCGGATCAGCCCGTACTGCCCGCGGTGCGGTACCCCGCTGTCCGACCACGAACTGGGCCAGCCCGGCGCCTACGAGACGGTCACCGACCCGTCGGTCACGGTGCGGTTCCCGCTGACCAGCCTGCCCGAGACGCTGGACCCGGCGCTGGCCGCCGCGCTCCGCGGCGCGGACCTGCTGGTCTGGACGACGACCCCCTGGACGCTGGTCTCCAACACCGCGGTGGCGGTGCACCCTAACGTGACCTACGCCGTCGCACGCCCCCCCGCCGGCGAGGGCCATCCGGTCGTGGTCGCCGAGGCACTGGCGGAGCGGGTGCTCGGCGAGGGCTGGGAGGTCACCGCCACATTCACCGGGCTGGACCTGGTCGGCGCGGGCTACGAACGCCCGTTCGCCATGGTGGACATTCCCGGTGCGCACCGGGTGATCCCAGCTGGCTTCGTCACCACGGAGGATGGCACCGGGCTGGTGCATCTGGCGCCTGCATTCGGCGCCGACGACCTCGCCGCCACCCGCGAGCACGGCTTCCCGGTGGTCAACCCGATCGGCCCGGACGGTCATTTCCTCGCCGATGTCCCGCTGGTCGGCGGCATGTTCTTCAAGGACGCCGATCGGCCGCTGATCGACGACCTGGCCGGGCGCGGCGTGCTGTTCCGCTCCGAGGGGCATCAGCACAGCTACCCGCACTGCTGGCGGTGCCACACCCCCCTGCTGTATTACGCCCTGCCGTCCTGGTTCATCCGCACCACGGCGATCAAGGAAGAGCTGCTGGAGCAGAACGAGCGGACGAACTGGCAGCCGCCGACCATCAAGTACGGCCGGTACGGCGAATGGCTGCGCAACAACGTGGACTGGGCGCTGTCGCGCAGCCGCTACTGGGGCACCCCGCTGCCGCTGTGGGAGTGCCCAGCCGGGCACCTCACCTGCATCGGGTCGCTTGGCGAGCTCTCCCGGCTGGCCGGGCGCGACTTGTCGGACCTGGACCCGCACCGGCCGTACGTGGACGAGGTGACGATCCGGTGCGGTGAGTGCGGCGGTGACGCCCACCGGGTGCCCGAGGTCATCGACGCCTGGTACGACTCCGGGTCAATGCCGTTCGCGCAGTTCGGCGCGCCGCTGCAGAACCTCGGGGACTTCGAGCGCGCCTACCCGGCGCAGTTCATCTGCGAGGCGCTGGACCAGACCCGTGGCTGGTTCTACTCGCTGATGGCGGTCGGGACGCTGGTGTTCGGCCGTTCGGCGTACGAGAACGTGCTGTGCGTCGGGCTGATCCTCGCCGAGGACGGCCGGAAGATGAGCAAGCACCTGGGCAACGTGATGGAGCCGATGCCGCTGATGGAGCGGCACGGCGCGGACGCGCTGCGCTGGTTCATGGCGGCCGGCGGGTCGCCCTGGGCTGCGCGCCGGGTCGGGCACGCCGCGCTGGAGGAGATCGTCCGCAAGGTGCTGCTCACCTACTGGAACACGGCGTCGTTCCTGACGCTCTACGCCAACGCCGCCGCCGCGTCGTCGGGCGACGGCTGGACTCCGGCGCGGGCCGCCGAGGCGCCGCCGGCCCGGGAGCGGCCGCTTCTGGACCGGTGGGTGCTCAGCGAACTGCACGCGACGGTGCGGGACGTCACCGGCGCGATGGAGTCCTTCGACACCTCGGCCGCTGGCCGGCTCATCGCGTCCTTCATCGATGACCTGTCCAACTGGTACGTGCGGCGGTCGCGGCGCCGGTTCTGGGAGGGACCCGGCAGCGGCCCGGAGAGCACGTCGGCGTTTGCCACCCTGCACGAGTGCCTGCTGACGCTGACCCGGATGATGGCCCCGCTGACCCCGTTCCTGACCGACTACGTCTGGGGGGTGCTGCGGGCGCCGGAACTGCCGGAATCGGTGCACCTGGTGACCTGGCCCGCTACCGACGACGCGCTGATCGACGAGCCGCTGCGGCGGCAGATGGCGCTGGTGCGCCGCCTGGTCGAACTTGGCCGGGCAGCGCGCGCATCGTCGTCGGTGCGGACCCGCCAGCCGCTGGCGCGGGCGCTCGTCGCGGCGCCGGAATTCGGTTCGCTCCCGGAATCGCTGCGGGCGCAGGTCGCCGACGAACTCAACGTGCACTCGGTCGATCCGCTCACCGGCCCCGGCGGAGCCGAAGGCGCGGATTCGGCGGCCGGGTTGATGAACCGGACGGTGAAGCCGAGCTTCCGGGTGCTCGGGAAGCGATTCGGCTCCGGGACCAAGGCGGTGGCCGCCGCCATCGGCGCGGCGGACCCCGACACGCTGGTGGCGTCGCTGCGGTCTGCCGGGTCGGCGGTCGTCGAGTCCGGCGATGGGCCGGTCACGCTCGGCCCGGACGAGCTGATCGTGACCGAGACGCCGAGATCCGGCTGGGCGGTCGCCAGCGAGGGCGGCGACACGGTGGCGCTGGATCTGGCCATCACGCCGGAACTGCGCCGGGAGGGCCAGGCCCGTGAGGTCGTCCGGCTGATCCAGGACGCGCGGAAGAACGCGGGCCTGGACGTGAGCGACCGGATCGACCTGTGGTGGTCGTCGTCCGATGACGGGGTTTCCGCGACGTTCGCCGAATACGGCGACGCGGTTGCCAGCGAGGTGCTGGCGGTGTCCCGCACCGAGGGCGCTCCCGGTTCGGAATCCGGCAGCGGACTATTCGAGTCTCACGACACGGACCTGGGCCTGACGTTCTGGCTCCGCCGCGCCTGACGCGGCTGGCCGGGCCGCCGGTAAGGCCGGCTAATCGACCGTGTGGCAGGCCAGGCACGGGGTGCAGCCGGTTGCCTCGGCCTCGGCCTGGCTCATCGTGTCGACGTCGTCCTCGTCGACCGAGCGGATGAGCACGCAGTCGCTGCTGTGATAGCGGGAGACGCCGCGCACCACCCACACGGTTTCGGTACTGCCGCTGGTCGGGGTACCCGGCCCGGAGCCATTGCCGCTGACGGTTACCGCGGCGGGCCGGGTGACCTCCGGTCCCTCCGCCTGCGCGGCGGATTGCCCGGCCGGCGCGTCGGCCGCGATCCCCTGGACCGGCGTCGCCAGTTCCTCCACCCCCGCGGTCTCCCCGGCAGCGCCTGCGCTCTCCCCGGCGGTATCTGCTGCGGTCTCCGCCGGCGCGTCACCGAAGCTGGTTCCGGCGACGGAGGTCTCCGCCGCCCCGGCCAGCGCCCCGGTGCCCGGAGCTGCCGTCACCTGGTCCGGGACCTCCGCCGCGGCCAGCCCAGCCTCCGGCTCCGCCTCCACCGGGAAACACCCGGTGCAGGCGCTGAACCCCTCCTCGCGGGCCTCGTCGATCGTCAGCTCCTCGCTGACCCGCCCCACCAGGGATCTGCAGCTCTTCCGGTGGTAGCGGCGGCGGCCGGGCACCACGTGGACGAAGTCCTCTGCGGCCATTTCATCCGGGTCGGCCCCAGCTGAGTCACCGGCCCGCGAGCGCCGAACAGCGGCAATGGCGCTGCCAACCCGGGACGCCGGTCCAGCGTTCCCCGCGTCCCGGGATCGGACGGCGGACGATCCGGGTGCCGCGGCTTTCGTGGCCGGCCGTGCGGCCGAGGCCGCCCCTACCGGCTCCAGCTCCGCTTCCGGCTCGTCCGCGTCCGCGGTCCGATTTCGCCGCCTCGTCCACAGCTCACGCTGCAGGAAGATGCCGAGCGCAAGGAGAATCATCGATACCACGCTGACGCCGATCGCGAAATATACGAGCGTCAACGTGCCCGTGATCATGCCCAGTAGCAGGAGCACGATCGCCACGACGACAAGCGCGGCACTGACCAGGAACACCGGGGGCCTCCTCACCGCACGTGGACCCGGGCACAAGTGAGATCCAGCCCACCATATGGGGCTGTCCGGTATGCCCGGTCCACGGGACGGTGATGAACGTGCATCGTCTCCCGCGCGACACCGTTTTCCATGCCGACACCACTAGGGCGCGGCTGGAGGGTAATGGTCGGCGGCGCGCAGCTGGTACGGGTCGTCGCGGGTCAGCGCCGGTCGTGCGGGCCGTCACCCGGACGGCCGAAACCAGCCTCGGCGGGCGCCGGGAACGCGCCGCTGCCCGGCCCGCCCTGCTGGCCGTTGCGCAGGTCCGAATGCGGCAGGCCGGCACCGACAGGCTGCCGGGACGGCGCACTGATGGCGCTGAAGCCGCCAGTGTCCTGTCCCCCGGCCTCGAGGTCCCGGAGCTGGTCCTCGAAGTACGCCTTCAGCCTGCTGCGGTACTCGCGCTCGAACCCGCGCAGGTCGTCAACCCGCCGCTCGAGCTCCTCCCGCTGCTGGACCAGCGAGCCCATCGCCTTGCGGTGCCGCTCCTGGGCATCCCGCTCGAGGCTCTCGGCACGCGCCCGCGCGTCGCTGGTGATCTGCTCGGCCTGGCGCCGTGCCTTGCCGAGGATCTCGTCGGCCTCGCGGCGCACCCGGCCCAGCGTCTCGTCCGCCTCCCGGCGGGCGTCCGCGACTGCCTGGTCGGCCGTCTGCTGGGCGAGGGCGAGCACCCGCGCCGCGGTGTCCATGCTGTCTTCACCGTGGCCACCGTGACCCATGCCGCCCTGCATGCCCTGCATCCCCTGCTGCATACCCATCAGCGCGGGCTCGGGCTGCTTCGGCTCCATCTCCCGCTGCGGCGGGAAGTCCGGCCGCGGCGGCTCGGGCGGGGCCAGGGCCTCCTGCTTGGTCTCGGATGGCGACGTCAGGGCGGGAACCTTGCCGCGCAAGCATTCCGCGAGCTTGGCCCGGAGCTCCTCGTTCTCCTGGATCAGCCGGTCGAGCTCGCTTTCCACTTCGTCGAGGAAGGCGTCGACCTCTTCCTCGTCGTATCCGGGCCGCAGCCTCGTCGTACTGAACTGCTTGTTCCGCACATCCGCGGGCGTCAGCGGCATGTCCTCTCCTTGGCGCGCTCGGGGCGTGTCCATACGGACGTCGTTACGGACGGTACCTGATCAGATCAAGGTCACGACATTGATCAGGACGATGACCACGATGAACAGGACCGTAAAGCTCAGGTCCAGGGCCACGTTACCGAGTCGCACCGTCGGGAGAAACCGGCGTAGGAATCTCAGCGGCGGATCGGTAGCGGTATATATGGCCTCTGCGAGTACAAGTATGACCCCGGTCGGTGACCATGAGCGGGCGAATGCCTGAATCCAGCTAAAGATCAGCCTGCCGATCAGCAGCAACAGGTAGATCCAGAGGACGTAGGTCACGACGATCTTAAGGATTGTCACGGTCCGGACCCGTCCTTGCAACTGGAACGCACACGGCCAATTTGGTCACCGTTATGCATCACTACATCACTGTGTGTAACAAACTCTCTAGTTCTGCGAGAACCGTTCCCCGCCGGCTATGTGATAAAAACCCTAGCTCTGGTTGAAGAATCCTCGCTCCGCTATCCGCGCCTTGTCCTCTGCCGTTACCTCGACATTCGCCGGTGACAACAGGAACACCTTGTTGGTGACGCGCTCGATGCTCCCGCGCAAGCCGAAGATCAGGCCGGCCGCGAAGTCGACGAGGCGCTTGGCGTCGCTATCGACCATCTCGGTCAGGTTCATGATCACCGGCGTGCCCTCGCGGAAGTGCTCCCCAATCGTACGTGCCTCGTTATAGGTCCGGGGATGCAGGGTCGTAATCCGTGCCAGGTCAGTGGCCTGCGGAGCACTGTCTGCCCGCCACTGCACGGCGGTCTCGGTTCCGTTGCCACCGCGGCCGCCCAGGCGGCGCGCCAGGTGCCCGGTCAGGTGGCCAGTCAGATCCTCGTCCCGGTCACCGGAATCCCCGTCAGGATCGTCATCGTACTCGCCGCCGACATCATATTCGCCGTATTCGTCTGGATATCGGTCGTCGTAGCGGTGATCGTCCTCCACGAGGCCGAGGTAGACCGCCATCTTGCGCATTGCGCCAGGCATCCGTCAGCCCTCCGACACGTGTGTACGCCCCACGTGCGGGACATTACCTGACGGATGGCCTTCTGACGCCGAGCAACGCCGTACCAATGCGCAGGTGTGTCGCGCCGGATTCGATGGCCTCCTCCAGGTCGCCGCTCATCCCGGCGGAAATGACGGTGGCGCCGGGGTGCGCGGCCCGCACGTCGCCCGCCACGGCGGCGAGTTCCGGCAGGGCATCCCGCGCCGGAACGCCGAGCGGCGCGACGGCCATCACCCCGCCGAGGCGGAGCCCGTCCTCCGCCGCGATCTCCCCGGCGAGCGCGACCGCCTGGTCCGGTGGGATCCCGCCGCGATCGGGCGGCGCGTCCGGACCGTCCAGGCTCACCTGCACCAGGCAGGTCAGCTCCCGCTCCGCCCGGCGCGCCTCGCGGCCCAGTACCCGTACCAGCCGCTCGCGGTCGACCGAATGAATGACCGATGCATAACGGCTCACGCTGCGGCATCGCCGTGTCTGCAGCTGCCCGACGAAGTGCCAGGTCAGGTCAAGATCAGTCGTCTCGGCCACCTTCGGTGCGGCTTCGGAGTCGCGGTTCTCCCCGATCTGGGTCACCCCGAGGCTGGCCAGCAACCGGATGTCGGAAGCGGGGAAGGTCTTGGTGACCGCAATCACAGTGATCTCGCCCACATCCCGCCCGGCGGCATCACAGGCGGCCGCTACCCGCTTGCGCAGCGTGGCGAGGTTGGCCGCCAGTTCTTCCTGCCGGTTCATGACCGTCCCCGACCGGCTGCGCGAAACGCGGCAGCGCGCCCCCCGTCCAAACCCGGGCGCCGCATTACTCGATCCAGACGAGGGCGGCGAACCGGCCGGTGCGGCGGTCGCGCCGGTGCGAGTACAGCCCGGGTGTCTCCGCGGTGCACCGGCCGTCGCGCTCGACGTCCTGGATGCCCGCGGCGGCGACCTGCGCCGAGATGCCGGCCGTGATGTCCAGCCCGGGGCGCCCGCCGCGGGTTACGCAGTGCGCCCGCGGCACGGCTGCCGAGACCCGGGCCCGCAACTCCTCCGGAACGTCGTAGCAGCCGCCGCAGACCGCCGGGCCGATCAGGGCGCTCATCCCGGCCGGGTTCGCTCCCGCCGAGGTCATCGCCGCGATCAGCGCGGGTACCACCCCGGCCTCCATCCCGGCGCGCCCGGCGTGCGCGGCGCCGACCAGTCCGGCGTCCGGGTCGGCCAGCAGAACCGGCGCGCAGTCGGCGGCGAGCACCGCCAGCGGGACCCCGCGCGCGGCGGTGAAGACCGCGTCGCACTCGGGATGCTCGCCGGTGTGCGGCCCGGTTACCCGCACCACCTCGGCACCGTGTACCTGGCGCATCCAGGTGATCTTCGCTGGATCCACCCCGCACGCCGTGGCCAGCAGGACGCGGTTGCGCGCTACTGCGGCCGGATCATCGCCGACCGAGCGGCCGAGGTTGAGCGTCTGATACGGCGGCTCGCTGACACCGCCCGCGCGCCCGGTGATAGCGACGCGGATCCCGGGCGCCAGGCTGGCGCGGGCGATCTGATCCTGCGGTGCGGCCTGTGTCACGTGAGAAACTGTGTCACTTGAGAAAGTCGGGCACGTCGAGGTCGTCTTCCTCCTCGAAGACGACCGGCCGGCGCCGGGTGCCGGTGTCGAACGCGTGCGCCGCGGCGGAACCGCCGAACCTGGCGCCGGTGGGGGTGCCGGGCGGCGCGGGCGGCGGGCCGGAGTCCGGCTCGCCCCGGCCGTTGCCGTCGCTGTCGCCGGCCGGCCCCCGGGCGCCAGCGGCGTCCGCCGCCGCGGGCTCCTGCTCCGGCTCGGCCTCGCCGTCGTCGTCCGGGCCGGCGTC